>CAXRFT010000015.1:0-119421 GCA_964230135.1 Porticoccaceae bacterium | reverse complement strand
TGGCTAGCTAAAAAGGGATTTTCTGGATAGGGTGACAGCCAAAATAAAAAACTTGGGGAATAAAAGATCATGACTGTATACATCATTGCCAGATTTAAAATACATGACCGCAGTGAGTATGATAAATACTCAGCCGGCTTTCACGACGTGTTTAAGAAGTTTGACGGCAAAATGTTGAGTGTTGATGAGGACCCCACAGTATTGGCAGGTGAATGGAATGACACCCGTTCGGTCATTATTGAGTTCCCATCAAAAGAATCAGCCTTGGCGTGGATGACATCGGATGACTACCAAGCGATAGCCAAGCATCGAAATGCTGGCAGCACAGTCAACTCGATACTGGTTAACGCGCTGGGCAGTTAGCCGTTACAGATCAGTTCGAGCAGCCTAACTGGCTTCATGTACTAAAGAAAAAAATTAAGAAAAATCTACTTTTTGCTTGACCACATGTTGCAACAGTGGACTTTGGGCTGCTCTTTCAAATGCCGCATCAATAGCCTGAAATCGCTGCTGTACAAGGGCACGGTAGTTCGGGTGGGTAAAGATATACAGCTCCCCTGTATTGAGCGCTTCAACTACCCGCTTGCCAACAATGGAGACATCAATACCGTTCTTCACCATGCTCTTAGTCTTCTCGGCAAAGCGAGACTCCTCAATTTCTTTGCCACTTTCATTTTTATATTTCCCTGGTCGGTTTCTGTCTGAATCATAAATACGCGTTTGCACAAAGGCGGGGCACAGCACAGATACCTTAATATTTTTAGACTGCAATTCCATCGCCCAGCTCTCGGATAGGGCCACCACTGCGGTTTTCGTGGCAGTGTAAGCACTGTTATAGGGAATGCCACCCATGCCAGCCATGGAGGCGACATTGACGATCCAACCGCCCTCACCCTGTTGCGCTATCCACGGCACCATGACCTTAGTGCCATAAACCACACCCAGCAGGTTGACGTCTAGCGCCCACTGCCATCCCCCGGTCTGTGCATTTTCAATTGGCCCAGTGTCGCCACCAATTCCGGCGTTGTTTACCAGCATATGGATTTTACCAAATCGCGATATGGTGCGCTCTGCAACTTCGTTCCACTGTGCTTCATCCGCTACATCGAGGGCCACAGCCAATACTGGAATGCCGGCGGTTTCCAGTTTGAGACGCGCTTTTTTAAGAGTCTCTTTATCGATATCGGCCAAGACTATATTCATTGCTTGCTCGCCCAAGGCTGTGGCGATAGAAAAGCCTATGCCCTCTGCGCCACCGCTGATAATTGCTGTTTTTCCTGCAAATTGGGACATGGGGTTTCCTCGTTTAGCATAGATTGTTTGCCAACATTCTACCGCAGTCGACAACAGGAAAGGGTAACTTTGTCTGTTAAAAGTATTTTACCCAGGCGATGTTTGTACTGTGCTTGAACTTTGCAAATGCTTTAGTCGGGTAGTAGAGCGCCCATACAAGTAGGGCCGTTGCCACCCATATTTGCCAGACATGGTCGAGAGCGAACAAATCCCCCGCGTTGGGGCCCAGAACACCAAGCACAATTCGGTAGCTGACGAGCAGCACATAGAGGTGCAAGATATAGACGAACATCGGCGCCGAGCCAAATACCTCGAGCACATCCATGGCTTTATTGGAAAGCTTTTCAAACCATGCCATGAGTAGCAGAGTTACACCAATGGTTAGCATCAAAAAGTTCAGTGATGGTGGGTATTTGGTAAAGTTGACCGAGTCCATCAAGGTTAACAGAGTACTGCCTTGAGATTGCCAAGGCAGCAGTTCACCATAAATATTGAATCCTCGAAGTACTAATAAACAGGCCAATAGGCTCATCCCTATTGCGATAAGTTGTTTGCGTCTTGCCAGTCTTTCCATGGTTTGCGCGTATAGCGGGCCGGCAAAATAGCCGAGTAAAATAACGCCAATCCAAGGCAGCACTGGATAACTGGCTTTTACACGAATATCACCCTCATAAATAAATCCGCGGTCATGCAGTATGGTCCAGAGGGTGTAACCCATATCATTTGGATCAAATGATATGGGTATCAGCAAATTGTGGCCTGCCACAATAACAAAACCGATGACGCCGATGAGTAAGTAGGGCAGCCTGACCATCAATGATAGAACGATCATGCTCACGCCAATGGCCCAGATGACTTGCAGGTAGATGGTGTCGACATTGCCAAACCAGGAAAAGTTGACCAAAGTGATCTCGATAAAAACCAGAAAAACACCGCGTTTAAACAGAAATTCGCTGGCCGATCGCGGTGGATTATTCGCCGGATGAGCGTAAAGCCATGCCCCCAGTCCGGTGAGAAACACAAATGTTGGTGCGCACAGGTGTGCGGCCATGCGAGTGAAGAACAACGCTGGAGACGTGGCCTCTAGATCCATGGGATCTGCTACATTGAGATGATAAAAAAAGCGCTCCCGAACATGGTCAACAGCCATCAATAGGATGACAAGACCGCGCATGATATCGATGGATGCAATACGTTTTTTAGTCACTGCATTCGACGCTACTGTAGAGAGATTCATGAGTTTAAATTCCTTTTCTAGCTGGTAGACACTGTAGTTTGCCTCGGTAATAGTTTAATCAGCGGCGACAAAAACCGGCGTATGGTAACAGTAGTACAGATCGCTTTGTTCATAATTCTGATTTAAATTAAAATCAATCCCCGGGGATACAAAGATTGGTGCTGTGGGCGCTTATGCAAAGACTGTGGTTGTGGTTTTTTTGATGGAGTCTGCGTAGTTTACTTAGTCGAGCTGTTCGAAGACGTCTGGAGCAGTTTTATAGCGTTCGACAATGGGTTTGAATTTGACTGGATCGCCCTTAGCCTTTTTTTCATAGTGGGCCACCACGCGGCGAAAATAATCTCGATGTACGGGATCATCCCACTGCCACATTTCACTGCCAACATCCTGCAGTGTTTTGTTGCCACTTTTAGACACATAAATCGCTTCATAGAAACGATTGTTGTCAACGATAAGTTGCTCACTGTTTAACTTATAGCCCTGATGGATTAACGCCTTGCGCACAGCATAATTTCCGCTTACCGAGCAGGTCAGCAGATCGATGGGCGTATGTTTTGCAGAGGCGCACAAGCTATTGATAAAGTCGATGGTCTGATCCGGGCCGACGCCGGCAATAATAAACAATTGGCTGTCATCTGCGGGCACCGCTAGATTGTTGACATTATCACAAAGCACCTGCCAGTTATATTGATGTCTTGGGAAGTTTTGCGTCAGTTTGTCGGTGAGATGTTCAGTGATGCTGTCCACCACATCGACAAAAATTACTTCGCTGGCGTACTGGTTCTGCAACAGTGACATGCCCAAGAGTCCATGGTCACAGCAGCAGTCCCAAATGCGATCATAGCCAGGATTGATCATACGCTTCAGCTGGTGGAGTCTGCTGCCAGATTTGAGAAGGTGGGTACTCATAAAATAGTAAGCACTAACTTACAAGAATTGCCTGTCAGCGTTCTAAGATGGCAGTAACTCCTTGGCCGCCGGCGGCACAGATAGAAATTAATCCGCGACCTCCACCTTTCTGTTCCAGCAACTTGGCCAAGGTGGCGATGATTCTTGGACCGGTGGCAGCAAACGGGTGGCCAGTGGCGACACTGGAGCCATTGACGTTGAGTTTTGACCGATCAATGCTGCCCAGAGGTGCATCCAGACCGAGTTTTTCTTGACAGAATGTAGCGTCTTCCCAAGCCTTCATGGTGCACAGCGCCTGCGCGGCAAAAGCTTCATGAATCTCATAAAAATCAAAGTCTTGAAGGGTTAGACCAGCTCGCTGTAACAGTCTGGGCACTGCGTAGGCCGGCGCCATGAGCAAGCCTTCGCTCTGTTCACCCTGACTGTAAAAGTCCACCGCAGCCACTTCACTGTGGGTCAGGTAAGCCTGAACCGGTAAGTTGTGTTGCTTTGCCCAGTCTTCACTACCCATTAATACGGCAGCGGCGCCATCGGTCAGGGTGGTGGAATTGGCCGCAGTTAAAGTGCCATTAACCGGATCATAGGCAGGTTTTAACTTGGCTAGTTTTTCCAGTGGCGTGTCACGCATAATACCGTCGCGTTCGACACCATTGAAGGGTTTAACCAAGTCATCAAAAAATCCACGCTGGTAGGCAGCCATTAGATTCTGATGGCTGTTGAAGGTCAGTTGATCTTGGTCTTCACGGCTGATACCCCAGTGCTTAACCATTAATTCGCAGTGTTGACCCATGGACAGACCTGTGCGTGGTTCCGCATTGGCTGGCAACAGTGGCAGTATAAAGCTGGGTCTAATACTGGCCAGCGCTTTTAATCGTTGACCCGTGGTTTTGGCCCGGTTTAGGCTCAGTATCATATGCCGGTACTTTTCATTCAGTGCTATAGGTGCGTCACTGGCGGTGTCTGTTCCAGCAGCAATACCAGATTCAATTTGCCCTAGGGCAATTTTGTTTCCCACCAGAATAGCCGCTTCCAAGCCGGTGCCACAGGCTTGCTGTACATCGTAGGCCGGCGTTTGCAGTGATAGACCAGAGTTTAAGGTGGCCTCTCGGGCCAAATTAAAATCGCGAGAGTGTTTCATCACTGCACCTGCTGCAACCTCTCCCAGGCGTTCACCGTTCAAATTGAAGCGCTGTACCAGTCCTTCAAGGGTAGCACTGAGCATGTCCATGTTACTGGCACGGCTGTAGCTGGTGTTGGAGCGCACAAAGGGGATGCGATTACCGCCGATAATGGCGACTTTACGAATCGATGTCATGGTGATGGTGTCCTGTTGGGTACAAAATTAGAAAATGGATGATACCATCAATCATAAATTGGCTTAAATCATAAACCATTGGCTGTGAAGTGGGATTAATTGTCATCTCGGCCAACCACAAGTTGATTTTAGGGAGTAAAATAATCATCACAGGATTAAACACCGTTTCAGGAAACGCCACATGTCAGATAAGTATTTAGAGCTCGCCAACTCAACCATCGGTAAAAAGATTTTTGCCGCTGTGGGACTCCCCGATCCAGTTCCGCTGACCCGTGAGAACCCCAGACAGCCGCACAAGCTCAGTGGTGATCTGTTGTTAGGTGCCAGTGATGGGGCAGCTTTTGCCACAACCATGAACAGTTTTATCGCGGCCGCAGGTGTCAATGTACAGGGTGAGTCTCTGCCCGATAGCGGTAACCTGTTGTTTGACGCCTCGGGCATAACCAATGCTGAGCAGAGCCAGCAGTTGTACCGTTTTTTCAATCAACACATCCGTTCGCTTGCCCCTTCCGGGCGCGTTATTGTTGTCGGTCATAAGCCCAGTGCACTGGATGATACTGAGCAGGCGGCGTTGCAGCGTGGATTGCTTGGCTTTGTTAAGTCAGTAGCCAAAGAGATTGGTCGCAAGGGCGCCACTGCTAACTTGATACTTGTGGATAGTGGAGGTGAGCAGGCGCTGGAGGCACCCGTGCGGTTTATGCTGTCTGCAGGCTCGGCCTTTATGAATGCTCAGGTACTGACGGTGGGTGCGCCGGTGGCCAATATCAGTGCAGATTGGACTGCACCGCTAACAGGGAAAACTGTCTTAGTGACAGGTGCTGCGCGAGGCATTGGGCTGGCAATAAGCCAGACACTGGCACGAGACGGCGCTACAGTGATTGGTGTGGATATTCCCCCCTCTGAAAATGAGTTGGCGGCAGAAATGCAAGCCATTGGCGGTGTAAGTTTGCCTTTGGATATTACCGACACCGATGCCGCGGAACGATTGCGAGATTTTTGTGCTGCTCAGGCGCCAACACTGCATGCCATTGTTCACAATGCCGGCGTCACCAGAGACAAGATGCTGGCTAAAATGACCCCTCATCAGTGGGATTTATTGGTGCAGATCAACTTGGGCGCTGTGCAGCGCATTAACCGTGTGCTGCTGGACACCCAGCTGTTGGATGATGGTGGTAGGATCGTTGGTGTTGCCTCAATCAGTGGTATCGCTGGAAATGTTGGCCAAACTAACTATGGGTTTTCCAAAGCCGCTGTGATCGGTGAGGTTGAATCGCTGGCAGAGAAATGTGCGGCCAGAGGAATTACTATCAATGGCGTGGCCCCTGGGTTTATCGAAACTCAGATGACCGCGGCGATTCCTTTTGTCACTCGGCAGATGGGTAGGCGACTGTCCTCTCTTGGACAGGGAGGCCTGCCAGTGGACGTGGCCGAAGTGATAGGTTTTTACCTCAGTCCGCAGGCGGCGGGCATCAATGGCAATATGGTGCGAGTCTGTGGGCAGAGCCTGTTGGGAGCTTGATGCCGAACACCGCAGGATCAGACCAGTAAGACTGGTATATCAAGGTGATTTAATAAAATTTCTCAGTAATTCATTGACTTCATCAGGGGCTTCGAGCGCTGGCCAGTGTCCAACGTTTGGCAGCACTTCAATTGTTAGATCCTTCGCATAGATTGGCAATTGCTCGAGAAAGGCTGGGACAAAAGTGCCATCGTCTTGCCCCCAAATGAGTAGACTTGTAACTTCTGTGCTGGCTTTCGGAGACGGCCAAAAATCTTCGTCAGCAATTTCTGCAAACCTTGGAATATTGGCTTGATACCATCTGATACCTCCAGCAATTGCACCTGGTCTGGTGAGTGCGGTTTGGTAAAGTTTTGCTTCGGCATCAGAGACATGACCCTCTTGTCGCAGGTTGGCGTAGGCAAATTTAGACATTCGGTTAGCGTATTCAGAACTTATTTCATCCGTCTTAGCGACTAGCTTGAGGCGATCAATGTAGCTTGATGCACCGCGTTGATCAGTATTGGACCTCAACAGTTCAAGAAACAAATTAGTTGGTGGTGCATTTAATACCACCAGTTTGTTGAGGGTTTTTGGGTATTGTTGAGCGTATGACCAGGCCAGGGCTCCCCCCCAATCATGACCGATCAATACGAATTTTTTATCACCGTTGAGGGCCTGAGATAGCTGGTAAATTTGAGTTGCCAATGAATCGACGCGATAGGGTGTCAGTTTGCTTGGTTTCGCCGAGAGATTTGCGCCGAGACCATCTACCGCCACCACTCGATAATCTTTAACAAGCTCCAGCAGTTGATTTTTCCACATATACCAATAAGACGGAAAACCATGATAGAAGATAATCAGATCACCCTGGCCAGCGCTGACATAATGCAGTTGGTGGCCGTTGACGGTGAGATAATGATCAGAAAAGTGATGTGATGGATCTTTGATCTGTTGATTTAAAAAGGTCACAGAGGGACTTTCAGCCTGGACTAAATCAACGGCGATCAGTAGGACAAATACAAGAAAAACCTTAGCGCTGGTAGTAAGGGATGTATTCATAGTACTGCAGCAGCTTTGCCATCTGCCAACTTTCGCGTCAACTTAAATGTAAAAACATGCACTTTATTGCTCCTCTCACGTCGAATTGGCCATGTATGAATCCAGAGTTATTTTTTGTTCGCTCTTTTCTGGTGTTGCTCTAATCTTGAACGCATAGATTGAGGCATTATGGCTCGCCAAACAAGAGTTATTTAATAAAACTTATAATAAAATGTATAGCCAAATGGTGGAAAAGTGTTACTGTTGTTCCCAGATAAATACCGATACGAATCTAAGCAGAGGGTTCTCAAGCATGGGTAAGCGGTTGGTCTGAGATATGACGACAAAAAACCAGTGTTCAACTCGTTTATTCCAACTACCATTGCCACTACTGTGCCAGGTTCCATTTAAGGTGCTCCGCAGTTTTATAACCCTTTTAGTATTAACTCTGCCGATGCACGCTTCTGTTTTCGCAGATGAAACTCAACCGGCGGATTATTTGTCCGGCAAACAACATTATCAAGTTATGTGCGCAAACTGCCATTCAGGTGGCATGGCGGAGGCACCACAGATTCATGCCCTAAAGGGCTATCCCTCCGAGAGAATTGTGAAATCGCTGACGAGCGGTGTTATGAGCACGGCGGCACTGTCACTGTCAGCTGATGAAATTCGCCAAGTAGCCCATTATATCACCGGGCAGCTACCTCGTAATGCGCCCATAAATCTGAGTTCTGCAATGTGTGAAGTGGGTGAAGTGCCAGAGTCTGGTGTTGGCGCCTCTTGGACTGGCTGGGGAGGTACATCGGATAACCGACGTTTCCAAGGTGATGAGAACATCATTACAAAAGACACAGTTAAAGGTCTCAGGTTACAGTGGGCATTCGCATTTCCCAACAGCACCCGAGTGAGATCCCAGCCCACAGTTACCCCAGATGCAACTTATATTGGCAGTCAAGACGGTACCGTCTATGCCTTGGATACAGACAGGGGCTGCATCTATTGGGTATTTCGGGCAGAAAATGAGGTGCGTGGTGCAATCCGGCTACAATCTGACAAGCATTCGGAGAATGGTGTTGCCACTGAACGACTTTTTTTTGGTGATTTTAAGGCTAACGTCTATGCTCTGAACGCAAAAACTGGACAGCTGTTGTGGAAAACCAAGGTAGATGATCATCTCTACGCAACCATTACCGGCTCTATTATGTCGGACAGTAGGATGGTCTACGTCCCGGTGTCCTCGTTAGAGGTGGTTCCTGCAGCGCAGGATGATTACGCCTGTTGTACGTTTCGCGGTGCATTGGTCGCTTTGAATATTGAGAATGGTGATCTTCACTGGCGCACTTACACAACCAAAAAATCTGAATTGCAAGGTAAGAACGCCGCTGGTGTCCATCGCTTTGGCCCCTCTGGCGCGCCCATTTGGTCAAGCCCCACCCTGGACAAAAAGCGCGATCTCATCTATGTCACCACCGGGCAAAATTATTCTTCTCCAGCGACCAACACAAGTGATGCTGTCATCGCCATTGCCACTGAAAACGGCGACCTTAAGTGGGTTTCGCAGGTCACCGAAAATGACGCTTGGAATGGCGCCTGCTCGCGCAACACCAGCAATTGTCCGGAAGAGGATGGCCCAGATTACGACATTGGCGCATCAGTGGTACTGACAACATCTAAAACTGGCAGGGATCGGTTATTAGTGGGACAAAAATCGGGCATGACCTATTCCATGGACCCCGATCAACAGGGAAAGATACTTTGGCGTCAACGTGTGGGTAGTGGCGGGACCATGGGCGGAGTGCACTGGGGTATGAGCAGTGACGGTAATCGACTTTATGTAGGCGTCTCTGACCTGCCGACCAATAACAAATATAATCAGGGTGCAGCCTATCCCGGTGTTCATGCCTTGAATCCAGATACCGGCGCTTTTGTGTGGCGCAAAGTGCTGCCCAATGTATGTCCTGAAGGAATTGAGTTTGCATGTTTTCAAGGTATTTCCGCTGCTGTTAGTAGTAGTCCGGGGTTGGTTTTTGCCGGAGGTATGGACGGATATTTGCGAGCTTTTGACGCGGATAATGGAGATATTCTCTGGACCTTTAACACGCACAGAGAATTTGTCTCTGTGAATGGTTTTTCCGGCCGGGGAGGCTCCATAGAGGCTGATGGTCCAGTCATTGTCAATGGAATGCTGTTTGTCACTTCCGGGTACGATAAGTGGGCTGAGATACCGGGTAATGTGCTATTAAAATTCGCCCTCGAGAAAGAGCCCTAACGGGCGGAGGAATTCTTTATGATGTCGGTTTATCGCCTTAAATTACAACTATTTTTAGCCGTTTTTGGTCTGCAACAGCACTCGTTGGTCTCGGCTGAGACTTTAACCTTGGATGTGGATAGGAACGCGACGGTGGAAGATGCCACCACCAGTGTGATGGGATTAAATCATATCGGCCTGTCGGTCAGAGATCTCGATGTGGCATTGGATTACTATCTGGCAGCGACAGGGTTTGCCCTGATTAGGCAAGGCCAAGTGGCAGACAATGAAGCGGCTGACACCCTTTATGCGCAGGAGGATGTTTCATTTAAAATTGCTGTTTTAAAGGGTCCAAATATGCTCTTGGAGTTAACCGAGTTTGAAGGCAATAGTGATGAAATGACTGACAAAATATTGCCTCAAGGGCCGGGTATGACTCACACATGTTTCCAGTCGCCAATAACCAGTTCCGGTTGGGATCGGTTCATTAGCGCTGGGGCCAAACCATTGTCCCGCGGGAATCAACCCATTGATTTAGGCGGTTATGGGGTGACCTATGGTTACGCCTATGATCCAGATGGCAACATGATTGAGCTAGAACAGTTGGATCCAACTGTTATTCGTCGTGCAGGTTTGGATGTTGTACTTGACAATGACAGTGAAAATTTGTGGATGTCCCAAGTGGCCATAGCCACTCACGATATTGTTGAGCTGATGAAGTTTTACCAACAGGTTTTGGGTTTTAAACCGTTTCGATTCACTCGCGTATCGGATAATACTCGATTGGATGCGATTGTTGATATTGACAACGTTGATCTTTATGGCGGTTGGTTTAAGTTGGATAAGGCATCCAAAGTCATAGAATTTTGGCAGTATATCAGTCCAATCACCACGCAAGCCATAGATAAGAGATACCCCACCTCTCTGGGGTACTCATTTTCTATCGAGGTGTCAGATATAGATGCAGAATATCAAAGATTAAAGACCTTGGGTTTGGACTTCTTCAGTGAGCCACTGCAATTTGATGGATTTTGGCAAGTTTATGCGCGAGATCTGCACGGCAATATTTTCGCATTACGGCAAGCTGTTGATCCGCAATCGCTGTTGTCTGTAACTAAAATGGATGCCTGGGCATTTTAATGGCCGCTGTATTTGATTTACTGATAGGGTTGGTTTATCTTAGACACCACAATTATAAACTTCATCTAATAAAACTATCGTAAATCTAGGGGCAGAAAAATGATAAGTAGACCAATACATTGGTTTTTGCAAAAACACCATCAGTTCACGCTTGGGGCAAGTTGGCGCTCGGCAGCGGTAATTCTATTGCCGGCGCTGTCTGTATCGAGTTTTGCTGATACATCAATTGACGAAATTATTGTCACCGCATCAAAGCGCGAGCAGACTCTTCAGGAGACACCCATTGCGGTATCTGTCGTTGATCAACAAGAGATTACGCGAGCCAGCGTATCTAATATCAGCGATTTGCAAATACTGTTGCCATCGCTAAGGGTGACAACGGTGCAGACATCTGCCGGACAAAACTTGAATATTCGTGGCTTCGGAAACGGCAGTAACAACACCGGTATTGAGCCGTCCGTAGGTGTTTTTATTGATGGTGTTTATCGTTCCAGAGCAGGCGCTCAAATTGGCGATCTGCCTCGTTTGGAACGTATTGAGGTGTTGCGTGGACCACAGAGCACACTGTTTGGCAAGAACGCATCAGCTGGTGTACTGAGTATTGTTACCGCGGCTCCCTCTTTCGAAACGGTACGCAATGTTGAAGTAGAGGTTGGCAACTACAATCAACGCAGATTTGGCACTTACCTGTCAGGTGGAGTGAGTGACACTGTAGCGCTTAGTTTGTCTACAGGTCACAACACGCGAGACGGATATAGCGAGCGACTGGATGGTGAAGGTGCTTTAGGCGATCGAAATCGCTGGAACATCCGCGCCCAAGCTCTGTGGGAGGTCAATGATGACACCAGTGTCAGAATTATTGCCGACAAAAGTCGACTTGACGAAGTTTGCTGTGCGGTGAGCAATGTTATTAATGGCCCCACAGCGCTGGCAATTCAGGCGCTTGGTGGCACCGTCTTGAGTGCAGATGAGCCATTTGGCTACGTCTCTGCAGTTTCCGTCGATCCATTTAATATCATTGATGATAGCGGTATATCGGCACAGATTGATATTGACTATGACGATTTTTCTGTGACATCGATCACCTCTAAGCGTACCAATGAGGGTTCTAGTGCCGGAGATGTGGACTTTACCAGCTTGGATATTGTGAAAACCGGTGGCGCAACCAAGATAAGTACTTTCACCCAGGAGCTTCGTGCCACATCTAACGGCGATGGTCCATTGAGCTGGATGGTGGGTGGTTATTATTTCGATGAGTCCATTGATCAAACCGGTTATACCGACTTTGGTGATAGTATCAGAGCCTATGCCGACGTGCTTTTTGGTGGCCCAGCTGCGATTGCCGGAGCTGAAGCGCTGTCAGGTCTTGCGCCTGGTTCGGTTCTTTCCACTGATATTTTAACCGGTATGGGTTTCGAACAGGACAACAAGGCCTATTCAATATTCGCCACTGTTGATTACGCCGTGACCGATTCGCTCGTTGCGACCCTTGGGTTGAATTACACCAATGATAAAAAGGATGTTGCCGCCTACAACACCTTTAATAACGATGAATACTCCAATACAGATTTGACCGTGACTTTAGCTGGTACGCCACTGGCACCTTTTATTCCAAGTCTTCAAGGGTTGCAGTTTAGACCGCGGTTTTTGGACTTTCCCAATGTTGTGGAAGATGGAAAATCTGATGACAGTAAAACCACTTGGACTGCGCGCTTGGCCTACGAAGTGAACGACTCTATGAATGTCTATGCCACTGCAGCGACAGGATTTAAGGCTACATCTTGGAATCTTGGGGGCGATGCGCGGCCGTTCATCGAGGATCAGCAAGCACTGAGTGATGCTGGGCTACTGCAGATCAACCAAACTTACGGGACGCGATATGCAGATCCTGAAAAAGCCATGGTTTTAGAGCTGGGCATAAAAGGGCGGTTTGATCGCGGAGCCTACAATATCGCTATTTTTGATCAGTCAATTGAGGATTTCCAAGCCAATGCGTTCAATGGAACAGGTTTTGTTCTCTCCAACGCAGGTAAAGTATCGTCGACGGGTGTGGAGTTTGACGTTACTTACGCAGCCACCGATGCACTGATTGTAAACTTGGCCGGGACCTTCATGGATCCGATTTATGATGAGTATGTCGGTGCCTCTGGACCAGGCGGTGCGCCGGTTGATTTGTCTGGCGAGCAGCCATCGGGCATCTCAGAGCGAAATTTTACCGGTTCTTTGACCTACCAATTTGCCTTGGACAGTGGAGTTGAGGGCTATGTGCGCGCTGATTATATCTACGAGAGCGAGACGAGAACGGCGACTAATGTTCCTGAGAACCTCACCAGAGAGGTTGGAACCGCTGGTGCGAGCGCTGGATTGTCGTTTCCCAGTGGGTTGAATCTGCGTTTGTGGGGTCGGAATATCAATGATGATGAGTACTTTACAGGTGCCTTTCCCGGCGTTGTGCAAAGTGGAACATTTAATATATTTCCAAATCAACCGAAGATGGTTGGCCTGACTATGACTTTCGAGTTTTAGTGACTGAGTTGTTTTGGAGTGCCGGCGGCTCGACGAGTCGCCGGCTTTTTTTTACCCACATTGAAATGAGATTCACAGTAAATAAAAATTATTGTTGAATAAGTGCTTACTTCCTGAATGGCTCCATGGCGCCGAGAATAAACTGAACTGTTTTGTCTATAGATTCCTCGACGTTGCCAGCCTGATCACGGCAGTGCTCAGCCGAGGCGATGGAGGCGCCAGAGGCCATTTTTGCCAGTGACACTGCTTCATTCATGGTGACTCCAAAGGTTTTCGCAATACTCAGGACCAAAATATTTCTTACGTTGTCTCGCTGTTTCTTACCGGCATCACCGATAATTTCACTTACATCGGATAAGTGCAGAAGCGCAGGTAAAATTTTACCGTTAGCATTGTCATCAAAGTTGATGCCGACGAAAATTCGGATGATATCAACAATTTCCTCCGCATCATTGAGCTGATTCAACAGACTCCCATAGAACAAATCGAACTCTCGTTTTAGCAGGGACTGTAGTAGCTCTAAGCGCGTGCTGAAATATTTGTAAACCAATGGATTACTGACATCGGCTCGGCGCGCGAGAGTCTCCATAGTGAAAGCGTTGAGTCCCTGCTCAAGGATCAATTCTTGAGTCACGTCGAGGAGCTGCGTCCGACGCTGTTCATTGGAAAGCCTGGTTCTTCTGGTAGATTTCATTGGCACAGTATAGAACGATTGATCATAGCTGTCAGATCACTGTCCAAAACCACTGTACACAATGTATCCGGCCTAGGAGTGTGAGTCTCAGATTTGCTCACAATTATAACTGTTTAAAGATTTAAGTAGCTTTCAAAATTCTTGGCATAGAAATGATCAAGTTCCTCGTCAGTAGGATTTACTGCGTTCAGACTTCGGTTAAAGGCTCCGTAGGGATCCTTGCCACCCTCGGGGTGGGGATAGTCAGTGTTAAACATCAATATATCTTTGCCCACATTTCTCAAAATCCAACCTGTATCCTCCATATGCAGAGGCGCCACTCGGATCTGGCGCCTGATGTAGTCGGATGGTTTCATCGAAAGCGCTCTAAGAGCAATATCGAATTTACCCAGTTCTCTGACTCCAATATCCATATTGGCCATTGATGCTGGCAGCCAGTTTGCACCTACCTCAAAGAAACCGATCATGAGCCTAGGAAAGCGTTCGAGAACACCGTCGAAAATCATGCAGGTTAGCCAACGCTCAATAGCATGGTGAAGTACGGGGATATCCTTTGGTTTAGTTGACTCAATATTAGCAAAATTGCCCTCTAAAACCCGCTCCACTCCGGTGTTCATATACTCCGCAGTCATATTTACGCCACTGCCAATGTGCAGAGCTACCGAAACATCAGCCTCCTCCATGGCCGCCCAGATTGGATCATAGCTGATATGAGAGGGGGCACGACCCTGCTCTGCGTCGGCTCGAATCCAGAACGTTTTAACACCTTTTTTAATGCCCTCTTTGACAGTCTTTAGCGCCAGTTTTGGATCAGTGAAGGAGACATAACCAACGGGAATTAGTCGATGGTCGTCGGAGCAAAAGTCCACCATGGCTCTGTTTAACCCATCACATCCTCCGTAGACCACCTTGAGATCCTTAGAGCGCGAAAAGCGCGCGGCTGCGATACTTGGGAAGACCAGTTGGCGTGAGATTCCAGCAATGTCGAGGGATTTACTGCGCTCGTATTTGTCTATGGCGCCATAGGCGGCCCACAAGTTACGTTTTCCCGGCGAACCGAACAGATCTTTTGTTAAGACCTCGGTCAGTTTCGGATCATTCCCGGCAAGGCGATTGTCAGCCATTGCCATTAACGGATCGAGCTCGGGCATGTCCAGCGGGATAACGCCTGGATGAAGATTTTTCCTGACATAATCACTACAGTAACTTTCTAGCCATCCCCGTGACTCTGTGATGTGGCTATCGGCATCATTTACTCTTCGACCTTGGTGATAATTTGTTGAGTTGTCCATGACCCCCTCTCCTTTATTATAAGTTATTTATAATAAAGTTTGACAGGTTTCCCTGCATTTGTACACTGTGTTCGCTGATATTTTCAGCCAGGAAATGGACGGAGTTAATCGGCAGATTATTCAACTGCGTCCTCGATCAAATCTGGCCAAGTGGTGTTACCCAGATGATTTTCCAAGATGCCGAGTCCAGGCGCCAAGATACACAGTTGCTGCAGTGACGGTGCCGTAGGTGATCATGGCAATGCAGATAAGGAAAAAGTAGTCGGCGGTGGTTGAGCCGGATTGAGTGCTGAGATACCAACCGCCAATAGCCACAACCAGTAGGCGTGAAAAAGCCCCCATAACCGGCCACAACAGTTGTCGTGCGCCCTGAGAGGCGAAGTACAGACACAGGCCAAGGCCAAAAAATGCGTAGGAGGGGCCGACGATTTGCAAGTAACTGCGGCAAGCCGCGCGGACGCTCTCAACGTCGGTAAAAAGATTGGCCCAAACGTCGGGGAACAATGCTAACAGTATACCCATGAACCCTGCCAGGCCCGCCGCTGAGAGTGACGATACCCAGCCAATTCTAACGCCTCTGGCGTAGTGACCGGCACCAAAGTGTGCGCCCACCATGGTAATGGCCGCTGACCCTATGCCAAAAATTAGCGGGGTCATGAGGAATTCAAGCCGCGCCCCAATGCCGTACCCAGCGAGGACATCTGCGCCTAACCGAGCCATCACGGCTGTAATGATAATAACAGTGAATACCGATGACAGAGGTGATATGGATGCGAGACTGCCCTGTTTGAACACATCCAAAAACACCGACACTTTTAGAGTTGTGCCTTTCAGAGGCAGGCGTAGTGGCTCTGATAAGCGCACTAAAAACCACAGCTGTAGCAGACTGGCGATACTAAAACCGACAATGTTGCCCACGGCAGCACCAGCTATCCCCAGGGTTGGAAAGGGCCCGATACCCAGAACCAGCAGGGCGGAGACAAAAATTTGTAGCAGTGACCCTATGGCCATAGCGCCGCCGGCGATATTCATTTGGCCGGTACCTCGGATAATGGCGTTAGCACCATTGGCGACCCAAATAGCCGCACACCCGGCAAAGAATACATTTGAGTAGTTTAGTGCTTGCTCAAGCACCTCGCCTTGACCGCCCAGTGCCGTGTAAAACTGACGTCCAAAAAGCAAAAATAGCAACGAAAATAACGCAGCGAACCCCATCGTCATTAATAATGAGTGCAGTGCTACCGACTCAGCGGCATCGCGATCACCGGCACCAAGTCGCTGTGCCACTGCGCCGGCGATAGCGCCGCCGAAAGAACCCCCGGCCATCATCAAGGTCAGCATAATCATCGGAAAAGCCAGCGCCAGCCCTGCCAGAGGCACCACACCCAACTGACCCACATAAAAGGCCTCCGCCATGGAGGTGGCTAACATAATAGACATGGCCACGATATTGGGCGCAGACAATTTGAGCAGAGTAGGTGCGATGGGATCGGTTAATAATCGTGCCTGCATGGTGATATTCCCTAGCCAGTCCAGTTTATGGGCGAGTCGTTAGTCGGATTCTTGCACAAACCCTTTCCAACCTGACATGTAGGTAACGAAAGCTTCGCCTAAACCCTCTGCGCGCAAATGATCGGCCGAGACCGGATTGGAGACCGGCACAAAATTTTGGTTTTGTTGCATTTTTAGAGGGTAGTCGTGATGCAATATGGCGGCGCGTCCCAAGAGAACAAAATCAATATTTTCCTCCATTGCCTGAGTAATTTCCTCCGGAGTGCGCAGTTTACCAGCCACGCCAAGGGCCACGTCTCCGCGCTCCAGCTCGGTAAAGTAGGACATCAGACTGCGCCCCTTGTAGGCGTCTTCCTCAGGTTCTTTAAAGATATCCCACAGTGACATATCGAGGAAATCAATTTTTCCGTCGTTGAGCACACATTGGGAAAAATCGATAATATCGCCAAGTGCCACTTCAAAACGCTCGGGTGAAAGCCGCAAACCCAAAATAAAATCACTGCGACAGCGATCACGAATACCATCGATGATTTGTTTTATTGGCCGTCCGCGGTTTTCTGCGCTGCCGCCAAACTGGTCGGTGCGCTGATTGGTTTCGCTGCTGAGAAACTGAGCCAATATGTAGCCGTGGGCGCCATGTACCTCGACACCATCAAACCCCGCCTGTTCAGCACGCACGGCGGCACAGATAAAATCTTCGATGAGCTGCTCAACTTCCTCGGTGCTCAGCGCACGGGCACCCCACTTGCTATTGTCTGACGGGCACTGAGGGCGGCAACCAATCAAATCTTCGGGTGAGCGCATGCCGGCATGATGAAGCTGAACCATAGACAGGCTGCCTTTCTCTTTAATGCCATCAGCTAGTCGAGTTAACCCGGGCAGATGATCGTCAGAGAAAATACCCAACTGGCCGGGGAAGCCCTGACCCTGTGCCTGAACATGGGCTGCACAAGTCATGGTGAGGCCAAAACCACCACTGGCACGCATGGTCAGCCAGTTGTATTCGTCATCTGACAGGGTGCCATCAACGTGGGATTGAGTGTTTGTCAGCGGAGCTAACATAAAACGATTTTTCATGGTTGCGCCGCTGGGAAAGGCCAGAGATTGAAAAAGGTTGTTCACAGGTAATTTCCTAGGTTGGGTTAATCATTGTGTTTATTTTGTTTCCATTGTGTAACCAACGGTTGAAAACCACAATGGAAATTTACTCGTTCAAGTTTACGTCTTTGATACTCTATTGAATCAAAACCGATGAATTTAAATTTAGTTAGTTAAGTATCTCTGTCTGAACTGGCCCGGTGTCACTCCGTGCCAACGGGCAAAGGCACGACGAAAACTGGCGGCTTCTGTGTAGCCCAGTAGAGAGGCAATCTCAGTCATTGTTAGGGCTGTGGTGGTTAGATATTGGCAGGCCAATAAATCGCGAACTTCATCGCAGATTGTTCTAAAGCTGGTGGTTTCAGCTTGTAAGCGCCTATTTAAGGTTCGTTCACTGACAAAAAGATCGGCAGCGACTTTTTTTATGTCGGGGAATGCGCCACCGGCATTAATCAACAAACGACGTACGGCTGAGGAAAAGTTTTCAACGCGATTGAGACTGCGAAGTAGATCCTCGCACTGTTGCTGAAAAATCACATGGGTTGCTGGGTTGGCGGTACGGATACGCACGCCCATGATAGTTTTCGGGATGACTAGCTGACTGTGGGGTTGCTGGAAGTTGACGGCAACCGACAGCATCTCAGAATATCGCTGTGCGCCCGCTGGCGGTGCATAACTCAGGTCAAGTTCGGCGCCCTCTATGGCCTCGTTAACGAGAAATTGACCCATACTGATAATTTGCGAAAAAGTCAGCTCTTTTAGCAGGCGTTGTTGAGTCGGACTGCCGGTGTTAACCCGCAGACGCAGCATGACGTTGTCGTGGTTCTCATGGAGTTCAAATGCTGGGCCTGGGCCAGTAATGGTCTGATATCGGAGCAGTAGTCTCAGTGCCTCATTGAGGTTGGCACAGCTCATCAGAGCAAAGCCAAAGGTGCCAAGACTGGCGATATCAATGCGCTGACCCAAACGAATCATCAGGCTTGAATCACCGGTGGAGGCAACGAGGACTTCCATCAACCTGAGTGTTTCAGTTTCGCTCTGCAGATTGTGAGTAATATTGCCATCTGTAATGGCTTGTTTGATGATTTCTGACAGGGAAAATCCATCCTCAGCGAGGAGAGAAGTGAGTTGATGAATGAAATCATCATGAAGACTAATTTTGTTCATGGTGAACCCGAGCAATGGTTAATTTGCATGTTAGATCATTTAACATATCTGCAGATTTGGCGCAAAATATCCCCTATATTGGCGTAACATATCCCTTTGCATGGCTTATTTTCCAGTATAGTTGAGACAGATAACAATTAACATAGGGTTTCGCCATGACCGCATTGCCATCTTCTTCCAACACCCCCGAGGGTGTGTCAATTAAAGCGAGAAACATGTCCTTTGAAATAGAGCAGGCACTGGCCACTGACTGGGCTGACAAGGATGCCTTTTTAACAGCTATTTTTAATGCCATGAGTATTAGTTTTCCTTCCGGCGAGAAAAACTTTATTGATTCTGTGCGCGTCTATCAGGATCGCATTGAGGATCCAAAGCTGCGCAGTGAAGTGAAGGGTTTCTTTAAACAAGAGGGGATTCATAGTCGCGAGCACCGCAAATACAACCAATTGCTGTGCCAGCAACGGGGTTATGACTTAGAGGAGCTCGAGGGTGTTTATTTAAAGCGAATTGAAGCGAGCAAAAATGACCCGAAGATCACTAATCGCGTGATGCTGGCATCTACGGTCGCCGTGGAGCACTTTACGGCCAGTTTTGGTGAGAGCTTCTTACAGGGTAAGTTGGTTAAGAATGTCGAAGGCCCTCTGGGGGATCTCTGGCGATGGCATTCTCTTGAGGAGCTGGAGCACAAATCCGTGGCTTTTGATGTCTACCGTCAAATTGGTGGCGACAATAAAATGCGCACCACAGTGATGAGACTCTCCATGATGACGCTGTTTTGGGATGTGATGAAAGTGGCCATCAAGATATTGCGCCATGACCAGCAGCTGTGGAAATGGAAAACAGTTAAAAGTATGGCTAAATTTTTATTTTCCAAACAGGGTTTTATTCGCATACATGTTCCAGCCTATAAAGCATTTTTTCGGGATGACTTTCATCCTTGGGATATAGACAACCGCCCACTTTTAGAACATTGGCAAGAGAAGCTGGCGCCAGTTATGGCGGCCGCCTAACCACAGTGGTGACCTGTATTTTCTGGAGATGTTAGGGTATAAGAGGGTAATATTTTTAAAAACTTGAGGCGATCAACATGAGCTACAAAAGATGGATAGGATTTTTTGTGGTGCTTCTCTCTATTTTTGGCGGGTTTCAAGCGTTTGACCTTTATACCAGACTTGCACTGCCGTCCAGCGATGAGCAGATTGCTGACATTGTCTCCAAGGCTCGCTTACAGGACGAGCAAAGCTATTTTCGCCCGCCTCGACAAGCGCTAATACAGCAGCCAGAAAACCACCTAAATAATGTCTATTTTGGCGATCTTCACGTCCACACTGATATATCGCTGGATGCCTATTTGTTTGGCAATCGCTTTGATATGGATACCGCATATCAAGTGGCTAAGGGTAAGACTGTAACACTCCGCACGGGGGAGTCGATGGAACTGAATCGTCCGCTAGATTTCGTCGCGCTCACCGATCATGCCGAAGGTTTCGGACCCGGTTTGGCCTGTGCCGAAAAAAACCTTACTGAGAAGGCAAAATCCGAGTGCGACTTTTATGCTACTCCATCGTTGATGGGCTTCTTAGAGTTGCGTGGCCGAGCACAGCAAAGACCGCCGACAAGAGATCTGACTATTTTTAATGGTGAGCAGGCTGTTGAACGAAAGTTTGCCGCCTCTACATGGCAAATGGTTAAAGAGGCGGCAGAGCGGCACAACGACCCCGGCGTTTTTACCACCTTTATAGGTTACGAATATTCACCAGCGTTGCCAGATCGCGGGAAACTCCATCGCAACGTAATTTTTCGCTCTCATGATACGCCCGAGTATGCAATTTCTGCCTTTGATGCGGAGTCTGAGATTGATCTCTGGCAACAACTTGAATCCACCTGTGTTGGTGATTGCGAGTTTCTCACTATTCCTCACAACATGAACAAATCCTGGGGGCTGGCGTTCTCTGGCAAGACTATAGATGGCCTTACTTACAGCGACGATGACTGGCGTTTGAGGGCCCGCTTCGAGCCTGTGGTCGAAATGTTTCAAATCAAAGGTAATTCTGAGTGTTCGTTGGCCTTTGGGTTTGGCGATGAAGAGTGTGGATATGAGCAGTTTTTTCCGCCCTGTGACGAGGGCCAGGAGACAAGCTGTATTTACCCCACCTCCATGGCGCGCGATGGTTTACACATGGGGTTGACACTGCAACAGAGAATGGCTGTCAATCCATTGAAGTTTGGCTTTGTGGGTGCCACCGATACGCATAATTCCAATCCCGGTGATACAGAGGAGTGGGATTACCGGGGTGCGACGGCATTTGCTTCATCTCCTGCTGAGCGTCGCTATAAAAGTACCGATTTGACAGGCACTGCAAAGAACAATCCAGGGGGATTAGCCGCTGTTTGGGCCAGTGAAAATACGCGCGATGCACTGTTTGACGCCATGAAGCGCAAAGAGGTTTACGCCACCAGTGGGACGCGGATTAGTTTGCGTACATTTTTAGGCTTTAACTTGCCGAAAGACTTAATTGACACCGTCGATTTGGCGGCAGCCTATGCTGGTGGTATTCCCATGGGTGGAAATTTAATTGCACCTGATAACGACAACGAAAATGTTCCCAGCTTGTTTATTTGGGCAGTGAAAGATCCTGACAGTGCTCCGCTGGCGAAGGCTCAGGTAATCAAAGGATGGATTGAAGATGGTCAACGCCGAGAACAGGTTTTTGATGCTTTTTGTACTGGTTCAGGAAGAGACGCTACCACGGGAAACTGCATTAAAAATGACGCAACGGTAGATTTGAATAGTTGTCAGTGGGACACCCATCAGGGGGTCGACCAAATTAAAGCACTATGGACTGATCCAGATTATGATGCCCAGCAAAATACCTTTTACTATGTTCGTATAGTGCAAAATCCTACTTGTCGGTGGACTACCTATGATAGTTTGCGTTTGGGTATGCCACCACGAACAGATGTGCCCGCAACGGTGACTGAAATGGCATGGGGATCACCCATGTGGATAGACGTTAAATAAAAATAAAGGGCAGTCAACGACACTGTCCACAATAAGGGGGAAATGCAATGGAAATGGTTTGCCAACTACCCAAGGGTGGCTTGAGAGTAGCCGCTGTGATTCTGTGTATTAGCATAACTGCTTGCTCTGAGAGGACTGTTGAACCCTCCAGCAATTTTATCAGTTCCGCTGCTGACGTTCATTCTGATCGGGATGTGTTGCAAGAGACCGCGGAAATTGACGCCTTGTTAACCGGTCCTGAGGCGGGGGCTTTGGGTGGTCAGATGAGTTTGTTTGATGCTACTACGGAATTATTAGTCAGAGACCCAGAGTTGGATATTTCCTCAAATAAAACCAATGACTCCTATCGAGAGCGCAACGCCTATTTTGGTGATCTGCATGTGCATACTACCTATTCCTTCGATGGCCACGCTTTTGGCACTCTTGCTACACCCTATGATGCCTACCGGTTCGCTCGAGGGGAGGCAATTAAAAATCCCGCTGGGTACGACATGCAGTTGACTCGACCGATGGATTTTTATGCAGTCACTGACCATGGTGAATTTTTGGGGTTGGTGAAAGCGGCGGCTGATACCACCACTTCATTTTCCGAGAAACCTTTCTCTGAGCCCTATCACAATTTAAATGCACCGGGTAACTTTGGTACTGATTTGTATAGCAGAACTAAACGGCTGGTTACCTTTGGTGGTTTTATCCCCAATCTGATTGAGGGAATTACTGAGGGTGATATCAGTCGGCAAGAGGTTCTCAATATCACCCGAAGTGCCTGGCAAGATATTGTTGCGGCGGCTGATGAGTACAATGACCCCGGCAGGTTTACCACTTTCGCTGGTTATGAATACACCACCTCTACCGTTAAAATGGGCAACCTGCACAGAAATGTAATCTTTCAAAACACTGATCGCCTGCCTGTAGAGCCCTTTTCGCGTTTTCACTCAAGCAATCCAGAGGATTTATGGGATTGGATGGATGAGTTGCGTAGTTTAGGGGTCGAGAGCATAGCCATTCCGCATAATTCGAACGGCTCTAATGGCCAGATGTTCAAGCTTACCGACACTGCAGGGGACTCTTTGGATGACGCTTATATTGCTCAGAGAATGCGCAATGAACCTATCGTGGAGATGACTCAGGTCAAAGGTACTTCAGAAACCCATCCAATGCTGTCATCAACAGATGAGTGGGCGGGTTTTGAGATTTCACCTTATCGAGTGGCCACAGCAGCGTTGAGCGCAGTCAATGGTTCCTATGTCAGAGAGGCACTGCTCAATGGCATGGTGTTGGAGCAGCAGGGCGCTGGTAATCCCTACCAGTTTGGCTTCATCGGTTCCAGCGATACCCACTCTGCCGCGAGTCAGAATGATGAATCAAATTTTGTCTCTAAGTTGGGTATTTTATCGAGCACAGCCTTTCAGAGGGGATCGGTACCGCAGACTGGTTTAGGTGGTCAATTTATTTACTACTCAAGTAAGCTATTTACGTCTTTGCGGCCCACACCCTTGGGTAAAAATATGTACGTTAAAATAAATGGTGGAGTGTATACCGGGGGTGGTGTGCCAACCTTCGGTGCTTCAGGTCTGGCGGCGGCGTGGGCAGAGGACAACACCCGAGATTCATTGTATAGCGCTTTCCGTCGCAAAGAGGTATTCGCCACCTCAGGGCCTCGAATTCGACTACGTTTTTTTGCCGGGTACGACTTTGATCAGACCATGCTGACGGCTGTCGATGGGATCGAGAGAGCTTACGCTTCAGGCGTCAGCATGGGTGGTACTCTGTTAGCCAAGACAAATAAACCTGCAGATGAGTCACCTAGTTTTCTTGTTATGGCTTCGGCTGACCCTGAAAATGCCCCTCTGCAACGGTTGCAAGTGATAAAGGGGTGGATCGATGCCAATGGCGACCCGCAGGAGCAAGTTTTTGATGTTGCCTGTGCCAATGGTGGTGTAGTGGATGAGACTACTCACCGTTGCCCCGACAATGGAGCCAGAGTCGATATTTCTTCCTGTGCTATAAACCCTGAGACGGGCTCGGCGCAGTTGGCCGCACTCTGGCAGGATCCAAGTTTTCAGGCAGATCAGCGTGCTTTCTACTATGCTCGCGTATTGGAGAATCCAACTTGCCGGTGGTCTACCTGGGATGCACTTCGCGCTGGTGTAGCTCCTAGAGCAGATTTGGCTACCACGCTGCAGGAGAGAGCTTGGTCATCGCCTATTCACTACCAAAATGACTGATCTGTGATTAGTGTCAAGACAGAGATATGTGCAGCTGATATGGGGTTGTGCTAAAGCTTTTAGTCGTCGCACCCCTGACCTGTTAATTCAGTTGTTTAGCATCGCTGATGATGTAAATGTTGCGGTTGCCGAGTTTGCAAATGAAAGTCACAGTTTAGTTGTTAATTGCGATAAACTAAGAGCCTTTAGTAATGGCTAGTGCAATGTTTGTGAGGGGATATAGTCCATTTTCCAACAGCGATACTGTGTAGATACAGGCTATTCCCGGTTCTTGAGGAGGTAATCAATGAGTACAAAGAGTGTTAGTGGTATCACATCTATCCTTGTTTTTTGCCTTTTTTCATTGGTTTCGGGCTGCGGTCTGTCAGATTCTGCCCAGGCGCCAACCGACAAACTGGTTATCAGTGAATTTATGTCGTCGTCGCCCAACGGCGGTCCTGAATGGATAGAGTTGCACAATCATTCAAATACTGCTGTGAACCTGAAGGGATGTGAGGTTAGAAATCAGGACGATCAGATTGTTCTATTCGATGGCGACTTGATGGTAGCGTCTCAAGGATACTTTATCGTTGCCAACGAAAAATTTGTTGATCAGATTAGTCCGCTGCTTGAAATCTCCGCAGATTTTATTTTCCAATCTAAAATGTTCCAGATCACAAGCACCGGTGGTCTAAGTCTTCTGTGTGACGGAACCCTAGAGGATGAGATAGTTTACCAACTGGGGCCCCATACCATCGCGGCGACTGCGAGATCTTGGCAGAGGCAGCATGATAAAAAGTCAGCATTGGTCAACGATCAGGGGGCTCACTGGTGTTATACCTTGTTGATGGAGGATTATGGTTACGCTGACAGAAGATTTGCCTCTCCAGGGAGGGCCAATACCATTTGTGAATCGGCTATGCCCTACGCATTTTATGATGATCAGGCGTCGGTGTTGATCGAGGGGATAGATTGGAATGCAACACTCAAGGTGGCAGAGGCGGAATTTTCTCGACGTCTGTCAACCTCTGAATTAGTTATCTGGGCTATTCGAGACCAACATATTACTCCAGAGATTGCCCAGCGAATTTCAACTCTCTACTTTGAAAATATAGATATGCTCTATGACACAGAGCCATTCACAGTGATCGATTGGAATCATGCGGTATGGCACTTTGCCTGGGCAATCTCTAATCTGTATAGAAACGGTGACAGTGAGGTAAAAGAGGTGCTCCAGGCGGCTTACGATGATGCAATAGAGCGCCCTGAGACGCTGGAACGTTTCTACTATCTGGCCATCAACCATATAAGAAATGATGTAGTGGTGATGGGTGACATACACCTCCCAGCCCATGAGCGAATGAAGCAACTCATCGTGGTTCCGGGAAATGCCGACTATCCTCAGAGTTTTGAGGAGTACGAGAATAGTCAACGTAGTTTGTTACTGTTGCGACTGATACATTTTCTCTATCTGGTGAAGTCGTTTTTCACAGGTTCATCTGTGTGATGGGGCTATTGTTTAACACGTTTTTAGTTCTTTAAATGTCAGTTGACATGTTATAGCATAAGATGTGGTTGTTTGGGGCCGCTGATAACACATATGCTTGCCAGCCCCACGTATAATTTTAGCCTCTGATTTTTAATAAAATTTGCATTGGGAGATCCTTATGAAAAGCACGAAGTCTCTTGACTATCAGGTTAACCAGCTAGGCTTCAGAGCAGTAATTATTAGCCTGATAACGGCACTTATTTCGATGTTTTTCCCCTTGGATGTACCTAATGGTTATGAGGCTGAGCATGCTGATCGGTTAGTCTGGCTGGTGGCCAATAGAGAAGATTTTATTGTCGCTTGGATTAATCAGATCTTGGCTATGTTGAGTTTATCGCTTGTTTTTCTATCCACCGCTTGGCGGGTACGTGAGGTCAACCCACTGTTAGCTATTTTTTCAGCTATCACAGTTACTCTCTCGATAATGGCTTTTATTATTCCGAAGTTTATCGCGGTGTGGACGATTCCGATGTTAGCTGAAACTGCTTCAAGTAACAGCGTTAACAGTGAGATGGCGGATACCCTGTTACAATTGTTAAATGTATCTGCTCCTTTCTCTTTGTACACGTCTTTTGACTTTTTGGGGTTTTGGCTTTATTCGGTTTTTGCCCTTTTAGTCGCCATGCCTCTTTTTGGTTCCACATTGTCGTCTAAGGTGGCATCAGTCTCAGCAGGCTTGTTTGGTATTTTGTACCATATACAACTGATTGCGCTATGGATGGGTGAGAGTTCTGCGGCCGATGTTGAAGCATCCTTTCTTGGTGTTGCAAGTTTACTGTTGATTGTAATAATTGCTATGGCTGTGCAATTTCGACAGACATTGGTAGCCATCGAGGGTTAAAGTAAACTCTTTGCGATTGTGAATATTAAGTGCTGAAACCTTTTCACGGATTATTAAATACCGTTGAGTTGTTGCGGTGATCAAGGGTGCGGAATAGAGCAGTTGCATATACTTAGGAAACCATTAAGGTTGCCCAAAGAGGATAGTAAACTGGAATACAAGGAGATTTCCTGTGTCTTTGCAAGAGAGTTGGTTGGTGCTAATCCCTGCGGCGGTCACCATCGTCATCGCTATTTTGAGTCGAAGACCGATTGAATCTTTATTGTCTGGCGTAGTAGTGGGTTTGCTAATGTTAGAGCCGGGCGCCAGCTTGACCAATTTTTCTGCCATTTTGCTCGATGTGATGATGGATGAGACCATCGCCTGGATCATCATTGTCTGTGGTCTCATGGGGAGCTTGATCAGCTTGCTGATGCGTGTGGGTGCTGCCAATGCATTTAGTGATGCGCTCGCAGTGCGCGCGCAGAGTTCTGGCAGTGCATTGCTGTACACTTGGTTATTGGGGTTGGTTATTTTTGTCGATGACTATCTCAACGCACTGGCTGTGGGCTCATCCATGCGCAAGGTGACTGATAAATTTAAGGTCTCCCGAGAGATGCTCTCCTATGTGGTGGATTCCACTGCAGCGCCAATTTGTGTGTTGGTGCCTGTGTCAACCTGGGCTGTGTTTTATGCTGGTCTGTTCATGGAATCTGGTTTCGCTGAGGAGGGTCAAGGGATGTCACTGTACATTAGCGCCATTCCCTACATGCTCTATCCTATTGTTGCTGCACTACTGGTTCCATTAGTGGCAACCGGGCGTATTCCCGCGCTGGGGCTGATGAAGCGTGCTGAGGCTATGGCGCAAACCGGCCAAATGCCTGAGGTATCCGAAGAGTTTGCAATTCAGACGTCTCAGGCGTCCGATCGACCCGTAAAACTGTATCATTTTATCCTGCCCATAGTGGCGTTACTGCTTTTCAGTCTGTGGGGGGATCCTTGGAATCCTGACGTGCAGCTGGGGGTGATCGTTGCAGTCGCATTGACTATCCTGTTGTTTGGCACGCAAAAGCTAATGGGCTGGACTGAAATGTTCGACTCGGTATTGGACGGCATTAAAATTATGCTGCCGGCGCTGACCATTGTGGTAATGGCTTTTATGTTTAAAGAGGTCAATGATCGCTTGGGTTTAGCTCCCTTTGTTATTGATACCGTAGCGCCTGTCATGACCCCCGTGCTATTGCCATTGGTGGTTTTCATCACCATGGCATTCATCTCTTTTGCCACTGGGTCCAGTTGGGGTGTTTTCGCCATTGCGATCCCGATAATTCTCCCTCTAGCGGAGGCTATGGGTGTCAGTATTCCCCTAGCCATTGGCGCCATTGTATCCGCCAGTGCATTTGGTAGTCATGCTTGTTTTTACTCTGATGCCACCGTGTTGGCAGCTCAGGGAAGTGGTTGTGATGTCATGGACCACGCCTTGACGCAAATACCCTATGCCTTGATCGCAGCAGTCATCGCCAGTGCTGGGCTGACATTGTTGGCAGTGCTGTAGACGGTATTTCAATGGTAACCCAAGGTGCAATTTAGTCCACTCTCTGGTGGTGTGACCTAGAATTAAACTTCCTCCGTATTGACCATTACCTTCGGATATTTTCCTTTGCAGTGGTATGTGGTGCTGCTGAAAATATGAGGCAGGATTGTCGATATTTTAATAAAAGCGGGAGACTATTATGTTGAAATCAAGCGTTTTTAGAAGAGTGGTACTGACCGTAGTTTTCATTTGGCGGCGGATCATGAATGTAAAGTTTAATCCATTAAAGTATGTTCCTGACCCCAGCCTTCAAGCTTATTTTATGTTAGTTCTGTTCACCCTTTGGAGTGTGTCTTTTGGCCTTATAGCCACTTATTACCTCGGCTGGTTAGGCTATAGTATAGTCACTAGCATGGTGGTGCACCTGTCCATACTCGTGCCGATTATGGTGACTAATGCGGTTTTTGTTGACGCCGAACGAACCGGAGAGAAATGGCTGGAAGAATGGAAACAAGAGAGAAGTCGTTTCAGCCTGCTGGCCAACCGGCTGAAGAGCAAAAATTTGGTGCGCTGGGAATTAAACAAAGAGGCTTGATCGGCTGGTTTGGATGCGGCTACCGAGTGATTTTTAGTAGTCAGAGGTCAGGGCAGTGGAAAGCGCCTTGTGGAGATAATTGTGGTCTGATCAGGTTTGCCGGGGCACCGGTTGAGTCAGTGATGCTAAGTTTAACCATAGCGTCGTAATACCACTGAAAATACTCAAGCCGTAAAACATGGGAGCCGGGCGTCAGGGTAAAGTCCTGTGACCCGGCTACGCCCGCAAATTCCTGCCACTGGTCCATGTGCAAGTTGTCGTTGATATACAATTTTGCACCGTCGTCTGCAGTGAGTTCAAAGCGATAGCGATGAGCGTCCTCAACTACCAGGCAGCTGTGCCAGCGAATCGAGGTGTTGACAGTGGGAAAGCCCTTTATCGGTGCGCTGTTACCCCAGTCGAAGTCGATCTTTCGGTCATAGCGCATCTGGTGCTGCCCAGAAAAATCTTTTGCGGTGAAGTACTGGCCAACCCACGTTGCGTATGCATCCTCGATGTTCGGCTGTTGATCTAAGCGTGTAAAGTCCCAATCATTTTTCTGGACCACATAGCGCATGGCTTTGACTGTCTCCGGATCCGCTGATGTAATCTCGTACCAGTGGTTTTCATCCGCAGTACTCCTAGTGCCGTTGCGCTGGTAGCAGTGGTTGAAATTGTAATCACAAGAAGTAAGGGAAATTTTTTCACTCAAGTGATAGACACGTTTGTCGTAGAACATACTGAACACTAATGGTCTTTGCTGCGAATAAGATCGAAACAGACTGCGACCAGAGAAAACCGTTGGTTTGTACCCAAGATAGTCGACGATGGATAGCGGGATATCTGTCTGGATAAAAATGTTATCGTTTATCATCGGTTTATCAGTATCGTCGATGATAACCAGAGGCACCCAATTTTTGGTCAAATTAGTGCCATCTAGTCTGGAGCCACTCGACTCATCGCTCGTTATGATAACCAGCGTGTTGTCCAGAACGCCCAATGCTTGCAGCCTAATGATGTAGTCATCGAGAACTTCATCTACGTGCAGTACCGCATTGCTGAACTTGTCCATTTGCGGAATTTTTTCACTCTCCGGAATGGTATAAGGATGATGAGTTCCCACGGTTAGTAGTGTTAAAAACCATGGTTTCGATTGTGCCTGCAATTGGTGAATTTCGTCGATAGACTGACGGAAAAAATCTTTATCTGCCACCCCCCAAGCGTGAGTTAAATAAGGTTGTTTAAACCAGCTTCGGCCCGATACTCGCTGAAAACCAGCTCTGGGCATGAAGCTGTCTTTATTCATAAAACTCAGTGTTGCGCTCTGAAGATAGGACGTTACGTAGCCTTTTTTACCGAGATATTCAGGGAGGCAGATGGCCTTTTCATGATTGAGAATTTCATCCGTAATTGTCATTTTAGGAGTGCGGCTGACGAGATTTGGCAAACTACCACAGAGAAGCGCGTACAAGCCTCTATTGGTTTGTACTTGCGGGGAAATGAACTGTCTGTAGGACAAATTTTGCTTTGCAAGCTTGGTTAACTTTGGCATCTGAACGGAATCTAAGTGTTCCTCTAGCACGTCTGGGCGATAGACATGATGTCCAGACAATCCTTCAATCAGAATAAGTAGGATATTCTGTTTCTTTCCGCTATGAATGGTGGGGCCCGACAAGTCGCTGTGCCGCAGTGATTGCCAGAGATTCTTTCCCTCTGGCGACGTACCCTGGTTTATTTTATTTGAATTGGACGACCAGTACATCGTCGATTGCACTGCGCTGGCAATAATTGGATTAGTTTGTCTCCAGCTGGCATGATCCGGGCTTTGGGGTAACAATAAAAGTAGAAGCCACAGCACGCCTGTGGCTATCGGCGCAGCCTGATGAAATTCCGCAGTAGAAAAAGACTCTCTATAGAGCAACACAAGTGACAGCGATAGGGAGGTCAGCCCGAACCAAAACGCTGCCATCTCTGGCAAAAATGTAAAACTTCCCTGAATAAAATCTCGATCAAAAAGTAGTTCGGCATCACTTAGGGATAGGTTTGTTCCCAGCGCGACTATGTGCTCAGTGTTAATCACACTGACGATTAGAAAAACGCCATAAAACAGTAGAAAGAATAGCGGCCGCAGATCAGATTTGATCAGTAAGAGCAAGGTTGCCGCGAATAAGAACAAGGCGATATCGGACACCCAGCCGGTCACATCGGCAAGTTCGAAGCCAAGTTGTTGTGCAGCCACAAGACGCATGCCGATAAAAGGCAGATGCAGAGCTAGTGCGAGACCCGAGAGAGCCACTATCTTTTCTCGGCTTACGATGTGTTTTGTTCCAGTATTCATAGGCCTATCGTTCACAATTGACAGAGGCTGCAAGCGAACTTGCACGAATATTTAGAGTGTACGATAGATGCTCGTTGCTGTGTAGGTCCGTGCTAACCAAGCTAACTTGCTGCTAAGGTGGGCAACGATGCTTTAAAACAGTTTTCATTCATTTGAGAGGATACTATCGGCTAGTAAACGACACCAAAGGCGGGATAAATTCTTCTTCCATGAAACTGAGAATTTTAAATGCTACGGGGCGCGCACAAGATCACCAAAAAGGTTGAGTTAGTTTATGACGCGCCCTGTAGAGTAGACATTAAGCAGCAGTCTTCGGGCAGCGCTTCTTAGTGGCAATATAGTTTTTTGCTTTGAGAAGTTCTTTCTTTGACAGTGTGCCATCTTTATTTTTGTCAGCGGTTTTAAACATACTGGATCTGATGTTACAACCCGCTTGCTCCAGTTCGGCAGTGGTGACGACACCATTAGAGTCAAGGTCAAAGCGTTTCATCAAAGGGTGTTCTGCAGCCGCAAAGCTGCTCGCAAGAAGAAATACAGCGGCGAGAGAGAGGTGTTTCATTTTTTAGGGCTCCTTAAAAGTTAAGTAGAGTTGCGAAATTTGCTGAAAAAAGTGAGGGGGCTCTGTTTTAGTCAGTTAATTTTCACGGTTTGTTGATGGATCAGTCATCATCGTTTCTGTCTACGCAATCTCTGTTGGCGCAGATTAAATAAACTTTTTGGGATGTCGTCCATTGCACTAGTAACACCGGCATCACTGCAGAACCCTGTACTGAAGGCATCTCCCGTCAACATTACCTCGGTCACCCATGGGTCTGCGTTTTAATGGATAATTGTTTCTTCGCTGCACTGTTCCTGGCGAGTTCGAGATCATTAATCGCGATACCGTTCAGCGAGCACAACACAAACAAAAGTAAATAACGCATGGGAGACCTTAAGAATCAATCCTCATGGTAAGCGAGTCGTGTCTATATGAAAAATGAATAATATTAATGATAAACATACCATTTATGGTATGTTGTAAGGTCGGTGTTTATGGACATCACTTAATTGAAATGTAAAGCGAAATTTGACTTAGGGAACTGGCTGTCCCGAGGCTTGTTCTAGCAGCCCAAACCACTCTTCAGTAGATAGGTTGACCTGTAAAGCTTGGCCAAACTGCTTGATTCTGTCCAGGCGATTGCTACCCAAGATCGGAATGATGCCGGCAGGATGTCGCAGCAGCCAGGCAATGGCCACTGCCTCCGGTGACACTGCATGTATTTCTCCGATCTGCTGCATCAACAGCGAGAGCGGTGAAAGGCTGTCTCGCAGTATTGCGCCACCAGCGAGGGGTGACCAAGCCATAGGTGTTATTTTGTGTTGTTGCAAAAAAGCTAAATCACCATTCTTTAGCGCGGCTTGTTGCATCAAACTGATCTCAATTTGGTTGGTTACCAATGGGTGCTGCATGCGCGATTGCAATAGGTTGAAATCCCACGGACGGAAATTCGATGCACCCACGGCTGTTACTTTGCCAGAGCTGACTAGCGCATCTAGCGCTGCTCCGGCCTCATCAGCGTTCATCAGAGGATCGGGTCTATGAAGCAACAAGAGATCAATATGCTCCAAGTTCATGGTTTTCAATGAGCGCTCAACACAACTGTTGATATAGCCCGCCGTGGTGTCGTAGTACTTGAATCGTTTGTCGCTGTGGATGCCCATGGGTGCAACGATGTTGCATTTGGTAATGATTTTTATTGACGAACGAAGCTGCGGCGACTGCTTTATGACTGATCCGAGCAGTCCTTCCGCTGTGTATCCACCATAGATATCGGCCTGATCAAAGGTATCGATGCCTTGTTCGACACAGGCCTCTATCTTATTTTGTATATGTCCAGCTGAGGTGTCCTGATCATCAGTCAATCGCCACATGCCATAAACGATGTTCGATATAGAGAGTTTGTCTGATAACTCAATGGTTTTCACGGATCAGCAGCTCAACTGTGCCTTCATAGCGAGTTTTGGCGAGCGATCAGATTTGTAAATACCCCAGTGCTTCTCTGGTTCAAAGGGATCATCGGAGCCCTTCCAATTTTCATCAAAGGCCTCAAAGAAGTAGACCAAGATCTGTTGGCTCTCGGCCCATGCCATCAACTCTTGTAGATACTGTTGTTGCATGACCTCATTGACATTGTTGGGCTCGATCCCGCGACCATTTGACTTAGTGGCCCAACCAGCCTCGGTGATGATCACCTGCTTGTCTGGGTATTGGGCAGCAACGGCACTATAGTTTTCAATCGTATAAGCGAGGCCCTCGTCTATGCTTTTATACTCCCATACAGGATAGGTATGTATGGAAATTATGTCCAGTTGCTCAGCCAGAGGTTTGAGCTTGTGCAGCCATGGAACGTAGTTTTCACAAAATGTCACTGGCTGGTTGACTCCAAGCCGAGCCATTTTAGCGTACTTGATAAGTTGCTCCGTTGGGACTAAATGGTCAGTCCAGTCCACGGCTGCCTCATTGCCAATAGATACACAGTTGACAATAGTGTCATACTCATTGGCCATTTCTATTAGACGGTCAATTTGCCGCATATTTTCCAGTTTGTTCGCCGCTAGCTGTTCATCGGAATACATTCCGCCCCAGGGGCAGTTGGGATTATTTTGCTCTGCCGTAACATAGGCTCCAAGGAGCACCTCAAAGGGAAGTCTCTCCGTTCTGATAACCTCCATAATGGTGTCCGAGTGGGCGTCACTTGCATAGAGTCTAAGTGACTTCCATTCTCCCTGAAGTATGAGCAAGTCTTGTTTGACTTGCTCATAAGTTGGTAGATTGTTTCCATCGGGACTCTGGCCGTCCCTGTATCCCGAGTAACAGATAGCTCTGCTATACGGTAGCCTCTTATTTTTTTTCATTGTTATAGTTATCGCTGGTTATTTTTGGTTTTAATATTTGAACTTTTCGTGCTTGTCCCACAACCCCCAATAAGCACCTACGTCCCCCTCGGCACCTACTTTCCACGATTCGTCGAAAGAGGAAAAATAAAATATATCAATATTATCGGCGTTTGCCCACTGCTGTGCGTTAATAAAATAACGCATAGCATTTTCGTCAGAAGGTATCGCGCCATGAAAGTTTTGCCCTCTGTTGGGCCAGCCGGTCTCACTTATAATCACTTTCTTGCCGCCAGCAGCAGCGACGGTACGACGGTACATATCTTTCATGTACATGAGTGAATATTCTATTGCGCAGCCCTCCCAAAAGGGATAACAGTTCGCCAGAATTACATCACATATTGCTGTAATAGCCGGTCGATCCTCAAATTCGTAGTAGGCATCGACATAACTGACTGGCAGCTCCGGCAAGGCATCTTTGACTCGCTGGATATATTCCAGCAACTGTTGTTCCGACAGGTCATCTCGGTAAAGCACTTCATTGCCTACAGCACAGATATCCACATAACCCTGTTTGGCCAGATTAATCAGCCCAGCGATCTCCTCTTCATTCTTATCTAGGTCATCACTTAGCCAGGCGCCCACTAAGGTTTTTATTCCCATGGATTTAGCAACCTGGGGTATAAGCTCATTTCCCTGAACGCAAGAAAAAGACCGGATCCAATTAATACTGGGTTGTAATATAGCCATTCGCTTAGATATTTGTTCCACGGAAAGCTGGTCTCCCGGGCTCTGATCCTCTTCGTAAGCGCTGAAGCTGATACCATGGATTCCCGCGTTGAGGTAGGTCTTTAATGAGTTGCTTAGCTGATTGCCTCTTAGCTTGGAGGTATCCACATCGGTGAGGGAAAGTAATTTGTTGTCTCGTCTTGACATTGCAGTGGTGTCGCCTTTGGTTAATTATCTGGTTAATGAATACTGTGGAGCATCCTCTATTGCAGGTTGATCTGCCGGACCATTGTGATCATCAGTACTGATCGACGTTATGGAAGAATGCCACGGAGAATGCTACCTGACCGATTGATTGCTTACAATTCACTGGTTAGCCATTCTATCCCAGCCAGACCGCCTGTTAACTCATTCGATTCATTTGTTTATTGCTAATTCGATACCTTCACCTTAGGATACAGCCGAATTTTTGTGACGCGGTAGACAAAAATCGTCAAGATTCAACGGAAACCTATAGACCATTTACTTCGCGATCCGTGATTTATCATAGAGAGTAACAATTACAAATTAGAGTTGGGTGGCTCATGTCGGATAAACAAATATATCTCGGAGAAAATCTCCGACAACAGAGTAGTAGCCAGGTAACTGGGGAATATATTCGGTTGCATGGAGAAGATTTCTACCGAATTGGTCACTACGACCGCATGGATAGTTTCTTTATCAGTGTTGTCAGTGATTCTAATCACTGGATGTTTATCTCTACCGCTGGTGGACTGACCGCTGGCCGGGTCAATCCAGAAAGTTCGCTGTTTCCTTACTATTCGGACGATAAGGTGAATGACGTGTCACCCCATACGGGAAGTCGTACTCTTGCGCTGGTATCGAGGGATAATCGAACGTCGCTCTGGGAGCCGTTCTCAGATAATTACGCGGGCATTTATCGGACTACTCGCAATCTGTATAAAAATGTTCTCGGTGACAAGCTTATTTTTGAAGAGATTAACCATGATCTGAATATCAGTTTTCGCTACGCATGGCGGACATCTGACCGATTTGGTTTTGTCAAAACTGCGACATTGACCAATCTAGGTTCTGACCCGGTTGAGGTTGAAATTCTCGATGGTATTGAAAATCTGATACCTTACGGCGTTGAATCTGCCGTGCAGAATGAGCTGAGCTGCCTGGTGGATGCCTACAAGAAACATGAGTTGGATGTACAGTCTGGACTGGGCATGTACAGTATGAGCTCCATATTGGTCGATCGTGCCGAGCCCAGTGAGGCCCTATCAGTCACATCTGTCTGGGCTGCCGGGTTGCCCAATGCGACGCGGCTCTTGTCATCGACTCAACTGGATCGATTTAGGCAGGGGTTGGACGTGGAGCAAGAGTGTGATGTCCGTGGTCGACGCGGCGCCTACTTTATTCACAGTCGGATTTCTATTCCCGCTGATGATTTGCATGAGTGGAATATTGTTGCTGACGTGAATCAGGGTCCGGCTAAAATTAGAGATTTAATCGCTTATCTGACTACTGTGGACACAATCGCCGAGGACATTGAGGCGGATATTCAACTGGGGTCTAAAAATCTTGCCCGAATTGTTGGTACCTCAGACGGTTTTCAGGTAACAGAAGACCGCCTTAGTGCCAATCACCACTACGCGAATGTGTTGTTCAATGTAATGCGAGGTGGTTTATTTGCTGACAATTACTGGGTGTCAAAAGAGGACTTAGTTGAGTTTTTCATAAACATCAATCGTGGTGTCTATGACAGGTGTAAGAATCTTTTGGATGGATTGGATGATCGGCTTCATTACAGTGATCTGATTGAGATGGCGAAAGGGTCAGATGACGCGGGAATGCAACGTCTTTGCTACGAGTATTTGCCACTTTCTTTTAGTCGTCGTCATGGTGATCCCTCACGCCCATGGAACAAGTTTAACATCGAAGTAAAGAAAGCTGATGGTTCAGAACTACTAAACTATGAGGGCAACTGGCGAGACATCTTTCAAAATTGGGAGGCATTGAGTCTGTCGATTCCCAATTATGTTGAGAGTATGATTTGTAAATTTGTCAATGCGTCAACCGCTGACGGATATAATCCATATCGCATCACTAAAGATGGCATCGACTGGGAGAAGCCGGATCCCTCTGATCCCTGGGCAAATATCGGTTACTGGGGCGATCATCAGATCATCTATTTACTCAAATTTTTAGAGATATCCAACAGTTTTCATCCTGGAACCTTACGTGACTTTCTCACAGCTGATCTGTTCTGTTATGCCAATGTGCCGTACCAGATTAAACCCTACCAGCAATTGCTTATCGATCCCCATAACACCATTGATTTTGACGAGGCTGCGGACAAACTCATCGCTCAGCGGGTAGATCAAGTTGGTGCCGATGGCCGGTTGATTTGGGATAAAACCGGTGAGGTGTATAACGTCAATTTAACGGAGAAATTGTTGATCTCAATGTTGGCAAAATTGTCCAATTTCATCCCCGAAGCGGGTATTTGGATGAATACTCAACGGCCAGAATGGAATGACGCCAACAATGCGCTGGTGGGTTATGGCGTGTCTATGGTAACGCTATACTACACTCGGCGGTTTCAGAAATATTTGCGGGATTTGTACTCTGAAGTTGAATTTAAGCAAGTTGCTGTGTCGATCGAGGTGGCCGAGTTACTGGATAACATCGAACAGACGTTTGACCAGTATCACTATTTGCTCGAAGGTCGGTTCGATGATGTTCAGCGGAAATCAATGTTAGACCAGCTCGGTGCTGCTGCCAGTGATTACAGAGCGCAGATCTATAAGCGGCAATTCAGTGGTGAGCGCCGCTTTGTTGACGTCGATCGATTGGTCTCTTTTATCGACACCACCATTGACTATATCGATCACAGTATCAGTGTTAATCGTCGATCAGATGGTTTATACCATGCTTATAACTTAATGAATGCAACGGATTGCGGAATCAAAGTTACTCATCTTTACGAGATGTTAGAAGGCCAGGTCGCGGTCCTAAGTTCTGGGTATCTTAGCCCCGAGCAGGCACTTGAGGTGTTGGTAGCGCTTAAAAATTCAGCTGTTTACACGGAGCGACAAAATTCCTACCTTCTCTACCCTGATCGTGAGCTGACTCGGTTTATAGACAAGAATATTATTCCCAAGTCACTGCTGGATAGCTCGGAATTGCTGTGCAGCTTGGTGGCTGCGGGTGACGCAAGTCTGGTTGAGTCTGACGGCAACGGAAATTATTACTTTAACGGCGGCTTCAATAGCGTTGACAGTGTTATCGACAGGTTACACGAGCTGTCTCGTCGAGGTTACAAGACTCTGGTGGAAAAAGACAAGGCAGTTGTTGAGGACATATTTGAGGCAGTGTTTAATCACCGCGAGTTTACTGGCCGATCCGGCGGTATGTACGCCTATGAAGGTCTGGGGTCAATTTATTGGCATATGGTATCTAAGCTTCTGCTGGCGGCATTGGAGAACTTCCGTCGAGCGGTAGATGTCAATGCGGATCCTGTGATTATCGGTAGATTAGCAGATTGTTACTTCGATATTCGCGCCGGGATTGGCTTCAATAAGGCACCGGATGACTACGGTGCCTTCCCCACCGATCCCTATTCACATACGCCCGGGTTTGCCGGTGCAAAGCAGCCAGGCATGACCGGACAGGTTAAAGAAGAAGTGATTACAAGACTCATGGAGCTAGGTGTTTCAGTGAAAGAGGGGAGTATCTATTTTGACCCGTTTATTTTGCGTAAGTCTGAGTTCCTTCTAACCGAGGACGAGCTGTATTATTTTGATATTAATGGAGATCAACAGAGATTACCGCTCACATCCGGTCAGATTGGTTTTACTTTCTGCCAGGTGCCAGTGGTGTACAGCTTGGCCGACGATACATCTGTTGCTGTGACATTTTCTGACGGTCGCGTTGAGGTCATCGGCGGAAATACCATTGATGCGGATGTTTCCATGCAGATTTTTGACAAGAAGGGTGTGGTAACCAAAGTTGAGGTCGCCTTGATGCCTGGATTGGAGTAGACGCTAGCCTGTGATGATGGGAGGCCCGATTTATCATTTCCCTTGCCGCTCGGTTACGCTGCTATGGCTTCTTCGGGCTCCTTGCGCGCATCTAATTGAACGCGAATTTCGTTAGCTCTTTGCTCGTCTAAATCGTAATTGCGCATCACTAAAATGGCAATAATAGTGCCTAAACTGGGCACTGCGATGTAGACCATTCGCAGTAGCTCCAGTGTTTCTTTGCTTTGGACAGCCACTGATTGATCAAAACCAATAGCGCTTAGGATCAAACCACTGGCACCGCCGGCGACAGCAGCGCCAAATTTTACCATCCACCAGTAAATGGCACCGAAAGTACCTTCGCGACGTTCGCCGGTCTCTAGCTCGTCTAGGTCGCAAATATCGGCAGTCATGGACATCATGATGGTGAATAGTCCACCAATTCCAAATGCAAACAACGGTAATGGGATGAACATCATCCAGGGGTTTTCGGGAGAAAACCCCCACCAAAACATGACATAGCCCACTAATGAAACCGCTTGAGTATATAAAAAGGTGGTCTTTTTGCCGTAGGTTTGTGCGCAATAGGTGACTATGGGTATCACTAAAAAGCATGTGCAAAGGGCGCCAACCGAACCAAACAGAGTGGGCCAGACACCTGCAGCAGCAGGATCGCCGCCGTTCATGTAATATACTACGATAAACCAAGAAAACGCCGCAACGGTCTGAAATGCGTTAAAAATTAAAAAGGTGGCAATACAGATCTTTTGGAAAGGTTTGTTACGCAATGTAATCAGAATGCCGCGGCCAAAATCTCTCATGGTGTCATTGAGGGTTCCAGTTAGTTCCGCTTTTGTTTGACTCTCATCAGTGTTTTTAAAGGTACAAAAGAAAGCTGGCACCAACGCCAAGGCCATGCATATGCCACCAACCCATAGCGACAATGTTCTAGCCCCCTCGGTAGCTGACTCGAACCAATCTGGATCATACAGCACGATCCAAAACCAAGGAGCAATAACCCAGGCCCATTGGCCGATCCATTGCGCCACTGCCATCAGTCTTGTGCGCTCGTGGAAGTCAGAACTCATCTCATAACCCATGGCCACATAGGGAACACCAAAGATAGTCATTCCAATCCAGAAAACACAGCACCAAGCTAAAAAATAGTAGAAATTATACATTTCTGAATTTTCAGCAGACAGCTGCCACATCATGACAAAGGACACGCCGGCAATAATGGCTCCTATAAACACATAGGGGCGTCGTTTACCCCAGCGGGATTCCGTATGATCGGAAATGTAGCCCATAAGTGGATCGGTTATGGCATCAATTAACTTGGGTATAAAAAATATTAGAGACCACAGAATTGGACTCATTCCGAGACTCTGAACCAACAGCACCATAAAGATGCCCAGCGCGGCAGGGAACATTTGATTGGCTAGCATACCGAGACCAAAGGCAATTTTTTGGTTCAGTGGTATAGGTGTATTGACTACACTCTGATGGACAGAAGTACTCATAGTTATATAGCTTTTAGTATTTTTATTATTTTGTTGATGGCTCGACGCGCACCAACCCTCTCATGAGGGAGTATAGGTTAGGCGTTGTCTGACGTCCCATGCAAATCGACTAAAACGGGCATATTTGCGGTAGCTGAACCGTCTGTGCAGTCGTCTATATAAACGAATAGACGATATTCACCGGATGCTGGTGCTCTAAAAGTGATTTTACTGCCAACATCAGGGCCGCACTTGTGCCATACAACCTCTGGTGTTGGTTCGAAGTCGCCGCCGTCACTTTGTGCGGCGATATCAACCTCTTTCATTAACTGCCATCGGTAGGTTAGCGCTGATGTGACGCTTTTGCTGATAATCTCTGCCGTATAGACTTGGTTTGTTTTTAATTGACTGGTCTGACATTGGTTTTCATCGATGATAGTCAAGGTATCAATCTTAGGAACAGGGTTGTCCGGCTGGTTGCCAGTCCACAGTTCAGACATTACCTGTGCGGCCTCTGTGTGACGTCCATTGTCGAGAAATACACCGTACCAAGTGGGTGTTCTCTCTTGTTTTTGACCCCAGAGAAAAACAAAAGAGCCGATACACTGTTGTTTATCGGCGACGATGTAATCCAAATATCGTTGCTTGTAATCCTGAGCCTTCAATGTGCTGTTGGTCTCTAAGGGGCGTCCCCACGGAGTGTTATCTACCTCCCAGTGACCCGTAGCACCCCACTCAGAAACAACATAGGCGCCTCTGTAGTCACTTTTCATCAGATAGCCAGGCAATTTGTCGATATCCCCGTAGAGCTGAAACGAGAGTAGGTCGAGATCTGGACAGCGCTTATTAACTAATTGAATGATATCTGGGTCTGCTCCCGCTAACATGGTGGTGGTAGGGTGATTGGAGTCCTCTCGATGAATCATTTTTGAAAGATCATTGACTGCGTCCCAGACTTTTGGATTTTTGTGTCGCAGGTTAAGTTCATTGCCAATACCCCACATTAACAGAGCGGGGTGGTCTTTTAGAGCCAAAACATCGTTTCGCATTGTATCCAGTTGTTTCGCCACTGCCACAGGATCATCGTAGTCAAACCCATGACGTTCCCTGGCGATGTCTAGTCCCATGCAAACCATTAATCCGCTGGCATGGGCTTCATCGAGAATTTGAGCACCGGTCTTTGCTCCATTATCCACTCGCCACGTGCGAAACGCATTGCCACCAAAGGCTGCTAGTTCCTCGATACTGCCCAACTCCAAACCAGCTCCTTTGATGTAGAAAGGTTGTTCATCCACCAGTAGTTGAAAGAAATCAGTTTGTTTTACAAGACAGACAGTTTTTGCTGACATGGTAGTGCTCTTATTTTTTTTCACGATTGTATGCTAAATTCTGGTGTGTTCAGTAGCCCGTTCAACAGCTAATTGGTGTCATTCGTCGATAAAAGTCTGGTTGAAATATGGTGGGCTGCTATAAACTTGAAAAAAAGTTTTCAAGACTTGGGTCAATAGAATAATTAGGGGTGGTATATTTCGTGACTAGACTGATCAAAATTTTGATTCTTGCCTGTGCGTCTTTCCTTGTCGCATGCGGTGAAAATAATAACGTTTTAGAAGATGCGTCGAGCGTCGGGCCCACGGCGGCAGAAATTTTTGGTAATTCAGCTTATCCAGCTTTTTCCTATGGAGGTTATCGGGAAGCAACGCGTGATATCGCACCAACCCGAGAGCAACTCATCGAAGATTTGAAAATTTTGTCGGCCATGGGCGTCAAATTGTTGCGAACATACAACACCTCGCAGTTCCCACAGGTAGCCACATTGCTCGAGGCCATTTCAGTATTAAAGGACGAAGATCCCGAGTTTGAGATGTATCTTATGCTCGGTGCCTGGATTGAAGCCAAAGGGTCTTGGCGGCCGGGAACCGACCACACCATGGGAAATGTATTAAATAACACTACAGAAATTGAGACGGCAGTGGCCATGGCTCAACAGTATCCTGACATTGTCAAAGCTATTGCGGTGGGCAATGAAGCCATGGTGCAGTGGGCGGTGAACTACTTTGTCTATCCAAAGACAATCCTCAAATGGGTCAATCATTTGCAGGACTTAAAGAAAACCGGTGGCTTAAATCCAGATATATGGATTACTAGCTCAGATAATTATGAATCTTGGGGCGGTGGTTCAACGGTGTATCACACCGATGATCTTGTGGCGCTGATTAATGCGGTGGACTTTCTATCAGTTCACACTTATCCCTTCCACGACTCATTTTACAATCAGGAGTTTTGGGGTGTGTTGCCCGATGAAGAGCAATTGCCGAAGACGCAGATGATTGATGCCGCGATGAAGCGGGCAGTGGAGTACGGAGCCTCACAGTACCAGGGTGTGGTAGATTACTTGAATTCCCTAGGCATTGAAAAGCCAATGCACATTGGCGAGACGGGCTGGGCGACGGCGGACAGTGCAGCCTATGGCGCCAACGGTTCTAAGGCGGCGGACGAATACAAAGAAAAGATGTTTTATCAATATATGCGCGAGTGGACAGACGCTCAGGGCATATCGCTTTTTTATTTTGAGGCCTTTGACGAGAAATGGAAAGATGCCAACGATGGGCAGGGTTCGGAAAACCACTTTGGCTTGATTCGACTGAATAACGAAGTCAAGTATGCCCTTTGGGAGTTAATGGATGATGGGAGTTTTGATGGTTTGACGCGAGATGGAAAGCCGTTGATAAAAAGTTATGGCGGTGATGAAAATGCTCTGCTTGCCGATGTACTTAAACCACCCTTTAAGAGCACTATGCCAGTGCGCAAAATTTCTACTGTAAACCCCGAAGCCATGGCGGGTGAGCCGGTGACAGCAAAAACCTACGTAGTCGCCAATGCAGCCCTGGTACCTTCGGTAGACAACGATATGACCTATCCAAGTGCGGCGATCAAGTTGATTCCCTGGGAGGGGACCAGCAGCATCGAGATGTCACCTCAGGGTGTTGTCATTGTCGAAACCAGGTCTGCTGATTGGTGGGGAGCCAGTCTCGAGTTTCAGGCGGACGAGGGTGAAAATCTGAGCAACTTCCAATCCGGCCATCTGCACTTTGACATTAAGGGAGATGAAAGCATCACCTTTAATATGGGTTTCCAAACTGGACGATTCTTAGAGGGCAATCAAGTCAACAGTTTCGTCGCCGTGGGCGAAGGAACCGAGTATCCCCTGACTGAAGAGTGGAGAACCGTCAAACTACCCATAGCAAAACTCAATAACGGTACAGACATGCAAAATGTTACCGGCATTTTGTCATTTTTGAGCCGCGAGCGCGCCGAGCAAAAGCGCATCATGGTAAGAAACTTATACTACACCCGATAGCGTCGCAAAAGATGGTAGATTTTGAGGCGTTATAACGCAGGATTACTGTATCAGTTCGCTAACCTTATTGGCACAGTCCTCTGCGGGGCTCCAAAACCAACCTTTTGGATCCCAAGCTCGACCACAGGCCATGTAGACACATTGACTGTAGCTTTCTATCGCGGCGTTGGCTCCCTCTGATTCGTGCTGTGAGCGAGCCTTTGCCCAGAGAGCCATAGAGACGTCATTAATTAGAAAATTCTTCTCAATTTTACGCTTGGTTCTGGCTTTCACTTTACCCACTGGTGGGCATTCTTGGCGTTTGCTATTCATTTTTTTCTGTTGATGTCCGGCATCGGGGGCCCACCGGTCAAAACAGGCATCGACGGTGGCAATCGCCTTTTCATAGTCTTGATTGGCGAAATATTGCACAGCGGTGCTGGCCCAAAAAGCAGAATCACCGATGTTCTCATCTGAAGACACGCAGGGATTTGCCGAATCTGAATCGCTGAAATTTTCCGCCATGGCCAGAGAAGAGATGAAGACGTTTAACAAAATAAATGTAAACCAATTTTTCAAGCTGTGCTCCTTTGCAGTCATTGATACCCGATACATTATCCAAAGACTAAGGTAATTGAGTCAACAGCACACCATTGATTTTCTCTCGAGTTTATTATGTTGATCCGCGGTCTACTCTGACAGTTGGAGAAACTTGCACCTTTTAGTGGGCTAAAAACAAAAAACCCCCAGCCGCTAAGGCTGGAGGTTTTTCGCTACTTGAGGTCTAACACTTACACTTCTAACTCAGGGGAGAGTATATGCAATCATCACTTGCCTTACTTTTGACACCCTATTTCAGATAAGTTCATTTTTTATATGTGATTATTTATAAAATTTGCACAAATTTCTGAAGTCATGGGGTTAAAAGGGTGCCTCAACAGCATTCATGCGCACAAACACCGATTTTAATTGAGAATAGTGTGTAATCGCTGCTTTTGAGTTTTCTTTGCCAACACCCGATAGCTTATATCCACCGAAAGGGACTTCCACTGGCGCATCGTTGTATGAATTGATGAAGCAGGTTCCTGCATCTAGGGCACTAACTAGCCTGTGAGCGCGGTTGATGTCTTGAGTAAACACACCAGCTGCCAGACCAAAATCAGTGGCATTGGCTCTTCGGATAACATCCTCCTCGTCTTCAAAAGACAACACTGACATCAGTGGTCCAAACACTTCTTCTCTGGCAATTGTCATCTCATCGGTGACATTGGCAAATACGGTGGGTTGTAAAAAATAGCCATCTCCCTCCAGTTTATTGCCGCCGGTGATCAATTTCGCACCTTCTGATTTTCCTTTCTTGATATAGTCGAGAACGATCTCTAGTTGGCGCTTACTTACCATTGGGCCGAAGTTGGTTTCTTCATTCATAGGATCACCTATGGCGGCGGTTTCCAACCTTTTCGTTATGCATCGTAAAAATTCGTCGTGGATGTCACGGTGGACGAATACACGAGTGCCATTGGAGCAAATTTGACCAGTGGAATAAAAATTGGCCAGGATGGCTCCGCTGACAGCGTTATCAATATTGGCGTCATCAAAAATAATGAGGGGTGATTTGCCACCTAGCTCCATGGTCACATGTTTCATTTGCTGAGCTGCCGTGGCGTAGACTTTGCGCCCAGTGGGCACAGAGCCCGTGAGTGAGACTTTATCAACTCGCGGGTCCGACACAAGCGCATTGCCAACGTCACCAAGGCCTTGTACCACATTGTAAAGGCCTGGCGGCAGACCGGCTTCGGTTAAGATTTCAGCAATCTTTAGCGCGCACAGCGGAGTAGTTTCCGATGGTTTGAATATCATCGCGTTGCCGCAGGCCAATGCTGGGGCACCCTTCCAGCAGGCAATTTGTGTTGGGTAATTCCAGGCACCTATGCCGACACAGAGGCCCAGTGGTTCTCGCTTGGTATAGGCCCAGTTGCCATCGCTAAGAGGAATATGCTCACCGGTAATAGATGCCGCGAGACCACCAAAGTATTCCAGACAGTCAGCACCACTGGTGGCGTCTACGTAGAGGGTTTCTGACAGCGGCTTTCCAGTGTCGTAAGTTTCTAAAATAGAGAGTTCGCGATTGCGCTGGCGGATAATGTCGGCTGCGGTGCGCAGTATGCGTCCGCGCTCGGTTCCTGACATTGCCGCCCATTCCTGTTGCGCTTTTAATGCACTGGCAATGGCTCTCTCAATAATTGCCGGCGTTGCAGCGAAAACCCGCCCGATGATTTCTCCGGTTGCAGGGTAGATAACATCAATAGGTTCTCCCTTATCATCCTCTACGTAGTGGCCATCGATAAAGTGACTGGCGATTGGCTGTGTGTCCATAGTTTCTCCCCGTCTGTGGTTTTAAATTTAAGAGGCTTGCCAAAGACAAAGACCCAGATGTGCGCCTCGATCCAAATAGTTGTCTAGCTCGCTATGGGTTACTTGCTGTTGCTTGCCCTGGGTGCAAATAAGGATATCCTCACTGAGATTGCTAATATCAAGTAGAATTTGATCTAAGTGTCGATACTGAACATCATGACCTTCTCGTGGATAGTTGCGCACAATAATCGACGCTTTTGAATAATGATGACGCCAGGTGTCCGGCTTTTCGTGCATAAGTAGCGAATCTGCTTCCCCACGATAGACATAGAGTTTTGATGTGACACCCGTGGTATCCAATGACTCTTTGCAGTAGAGACTCATCTCGTGATCAAGAGCAGCAGGATTGGCTAATTGTCCACCGACAAAATGTGCGCGCGCGGCTTCATCATAGGCAGTATCTTGAAAACCTTCCACTTGGTGCATGGCGCTGCTACTGGGGAAGCCGAAAAACTGCATCGGTTGACCAATAAGCATGCGGTATCCAAGGGCATTTTCAGTGTTTTCACACCAGGAGGCATCGCCAATAAGTGGTGATGTGGCTGCCATATGCACAGATCTTAGTCGTTGTACATTTCTCGAGGCAATTTTAGCGGTGTATGGCCCGCCCCCGGAAATGCCAAAAAGTGAGAATTTACCAATCTTCAGATGATCGAGGACCTGTTCTACATCTGAGACATAGTCAGACATAGTCAGTGTCTTGTTAAAGGCTGTTTGGCCGAAGCCGTTTCGCTCGACGCTGATAAAGCGGAGGTTTAACTGTTTGCGCATCGTTCTAAGAAAATCTAGTAATCTTATCGCGCGCACTGATGTTCCTAGTCCGCCAGTGAAGACCACTGGAATATCACCCGGTCTACCATCGTCTATGTAGTGGATTTTTCGTCCATCTTTGGTGGTGAGTTGGTGCACAGTGGGCCCCAGAGAATCAAACTGAATACCGTTTGGCATTCTACTTTGTTCGGCTACGGTCAGATTAAAGGCGGCCACGAGGAAGAGCATTATTATTATTCTCACGTTAGCTCCTAGTGTCGGGTGTCAAACCATGGTTTACATTATTTTCATCAACAGAGCGGATAATAGCATGACTATTAATTCGTGTGAGCATTCGTTCGTATATCAGTCAACAGCAATTTTGTTATTGTCAATTGATTAGATTACATGCCTCGAGTTGCTGTTTTTTATCAACATTTAGAGGATAATGCGGTGAGAGCCCAGGTTTTAAAATAAGGTAAGTTTGCCGTCATGGGGAATCATCAGAATTACGATTATATAGTAGTGGGCGCTGGTTCTGCGGGCGCTATTGTCGCGTCACGTCTCAGTGAGGATTCCAATTGCAGTGTTTTGTTGTTGGAGTACGGGGGTGGTGATAAAAGCATCTTTATCCGTATGCCCACTGCTTTAGGTATCCCCATGAATACCAAAAAATACAATTGGGGTTTCCAGTCATTGCCCGAACCTCATCTTGATAATCGCGAAATGAACTGTCCGCGCGGCAAAGTTGTTGGAGGTTCTTCCTCCATTAATGGAATGGTCTATGTGCGAGGTCACGCGCTGGACTTTGATGAATGGGAGGCGGCAGGAGCGAGGGGCTGGAATTACCAGAATTGTCTACCTTATTTTAAGAAATTGGAGAGTCATCAGTGTGTTTCTTCTGATTATGCTGGAGATAAAGGCCCAGTGGTTGTCAGCGGAGGCAATGACATGGCCAACCCTCTTTACCGAGCCTTTATAAAAGCTGGGGTAGAGGCGGGCTATGATGAAACCCAAGATTATAACGGTTATCAGCAAGAGGGGTTTGGCCAGAAGTTTATGAATGTCGATGGAGGTGTCCGAGCGTCCAGTAGTCATGCTTATCTCAGGCATGCCAAACCTCGTTCCAATCTCCGTATCATCAAACGGGCGTTGGTAACCAAAATCCTGTTCGAGGGTAAAACTGCCACCGGTGTGCAGTGCCAAGTGAATGGTGAGCTACGACAGTTTAATGCCGACAAGGAAATTATTCTCAGTGCCGGTGCAGTGGGGTCACCCCACCTTTTACAAGTATCGGGTGTAGGTGCCAAAGAGACTCTCGACGCAGCGGGAATTGAGCTTGTGCATCAGCTACCCGGTGTCGGTGAAAATTTGCAGGATCACTTGGAGTTTAATTTCCAATATAGGTGCAAACAGCCGATTTCATTGAATGGTAAGCTGGGATTGTTCAGCAAGGCATTGATCGGAGCCCGGTGGTTGTTATTCAAGACCGGTCTTGGCCGTACCAATCATTTTGAGGCCTGTGCCTTTATCCGTTCCAGAGCGGGAGTCAAGTGGCCGGATATTCAGTATCATTTCCTTCCTGGCGCCATCACTTATGATGGTTCGGTTGCTTTCAAAGGCCACGGTTTTCAGGTGCATGCAGGACACAACAAGCCCACTAGCCGGGGCTTTATCAAGGCCGTTTCAGCTGACGTAAGGCAGCACCCCCAAATCCAGTTTAATTATCTGGCAACAGAGGAAGATCGGCAAGGCTTTCGCGATTGTGTTCGATTAACCCGTGAGATCATGCAGCAGCCGGCTATGGACCCTTTCCGTGGTGAAGTCATTCAACCGTTGGAAGAGGTGCAGACTGATGAGCAGATCGATGCGTTCATTCGGCAGGCAGTGGACAGTGCCTATCACCCGTCGTGCTCCTGTAAAATGGGAACTGACGCGATGGCGGTGGTTGACCCGGAGTTAAAGGTACATGGTCTAGACCGCTTGCGCGTCATTGACTCATCGGTTTTTCCGACTATTCCCAATGGAAATTTGAATGCGCCGACGATGATGGTGGCCGAACGTGGCGCTGATCTGATTAGGGGTAGACAACTCAGCGATCCGGCACTGTTCGACTATTTTGTCGATCAGCATTGGCAGGAGCGACAGCGACAGAGGAATGCTGTCCGAGGGCAGTAGTTGTTAGCCATAGACCTCAGATATAGATTTCACATTGGTATTACTATTTTGAGGCAGTGGCGTTTTAAAAGCTTTCTTTCAAAAGGGCACTAGAGAACTATGCAAAATAAACATAGTGTGGCGCAGTTGGTTGAAGATACTCGATCTTCTCTGCAGAAGGGGGAGATTGCCGAAGCCTTAGCTCTTGCTCGTAGAGCTATTGCTCTGGATGCGGGGCATCCTCCGGCAGTGTTTTTATTAGGTGTGGCCCTGAGGCTCAATGGTTTTCAAACCGAGGCTATTCATCAGCTGACTGCATTTATCGCGCTGCAGCCCAATGTGCCCCAGGGTCACTACGAGTTAGGGCTGGCCTATTACGCTAATGATCAGCTAGCACCTGCTGAGAGTGCTCTGCGCCGTGCAGTGAAATTAGATGCTGGGTTTGTAAGTGCGTGGCGGGTATTGTCAGAAGTTCTTATCACCAAGGGCGACGCAGATGGAGCGGCTCAGGCACATGCAAGAACTCATTTAGCAAAGGATGTTGATCCTGCTCTGAAACAGGCATCTGAACTGTTCGCTTCTGGTCGTATCGGTGTGGCTGAAGGCATCTGCCGAGAGTATCTTCGACTACATCCCACAGACGTCAACGCCATCAGACTGCTTGCGGACATTGGATACAAACTGGGTCTGATGAAAGATGCTGTGCAACTGTATGAACGATGTTTAACGCTTGCTCCAGACTACACCATGGCGCGGCACAAATATGCCTTGGCCTTGTCAAAGCAGGATAAATTTGATGCCGCTATGACTCAAGTCAATCAACTGTTGAAGTTAGATAACAACAATGTAGGTTACAAGACACTGCATGCTGCGGTAGCGTCTAGTGCTGGTCGCTACGATGAGGCCCACAAGATCTACGAGGATGTGATCGCCAGAATTCCTGATGATGTCAGTATTTTAACCAGTTATGGTCACTCACTGCGTTATGCAGGTCGAGGCGATCGAGCTGCGGAGGTTTATCGTCGCGCTATTGCCAGTGATCCGGAGCATGGCGATGCCTATTGGAGTTTGGCCAACCTTAAAACGGTGACCTTTACGGAGAGTGAAGTAACAGCCATGCGAGCACAACTGGCGTCGGAGAGTACTGATGGCGAAGATAAGTATCATTTGGCCTTCGCATTGGGTAAGGCTCTTGAAGACAAAAAAGATTACGTAGGTTCTTATAAGGCCTATGAGTTAGGTAACAAAATTAAACATCAGTTCAGTGGTTATGATGCCGATGAGACTACCCGGCGGGTTGACCATATTATTAGCGTTTGCGATGCACCCTTTATGTCTGGATTTGACACCGGCGGACATCAAGATAACAGTCCCATTTTTATCCTTGGATTACCTCGCTCTGGATCTACCCTGTTGGAGCAGATTTTGGCCAGTCACTCCGATGTGGAGGCCACTGCAGAACTCCACTTCATTAGCCGTATTGCGGCCCAACTAGAGGGTACTAGAAAGCGCGGGGATGCAAGGCGTTACCCGCAGCTTTTGTCCGACCTGAGTGAGTCTCAGCGGATCGCTTTGGGTCAACAATATCTAGATGCCTGCGCTGCTCATCGCAAGCACGAAAAACGCTTTATTGATAAGTTGCCTAATAATTTCATGCATATTCCATTGATTCGTGCAATTTTGCCCAATGCATCGATTATCGACGCACGCAGGGCGCCGATGGCGGCTTGTTTTGCCAATTTTAAACAGCTATTCGCAGAGGGACAGGCGTTTACCTACAGTCTGGAAGATATTGGTCGTTACTATGTCGACTATCTTCGTCTTATGAAACATTTAGACGAAGTGCTTCCCGGATATAGCTTGACGGTTAATTATGAGGATGTTGTACAGGATTTAGAAACTCAGGTGGTACGCCTACTGGAATACTGTGATCTTCCTTTTCAGCAGCAGTGTGTGAATTTCCACGAGAACAATAGAGCCGTTCGCTCTGCCAGCTCGGAACAAGTTCGACAGCCAATTTTTCAATCCGGGCTCAACCAGTGGCAGAACTACGATAGTCAGCTGACTTCATTAAAGGATGTGCTTGGAGAATACTACCAGGACATTTTATAAATCGTTGGTTGAGCTATCAGTGAACTTCCCTCTGTGACTAGACCATTAAAAAAGCACTGATTATTTCTCCATTGATTCTAATCGAGGGATGTTGACGTCAACATGTCTTATTTTTGTCACACCAAGAGTGTAGTCTCTCTTTTTAAGATTTTGTCGATGGATTATGTAAATATGTTCATGCCAACATTCTTGTGGTATCGTTGGTAGAGGTGAAACATAATAATTATTTAAAAATAGTTGATATCAAAAGGGTGTACGAAATGATTAATTCAGGAGACAAGCGTGAATCATCACAAGGCAAGCGGTGGTCGTCAAAACCCCTTGCTGCAATGGTTGCTGCACTGTCGGTAGGCATGACGCCCATCGCACTGGCACAGCAAGTCGAAGAAGTTATCGTTACAGCGACGAAGAGAACAGAAAGCGCTCAAGATATTCCCATGGCAATCTCTGTGCTGGGTGGGGAGACTTTGAGTGATTTAAACATTACTGATTTAGAAGATTATGTAACAATGTTACCAAATGTCAGTTACATAACCCTCGGCCCTGGTAACGGTAACGTTTACATCCGTGGCATCTCATCGGGTGGCGAAAGCTCATTGGGGGCAAACCCTAGTGTTGCGGTGTACCTCGATGACCAACCAGTGACTGCTACTGGAGCATATCTCAATCCACATATTTATGATGTGGCGCGTATCGAGGTATTGGCTGGTCCGCAGGGTACGCTGTTCGGAGCAAATGCCCAGTCTGGTGCCATGCGTATTATCACTAATCAGCCAGATCCCACTGCATTTTCTGCAGGGCTTAATCTGGATGTAAGTCAGCCAAAGAGTGGCGATTTCGGTGAAACCGTTGAGGGTTTTGTCAATATCCCGCTCACTGAGAAAGCTGCTCTGCGCGTTGTCGGTTATTCAAAGCGCGAGGGAGGCTTTATCGATAACGTGCAAGGTGAATATACCTTTAAACATGGTTATATCAGAAATGCACTAGTGGCCGATGGCGCCACCGAAGCAGAGGCTATGGCCATGGCGCCTGATTTTACCTACAACAACTATACCTCAGGTGATATAGGTGATGTTGCAGAGGAGAATTTCAATACGGCAGATACAACGGGCTTTAGGGCTGCCCTTAGTGTGGATCTCAATGATAGTTGGACTGCCACCGCATCGGTCATGCATCAGGACCTCGAGTCAAAAGGTGTTTGGGATCATGATCCAACAGTGGGAGATCTTCAGGTCATGAGAATGTTACCTGATAGTCTTGACGATGAGTGGACTCAGTATTCTCTTAAAGTAGAGGGCGATGTTGCAGGCGGTACACTGACGTTTAATTATGGTGATTTAGATCGTGATTATGAAGTGGATGCGGATTATTCACTCTACAGTGACTTCTATGTTTCTGCCGGTTATGTTCAGCCCTACTACTCTTGCTACGCAGCCTACTATGGTTGTTCAGACCCAAGAACTCTCTACGAAGATCATGCCAACTATCAGCGTGAAACCATAGAATTGCGCTATGCATCAGATCCAACTAAACCTTTCCGATGGCAGGCAGGCTACTACTCTGTCGACGTTAAAAACCGAGATGATGCTGAGTGGCATGTGCTCGGTTTAGCCGATCTGGGTATGGTAACTGCCATTGATGGCCCAGACATCTACTGGACAACTGATTTCAGAAGAAGTTATGAGGAACAGGCTTTTTTTGGTGAGATTGCCTACGATGTTACGGAAAACCTGACGTTAGCTGCCAGTGCTCGACAGTTTGATGCTGAGAGCTACCTCGATGGATTTTCTGGAACTGTCTGGTGGCCCTGTGGCGGTGGCCCTAGTGCTGCTGCGCAAGAGGCCTCGGGAAACTATAGGCCCACCAACAACTACGGCGCTGACTGTGCTGATGCTAACCGCATTACCGCATCGAAAGATGAGGTTTACCGTCTAACCGCAGAGTGGTCGATGAGCGATGATCTGATGCTCTACACGGCCTGGGGTGAAGGTTACCGTCCCGGTGGTTTGAACCGCTTCTGTTCGGTGGGCAATGAGGCTGATTACGGTGGCCAGGGACGAGACGATACTACTGGAGCCCGATGTGATTTCGTGCCGGATTTCTTGACCTCTCTTGAGATCGGTATGAAGGGTTCATTGATGGATGGACGAATGGTATTTAACGCTGCGGCCTTTATGCAAGACTGGGACGATTTCCAGTTCTCTCGATTGGACACTTCGATATCACCGGTAACCTTGACGTACAACATTGGTCAGGCGAAGTCGGATGGTATAGAAGCAGATTTTACAGCGATGTTGGCTGAAAATTGGACGTTGTCCGGAGCTTTCTCATATATCGAGGCTGAGCTGAGTGAAGATTACTATCAAAGCAGTGGCTTGGATGCGCCCACGGCCGCTTCAGGTACATCCTTACCCAGAGTGCCAAAGACTAAATGGAATCTGTCCTCGCGATACGAGTTAGAGTCCAATTGGTTTGCTCAGGCTAGCTATATCTACACTGGATCCTCATACAATAATCTGTATGACGGTGGAACCATTCCTACCAAGCGTTTCAAACAGGATGATTACCAAATCATGAATGTGGCAGTGGGTAAAGATATGGATACCTGGACTGCCGAGCTGTATGTTCGTAACTTGTTTGATGAGCGTGGCGAAGTTTTCCGCAATGCGGTGAACTGGGATGCGCGTATCATGACAAATCGTCCACGGACCCTTGGGTTCCGAGTGGGCCTAAAGTTCTAAGCTCTTTAGGACTTAAAAAGGGCGCCTATTTGGCGCCCTTTTTTATTCTTTCTTTTATAATCGACAACGCTGCTGTTCGATCTGCCGAATCTTTGACAACACGTCATCTCGTTCAATATAGGTGCCACGCAGGGCTCTATCACCGGTTTTCGGGTAGAACTCTCCTCGCCCATGTAATAATCGGCGGTTGTCAAACATAATTAGATCCCCAGCCTTGAATGGAAAGGTCATTTGATACTCGGGAGAATTAACCATCTCCATAAAACATTTGAGCGCTGCGTAGATGTCATCCATGTAATCGTAGTCGGCCTTAAGTGGCGCTCTGGAGAAGGGCAACAGCCGCACCTCTCGGAGCTCACCTTGCTGGTCTAATCCGATGATCGGCGCTTCCCAGCGATAGTCTGTGGGTCCAGCTCGGTTGGCATGACACCACTTCACAGTGGTAAGAATCTTATAGTAGGCCGGAAATTGTTGTTTGATATCCATCGCAACTTTAAATCCGTCAGTTAGCGTGCTGTGGCCACCCTTGGCCTCAGCAATACGGCAATGTAGTAACTGAATTCCTGGAGGTGACTCCCGTGTTGGTATATCTGTGTGTGCAGCTAAATAGTGACTGGTATTGGCAAGTGTGTCACTGTCGGCCTTTGAAACCACGTCAAAAATGCGATCGAAGTGGGTTTCTCTTATGGGCCCTATGCGCAACGCTAGATCTTCGACTTGTCTTTCATCTACCGGAAGCGCCCGTACTCGTGCTACGCCATAGCGGAGGATGGTTAACAACACCTCATATAAGACGTCATCGTCAATGATACCGTTCACTGTATTGAAACTCAGCGGCTCCTGCAGATCAGTGGTATTCCATGGTCTAATCTTATCATCCCTCTCAGATCCTCTGTTGGTACTGTGGGCATAAAGCCAGTGGGGATTATAATGACTGCGATGATTTTCATGTGACCAAATCACCACAAGAGCTCCTCGCTCGTCAACATCAGCTGATATAGGTCTAATATCGGCCGGTATGTCGCGCAAGTCCACCAGATGTTCTCGAGTCACTGGATTGAGACATTTATGGCAACAGCAGTTTTCCCGCAGCCAGATAGGATGCAGCGTCGATTGTTGACCATCGCTCCAGTGAACTATCAGAGATTTGTTGACGATTTGAACTGAGATAAGAGATTCACTTATAGGCCAGTAAAGGTTGTCAGGGGTAGCGATATTGTTATGTATTTGCATGGTGATGACTCCATGTTGTCAATACGTTTGTTTAGTCTTTTAATCGTTTCAAATGAGTTGCCAGCGGCTCCACTGGCTCGCAGGACTTACGAGACTGAAGATCCACATGCAGCAAAAATTGGCTGGCCGTGGCGCGAAGGTTACCCGCGGTATCTTTCAACTCATGGTATAGGTCTAGCTTTTTACCGTCGGCCAGCTTGATACTGGTAAAGACTTTAACTTCATCACCGGCATGGCATTCGTCGATGTAATCTATTTTCATGTCCACAGTAAAATAGCTGTAACCTCTGGCCACATAGTTGGGATCTGCGCCTAAGCGCCTGAGAATAATGTCACTGGCTTTTGAGAAAACTTCAGCGTAGTGACTGTCATTCATATGACCATTAAAATCCAGCCAGCTGCTGGGAATGACACGGTGGATGGTCTGCACATTATTGCGTTGATAGGGGGTTTGAGACGCCAGCACTGCACTGGCCTCCAGCCGATGATCAACCTTGTTAAGTAGATCACCCGCCGCCCAGTCTTTGAGTTTGAGCGACCTCATCATGGCAACCAAATTGTCATCTCGAATCTGTTCAAGATCGTTAATTGAGTGTTGTCCAGATTGCTCATCGGATTGATTAGCTATGGCAGAGATCAATTCATCTGACAGCTCAGGCACATCCATAAGTTTTGTCCAGGGCCATTTCAAGGCCGGACCAAATTGTTCAATGAAATGTTTCATCCCGGCTTCGCCACCAGCGATTCTATAGGTTTCAAACATACCCATTTGAGCCCAACGCAGACCAAATCCATAGCGAATGACATCATCGATCTCAGCGGTGGTGGCAATACCGTCATTGATCAGCCAGAGACCCTCACGCCACACAGCCTCCAGCAGTCGGTCGGCAATATGCGCATCAATCTCTTTGCGCAGGGTAAGTGGGTGCATACCCAGTTGTGACAAGATTTTTGCAGCTGCAGTTGTAGTTTCTCTGTCTCCTACCAGCTCAACCAGGGGAATTAAATACACCGGATTGAATGGATGGGCGACAATAATTTGTTCGGGATTGCATGATTCTTGCTGTAATTGTGATGGCTTAAAGCCGGATGTCGATGAGGCGATAATGGCATCGTCTTTGCAGTGGCATTGTATTTCTCTGAAGATTTGATGCTTTACATCTAAACGCTCGGGGACTGATTCCCCAATCCACTGAGCGTCTGACACGGCTTCTTCAATACTGTCGCAGATGTGCAGTGTGCCTTCTTTTGGTAGAACATGCTCATATAAACCCGGGAGCGACCGCCGTGCGTTGGATACGATTTGGTTTATTTTTCGTTCGGCCTGCGGGTCGGGATCATAGACCTTAACATTGCAACCCATGACCAAAAATCGCGCAATCCAGCCACCGCCGATGACGCCGCCGCCGATGACAGCAAAGGATGACGGCATAGAGGTAGACTGATGTGCAGATTCTGCCACTGAATTCATCTCGGCGCTCGCTTAGTTAAACCTAATTTCTTGCGAACTTGTTGCGGGTCCATCAATTTTGCTCCCATGCCGTGAATAATGCTGCTGGCTTTGTTAACAAGATCAGCATTGGTCGCCAGGACACCCTTTTTCAACCAAAGATTATCTTCGAGACCAACTCTTACGTTTCCTCCGGCAAGAACCGAGGCGGCAACGTAGGGCATTTGGTCGCGACCAATGGAAAAAGAGGACCAGTTCCAATTGGCGGGGATGTTGTTCACCATGGCCATAAAGGTGTTTAGATCATTGGGTGCACCCCAGGGTATGCCCATGCAAAGTTGCACCAGTACAGGATCATCAATAACACCCTCTTTAACCAGCTGGTGGGCAAACCAAAGGTGACCTGTGTCAAAGGCTTCAATTTCAGGTTTCACACCCAGTGAGGTCATCATACTGCCCATGGCTCTCAACATTCCCGGGGTGTTGGTCATGACATAGTCGGCTTCGGCAAAATTCATGGTGCCACAGTCCAGCGTGCAGATTTCCGGTAAGCACTCTGCAATGGGTTCTATGCGACTCTCGGCGCTACCCATGTCGGTGCCAGCCTGCAGAGGCAGTGGCGCAGAGGGGGGGCCAAATACCATATCACCACCCATTCCGGCGGTGAGATTTAACACCACATCAGTGTCTGAGTCGCGGATACGATCGGTGAGCTCTCGGTAAAGTTTAGGATCCCTGGAGGGAACGCCCGTCTCTGGATCGCGCACATGGCAGTGAACCACGGCAGCTCCGGCACGGGCAGCGGCAATGGCACTTTCGGCAATTTGTGCAGGTGATCGCGGGACTTTATCGCTGCGATCTTGGGTGCTACCAGATCCTGTGATGGCACAGGTAATAAAGACATCTGAAGTTATACTTAAGGGCATGAGCGACCTCTTTTATCGAGAAAAATAGGAGTTTTTGTAAAGCCGGTAAATTGATCATCTACTGAATCCGTGCACCCTGACTAATCAGTGTTTTCTGTACTTCTTTTATATTGACCTCGGCGACGTCTACCTGTGATCGGATTGAGACGGCGGCAGCGACTCCAGCCCCCTGGCCATTGACCGCACAACACATCATGTTGCGCACCGCTGCATGGGAATCGCGATCACCGCCAACACTGCGCCCTGTCACCAATAGATGTTTTACACCCTTGGGTAACATGGCGCGATAGGGCAGTTGAAAATAGCGACCAGTGGTGGGCAGAATCAAGATGCCATAGCCGTCGATAAACTCCGGGAATATGCCAATTGAATCATCAAATTTTCCCTGGTTGCGCACATCCTCTGCGGTCATATTGTAGATAGCGTCGATTTTTCGTGTGTCGCGAACACCGAGCGTCATGCCAAAGTTTCTCAATTTGGCATTTTCACAGCCGGGATTGAATTTCTTTAGAGCCTCAATGGCGAGCATCGCTTGCCGGCGTCCCTCAATTTCCCCTCTTGTCAGATGATCAGGATTAGTGGCGTCTAAACCAGCTAAGTGAATGAGATTTAAATAGCTGAGATCACCCTGTTCACTGATGGCACCCCAGGTTCCGGTGATGGTATTTAAGTTTTCCGGGATCAGGCCAGAGGCAATGGCTTTTTCAAAGGGCTTCTTTAAATAGGGAGAAAACATCTGGTCTTCTTTCCCTGAGGTCTGCATTGACCAGTCGGGCCCACACCAATCACTATAGGTATGAGCATTGGCTTTGACGTCTTCGATAAAGCGATGCCGATCGACACCGTTGATGGAAAACATTACCGATGCTGCCATCATGTCCTCTACTGGTGTTTTTTTCACTAAAGCACCGGCGCGGTAGGCAATGTCTGCATCACCGGTGGCGTCGATCACTCGCTGGGCCAAGATTGCTTCGCGACCCGCCTTACTCTCTACAATGACACCCTTGATAACACCACCCTCGACAATGGCTGCAACCATGGTTCGGTGCAGCATAGGAGTGATTCCTGCTTCTTCAACCAAGACATCAGCAACGTACTTGAAGGCTTCACCATCAATGGCATGGCTATTTGATTGGGGTTCAGGATTTGCAGCACCCATGGCTTTGGCCCGCTGTTCAAATTCAATACCGATGCCTTCACTGTCCACCGTATTTTCGTGACGGTACCAGGCTACTCCCTCCACGCCTACCTGGGTAAGATTTCCACCGAAACAACCGTAGCGCTCCAGTAAAGTGGTTTCAGCACCTGCTCGTGCCGCTGCAATTGCCGCCGCCAGTCCACCGGGACCACTGCCCACCACCAATACCTCTGTATGGTGAATGACAGGCGTTTGACGAGCTGCTTCAGTGATCGACCCCATAGATTATCCAACATATTATTCTTTTTTTAATGCACATTGATGTACACAAGCTTGTCGAGTTGGAACGGCCTTGACCGTTAATGGTGTTAGACCGAATCATTGGCATCATAATCAAATAATTGTCCTTAGAGCAATAGTTTTTCACCTAGGTAAGATGGACGATATTTTGTTTGTTGTACCCCGCTCGAGTTAGGTTACACTGCTGTTTATGGACACTGTTTTTCATCTCAACTTCTGTTCCCGTACCCACACTGGAAAAGTCAGGCGCAATAATGAAGATGCGCTGGTTATTGATGAGGCCAATCAGGTAATAGCCGTTGCTGACGGGATGGGTGGTGAGGCATATGGTGAAGTAGCCAGTCAACTGGCGGTGGACGCTTGCGTTGAGTATCTGCAAAATGTCGATGAATACCGTAGGTTGGAAAAGCCAGGGCGCGAAATCAGTAATGCGGTGAAGTATGCAAATGAAGCGATTATTGCCATCCAGCGCAACGAAGAAAAGTATCGGACTATGGGTACAACGCTTAGCTGTATGATGTTGTTGGGCGATCAGTTGCATTACTCTTGGGTGGGTGACTCAAGAATTTACCGAATAAGTCGAAAAGACAATACCATCCAGATGTTGACCAGAGATCACACCCTGGATCGCAGTAAAATTGATCCCAAGTTGGCGCCAGATCTTTATCGTCGCGCACCCAGTATTCTGACTCAAAAAGTTGGATCCATCTTGTTGATTCAGCCAGATACAGGCTCCAGTAATCTGGTATCAGGAGACTTGTTGCTAATGTGTACTGACGGGCTCACAGATCGTGTTCCAGATCCTTTGTTGCTGGAATATGCCTGTGTGGAAAGCAGTTTAGACGCTTGTGCAGACAGGCTTTTGGAGCGTGCACTGGATTGTGGTGGACAGGACAATATATCCTTTGTTTTAGTGGAAGTGGTTTCTAATTAAATTACAAGATTACTGTTTTAAAAGTCTTATCATTTCAGCAATGCTTTGAACCCGTTGATCGGGATTTTTTTCAAGACATTGCATTATGGTTGAGGCCTGGACTTTGGGTAGTGGCATACTGCTTATATCGGCAATATCCGGTGACGTACTGTGCAATGTGCTCTGCAATAATTCGTCCATGGTGTTACCAGATGCCGGTGTGCGGCCAGATAAACCCTCGTACAACAAGGCGGCAAGGCTATAAATATCGGTTCTAGCATCTATGTTGGGGTCTTTGTTGATCTGCTCTGGCGACATATAGCTAATGGTTCCCTGGAGTTTTTGGAAGCCGGTCATGGTTTTGTTTTGATCCATAACGTCCGTTGGCTCGATCTCGATATCGCTCAGGTCTCCGTCTTTACTGCGTACTTTTGCCAATCCCCAGTCCAGTAGCAGGACCTCTCCGAATGGCCCAACTAAGATGTTTTCAGGCTTGATATCGCGGTGCACCACACCATGGGTGTGGGCATATTCCAAGGCGTAGGCCACTTGAATTAAAATGTCCATTAGCTGCGAGAGATCGTAGCGCTCTCGGTAGTTAATAATTTCTCTGAAGGTGTAGCCATGAACCAGCTTCATGGTGAAATAATAATGCCCTTGGCGATCCCGTCCCAGTTCATAGGTGGGCATGGTATTTGGATGCTGCAACATGGCGGAAATGCGCGCTTCGCGCAGCAGGCGTTTTTGCTCAATGGGATCATTGGCAAACTCTGAGCGCAAAGACTTATAGCAAACCACGCGTCCCAAATGCAGATCTTTGCAAGACTGGATAAGGGACTTACCCCCTTTAGCAATGGTTTTAAAATAGGCATAGCGAAGACTGGGATGAGCACTTTTAGACAAATCTTGATCAGTTTGCTCAAGATACAACGTCGGGTAATCAGCCTGTCTAAATTTGGGGAACTCACTCATCTCATGCCTTGATTTCGTTGACTGCTTAAATCAATCATAGAGATTATAGGCAACCCAGCGATGGGTCAAACATCGCCGGGTTTTTTATTGTTACAGTAGCTTTATAAATCGGCACTCAATGAGGTTTAGAAACCAACATAGGTGACAAAGTCACTATTATCGGCGCGTACTGAGCGCACGCCGTTGGCAGCAAAACTATCATCGGGGTAGCCCATGGCAATGCAAATCATTATATTCTGGTCGTCGGGAATTTGCGCGTGCTCGCGAACCACATCAGATTGCATAATGCCCTGTCCATTAATGACGCAACCTATACCTCGTTCCCAGGCGGCGAGAACAATGCCATAGGCCAAAGAGCCGAGGCCGAAATGACTAATGGCCGCAGGTTCCAGGTACTTGTCGTAGGTCAGAACAAGAGACACGGGTGCATCGAATTGACGGAATCCTCGCAGCATCCAGTCAGTGCGCTTTTCTTTGTCGTCGCGTTCGATTCCCATAGCTTCGAAGAGCTGGATGGCGACATCTATTTGACGTTGACGATGTTCACCCTCGTACTTTTCTTTGTAGGGAAAATCACGCACATGAGGTTTTCCAGCGAGGGTATTTTTTACGTTACCTTCACGTATTTTAGTTAGAACATCGCCCGTGACAGCATGGATGTGCCAGGTTTGTGTATTGTAAGATGAGGGCGCCCATTTAGCTGTGTTAATGATCTCGTCAATGGTTGATTTGGATACTGGTTTGTCAAGAAAACCTCGAACACTCTTTCGAGATTCAGAAAAGGCAGTAAAGTCCATGGTGTCTCCTCATTTTAATTAGTGGTGGTATGTTGGAGTGTTAATTGAATGTTTTTCGTAGACGGTAAACCCAAATAAAGGGCAACAAAATGACAGAAACAATCAGTAGGTTTAGCAGTGGCAGCTTGGCTCGTGCCTGCAGACCATTGATCGCCACCTGTCGGTTTCTATCAAAACCTTTAGGAATGGGCAGAATACCATTATCACGTTCATATTGAGCGTAGAGGTTGAGCATCTGTTGCAGCCTCAATGGCTCCTTGCTACTTAAATCACGGGTTTCTCCTGGGTCTTTGGCAATATTGAAAAGTTGCCATTGTCCATTGCCGGGAGATGCTTTGGTCAGTACGATTTTATAATCACCTAAGAAAAGAGCTGCATTACCAGCGAGTTCATAGCCGATGGCGTCTTGGTCGCGTTGTTGACGAATTTTGGTGTTGGGATTACTCAGCGTCTCGCTGAGATCTCTGCCGACGATTTTTTCCACTGCTCGACCACCAAAATAACCGTTGGGTTGCAGAACCTTGGACAAACTCAATATGGTGGGAGTGACATCGGTAACATGGCTAAGGGTGTCAGATTTTTGTCCTCTGGCAGTGACACCGGCTCCGGCGATAATCAGAGGCACGCGCAGGCCGCCTTCACCGACAAAAAACTTATAGTAAGCCAGTGGTGACGCCGATGCGCTGGCAAAACTGGGACTGATGGAGTTAAAGCTTCCCTTGAGGCCTAGGTTATCGTAATCAGTGGAGTAGCCCTGGCGATTCATGGCAAAGCGAACCAGCGGATGCTGTGGGTTTGGATGTCCGGACACCTCACTGCCATTGTCTGAGGTGAAAATAAAGACAGTGTTGTGGTATTGGTCAATGTCCTTTAGGTAGTCAATCAAACGACCAATATGATGATCCATCGCTTCTACCATCGCTGCATAAACCGCCATGCGCTTGGCTTCATAATGCTTGCGCTCAGGGGATAAGTCAGACCATTTTTCTGTCGTGGCCATTTCTTGCATGCGCGTTGTCTGTGGAACAATACCCATAGAAAGAGCTCGCTTGAGTCTCGCTTGTCGCAATTGATGCCAACCCTGTTCATAGGTATTCATGTAGTTGTCAATAAATTCCTGTGGTGCCTGAACTGGAATATGCACTGCTTGGAAGGGCACATAGGCGAAAAAAGGACGCTGACTATTTTTGTTACTGTTGATAAATTCAATCGTTTTATCCACCAAAAATCGCGACGAGTAAAAATCCTCGGGCAGCGAGAATGGTTCGCCATCGGCATACCAATTGGCCTTTTCATAAATTGGTAAGTAAGGTTTTTGCTCCCAGTTGTCCGCGCCAGAATCTGCCAGAGCAACACTTCGTTCAAACCCACGGTTTGACGGAAGTAAGTCTTTACTATGGCCTAAATGCCACTTTCCAGCGATATAAGTGTGGTAGCCATCAGTTTGTAGAAGACTGGCTACAGTGGCGACATTCCTGCTGAGTACACCTTGGTAGTGTTCGGCTTGGCGTTGAGCTGCCGGAATCATTTCTGGAATATTGGGCACACCAGCGCGATGACTTTGCACTCCAGTGAGCAACATTGCGCGCGCCGGTGCGCAGTTTGCCGCCGAGTGGTAGTTGGTATAAATAACCCCGTTGTCTGCCAGTGCACTGAGGTTAGGTGTGCTGATTTCACTGCCAAAAGGGGCAATGTCGGTGAAGCCGAGATCGTCTGCCAACAGCAGCACAATATTAGGTCTTGCAGTTTGAGAATTGTCACGAATGCTCTTTGCTTTAGCTTGCTCGGTGAGCACTGAGAAACTGAGTATTGCCAAGCACAGCAGGGAGCTCAACTCTCGCATTGACCTAAGGTGCACCATAAACTAGCTATCCCGTCCGATTTGGCGCGCGGCGAGCAAAAACAACGAGCAAAATACCATTTCCATGACAATAAATTGTGTCGTTAGAGCCGCGTCATGAAGTAGCCAGGCCAGTAGCCTGAACAGTGCAGCCAAGCCGGTCAGCATTGCGGCGGGATAAAACCAAAAACGTTGTTCTGTGCTGATGCCGATTAATGCAGAAAGACTGGCGGTGAAGAAAAACGCGGTTAAATCTCCCAGCTGAGTGGATCTGGCTAGGGGATCAAGTAGTGGCATTCCCAGTTCTTCCACCGTCGCAGCGGGGTCAACAATCAGGCGCACGCCGGTAAACAGAAGAATTAATGCAGGTACAACCGCCAGAACGCGAGTCAATTTGTTCATTTAAGTCTCCGTTAGTCGTGCTGTTTAGTCACTGGCTGGATGCGGCAATCAACTCGAGGATTTTGTGCGCAGCCGCCAAACCAGAATTTTGATTTTGACCAGTAATGAAGCGTTTTTCTCGGTCCACGGTGACCAGGGTGGCAAATACATCGCGAAATGCAGTTTCAGATTTAAAAATCGCTCCGGCCTTGCGCAACTCGCTCTCTGGATGTAATGGTGTGGAGGTGATGCCCAATTCATCAATTTGCTTGTCGGTGACACCGGTCATCTCGCGTCCGGCAACTAACAGATTACCATCTTTATCTTTGGCCTTTATTAATCCCAGAACACCATGACAGACTGCACCAATAAAAATGTTGCCGGCGTAATAAGCCTCAGACATTTTTTCTCCAAGTAATTCTGATTGCCCCAAATCGTAAGCTGCACCCCAGCCCCCGGCAATGAAGATAACAGTGTAGTCTGATATTTTCAGATCACCGATGGGAATAGAGTGGCGCATTTTTGCTTGCAGCGAAGGATCTTTCAAATAGCGTTTGTCGTGCTCGGTAATGATCATGCGTGACAGCGTTTGTGGATCTACCGGGATGTTCCCACCATTGATACTGGCAATATCGACGGTCATGCCGGCATCTAGAAAAGTGTAGTAAGGATGTGAAACCTCAGAGATGGCTACCCCCGTGGCATCTCCGGTAGTTTCTCCCAGCTGGTTCAAGATGCCATGATTGGTTCCAATGATGAGTGCTTTCTTTCCTGAGGGCACAGAATGAATTTCACCAGTGTAGTCGGGATGGAGGCCTGCGCTGCGCAGGATGTTTGGCATTGCTATTGCCGCAATGACGAGAGCCCCAAGGGCAGAGAGTAACAGTTTAGCAATGGTTTTTCTCATGGCTGTGATCCTATCAATCAATCTCACAAGCGTATCGAAAAATTATGACACTATCAATGCCAAATTAAATGTTAACCCTTCACACTGAGCAAAACTATGAGTTTGTAGAGATTTTCAGCCTCCCTCACTTATTTTGTCGGTGGGCAGTGTGAGTTCCTTTTGCTGGACTAAGTGGCCAAAGTCTCTATTTAACCAATGGACGAGAGATACACAGAGCAAGATCATGATGGGAATCATGGGTACAGAACTTAGCACTGTAATGGAGAGAACCGTGTCGAGTGCACCAGATTGCAAAATGCCGGCGGTTATCAATGCCAAAAGCACTGCCCATGCCACCCGACTCCAGCGTTTGGGTTCATCGGTACTGGGTAGATTTTTTGCACAGATGCTAGAGATAACATAGGCTGATGAGTCGATGGTGGTCGCCGAGAAGACCACGGACAAGATAATAAATATTGTCAGGGTAATCTTGCCTAGGGGTAAACTTTTGATGACTAACGCATTGACATAGGACATGCCCCGATTATTTAAAATCTCTGAGACATTTAAAATGCCATTGGACTCTAAATAGAGTGAGTAGCCTCCCATAACCGCGAGTACTGTCCAAGTTCCCAAGGAACCCCAACCGATAACACCCAACACCAGTTGACGAATGGTTCGACCGCGAGAGATGCGACCAAAAAATAGGGCAATCATACCGGTGTAAGCAAGCCACCACGCCCAGTAAAAGCCTGTCCAGTCCTCAGGAAAACTGCCGTTATTAATTGGATCTGTCCAGGTAGCGGCGCTGATAAAATTGTTAAACATCAGGCCGACACTGTTCACCGTGAGATCGAGTATGAACACGCCAGGGCCCGCCACCAAAATAAAGATTACCGCAAAAATGGCTAACACCATATTGATGTCAGCTAACACCTTAATGCCGGATTTTAGGCCACGATAGACACTGGCTCCAAATAGCATTGTCCACATTGCCAGCACCGCTAGTTTAATTACCATGCTGTCTTCAATATCAAACAAGGTTGCCAACATAGCCGACAAAAGAGGCACCACCAGACCGAGAGATGTGGTAACGCCACCGACAATGCCCAAGATGATTAGGATATCTATACCGGTTTTTATTCGATTGCGTCCCTGCTGTGGCAGAGCACCATCACAGGCACTACTGATGCGCAGGACTTTATAGCGCTTGACATACAGCATATAGGCAATGGGCACTGCGGGGACTGCATAAATTGACCAGGGCACTATGCCCCAGTGCAACATCGGATACATATGCGCCCATTCAAAAGATTTTGAACTGCCCACCTCAATACCTAAGGGGGGCGTTTGCAGGTAATAGATAGGTTCGGCAAAACCCCAAGCCAGAACGGCGGCACCAATAGCGGCAGTGAACATCATGGCTGCCCAGTGGCCATCGGAGTACTCTGGCGCTTCCCCTTCGGCGCCTAATTTAACATGGGCGAAACGACCGAATGCCAGCCATAGGCAGAAGCCAAAAGCACCGACGCCAACACTTAAATAAAGCCACAAAAAGTTACTCATGATGATTGCCCTGCCCTCGCTGAGCGCGGCAGCAGCGCTGTCGGGGAATACCATCAGAGGAATAGCGCAGATCAAGACAATGATCACTGCGGGAATGAAAACAGCCCAATCTACCTCGGGTTCAGACTGCGTGTAATTATTGTTATCCATGATGCGCCATAGGTAATTGTGGAAAAATCAGGATAGCACAAGGTTGTGTTGCAATGAAAATCGCCTAGAGCTGAGTTTGCATTGGGTGCTTTGTATAGTGAGTTGTACTCGCTGAGGTTTTTTCGCAGCCAACATTCACATTTTGCCCATGTCCTTGAGTTCACTACACGGGCATTTTTGTGGTGAACTTTTGTTGACGCAGGATGAGGTTAGTCACCGATGATCGGACAATGCCCAATCTCAGTAGCTCCTGCATGATAAATCGCTCAAGACTCTCCGTGTCTTTTTCAATGACTTTAAGCATGTAATCATTCGATCCAGTGATTGAACAACATTCGATAATTTGTGGTTTTGTATCAATGAAATCAATCAGTGTTGAGATGGTCTGCTGTGTGTGGTCGAGGAGAGCGATATGCACATAGGCCATTGCCGTAAGCCCCAAGGATTTTGGATTTAGTAGCGCCACATATTTATCGATGACGCCAGTCTCTTCGAGTTTTTTTACCCTGCGCCAGCAGGGAGAGTTGGATAGATTGACTTTTTTAGCCAATGTTTGATTTCCCAGTTTGCCATTGTTTTGCAATGCATTGAGGATGTTGCGGTCATAGGCGTCCATTGTAAAAATTTTTCCTTAATTAATAAATTAAGGGTAATTATTACCTATATATGACGATAAATGAACAAATTAGAAACGTATTATCTCCAATTATAGATAATAATTTTTAAAAAATAAGAAGGAGTGCTGATGTGGGGAAAAGCACCAGTTATGTCGCTAAACAAGCGGATGGCGACGGTTATATTCATTACACGGACACTGAGCACGAGATTTGGAAGCACCTCTATGAAAGGCAGCTTCTCTCGGTACAGGATTACGCCGCTGATATTTACTTGAAGGGGTTGGCTTCTTTGGCCATATCCACCAGTAGAATTCCACAGTGTCAAGAGATTAACGATTGTTTGACGCCGTTGACCGGATGGTCTGTTCAGCCGGTTCCTGCGTTAATCGGCTTTCAGCGTTTTTTTACCATGCTGTCAGAAAAAACATTTCCTGCGGCTTCTTTTATTCGCTCCAGAGGTGACTTCGATTATATTCAGGAGCCAGATATTTTCCACGAGATCTTTGGTCATACTCCCTTGTTGGCGGATCCTCGGATTGCACAGTTTTCGCAGACCATTGGAGCCATTGGTAGACAAGCAGATCCCAAGGACTATGGATGGATCATTCGTCTTTATTGGTTCACCATTGAATTTGGTCTGCTGCAGCATGGCAACAAGTGCAAAGCGCTTGGGTCTGGATTGAATTCCTCACCTACTGAACTAATCTACGCAGTCGATAGCAAAGTCCCTGACCGACGACCATTCAATGTTGTGAATATTTTGCGCACACCCTATCGAATAGATATTCATCAACCAATTTACTATGTACTGGAACATATCGATGATCTTTTGGGGGTAACAGAAAAATCGCTCATGGCCGATTTGACAACTGCGCAACAGTTAGGGTTATATGAACCGGCTTATTCAGAAACTATGGATAGTAAAAATAATAACTAAAAGGACAAAAGTGATGATCAATAATAATGCTATGGGACTCGCTGAGAGAGTCTGCGACAAGGATCAAAAAAATATCGCCAAATTGAGTGAAGCCGACATAGCTAGGTCGCTCAAGGAGATTCATCAAGACTGGATAGCCGACATAGAGCAGAGGCAGCTTGTGCGAGTATTTCGCTTTAAAGGTTTTGCCAAAGCGCTGCAAACAGCCAACGTGATCGCATGGTTGGGAGATCAACAGGGACATCACCCTGATATTAATTTTGGCTGGGGATACTGCGTGGTTAAGTTCAGCACACATGAAATTGATGGCTTATCCATCAATGATTTTATATGTGCAGCAAAGGTCGATATGTTGATGGCTAGCTAGTGCAATCAGGCGTCAATGGTTGAAATGTGATCCCTAACCGCTGGCGATCTAGAATCAATGTCACCGATTCGGTGTGACTGTGCTTGTCGGTGCGGTTGCATCACTTATCGTTGATCAATTACTATCGGGCACTTCTTGGTCCTCGTTTCTGCATCTCAGTGGTTGTTAGTTATGGTTAAATCAGAGTGTGATTTGGGTATGCGCGCGGATATTTCCCGGCGTGACATCGTTCAGGGATTTGCCGCCGTCACAGCAACGTCGAGTGCCTTAGTGTCCAGTCCTACCTGGTCAACAATCAGTAAGCTGAAAACGTATCCCCGGCCCGCCCCGAAAATTGACCGCCGCTATCCACCGGCGCGCATTGGTATGCGGGGTAACCATCCGGGGTCCTTTGAGGTGGCGCATCAGCTCGCCCGGGCTGGTCGCTCCAACTGGGGTGAAGTCAGCGAACCCGATGCTGAAATCTATGACTTGGTGGTGGTGGGTGCTGGTATAAGTGGTTTGTCTGCAGCCCACTTCTATCGCAAAAATAATCCGCAGGCGCGTATCCTGATTATTGACAATCACGACGATTTCGGCGGGCATGCCAAGAGAAATGAATTTACCGTGGGTGACAGAGAGCTTATCAGTTACGGTGGCAGCTCCTATTTGGTAAATCCTTCAGGCTATAGTGACATTGTTAAGGAGCTCATGACCGATCTAGGGATTAACTTTGATCGTTTCACAGAGACATTCGATAGAGATTTTTTCTCACGTCACCGTTTGGCAGGAGGTTTGTATTTCAATAAAAAAGATTGGGGTGTAAACCGAACAGTAGCCTTTCCAAAAGGTTATTTCGGCCATCCACTGACGGTTGACGGACCTTTAAAATTGAGCGAATCGTTCGAATTACTGCCCATTTCAGAGGCTGCAAAACAAGAACTTTTGCATTTGTTAAGTATTGAAGAGGATCAAATTTCGCATATAGCGCCTGAGGACAAATATGCGTATTTATCGAGTATCAGCTATCGAGATTTTCTAGCTGATGATTTAAACATTAGGCAACCGGAAATTTTCCAACTTCTACAAGACTTCACGGTGGACAATGGATTAGGTATAGAAGCGGTGGATGCCTTTTCTGCTCTATCCTACTCACGATTGCCCGGATGGGATGCGGCTGGATTACCGAAAAAAAACAGCGCCAGCTATAAACCACCGATTCATCGATTTCCTGATGGGAACGCATCCATAGCTCGTCTGTTAGTGCGCAAGCTGATTGCCGGTGTTGCACCTGGATCGACCATGGATGATATTGTCCGCGCCACATTTGACTATACCAAGCTCGACTTGCCGTCGTCGAAAACACGCTTGCGACTCAATGCTACGGTGGTGAATGTGGAACATCAGAATGTCGAGGCGGACAAGCTTGTGGCAATTAGTTATGTCTCTGAAAACAGGGCTTTCCGAATTAACGCTCACCGCTGTGTATTGGCCTGCAATAATTCAATGATTCCGTATCTTTGTCCATCACTGCCCGCATCACAGAAGGATGCCTTAGCTGATCAAGTTAAGCAGCCTATCCTGTTCACCCGTGTTGCACTGCGCCGTTGGAGTGCTCTCAAGCAATTGGGTATCGGCTCAGTAATGTGCCCAGGCTCCTATTACGTGGGTGTACAGATTGCTTACCCGGTAAATTTTGATGACTATCAATTTACTGATGGTCCCGAGAGCCCAGTAGTGATTAACTTGTGGCGTTTCCCTCATGTCAATAATCAGGGTTTAAATGCTAAACAACAATATCGTCAGGCACGCTACGAGCTGCTGACTACCTCATTTGAAGATATCGAGCGTTATACTCGTTATCAGTTAGTAGGGTTGCTCGACGGCACTGACTTTGATCCGGTAGAGGACATCCAAGCAATTACGGTCAATCGCTGGGCGCACGGCTATGCATATGATATTTCATCGCACATGCTGTTTGATACGCTCTACGATGATTACGATGATCCCAGATATCCGCATGTAAAAGCGAGACAACCCTTTAATCGCATCACTATCGCTAATGCAGATGCTGGCGCCAGCGCAATGTTGGAGTCTGCAGTTGAGCAGGCACATCGAGCTGTCACTGAGCTTCCATAGTGACAATAAAGATCTGTCGGCTCAGCCAGTGCTGACCGCCCAGTATTTCTCAATGTTGAAGATGTCCCAGTCAACGGGATTTTCTGGGCCCACTATACTGTCATTGGCCTTTTTAGAGGACAGGTCAATAATTTCTTCATTGATGAATGAGTGGCTTGTGGCCGAGTAAAATACCTTTACTCGAGGAGTCAGTAACGAATCCTTGTGTTGCTCGATCACGACACCCATTTTGTCACTCTGTAACCGGACAAAGGACCCCACTGGGTAGATGCCGATCATTTTTACAAAGGTCTGAAATAGTTTGTTGTCGAAGTGTCCATCCCATTTAGCCATTTCTTTTAATGCTTTAGAGGGATTCCAGCCTGCTTTATAGGGTCGAGTTGATGTTACCGCATCGTAGACGTCGCAGATGGAGGCCATTTTGGTCAGTTGACTAATCTGGTCACCAACTAACTTATTGGGATAGCCCTGACCATCAATCCGCTCATGATGGTGCAGACAAACATCGAGTATCGCCTCTGATACTTGATATTGGGTCTTTAAAATGTCGTACCCTCGCTGTGGATGTGTTCGCATAATACGGAATTCTTCCTCAGTAAGGGCCCCCGCCTTGTTAATAATCGCATTGGGGATTGTCACTTTGCCAATATCATGGAGTAGACCGGCAAGACCCACTTCTTTGCAAGCTTTTTGATCATAGCCGCAGGCTTTCGCCAGAGCGATCATCAATGCGCAGACTGCCACTGAGTGCATATAGGTATACTCGTCCGCTGTTTTTAATCTGACAATACTAATTAGAGCACTGGAATTGCTCATCACTGATTCTGAAATGGCAGACACCATAGATGTGGCTGTCTCAATCGTGACTGATTTACCCATACGAATATCGTCAAACATACTTCGTATTGCCTGTTTGGATTGATCATACACCGCAATTGCTCGATCCAACTCCTGTTCCATTGGCACTTCAGTTGGTGCATCGCTGGTTTTTGAAGTCTCGCTCTGTTCCAAGGGTTTGGTTGTGCTTGGATGGGAAATATCAGCTCCCTTGTGCATGTCAATAATGACTTGCTCGATACCACTGGCGAGTATCTTGTCGATTTGTGTTGATGAAGTGATGATAAATTTTGATCGCCAAAAGGGATGTTGCCACCAGGGAGCACAAAGTTTATTCACGAACATCCCAACCTCTAGCTGGGCCGTAGAGATTTTTTTTCTTTTCAGACTCATTATTGACTGAGTTTCTCCCATCATCCTGACGCTCCGCAGGCATGCACACATCTTTACTATATCCTTGTGCATTGCTTGCCTGTGCCGAGGTGTCTCTTTCTCTGACGCCACTCACTTTATTATAACTATATAGGCGTGTATAGTTTTCGGCCAAGTTAGTAATCTAAATAACTATGGAAAACTTAAAAGGAGTTTATGATGAAGTGCCACAAAATTGATTACGAAATTTTTGGCGATGACATGCAAGTAGTAGAGGTGGAATTGGACCCCTCCGAAACAGTGATAGCCGAAGCCGGAGCCATGAATTGGATGGATGACGGTGTTGCTTTCGAGGCAAAAATGGGAGATGGATCTCAACCTGACAAGGGTTTGTTTGGAAGTTTATTGGACGTGGGTAAACGGGCCCTTACCGGTGAATCTATTTTTATGACCCACTTCAGTAATGTTGGAGTGGGTAAAAAATGTGTCGCTTTTGCTGCTCCCTATCCAGGCAAGATTATTGCGCTGGACATGAATACCCTCGGTGGTGATTTTATTTGTCAGAAGGACGCATTTTTATGTGCTGCCCTAGGTACAGAAGTGAGCATCACGTTTAATCAACGTCTTGGGGCGGGATTTTTTGGTGGTGAGGGTTTTATTTTGCAGCGCCTTCGTGGGGACGGCATGGCTTTCGTACACGCTGGTGGCACCATCGTGGAGCGGGAACTTCGTGGTGAGACGATTCGGGTTGATACCGGCTGTATTGTAGGGTTCACCCCGGGTATTGACTATAGTATCGAGAGAGCTGGAGGGCTGAAGTCGATGTTTTTTGGAGGTGAGGGATTGTTTTTAGCCACACTTCGAGGAACGGGAAAGGTGTACCTGCAGAGTTTGCCGTTCTCCAGATTGGCGGACAGGGTTATCAGTAGCGCTCCAAGTTTTGGAGGCTCTGATAAAGGAGAGGGCTCGGTACTTGGTGGTCTTGGTCGTATGTTGGACGGGCACTAAATCGGCAATCATGCAGATTAATATTTTCTTTTAGGGTAGGTGACTTGAATTCTGTAACGTCAGCAAAATATTTTGCTAAAAAATTTTAAAGCACCATTTTTTTGTTAAACGCAGTGATGGGTAGATCAGTACATGACCAAAATAAGACTAGCGATACTTTCGTCAATAATTTTCCTATTAGCCTGTCAGGAGCAGTCACCGAATTCAGAGATGGAGCATAAAATGGCCGATTATTTCGCAGCCGGAGAATTGAGTGCGCGGGTCTACACCACGGCGAAAGATACGGATAAACGTTTGTCTCTGACTGATCATTTGGAGTTCAAACCCAGCATACAGCCGTTTGAGTCAGAAGTCTCGGTGTTTGTTAATCCCAACAAGCGCTACCAAAAAGTGCTTGGGTTTGGTGGTGCCATTACGGATGCTAGTTCAGAAGTGTTCGCCAAGCTCTCACCAGAGAATCAAGAAGAGGTTCTCAAGGCTTATTTCGATAAGGATGAAGGTATCGGCTACACCTTGGTGCGCACGTCGATTCACAGTGCAGACTTTGGTAGTGGCAGTCACACTTATATCGAAGAGGGTGACAAATCTCTGGCCACCTTCAGTATCGAAAAAGACCGCGAATTTAGGATTCCGCTGATCAAGCGCGCTATGGAGACCGCTGGTGGAGAACTGACTTTTTATGCCAGTCCTTGGAGTGCGCCGGCGTTTATGAAAACGAACAATAATATGCTCCAGGGAGGCAAATTATTGCCCGAGTACTATGATACCTGGGCGCAGTATTTTGCCAAATTTATCAAGGCTTATGAGGAAGAAGACATTCCAGTTTGGGGCGTTACCATTCAGAACGAGCCCATGGCAGTGCAGCGGTGGGAGTCCATGATTTATACCGCAGAGGAAGAGCGGGATTTCCTCAAAAACCATCTGGGGCCAACACTGGAACAAGAGGGCTTGGGCGATAAGAAAATTGTCGTTTGGGATCACAATCGAGATCTGATTACGCGACGTGCTAACGTGATCTTTGAAGATCCCGAGGCGGCAAAATACGCCTGGGGCATTGGCTTTCATTGGTATGAAACCTGGGCGGGAGGGGAGACCATGCATGATAATCTCGCACTGGTTCATGAATCGTACCCGACTAAGAACTTACTGTTTACTGAGGGTACCAATGAAAATTTCAGGGCCGATCGCTACCAGTACTGGCCCAACGCCGAGCGCTATGGGCACTCTATGATCAATGATTTTAATCGGGGAACAGTGGGTTGGACCGATTGGAACATATTATTGGATCACACAGGTGGTCCCAATCACGTACAAAATTTTTGTTTCGCTCCAATTCATGGAGATACTCGAACCGACGAGTTGATATACACCCCCACGTATTACTACATCGGCCATTTCTCGAAATTTGTTAAGCCCAACGCGCAGCGCATGAGCACCAGTAGCAGTCGAAGCTTTCTGTTGGCAACATCCTTTGTAAACGATGATGGTCAGATGGCTACTATTGTCATGAACCATACAGATGAAGCGATCAACTACAATTTTTTTGTCGGGGAAATCCAGTCACAGTTGACTATTCCGGCGCGGGCAATACAGACTATTGTTTACTGAGTGCTAGAATGTTCCATAGATGCCCTGAGGTTCATCGCGCGGCAGTGAGTTGGTTTTTTTGATAGAGGGTGGGATTAACGCCAAAGGGATGAAAATTGTTACCAGGATCTATTATATGAGAGTCTTAAAAGTATTGATGGTTTTGTGGTTTTGCTTTCTGTCACTATGTTCCTTGGCAAAGAGTATCGATGAGTCGTTGCAAAGAGAAGCGGCTGAGCTTATGGCGGTTAGCCTTGAGAGTGGTCTAGGTTACGATATTATCGAGAGCTTGACGACTGAAGTGGGTCAGCGTTTGGCCGGAAGTGAGGCCGAGGCGCGCGCCAGAGACTGGGGGGTTAAAAAACTAGAGGCGCTGGACTTTAAAAATGTGCGTATTGAAACCTTCCCGGTGACCTATTGGGAGCGCCATGCCGAGGTTGCTGAAATTACTGCGCCTTTCCCACAACAGCTGGTTATCACCGCTCTTGGTGGAAGTGTTGCGACTGAGCCCGGTGGTGTGGTGGGCAAGATTGTTAGATTTCCTACAATGCAATCTCTACGCGATGCACCAATGGAGGGTCTAGAGGGGAAAATTGTCTTCGTCGATGAGTTTATGACGAGAACACAGGACGGGACAGGCTATGGCGCTGCGGTGCAAAAACGCTCTGGTGCGGCCAATGAGGCGGGGCGACGGGGTGCCCTGGCGGCACTTATTCGCTCGGTGGGAACTGACCATCATCGTTTTCCGCACACGGGTCAAATGCAATACGAAGATTCAGTGCACAAGGTGCCAATTGCCGCACTCTCTCCACCCGATGCTGATCAGCTTCAGCGCGCTCTGACTCGTGGAGACGTGGAAGTCAAGCTGCTGCTGGATGTGACGTCTCCCGGTGAACGACAGTCGGGTAATGTGATTGGAGAGATCCCGGGGATGACTGATGAGGTTGTCATCATCGGCGGCCATTTAGATAGTTGGGACTTGGGTACCGGTGCCGTGGACGATGCAGCCGGCATCGGCATTACTGTGGCTGCGGCGAAAATGATCATGGCCATGGGTAAGACTCCAAGACGTACAATCAGGGTGGTGATGTTCGGTGCTGAGGAGGTGGGATTAGTTGGCGCCAGAGCCTATGCAGAGCGCTACAAAGATCAGATTTCAAAGCATGTGGTTGGTGCGGAATCAGATTTTGGTGCAGGAAAAATTTGGCGCTTTGAAACAAATTTTGACGAGAGCAAATTGTCCATTGGCCGAGAAATGCAAAAAGTTCTAGAGCCTCTTGGTATAGCGATGGGCGATAACAATGCCTCCGGAGGTCCTGATATGGGACCTTTACGAGCCTTGGGTATGCCAGTGGTGACCCTCAAGCAAAATGGATGGGATTACTTCGATCTGCATCACACACCAGATGATACGTTGGATAAAATTCAACCAGCGGATATCGCCCAAAATGTGGCAGCCTATGCCGCCTTCGTGTGGATGGCTGCAAACATTGAAGGAAATTTTAGGCAGGATTAAATAGAATTCGTTAGCGCATGGTGCCGTTTTTACGCAATGCAAATAGGTTCTGCTTGTCATCGCTTATCCTTTGGAACTTTTTCGTTTTCGGTGGGTCTGAAATACTCTTGCAAGAACAAACAGACTTATTGTGGAGATAATTATTGCTATGAATGACCTCTCAGCCTGGACGAGCCTTACTGGATTTTTGTTGTCAGCAGTAAACTATTTGTCTTCTTCAGCTAACCTGATTGCACAGCTATCCTTAGGCGCTTTTACCTGCGCTATGGTTCTGTTGGTGGTTCCTCGTTTAATCCGTGCGATAAGGTTGCACAGAACTAACACAGTTACTCTGAGAAAATCCATGCACAGCGCATTATAATTAAGCATTTACTTCTGATCAGGGTAAAAATAACCTAAACAACAGACGGCTGTCGTATCCGAGCGAATACAACCTTTGAGTTTGGCCCGCATGGCGCAAACCGTAAATCTGTTAAATTAACCTAATTGAAATTGCAGACCAAAACCCTCGGTCTAAACGTATAGACCAAGTACCCTGTTGTTGCACTCCTAGGCTTGATTACGCGCCCTCTGTTTTAAGTGCACAACCATGTTGCTGTGATCGCACAGCAAACCACTATTGAGGACGTCAACGTCATGCTGTTAAGCGCTATAATTCTGTGTAGCGGTATTTCAATTGGGATAATTCTGTTCCAGACTACAGTCATTGCTCCTACGATTTTCAAAGGCTTCGCCGCTGAGCAGGCCGGCCCTTTTTTGCGCATGGTGTTCCCAAAATTTTTTATATTTCTGGCTATCGTGGGTTTCATTAGTGCAGTGCTATCAATTTACCTTGGTCACACTGTTAGTATGTTGCTCAGCGCAAGTCAAATTATTTTAGCGACGAGCTGTTACGTAATAATTCCAAGCACTAACAGAGCTAGAGATGAGGGTAAGCAAAACCGTTTCCGTTTGCTTCATTTCGCTAGTGTCTCAATGACGTTGGCTATTTTGGTGCTGAGTGTGATGCCACTGATTGTTTTATGATCCGAAACGGCTGTTGTAGAACAAGATAGTTTTGCCGCCATGATAATAATTGATAAATGGGTGATTGTCTTTGTATTCATTTAACACTATGATTTTGTTGCAAGCTAACGGACGAATCATTGATTGCTGGCCTGTTAATCGGCAGTTATTTGGTGTATCTGCTAGGGCTTATAAATAAAGACTTCTTATTACAAGGAACTAACGATAATGAAATTTCTATCAACAGTAGTATTACTGCTAGTGTCGAGTGCAGTATTTGCTCATACAGGCGACCACAACGGTATTTGGCATGACCACGGAGTTCTGGCTCAGGCACTTGTGCTTGTGCTCGCGCTTTCGGGCCTGACTATGATTGTGTTGAGATCACTGCGTACCAATAGTATTGAGCAAAAGACATCGGACAATAAACATCACTCCAATGAAAATTAATTGACTAGACAGGAAAATTTTACATGTTTGGAATAACTAACGTACAAGCACACTGCGATATCCCCTGTAAGATCTATGATCCAGCGACTGCGCAAATTGCAGTGCTGAGTGTGATCAGATTGTTGGATTTGATCCACGAATTGGGTGACCCCGTGACTTCAGCTTCTGATTCAGCACAATTGGTTCGACTCATCGAGCAGAAAGAAACTCATGCGGCTGCTGTCAAGCACGATGTGGCAACCATATGGGGTGATTATTTCAAAGCTCCTCAGATTGAAGCGTTCCCTGAAGTTCATGAGTTGGTGCACACCATCATGCAGCAAGCTTCAAAATGCAAGCAAGGCATTGCGAGGGAGAATGGCGAGAATCTGTTGGCTAGTGTCAATCGATTTGCTGAAATATTTTGGGCTACCAAGGGGGTGGCGACGACCTCAGTGATAGCACCTTACCCACCAGCTATGGCTGTGGTTCAGCCCGTGTTGGCGAGTGCTTAAACTATTTCGCGTATCCGGCAACAGCATGCAGCCTACTTACTCGCCGGGTGATCTCTTGCTCACCCGAAGAGTACTGTTGCCAGCTGTGGGTGATGTTGTGGTGGTCAACACGGATGATGCTGGACTGATTGTCAAGAGAATCCACCGATTAGGATCTGACAATGTGACACTCGTGGGAGATAACCCACGGTTGGCATCGTCCTGTTGTGATCGTCCTCACTCATTTAAATCCATTGTTGGCAAGGTTGTTTATAGGCTTAAATTTCCGTTTGGTCAGTTTGTCGGCAGGATGATAGGCCATTAGTAAAGGGTTATTGATGGCTGTCAACTATTTGATCCTTCTGTGGATCTATGGACGAGTGGATTGCGTAGTGTTACCTACTATTTTAGTGAGTTGATTTGTGGAGTGATTATGAAAAATGTTTTGAAACTTTCGGTGTTTACAGTTGTGTTTGCTTTTGCTCATTTGGCTCAGGCGGCCTGTTCCTTCGATGTGGAAGTTGGTGATTATTTGAAATTTAGTTCCACTGAAATGACAGCGGAGAAGAGTTGCGAGTCAGTCACTGTGAACCTCATCCATAGTGGTAAGTTGCCGGCGAAGATTATGGGGCACAATTGGGTCTTATCAAAAACTGCCGATGTGCAGGCTCTCGCAACAGCAGGGATGAGCGCAGGTCTTGCCGCCAGCTATGTGCCACCTGGTGATGATCGGGTTCTAGCTTATTCGGCGGTCATTGGTGGCGGAGAGAAAACAAGCCTGACGTTTTCCACTGAGGGACTTGCGAGTGGTGAGGCTTATACCTTCTTTTGCTCGTTTCCCGGGCATTCCTACAGTATGCGCGGCGTGTTTAACCTCGCGCCCTGAGCGGAGTCAGAAAAACAAAGAAGGTCGCTATAGCGGCCTTTTTTATGCGCAAAAATTTGTCATTTCTCAACAAATGCGCGTTCAATGACATATTCGCCCATCTGGCTGTTGCGTGCTTCAGAAAATCCTCGATCATCCAAAATTTGGCACATATCTTTTAGCATGCTGGGGCTGCCGCACAACATGAACCTATCATCTTGGACGTTAGGTAGGGGCAGCTTTAGATCGATAAAGAGTTTGCCACAGGTCATTACCTCGGTGATGCGACCAGTATTTTTAAAGGGTTCTCTGGTGACCAGTGGATAATAGATGAGTTTCTGTTTTACAAACTCCCCGAAATATTCGTGGTCGGGTAATTCTTTTTCAATGTAGTCTTTGTAGGCTAATTCAGAGATATAGCGAACACCGTGAGCGAGAATAATTTTGTCAAACTGCTCGTATACCTCAGGATCTTTGATAATACTCATAAAGGGTGCTAGACCCGTACCGGTGCCAATTAGGTACAGATGTTTTCCCGGCAGCATTTGGTCGGTGACGAGTGTCCCTGTTGGTTTTTTACCCAAGAGGATTTTATCGCCTGGCTGGAGATGCTGAAGTTTCGAGGTAAGCGGACCGTTCTGTACCTTGATGCTAAGAAACTCTAGTTCATCCTCATAGTTTGCGCTGGCAATTGAATAAGCTCGCATCAGAGGTCTGCCCTCGTGCTCGAGGCCGATCATCACGAAGTGCCCGTTTTTAAATCTAAAACCTGCATCTCGAGTGGTTTTGAAGCTAAATAGAGTGTCATTCCAATGGTGAACACTGGTCACCGTCTCGCTGATTAACTTTGCCATATTTTCCTTACAAGGGGATCAAGGTTTTCGAAACACGCGGTTTTTGCGTGCGCGAAGTATAAAAAAGATTGGTTGTCAGGTATAGCTATGTACGGCGAATATTCAGCACAGCCATGGCTATTTTACGTGAGCAAGGGCCGCAACAGTTCTGCGGAGTATTAACGTAGCCAGGGAGGCACAGCTGATGCTGTAATTGAAAGATCATTCAATGCTTTTTTCAAAACTTCCCTATCCACCTGTTGGATCCTGACCAGGGACTCAATGGCTGCGATGACAATATGCTTGCTATCCACTTCAAAAAAGTCTCGCAGTACTGCCCGTTGATCACTGCGACCAAACCCATCGGTACCCAAGGCCACGAAGCGCGCGGATACATAGGGTGCGATTAATTGAGGTAAGGCAACAACATAGTCCGTGGCGGCGATAATTGGATTGTCGCCAGGCAAACATTTTTCGATGTGACTCTCTTCAGTTGAGGATAGCATCAAGCGATTCTGTCGCTCTAGCATGCGAGCTTGGCGAGCAAGTTCTGAAAAACTGGTGGCGCTGAAAACCTCACTGCTGATTCCATAGTCACGATAAAGAAGGTCAGCGGCTGCGATTACTTCCTTCAATATGGTCCCAGATCCCAATAGGCGAACACTCATCGGACTATTAGTTTCACCATGGCTTTGGATTTTGTAAAGACCTTTAATAATTCCCTCAGAGACATTTTCTGGCAAGCTTGGTTGTGCGCTATTTTCATTCATTAGCGTAATGTAATAGAACTCATCAACCTGATGTTCCATCATCTGTTCCATACCATGGTGCATGATAACTGCGACTTCATAGGCATAGGCCGGATCATAGGCTCGACAATTAGGGACCGTGGATGCTATGAGTTGACTACTGCCATCTTGATGCTGCAAGCCCTCTCCTGACAATGTCGTTCTTCCCGCTGTAGCGCCCAGTAAAAATCCTCGTGCTCGCTGGTCTGCGGCGGCCCAGATTAAGTCTCCAACACGCTGAAACCCAAACATGGAATAGTAGATATAAAATGGCAGCATGGGTTGGTTATGCACTGAGTAGGAGGTCGCGGCTGCAGCCCAAGAGGAGAGGGCTCCCGCCTCATTGATACCCTCTTCCAGAAGTTGCCCGTTCACTGCCTCCTTATAGTAGAGCATGGCATCGGCGTCCTCTGGTCGGTATGTCTGCCCCATTGGTGAGTATATGCCCACTTGTCGAAATAAATTGTCCATGCCAAATGTTCGGGCCTCGTCGGCGACGATGGGAACTACTCTGGGCCCAAGATTTTTATCTTTGAGTAGGCCGCTCAGCATGCGAACCGCGGCCATGGTGGTGGACATGGATTTTTCTTCTGCTTGTAGGGCAAATTTTGCATAAGCTGCAGCGCTTGGAATGGTAATTGTCTCCCCTGGTGCCGACAACGGGTTTGAAGATGTTCTTCTCTTTGGCACTGGGCCACCCAGATCTTGACGTTTTTGTTGTAAATAGTGGAGTTCAGCACTATTTTTTCCTGGGTGATAAAAGTTTAAATCCTCTAAATCTCGGTCGCTCAACGGTATTTTGAAGCGATCACGAAAAGCGCAGAGCGCATCCATATCTAGGCTCTTTGCTTGATGCGACGTCATGCGGCTCTCTCCGGCGCCGCCCATGCCAAAGCCCTTTTTTGTTTTCGCTAGAATCACCGTAGGTTTGCCTTTATGCCTTAGTGCTGAGGTAAATGCGGCGTGAAGTTTGCGCAGGTCGTGACCACCACGAGTCAATTTATTAATCTCAGTATCTGTCATGTGAGCAACCAGTGCTGCCGACGCTGGATCTGCATCAAAAAATTTATTGCGATTGTAGTCACCGTCTTTTGATCCAAGATCTTGATACTCACCGTCGACGGTTTCGGCGAACCGTCGCAGTAAAACTTGCTCGGAATCTCTTGCGAACAGAGCATCCCATTCAGAACCCCACAGAACTTTTAATACATTCCAGCCGGCGCCAATGAACAGGCTCTCCAACTCTTGTATAATTTGTCCATTGCCGCGCACCGGTCCATCAAGACGTTGCAGATTACAGTTTATTATAAACGTGCAGTTATCTAATCCCTCGCGTGCTGCCAAGGTTAAGCCGGCGATAGACTCTGGTTCATCCATTTCACCGTCGCCAAAGACTCCCCAAACATGACGATCCTTTGTTTCAGTTAGTCCCCGATCCTGCAGATAGCGCATGTAGCGCGCCTGATAGATCGCGTTGATGGGTCCTATCCCCATTGAGCCGGTGGGGAACTGCCAAAAATCAGGCATTAGCCAAGGATGAGGATAGGAGCAGAGTCCATGACCGCTGATTTCTTGACGATAGTTAGCGAGTTGTTTTTCCGACAAGCGACCTTCCAAAAAGGCACGGGCATAGATTCCTGGTGCTGAATGCGGTTGGAAGTATACTAGATCACCACCGTGAGACTCTGTGCCTGCGCGAAAGAAATGATTAAACCCTGTTTCAAATATTTCAGCGGCGGAGGCATAACTGGCGATGTGCCCGCCTAAACCTCCGTAGGCCTTGTTCGCTCGCATTACCATTGCCAGTGCGTTCCATCGATTAATTGATGTGATTCGCTGTTCTAGTTCAAGATCACCAGGATAGGCCCCCTGCTGCTCAACCGGGATGGAGTTGCGATACGCCGAAAAGGGCCTGCCGCTTGCAGTAAAACTTTTATTGCGGATAACCTCTTCTAGTTGAGCCATAATATACTGTGCTCTTTCCGCTCCTTGAACCGACGTGAGAGCCTTCATGGCATCGACCCATTCTCTTGTTTCTGAAGGGTCCGAGTCGCTTTCTGCTCCATTAAATATTGATCTTCTCATTGTTTTCACTCGGCAATTTTAAGGATTAATTATAAATGAGAAATAATTTAGGATGCTGCTAATAAAAGTGGCCCGATGTATTTTTTAAGCTATAAATCGTTAATGTTAGTTGATTTATTGAAACTATTCTCCACTTAACCTGATCAGCTCAGCGACCGACAGCTTTTAGGGTCTGAGACAGTTGGCAGCTCTTGTTGAGTAAACTGCACCTAATAACGGTTAGTTGCCGATTTCAAAGTTATCATTGTTGTCCAATCTTGCTCGCGTTTCGGCTCTGAGAGGCATAAAACAGGCATTGAAGAAGATTTTGGTCGGGACGCCTAATCTCTTCAAACAAGGTTAAAAATTCTTCATACCGCTGTTATTCTTAACAATTTCAGTGGCGGTTATTTGGCAATCCGGTGTATTTTTACACTTCGGTGAAAAATACGCCACTTTATCTCATATTTAGTGCCTTTAATCTCAAACTGGGGGTTTGACGGAGCCTAGTGTTTTACTCTTACAATCGGGTCAAATTTGCGGCACAAACGAGCTTGAGTTGTTAATGCCGCCGAAGACCTTACACATAATAAGTAGTTCGAACATAAATCTCAGGGGTCATAACATGGTATTCAGAAAAAGTTTGCTTTCATCTAGCGTAGCTCTGGCATTGGTAGGTGTTTCGACACCCGCGCTTGCCCAGGAAGGCGGTGCTGTCATAGAGGAAATAATTGTACAAGGCGGTATTCGCGCCAGTCTCAAGCAATCAATGGATATCAAGAGAGATTCCACCGGGGTCGTTGATGCGATCTCCGCTGAAGATATTGGTAAGTTCCCTGATGCTAACCTAGCTGAGTCTCTTCAGAGAATCACCGGTGTTTCTATCTCACGGCAACGCGGTGAAGGTAGTCAGGTTACGGTGCGAGGATTTGGACCTGAATACAATCTAGTAACCCTAAACGGCCGTCAAATGCCGACTCACTACGGTGAAAGCCGATCTTTCGATTTTGGTGATCTGGCCTCAGAGGGCGTGGCCGGTGTTCAGGTCTACAAAACAGGGCGAGCAGATGTTCCGTCTGGGGGTGTGGGTTCCACTATTAATATTTCCACGCCAAAACCACTGGAAGCGGATGCCACCGCAAGTTTTGGTATCAAGGCAGTAAACGATACTTCGACCCGAGCCGGCGATGAATATACCCCTGAATTCTCTGGCATCTACATGGATACTTTTGCTGACGACACTATCGGTATAGCTATTATTGCTAGCCGTCAAGAGCGCAATAACGGCGTTAATGGAGCCAGTGTAGGCGGATGGTACACCCGACCCGGTGACGACATTCTTCCCAGTGGTTCGAAGGATGCAAAGCTTGCAAATGATGAAAACCAAGTGAACCGGCCAACCACAGCTGACTCAAATTATTCTCTTCCTCAGTCGATGGCTTACAACATCGCCGAGTACCGAAGCGAGAGAACAAACAATCAGGTGGTGTTGCAGATGGCTCCATCGGATTCGGTGACGATGACTGTGGATTACATTCAATCTGAATTTGATCTCGAGCGCTCCTACAGCGACATGTCAGCATGGTTCTCGAATACCGCTGCAGTATCTCAATCGAGCGAGTGGACTGCGGGACCAATTTCCAGCCCAGTTTTCTACAGTGAAGTGGTTGATAATGCCGATTTCGCTATGGGTACAGGTGAAGACGGACGCACTAACACTAATAAATCCCTAGGTCTTAACCTCGACTGGCAGGTCAATGACGAACTAAACCTTAATTTAGATTGGCATGACTCATCTGCAGAGACAGGTGCCAATGGGCCTTATGGAACCAGTGCGCTAATTACTATGGCGTCATTTAACAAAGTCGGCCAGACCATCATAACTGGTAGTGAAATGCCAGTGATGGTGTTGGATTTGAATTCCGGTGGTGAAGCTAATCGACCGATGTATAAGAATGACATGATCATTACAGGAAGTACGTTCAGCAACGATGCTGCAAAGATGGATTTGGAGCAAACTAAAATCAGCGGCACGTGGGATTTCTCCGATGAAGCAAGTATTGATTTCGGTGTTCAGATCTCAGAAGTTGCCAACCGATCGGTGTCTAACTTTGTTCAATTAAACAATTGGGGTGGAATTACCAATCCAGGAGATCTAGCCGATGTTGTTGTTCGCTCAAGCATTGATGGTCAATTCGATGAATTGTCAGGCAGTGACCATCCCGATCTGCAAACTGAATTCTTCACAGCGTCACTCGAGGATCTAATTGCGGCTGGTGAGGCTGCTTATGTGGCCAGTGGAGATGACTACGAAGCCACGGGTGATTGTGGTACTGGTTATTGTGCATCCACGGAGTGGTCAGGCAGTAATGTCAATGGCTTTAACAATATTTACACGCTGGAAGAATCCACTGCGGCTTACATTAGCTACAATCTGAGCACAGAACTTTCGGATATGCCGGTTAATTTACATGTCGGTTTGCGCTATGAGGAAACCGACGTTTACTCTGAGGCAGTGAGCTCCGAATACACCGGTAGTAGCTGGTCTAAGGCAGGTAATGAGCTTTATGTTACATCAGCCGATGGAAGCTTCGCCGTCTATGGCTCCAAGGGTAACTACGATTTCCTCTTGCCAGTGATAGATTTTGATATTGAGGTGGTTGATGATGTTATTTTGCGAGCCTCCTTTAGTAAAACGGTGACGCGACCAAGTTATGGCGACATTAAAGGCGGGCTTGTAGCGAACAGCTCGCAATTCTATCCAGGGGTACCACCAGCTGCGGCATCAGGTAACCCAGACTTAGAACCGATTGAATCGACCAATATAGATCTGTCCGCCGAGTGGTATTACGGAGATAGTAGCTACTTTTCTGTTGGCTACTTTGACAAGGACGTAGACAAGTTTATTGGATCTGGTGTCAGCCTGCGGGACTTGGGTTACATCCCTAATATCATCGGAGGTGCCCTCTGGGATCAGGCGGTGGCTGAAAGTGGTATCGACCCAAGTCAGTATACGCAGATTGGTCAATTTATTTTGGACAACTATCAGGACAGTGAGTACGTTGACGGAGATACCATATACGGAGCTCCCGGTGATCCAAGCGTCCTGTGGCAGGTTACGGAGCCAGTCAACCAGAAGAGAGCCAGTGTCGATGGTGTCGAGATTAATCTGCAACACAATTTCGGTGACAGCGGTTATGGGTTTATCGCCAATGCTACCTTTGCCAGTGCTGACGTCGGTTACGACTACATGAATTCCCTCGAGGGTCAGTTCGTCCTCGAAGGATTAAGTGACTCGGCCAACTTGGTGGGTTTTTATGATAAAGACGGTTTATCAGTGAGACTGGCTTACAACTGGCGGGATGATTTTCTCGCGGGTGTTGGTCAAGGGCAGGGTACGACAACTAACCCGACCCACGTCAAGGCTTATGGTCAGCTTGATTTGGGTGTTACTTATGAACTCAATGAAAATATAACCATCTATGCCTCTGGTTTGAATATTACCGAGGAGACCACGCACGTTTACGGTCTGTCAGAAGACCAAGTGCTACAAGCAGTTCAGGGCGGAGCTCGCTATGATCTGGCGATCAGGTATAAACTTTTTTAAGAAACACTACCTTATAGCACGCAGTGAAGCCGCTTAATTTTGAGCGGCTTCTTTGTTTCTATCGTATGATACTGAGTCGATATTGGAAATTAACACCAGGCTTTGAATTGAGCAGGCACTTGTTGTGTCAATCACGTTGGGGTCATATACAAGGTATCTGAGTTGTCGTGAAACTATGATGTCAAATCAATCTATTAATCGTATCGTTATAGTTGGTGGAGGCACTGCCGGCTGGTTGACAGCTGGGGTTCTGGCTGCGGAACACTGTGCGCCCAGCGGTAACCAAGCACTGCCCTCAGTGGAAGTTATCCTCATTGAGTCCCCTGACATAAGCACCATCGGTGTTGGTGAAGGCACCTGGCCGTCGATGCGTTCCACGCTGAAAAAGATTGGTATCTCTGAAACTGAATTTATCACTGCCTGCGATGCTAGCTTTAAACAGGGCACACTTTTTCAAAATTGGAAAACCGGCAGCAGTGATTCTTATACCCACCCGTTTACGGTACCCAGAGGTTATGCTGAAACTAATTTGGCCATGCAATGGCAGCCTTTTAGAGATAAGGTTTCTTTCGCCGAGGCGGTATCGGCACAGAATCGGTTGATGTTCGAAAATTTGGCACCGAAACAAATATCAACACCGGAATACGCCTTTAATGTTAATTACGGTTACCACCTTAATGCCGCCAAATTTGCACAGTTATTAACTGAGCACTGTACAAAAAATCTGGGTGTGACTCATCTGATGGCCAACGTAGTCGCCGTGAATTCAGAAGATAATGGTGACATTGCCTCTTTGGTCACCGATGCCCATGGTGATGTTCACGGTGATCTTTTCATAGACTGTAGTGGTACCCGAGCACTACTGTTGGGTGAGCATTTTGATATTCCTTTTTGCTCGAAGAAACAGTTTTTATTTAACGATAGTGCGTTGGCTTCTCAAGTAGCTTATCGGCATGAATCGGATCCCATTGCCTCTAGTACTATTTCTTGTGCTCAGCCCTATGGTTGGGTGTGGGACATAGGGCTGCCGACCCGGCGTGGTGTTGGGCATGTGTATTCCAGTGCGCATACCACAGACGATCAGGTGGCTGACTCGCTGCAGTCCTACATTGCCGCCACTGCCGGTGAAGAGATAGCAAAATCAACTTCCTTCAGAAAAGTTAGTTTTAATCCGGGGCACAGAGCAAAGTTTTGGCACAAAAATTGTGTTGCCATTGGTATGTCAGCAGGTTTCATAGAGCCACTGGAAGCTTCAGCTCTGGTATTGGTGGAATTGTCCGCTGCGATGATCGCTGAACAGTTTCCCAGCAATAGAAAAGTGATGGACGCCGTTGCGACACGATTTAATGATAAATTTCTTTATCGATGGAACAAAATTATTGAGTTCCTAAAACTCCATTATGTGCTTAGCCAGCGATCAGACAGTGATTACTGGCGAGACAATGTCGATATCAGCTCTATTCCCAGTGCATTGGTGGAACTACTTGAACTGTGGCGTTGGCAGAGCCCCTGGCATCGCGATACCACTCATGTGGACGAAATGTTCCCCTCAGCAAGTTATCAGTACGTGCTCTACGGTATGGGATTTGTCACTCAGGCACACACTACCTATCGAAAAAGTGATGCTGAATTTAGTCGAGATGCGGAGGCTTTATTTTCGGAAAATGCCAAGCAAACACAACAACTTGTTTCCACCATGCCTTCGAATAGGGAGTTGATCAATAAAATCCACATCCATGGTCTACAAAGGATATAGAATAGGAACACCAATGGGGATAATCGGAATTCGAGTTTTATGACTGACTACAAAGTACTTAATAAAGATATACACAATGGAGTGCGTGTGATCACTACTCGTGGCAAGCACTATGGTGATAATGTGATGCATGCCATGACATTCCCTGCTGAATTCCGTGATATTCAATCATGTTATCCGATATTTTTTTGTAAAGACGCGGAATCGGGAAGTTTCTATCCCGTGGCGCTCTTTGGTCTGGAACAACAGGAAAATTTGTTTCTTACTGATGACGGATGGGATGCCACATACATTCCCATGTCTATGCGCAGGCATCCATTTCTAATTGGTTTCCAAGCCGATGATCAACAACCTGATGGTAGAAGGCCGGTGGTCTCTATAGATATGGATAATCCGCGTGTGGCAGAGGGTGATGGGGAGAGGTTATTTTATGATGATGGCTCGGCATCACCCTATTTGACTGAGATGATAAGTATTTTGGAATCCATCCATGCGGGACATGAGCACAATAAAGGATTCATTCAGACTCTTGTGGAGCATGATCTTCTTGAAGCATTCACGCTCGAGGTGACGCTCAGAAATGGAACGCGGAATCAGTTGACCGGTTTTTATACCATTAAAGAGACCAACTTGTATCAATTAGATGGCAGCACATTGCAGTCTTTAAACAAGCAAGGATTTCTTCAGGCTATATTTATGGCCGTGGCTTCCCACGCTCGCCTTCGCCCCATAGTGGAAAAAAAGAGTGCTGTTGAATAATAACCGTAAAATTTATTTGGTTTCGTCAGGGATAGTCATCGATGACCAAGGTTGACACAAGAGTGAAGCAGATCAGAGATGTTGATTCCCATCAATTGTCTCATGACCTCCTGAATGCAACCGAGCCAGTGGTGCTCAAGGGTTTGGTTGCTCATTGGCCGATGGTGAAAGAAGCAGCTAAATCCTATGGTCATGCGATTAACTATCTGCGTCAATTTGACAGTGGCAAGGCTTTGACAGCAATGGTCGGAGGCCCGAGCATTAGAGGGCGAATTTTCTACTCGGAGGATTGTAAATCTCTCAATATTGATTATTGTCGGCTCCTCCTAGATGAAGTATTTGATAGGCTCGAGCAGTATCAGTCTGAAGAGAGGCCGCCAATGATATACGTCGGTTCGACAAATATTGATAATTGGTTGCCAGGCTTCAGAGCTGAAAATGATATTAATCTGCATGCTCAGGCACCTTTGGCTTCCCTGTGGATTGGTAATCAAAGTCGCGTGGCGGCGCATTATGATTTTCCCACCAATATAGCTTGCTCAGTCGCGGGTCATCGTCGCTTCACCCTGTTTCCGCCTGAGCAGTTAGAGAACCTTTATGTGGGTCCCGTGGATTTCACTCCGGCAGGTCAACCGATTAGTATGGTGGATTTCGCCCAGCCGGACTTTGTTAAGTTCCCGCGGTTTAAAGCTGCATTGAAATATGCTCAAGTCGCCGACCTTGAGCCCGGTGACGCAATTTTAGTGCCCAGTATGTGGTGGCATCATGTGGAAGCGCTAGATCCGGTCAATGTGTTGGTCAATTATTGGTGGCGTAATACACCTTCTTATATGGGTCCGCCATTGAGTGTCTTGCAACATGCTATGGTTGGCTTGCGTGATTTGCCCGATGAGCAACGGGCCGTATGGAAGAATTTGTTTGATCACTACGTGTTCAATCCGAAGCGAGAACATTTTGAGCATATACCCGAGGCCGCGCGAGGGGCTTTGAATCCTATGGACGAAGGTACAGCTCAACAGATACGCAGTGTGATCGTTGACAAGCTAAGATAATAGTCGGTTATGGTGGAGGATTTAATTTGACAGGTCAGAAGGTTAAACGAGTGGTCGTGGTTGGTGGAGGTACCGCCGGTTGGATGTGCGCTGTCTCTTTGGCAAAACTCATAGGTCGAGATCTTGACGTTACGTTGATCGAGTCCGATGAAATTGGCACTGTCGGAGTCGGCGAAGCAACCATACCAACCTTTTTTGCTTTGCATCAGTTGCTTAAAATTGATGAGGCGAAATTTCTCGCCGAAGTTCAGGGAACCATCAAACTCGGAATTTCCTTTGAAAACTGGAAGCAGTTGGGTGAAGACTATATACATGCATTCGGCTACACAGGTAAATCCTGTTGGGCTGCGGGATTTCAGCATTTTTGGCTCAAGGGTAAATCTCTTGGAATTAGCGAAGAATACAGTCACTATTCGCCAGAGCTGATGGCAGCTAAAGCAAATAAGTTTGGCTTGTTAAAGCAGAATGCACTGAATTATGCCTATCACCTGGATGCCAGTGCCTACGCTAAATTTCTGCGGAGAATGGCAGAGCAGAATGGTGTCCGGCGTGTTGAAGGTAAGATTGTTACGGTGAATCAGCATGAATCCGGGGACTTATCTGATGTTGTTCTCGAATCTGGCCTGTCGGTATCTGGTGATCTTTTCGTAGATTGTTCCGGTTTCGCCGCCTTGCTTATCGGAAAAACACTTCAGACTGAGTACCAGGATTGGTCAAATTGGTTACCCTGCGATCGTGCAGTGGCGGTGCAAACCGCATCAGTGGCACCGCCAATTCCCTACACCAGATCCATTGCCCGAGATTTTGGTTGGCAATGGCGTATTCCTCTACAGTCGAGAGTTGGCAATGGAATGGTCTACAGTAGTGACTATTTGAGTGAGGATGAAGCTATCTCGATATTACTCGACAATGTTGAAGGTGAGGTCTTAACCACGCCGAGAGTGATTAAATTCCGCACCGGTCAACGGCGACAGCAGTGGAATAAGAATTGTGTATCTCTGGGTTTGGCGGCAGGATTTCTGGAGCCTTTAGAATCCACCAGTATTCATCTGATCCAGCGAGGTATTATTCGACTGATGCAAATGTTCCCGTTACAGGGTATCACAGATGCAGATCGAGACGAGTTTAACCGGCAGATGAGCGATGAGTACTACTTCATCCGTGATTTTATTATCATGCACTACCATGTGACCGAGCGAGATGACACAGCATTTTGGCGTCACTGTAGAACCATGGATATTCCAGAGACACTGTCTCATCGACTAGATTTATTTAAGCAATCCGGGCGAGTGTTTCACGGAGAAGGTGATGTCTTTGCGGAAAATAGCTGGACTCAAGTTATGTTAGGCCAGGGTCTTACGCCCGAGCAGTATCATCCCATAGTCAACATGATGAGTGAACGTGAGTTAGAGAGCTTTTTACTTAGCTTGAAGATATCTGTTGATCAGGTGGTCAAGCAGTTACCTTCCCATGAAGAATTTTTAGCGCGTTACTGTCCCGCACAAACGGTTTCAGCGGGCTAAGGTATGTCAGCACAAATCAATGTTTTGGGTGAGCCGCTCGAAGAGTGTGGTTGTCATCCTGTCACAGGTTACTTTCGTGATGGCTATTGCAATACTTCTCGCTACGATGCTGGATCTCACACAATCTGCGCACTAATTACAGACAGCTTTCTTGATTTTTCGTTGTCTCAAGGTAATGATCTGGTGACGTCGAGACCGGAGGTTGAGTTTCCTGGGCTTGTTGCTGGCCAAGCTTGGTGCCTGTGTGCATCGCGCTGGCTTGAGGCTCATCAAGCTGGAGTGGCTCCGAGGGTCTATATCAAGCGTACAAACCAACAGGCACTTCAGGTTGTACCTTTGTCAATTCTGAGCGATTATGCTATCGATCTAGTGTAAGCGACGTCTACTGAGAGGGTTGAGTATGGGATTTTATGACAAATACATTTTGCCCAGTGTCTTAAATTGTGCCTGTGGTAGTAAACCAGTTCGCTATCAACGTGAGAAAATAGTTCCCCATGCGGAGGGTGTGGTTCTTGAAATTGGTATAGGTTCCGGTCTTAATTTACCTTACTACAGTGGTGATAAAGTAACTAGAATAATCGGACTCGATCCCTCTCCTGAACTCAACGCTATGGCCGAAAAAACTGCGGCTGAATTAGGCTTAAGTGTGGAATTTGTTCTTGCCAGTGCCGAGACAATTGACTTACCAGATGATCATGTGGATACAGTGCTGGTGACCTACACACTCTGCACTATTCCAGATGCAGTACGTGCAGCCAAAGAAATGCGCCGTGTACTTAAGCCTGAAGGTAAGATATTGTTTTGTGAACATGGTTTGGCGCCGGATCAGTCTGTGGCTAAATGGCAGGGGCGCATTGATCCTCTGTGGGGAATGATTGCCGGTGGCTGTCATCTTAATCGAGATATTCCTAAATTGATCCGATCTGCAGGACTGACGATCGATACTATGGATGAGATGTACCTTCCCAGTACACCAAAATTTGCCGGTTATAATTATTGGGGTTCTTGCCGTAAGTGAGTATTCACTTTAAATTTAATATTTTGTTTTAAGTGTCAATTAGCTCCAACGCCTGCTTCTATGTCCAGGTGATTAAAGTATAAAAATGAACGCTGTTCTTACATGTCAGAGGGGTTACTTGCCGGGACAGTTGGAAAAAGTCTATGTTGATTAATTATGACTTGGTAGACTGGATTGTTAAGAATTCACCGCAGGGTGGCAGGAGACATACAATGAATAAATTACCTCGGATTCTCTCCATGGTGGTGACAAAAATAAAGGTTTGCTTGGTAGCCAGCTTTTTTTTATCGGCCTCCTTTCCCAATGCAAAAGAAGCGGCAATTATTGATCCCAGCGCAAGATTTCACCCAGTCTATAGTAAAAAAGGTATGGTTGTTTCGCAAGAGATGCTCGCCAGTCAAGTTGGTGCTGATATCTTGAATCGTGGTGGTAATGCAATTGATGCTGCCGTCGCCACAGGGTTTGCACTGGCAGTTACCCTTCCGAGAGCGGGTAACCTCGGTGGTGGTGGCTTTATGATGATTCATCTCGCCGAACAAGGTAAAACTACTGCGTTGGATTACCGTGAGATGGCTCCAGCTGCGGCGAGCAGAGATATGTTTTTAAATCAAGCTGGTGAGGTGGATAATCAAAAGGCTTGGTTCGGTATTGCATCATCCGGTGTACCAGGCTCTGTTGCGGGTTTGCTTCACGCCCATGACAACTATGGTATTTTAGATTTCGCCGATGTTATTGCACCGGCAATTGAGCTTGCTACCGAGGGGTTTGAGGTGACAGTTGATCTCTCGTCTTCTCTCGTCTCAAGATTATCACGGATGAGCAACAATGCTGCGTCGAGGAGATATTTTTACAAGCCCGATGGACGTGCCTATCAACCTGGTGACATTCTGCGCCAGCTAGATTTAGCAGAAACGCTCAAGCGCATCGCCATTGATGGTCGCGCGGGCTTCTATCAAGGAAAAACAGCTGACCTCATTGTCGCGGAGATGCAGCGCTCCGGTGGCTTGATAACGCAGGAGGATCTAAACAATTACAAAGTGGTCAGTCGTGAGCCCGTTTGCGGTCGATACCATCAAAACAAGGTCTGTGCTATGCCCCCGCCCTCCAGTGGTGGTGTTCATTTGGTACAGATGCTGAATATGCTGGAGGGTTGGGACTTGCAAGCACTGGGTCACAACAGCGCGGCTTATATCCATCGGTTGGTGGAAGTGATGCGTCGGGCCTATGCTGATCGCAGTGCCTATCTGGGTGATCCAGATTATTTTGTTGTACCTGTCGGGCAAATAGTTGATAAGAAATACGCGGCGTCACTGCGCAAGACAATTGATTTGACGAAAGCCAGTCTGTCAAGTGACGTAAAGCCAGGTCTTGGTATAGATCCTGATTCTCTAACCCGAGGCGCACGGTTAGCGGAAAAAGAATCCGTCGAAACGACGCACTATTCCACTTGGGATCAGTGGGGGAATGTAGTCAGTACCACCACTACGTTAAACTTTTCTTACGGCAACGGTATATCCGTTGACGGTGCGGGATTTTTGTTGAACAACGAGATGGATGATTTTTCTGCCAAGCCCGGATCGCCCAATGGCTACGGTTTGATTGGTGGTGTTGCCAATGCCATCGAGCCGGGGAAACGGCCACTGTCGTCTATGACGCCAACCATTGTCTTTGATGCTGATGGTGCGCCATTGTTAGCGACTGGCAGTCCCGGCGGCAGCACGATTATTACTATTGTGATGCAAATCATCCTCAATGTTTTGACGTTTGACATGGGTATTGCCGAGGCATCGGCAGCACCGAGAATTCACCATCAGTGGTTGCCCGACCGGGTGGTCTATGAATCTGGGTTATCCGCCGATACGCTTCAGCTTTTACAAGCTATGGGGCATGTGGTGGGGAGCAAGCCGCGCATTATGGGCTCCACGCAAAGCATTCAACGCGCCCCTAAAAATGGCACATTTGGCGCCTCAGATCCGCGACGTCAGGGCGCCGGCGCAGCGTCTCAAGACTAGGTTATAGCGAACAGGATACAGGCCAAACCCTTCCGATATTTTCCACTTGAAGATATGATACAACGTATCATTATAATCTTTTTTTCGGTATACTTTGGTGGGTATTTCAACCACAAGAGCGACACTATGTCTCAATTACAAAAGCTACCTGTCACTGTGTTATCTGGATTTCTCGGTGCAGGAAAGACCACGGTATTAAGCCATATACTCAATAATCGTGAGGGGAAAAAAGTAGCGGTTATTGTCAATGATATGAGTGAGATCAATATCGATGCGACCATTGTGCAAAGTGATGTTTCACTTAATCGCAGTGAAGAAAAGCTAGTGGAAATGAGCAATGGCTGTATATGCTGTACCTTGCGCGAGGATTTGTTGGAAGAGGTGACAAAATTGGCAAAGGAGGGCCGTTTTGACTATTTGGTGATTGAATCTACCGGTATCTCCGAGCCATTGCCCGTTGCTGAAACCTTCACATTCGCTGACGAAGACGGTGTTTCTCTGTCTGACGTGGCTGAGTTGGACACCATGGTGACAGTAGTTGATGCAGTAAATTTCTTAAAAGATTTTGACGAAGCTAAATATTTACAAGATACAGACCAGTCCCTGGGCGAGGAGGATGAGCGCAGTGTGTCCGATTTATTGCTCGATCAGGTGGAGTTTGCCGATGTCATCTTGATAAGCAAAACTGACTTAGCCGATCACAAAGATATAAGCCGGTTATCGGCAATTTTACAAACACTAAATACTCACGCACGAATTATCCCTATTCACCATGGTCGAGTCAGTGTTGACGCAGTATTGAGTACTGGCCTGTTTGATTTTGATCGGGCACAGCAATCACCGGGGTGGTTGAAAGAGATGCGAGGAGAGCACGTGCCGGAGACAGAGGAGTACGGTATTGCCAGCTTTACCTACCGCGCACGCCGTCCTTTTAATCCGGCGAAGTTTCATCGATTTCTGCACAACACAGAAAAGTACGGCAAACTGATCCGCTCTAAAGGTTATTTTTGGTTGGCGTCTCGACCGGAGTTTGCAGGTCAATGGAGTCAAGCGGGTGGTATTGCCCGCTATGGTTTTGCCGGAATGTTCTGGAAAGCGGTTCCCAAGGAAAACTGGCCACATGATGAAGAATATCTCGAGTCTATTGCAGAAAAATGGGTGGAACCCTTTGGCGATATGCGACAAGAGTTGGTTTTTATCGGTCAAAATCTCGATCAGAAAGGTATCATTCAAGAGCTTGATCAGTGTCTGTTAGATGAACAGGAATTGTTGGCTGGAAAAGCCTACTGGCAAACTCTTGAGGATCCGTTCCCCGATTGGGAGAGAAGTGCATGACTTCCCTAACTATGGAATCGGCGCAAGGTGTATCAAATTCAGTTGCAGACACACGACGTTTTGTGCGGGGCTTTGATACCAGAGTGCTCACTGAAATTTATCAAAGTGACACTAATATTGTGGCTCTGCAAAGGACGCTAGTGCCTAGTATAGAGAGCTGCACCGAGCAATTTACTCATACTTACCCGAATTTCAGCAGTTTGTTGACTGTTTCTCCAGAGTCTGCATTGACGCAGCTTCTCAATGTCCTAGGTTCACCAGAGTATCAGCCATTGGCTGAAGATATGGCCGAGCTCGTAGATATGTATTGTTGCCTGTTTGATTTGGAGCGCGCAGGATTGCGTTTAACGGTGCTGAATAGAGCAATGTGTCCAAAATTCCATGTTGACGGTGTCGCCTGTAGATTGGTTTGTACCTATAAGGGTAGCGCAACCCAATGGTTACCCCATGACGTGGTAGATCGCTCCAAGTTAGGTCGGGGAAGTATTGGGCTTACCGATGCCGAGTCAGGACTCTATCAGTGTGAAAGTGATATTCAAAAGCTTAGCTGCGGTGATGTGGCTTTGATTAAAGGTGAATCCTGGCCGAATAACAAAGGTGCTGGTTTGGTTCATCGATCACCCGCTCTAAAGCAGGGAGAGCGTCGTGTATTGCTGACGCTAGATTTCGCCGACTAATTTCAGTGTTTAGCCGATAAGAATAGGCTAAAAAGTTAATCCATATACTATGTTATGCTGTATCATATGGTGGCGTAGGTAGGGGCTCAGCAGAATTGGGCGTTAATGAGCGTCTAAATGACTCACTAGATTGACATGGTTCACTGGGGTATGAGTTATGACAAGCATTGATGCAATCATTAGTCGCGCTGAACAGCGCTGTAAGGTTCATGGGTCGCGCTTGACGGAAAAGCGCAAATTAGTTCTGGCAGGACTGGCTAGCTCCAAAAGAGCCTTGTCCGCTTATGAACTGGTTGACATATATCAGGCGCAAACCGGTGAGGCTATCACACCAATGTCGGTGTATCGGATTTTGGCCTTTTTAGAGGGTGAGCAGTTGGTGCATAAGCTTAACCTCGCCAATAAATATGTGGCCTGTGCGCATGTCAGTTGTGATCATGCCCATGCAACACCTCAGTTTTTGATCTGTGCCTCCTGCAGTAAAGTCAAGGAAATTAACATTGATACTGCGCTTATTGCAGATTTAACTTCAGCTGCATCAAATGTAGGCTACAAACTCATCACCTCGCAGCTGGAGATGAATGGCCTCTGCGATGACTGTCTCGTGTAAGTAGTGTACAAAACTAGGTAGAGAAAATGAAAAAAGAGCAAGTAGTAACAGACAATTTAGCCATAGGTCTCTCCATACTCTGTGTTATGCAGTGCTTGGCCATGCCATCATTGTTGGTACTTTTGCCCAGTGCAGTGGCGTTTTTTCTGCAGAATGAAGCTTTCCACTTCTGGATGATTGTAGTGGTAATACCTGTCAGTGTGTTTGCGTTGACACTGGGATGTAAACAGCACAAACGCTATCATGTGATGATATCTGGGGTCATTGGCCTGGCGTTGCTGGTTGCTGCCTTGGTGGTGGGTGAGACTCTGTTGGGGGAAAATGGCGAAAAACTGCTGACCATATTGGGCGCTGGTTTTGTTACCGTTGGGCATTTGCTGAATTTTCGTTTGTGCCGACGAAGTGGCCCTGAAGGCTGTGCTCACTGAGGTTAAAATGCCCTTTACTCTACCTTCGTGGCGAGGTTAATTATGCTCTTCCTCGCTTGAGAGAGTGAATCGATTACAAACTGAACGATATTTTTTAAAATTTCAATAGATAAACTAGGAATGACTATGTTATCAATACCGATGCCTGATGTGACATCTGATGTAGCGAGTGCAAGCCCAGCAACTCTTCAATGGGTGGGAATGGAGCAGATTGCCGTGCCTATTTCGATGACATTACAAGAGGAAAAATTGCAGCAACTATCAGCCAAAGCTAATGTGTTTGTCAGCCTCGAAAAGCCCGAGGCAAAAGGGATTCACATGTCACGGCTGCATCTGGCGCTGAATAAATTAGCTGAGCGCGAGTGTAATCAAAACAGCATCAATGATTTACTCGAGGAAATGGTTAACTCTCAGGAAGGTATTAGTCAAAATGCAAAAATTGAGCTTAGCTTCGATTTGCTGTTAAAAAAGCCTGCACTACTAAGTGGGGAGATTGGATTCCAGACTTACCCTGTGGTTCTGCGCGCTGAACTGCATGGGACCCAATTGAGTTGTGAGTTGGAAGTTACTATTCCGTATTCCAGTACCTGCCCTTGTTCCGCAGCCTTGGCACGACAGCTTTACGCCAATGCGATTAATCAGCAATTCCCCGATTCAACGGTGGAAAAGGGTGAGTTGATGGAGTGGGTGCAGTCGCAGGCCGGTTCTGTCGCTACACCTCATAGCCAGAGATCCTATGCCTATATAAAAATGGTGCTGGGAACAAATGAATGGCCTCATTTACCCTCATTGGTGGTTGAGCTTGAAAACCTCATTGGCACCCCTGTTCAAACTGCCGTCAAGCGCAGCGATGAACAAGAGTTTGCCCGGTTGAATGCGGAGAATCTTATGTTTTGTGAAGATGCGGCCAAGCGAGTGAAGTTGGGTTTAGAGGGTATGCAGTCTGTTACTGATTACTGGCTCAAGATACAGCACCGCGAGAGTCTGCACGCCCATGACGCTGTGGCGGTGGATCAAAAATTCCGCTAACGTCTATAATATTGAAGAGCTCTGGTTGATTATGCCGCCGGAGCTGTATGAGTAAGATTTAGCAGAGGTTATTTGAAGTGAGCGAAACAGTAATTGCGTCTTTGTTTGATGATTGGAATGCGGCACTCAAAAGTCGAGATCCCAGCAAAGTTGTGGCGCTCTACGCGTCTGATGCGATTTTATTGCCCACGGTGTCTAATCAGGTGCGCCATAACCCTCAAGAGATTGAAAGTTACTTTGTCGATTTCGTCGCCAAAGGTCCCAGTGGTAAAATTGATCAATCCAATATCCGTGTTTTTGATCATTTGGCGATAAATTCAGGTGTCTATACTTTTTCCTTTGACGATCAAACAGAGGTACAAGCAAGGTATACCTTTGTCTATCATCGACAAGGTGATGGCTGGGTGATTATCGAACACCACTCGTCTAAAATGCCTGAATCATAACGAGGATAATCCTGTGGCTATGGTAGGAGATGATGATCAAACCGTTGAGTCAGACCTGGCCGCTGAGAAGCAATCCTGCTGCTCAGAAGCCAGTTGTTGCGGTCCGTCTGATCCCTTTGTGCGCCATCAACCAAAAATTGGGCGCAATGACCCCTGTCCCTGTGGCAATGGTCGAAAATTCAAAAAATGCTGCGGTAAATATCTCTAACAGGCATTGAACGTCAGCTTCGGTCCGCTATCTAGCTCATCAGTTATGACTTTTTGGCAATTCACTCTGAGGATAGCCGGACTAAGCAAGCCCAAGCAAACAGACTGAGCGCGCTTTGTTTTATTGCCACCCCTGTGTTTTTTAGATCGGTTAAATAGTCATTCTACCGAGCGCCAATCTTGGCCATGAATTCTGGTGCATTTTCTCTTTTATCGGTCTCAATTTTCTTTGAAATTGGGCAGTCAGACATAAGATTGTGCCAGTTTGCCAAGCCCTCTACCGCAGCCACTGGATCAAAGTTTATTAATCTGGGCCCCACCATGGATGGGATTACCAGCGCGTAATACATAAAAATATCAGCCATGGACAGCTGATCGCCAAGTAAATAGGGTTCGATATCAGTCATCTGATTAATGATCTCGCAGCCCTTAATAAAGGATGTTTTTACTTCATTGGCCATCACTGCGTCGGGCTCTTGTCTTGCAAAGTAATCCTTCATTAACCGACGTGACGGCAACTCAAGATAGAGCTCGGTCACTTTAATAAGCATCTTGACTCTGGCCCGCTTGTCCACAGTCAAAGGGTAGAGTGCAGGCTCTGGGTGTAAATCTTCCAAGTAATCGAGTATGACTGAGGTTTCAGAAAGATTTGATCCCTCTTCGGTGGTAATTGCCGGTACTTTTCCGGTGGGAGTGATCGCCAGAATGTCTTCTGTTTGTGGATAAACTTTGTTCTCGGTAAAGTCGCAGTGCTTTACCATCAGTGCGTGCTTGACCATGTTGTAATAATTGGACATGGCAAAACCGTGAAGAATTAGCATAGGATAATCTTGGTATTGTTATATTAGTCTTTATGGTATCCGAAAACTTGCTAATACAACAGAATACATAACAACAACTTAAGGGATTGGGATTGATGTCACTGCGAAATGATTTGCTATTGTTTTATAAATAATAGAGGATCAGTGGGATAGTTTTTTTCATCAGATTGGGTTAGCTTATTACTTAGCTAATTGAGTAAACAAATTATGCTTCGATTATTTCAACTTCTAGTCTGTGTAGTATCTGTCCTATCAGCGTATTCTGTAGACGCACAAATGCCAAATATGACAGCACCTGATGATGCGGCTGTCTACTTCATTAAGCCTGTAAATGGCGATATTATTGATCGTGATGAAAATCAGCAGATCACCGTTGTATTTGGGCTAAAGGGTATGCAAGTGGCGCCCGCAGGTGTAGGAACGCCAAATTCGGGGCACCACCATTTGTTGATAAACCTTGACCAACTACCAAACCTTAATGCGCCACTACCAGCATCGGATCAGGTTCTTCATTTTGGAAAAGGTCAAACTAGCACCAGCCTCAAATTGCCACCAGGTAAGCATCGGTTGCAGTTGATTCTGGGCAATCAGGTACATATTCCCCATGATCCACCGGTGATCTCAGAGGTTATAGAAATTGAAGTGAGATAATGGCACTGGAGTTATTTTTGCGTTACGATTTACATCACTACTGTTTTCGGCAACCGCTATTTGGAGACAACAATGCAGCCTACTGCAACATTAGAGGGACGAAGGGACTTCATTAAAAAGTTCGCGAGCGCTTCTGCCGGAGCGTCTGCAGCTCTCATAGCCAACAGCGCCATTCAGATTAAGCAGGGTGGCGATCTGGCTAAAGAGGAAATTGATCAGTTAAAAAACGCCTATGCTGAGCTCGATAAAAAGACCAAGCTAATGGTTCGCGGTATGTTTGTTCTCCTGGGTATTGATTTTTTGTTACTACTCTAAACGCTTTTCCAGCGATGCCGACGCTTCATCTGTGAGCGTTATGTGCCTAACAGAACCTCTTTGATTGACTCACTAAGGAAAATTTTCAAGTAAAAATAACAGCGATTGTCTCAAGTTATTTTTTTAATTCAAAATGGAGAAACCTATGTCAGGCAAGTACTTGATACTCATATCAATGGCTTTTTTGGTGGCTTGTAACTCAGAAAAGAAGGAGGTTGTTGTGGGATCAGATCCAGCCAATTTTTCACGTCTTCAGGAGCTCTCCATTCCAGCACCTGAAGCCGCAAAGCACCCTCACCAAGCCACCTACCATGGTCAGACCTTATCGGATGATTATTTTTGGCTCAAAGATCAGGGATACCCTGAGATTGACGATCAGCCTGTATTGGATTACCTCACCGAGGAGAACGATTATTACGCGGCTTTTTTAGAGCCTAATAGAGCACTTGTTGATACGGTATTTGAGGAATTCAAGGGACGGACTGATGAAACTGAGGAATCGGTGCCTTACATTAAAAATGATTATCAGTATCGCTGGTATTTTCGTCCTGGTGATGACTACAGAACCTACAGTCGCAAGTATCTAAAAACAGGAGAAGAACAGATCATTTTAGACGAGTCTGCACTGGCGGCAGGTTATGACTATTTTGTCATTGGCGATTGGCGAGTCAGTCCAGATAACAACTTGCTTGCTTACACCTTTGATACCGAGGGTGATGAACGTTACCAGTTGCGTATTGTCGATTTAAATACCGGCGATTATTTGACTGATAAACTCGAGGATGTTCAAGGCTCTATTGAGTTCAGCGGCGATGGCAAGAGCCTTGTTTATGCGCGTCTAGAGGTGGACCGATGGCATGCGAAGGAACTCGTAGTTCACCGTCTGGGGGAGCCACAAGCGCTGGATAAAACTATTTACTTTGAGCAGGATGATGGCTATTTTCTGGGTTTTGGTCTCACCAGTGATGAGAGGTTTTTGGTAGTGGTGAGTAGCCAAGGTGAGGTGCAGGAAACCTATGTGTTACCTGCGGATAATTTCTATGCTGAGCCGGTTAAAATGGTCGATCGCAATGCTGGATTTACCCTCTCAGTGGATCATGCCCACGGAAATTTTTATATATTGGCAAACGACACACACAAAAATTTTCGTTTTGCCAAAGTATCCGATCAACAACCCCAATATAAGCACTGGCAAACCATAGAGGAAGGTTCAGATGATGTTTATCTCATGGATCTTCAAGCGTTCGATGATTTCATTGCTATTAAGCAGCGTACATCAGGCGTGGATGCGATTCGTATCCGAATGTACTCCGGAGATCAGCATACTGTGGACTTCCCTGAGTCCATTGCGACGTTGAACATTGGTAACAATCCACAGTTTGATCAGTCATTCGTGCGTCTGCGTTATACGTCGATGGTCACTCCGTCGACGATCTTTGATTACCATCTGGACAAGAGAAAACTTGATTCCCGCAAGGTACAGAGAATTCCCAGTGGCTATGACAAGTCGCTGTACACAACTGAGCGACTGATGGCTCCCTCTCGTGATGGTATCTTCATACCGGTATCTTTGGTGTACCGCAAAGATGTTGATCTTGATGGCAGTGCACCCATGTTACTTTACGGTTATGGTGCTTATGGCGCTACAATATCGCCGTCGTTTTCTACGTTGCGCCTGAGTTTGCTCGATCGAGGTTTTGTCTATGCCATCGCCCATGTCAGAGGCGGTGCTATGATGGGTTATCAGTGGTACCTGGATGGTAAATTAGAAAAGCGAGAGAATACCTTTAATGACTTTGTCGATATAGCCAGGTTCCTCGCTGCAGAAAACTATACCAGTGGGGGAAATATTTCGATTTCAGGACGCAGTGCTGGAGGAGAACTTATGGGTGCCGCTGTCATTCAGGCTCCCGAACTGTGGCGCTCGGTGAATTTGGGAGTGCCCTTTGTGGATGTGCTCAATACTATGCTCGACGCCAGTCTTCCATTGACCCCGCCCGAGTGGAAGGAGTGGGGCAACCCCATCGAGAGTCCAGAGGCCTTTAACTTGCTTAAAAATTACTCACCTTATGACAACATAATTGCTCGGGAATATCCACCGATGTTTGTTTCTGGGGGGTTAAACGATCCTAGGGTAACCTACTGGGAACCAGCAAAGTGGACGGCTAAGATGCGCAGTACTAAGACCGATAATAATCTTCTGTTGATGCGTATGAACATGGGAGCGGGCCACTTTGCCAACAGTGGACGTTACGGACGCCTGAAAGATTATGCCGAAGAGTATGTGTTTACCTTGCTGGCTCACGGGATCAAAGACTGATTGAGACAACCATTTTTGTTCTAGGTTCTTCCCGTTTTTGTAGCAACCATCTTCAGCAGGTTGGATGGAGAGGGGCATATTTGAGTGCAGTCACATGATATTCAAGGGAATCAATCGTTGGTTTTCGCTGAATTTTCTAGCGGTTCTCTGTGTTTGTTTTGAGGTTGCGTTTAAGGCTGTTTATGCAAAAACGACTTCTCTGTGTTACCCTCACAGAAAATGTGGGACGCGGTGATGTGTGTTCCGTTGCTCTGGAGTAGGTCAACCCCTCGACGACCCAATAAAAACCAAATTTTGCACCATCTATAGGAAATTTCATATGCGATTTTTTGTTATTTTAGTGGCTTTAACGGCCTTGATGTCGACCTCGATAAGCGCGGCAAAGAAAGATAAGTCCGATGTAATGACGGAAGAGTTGTTCTCTGCTATGAAGCTGCGCAGCATTGGCCCAGCTTACATGTCTGGTCGCATTGCTGATATTGAGGTAGACGCTAAAAATCCTTCAATTTGGTATCTTGCAGTGGGTTCGGGTGGTGTGTGGAAGACCACAAACGCTGGAATTACGTGGGCACCAATTTTCGACAAACAGTCGGTTTTCTCAACCGGTGATGTCACCATTGATCCGAGCAATTCCAACATTATCTGGGTGGGCACGGGAGAAAATAACGGCGGCAGACACATCTCTTTTGGTGATGGTGTTTATCGCTCGCTAGATGGTGGTCAGACTTGGGAAAACAAAGGTCTTACTAAATCTGAGCATATTTCAGACATCATTGTTCATCCACAGGATTCCAATACTGTTTGGGTGTCTTCACAGGGACCACTTTGGTCAAAAGGTGGTGAGCGGGGCTTATTTAAAACCATTGATGCTGGTGAGACCTGGATTAATGTTCTTGAAACTGATGAATGGACTGGTGTGACTTCCTTGGTTATGGATTCGAGCAATCCAGACAAACTCTACGCGGCAACCTGGCAGCGACAGCGCACCTTACCTACTTATGTGGGAACCGGACCCGGCTCCGCAATTCACACCTCTGACGACGGTGGCGAGACCTGGCGTAAACTGACGAATGGTCTGCCAGAAACGGATATGGGTAAAATTGGGCTAGCTATTTCTAAGATTGATCCGGACGTGGTGTATGCGGCCATCGAGCTAAATCAGCGTAAAGGCGGGGTTTACCGCTCAGCTAATCAAGGTGCCAGTTGGGAGAAGATGTCCGATGAAGTGGGCGGGGGAACCGGACCACACTACTATCAAGAATTGTTTGCCGATCCTCACCGTTTCGATCGCATCTATATGGTGAGTAACTACAGTAAATACAGCGATGATGGTGGTAGAACCTGGACGCCTTTCAACCTTGAAAACAAGCACGTTGATGATCACGCTATAGCATTTCATCCGACAGATAGAAATTTCATGTTGGTTGGCAGCGACGGTGGCGTTTACGAAACGCGTGACGATATGAAAAAGTGGCGTTTTCAAGGTAACCTGCCAATCACTCAGTTTTACAAGATTGCTGTCGATGACAGTGAACCTTTCTATTATGTTTATGGCGGCACTCAAGATAACAGCTCTCAAGGAGGTCCATCGCGCACAACCAAAGAGCACGGAATAAAGAGCAATGATTGGTTTTTGATCCTGTGGGGCGATGGTCATCAGCCAGCCACGGAGCCGGGAAACCCTGACATAGTCTACGGTCAGTGGCAACAGGGTAATCTTGCACGTTATCATCGCAAAACCGGTGAAATTGTTTTCATTCAGCCCCAAGCGGCACCGGATGAACCCGCTGAGAGATTCAACTGGGACGCACCCATAGTTGTGTCAAGCCATGATCCAAAGCGTTTATATCATGCATCTCAGCGATTGTGGCGATCTGATGATCGAGGCAATAGTTGGCGTGCGATTTCGGGTGATTTGACCAAAGATCAAAACCGCATGCACATGCCGGTGATGGATCGAACCTGGTCAGTTAACTCAGGCTTCGATCTCTATGCAATGTCTAATTTTAACACCATTGCAAATATAGCTGAGTCACCGCTAGATCCTGATCTTCTTTATGTCGGCACTGATGACGGTTTGATCCAAGTGAGTTCTAACGGTGGTAAAGACTGGACAAAATACGAGATTGGTAAGATAAAAGGTATCCCAGATACAGCGTATGTTAACGATATACGGGCTGATTTGTTTGATAAAGATACAGTTTATGCGGCTTTGGACGACCATAAGCAAGGAGATTACAAACCCTATTTAATAAAGAGCACCAATCGAGGAAAGTCGTGGAAGTCTATTGCGTCCAACTTGCCCGATAAACATTTGGTGTGGCGTATTGTTCAAGACCACGAGAACCAACACTTATTCTTTGTCGGCACTGAGTTCGGATTATTTTTTACAGTTGATGGTGGTGAACAGTGGACTAAATTGACCGGAGGTGTGCCAACCATTTCTTTCCGTGACGTAAAAATTCAGCGCCGAGAAGATGATCTTGTCGCCGGTAGTTTTGGTCGAGGGATTTATATACTGGATGACTTCTCACCGTTGCGTGACATTAACAGCGAGAGTTTAAAGCGAGAAGCATTGCTATTTCCATCACGAGATGCGCTCTGGTATCTTCCTGAGAGATTCCATACCAGCACAGAGGGAGATTTTGGATACCGCGCAGATAATCCAGAATTTGGTGCCACCTTCACCTATTATTTACGGGATGGCATAAAATCACTGACTGAACAGCGCGAGGAGAAAGAAAAGAGTGCAGAAGAAAAAGGTGACTTTCCTCTGTACCCCTCGTGGGAAGAGGTAGAAACAGAATTGAGGGAGTCAAAACCTGCGGTTTATCTGATTATTAAAGATGATCAGGGTAATCCAGTGCGCAAAGTGGATGCGAAGGTTGGTAAAGGCCTGCACCGAGTGACATGGGATTTACGCTTCTCCTCATCTAGGGCTCTCAATTCTGGTAGTGCAGATGATGTGGGGCCGTTGGTGTCACCAGGCATCTATACAGCTACCTTGTTTAGCACAGTCAATGGAGAGACGAGAGAGCTCACTGAAGCGGTCAGTTTCAACGTTAAACCACTTCATCAAGAAACGGAAGAGGGAGGCCTGTCTCCTCAGCAATACTCTTCTATGTTACTGGAAGTGGCTGAGCTAAGACGCAGCCTGTCTAAAGCAATCAGCCAAGTAAGCGATTTAAAAACTCAATTAAAATCCTTCCGAGTAGCGTTGGATCGCTCATCTGCCGTCGCTGGCGACTTAGAAGTGCATTATGAGCAACTGCGAAGAATAGTTTTCACTCTGGAAGAGATGATTAATGGGAAACGCTCCAGTTTTAGATTTGGCGCCGTGCCAGCCACAATTTCAAGTCGTCTATCTGTGATTGAACTCGCTGGAGTGAATACTTGGGGTCTGACCTCTACTCAGCGGCAGCAGATGGTTTACGTGAAAGATGCACTAGGAGAGCTACAGCCGCAGTTGGATAATTTGTTCGAAACAGATTTTCCAGCGTTTAAGCAGGCGCTATTAGATGCCGGTGCGCCTTGGCTGCCCAGCGGTGGGATAGAAGTCTCTGCCGATGATCTGATGGAGACGGACTAAGCGGTGTTTAGTCATCTGTTGATTGAGGTGAAAATCTAAATGCGAACACCTATTTTATTGAGAAAGATTCACTATTGGGGCTCTTTCTCAATATCACTTCCACTGATCATCATGATAGGTGCCGGCGTGCTCCTCATGGTTAAAAAGGAATTTGATTGGATTCAACCTCCCAGCCAGAAGGGTATAGAGAGAGAGCTAGTGCCCATGGCCTCAATGCAAGATTTATTTGATGCTGCCCTAACTGTTGAGGTTGCCGGGTTTACTCGCTGGGACGAGCTTCAACGAGCTGATTTAAAACCTGGCAAAGGGATCATAAAGTTTGTCTCTAAGACCAATTGGGAAGTGCAGGTGGATACTCACACCGCTGAGATTTTGTCAGTTGCTCAGCGCCGCAGCGATGTTATTGAGTCGATTCACGACGGCAGTTTTTTTGCTGATTGGGTCAAGTTGTGGGTGTTTCTGCCTGCCGGCATCGGTCTGTTTGTGTTGTGGATTACCGGCATTTATTTATTCACCGTGGCGGAATTCAAGAAACGTCGTGCTCGAAGTAGATGACAGTCGGTGGCACAGCCATTTTGTGGGCTGAGTATTGGTGAGGGCCGCCGCTGCACTTTGATTATGTTGTTGAAAAATTGACTACCCTGAGACACTATAGTGATCGAGCAACACTTTTTCAAAACTGCAGGAGTGCAGAGAGGCGTGCAAGTTGATGCGGTTGCTTTGCAGAATAAAAGAATAAATGTAAAGGAAAATCAACAACCATGACTGATCAAACTCTCCCTAGCAAGCGCTACCGCAGGTTTGCCCTCGCACTATTGACCTTGGTCTATGGCTTCAATTTTATCGATCGTCAGATTGTTGGTATCTTGGCGCCTTTTATTCAGAAAGATTTAGCCTTGACCAATACCGAATTAGGGCTGCTTATTGGTTTCGCTTTCGCCTTGTTTTATACCGTTGTTGCCATTCCTATTGCTTGGCTGGCCGATCGTTATAATCGCGTTAATATACTGTCCATAGCACTGGCTACCTGGAGTGGATTTACTGCTCTCACTGGTATGGCCACCAATTTTGTACAAATTGGTTTAGCTCGGATGGGTGTTGGCATTGGTGAGGCGGGAGGCAGTCCACCTTCCCATTCGATAATTTCAGATATGTATCCCAAGGAGGAGAGAGCAGGGGCTCTGGGGGTTTATTCCATGGGTATCCCATTGGGTATCATGGCTGCCTATTTTGCTACTGCCTCCTTAATGGGCTCATCCGGTGATAACGTTGACTGGCGGCGCATTTTTATTTTCCTTGGCGTCACAGGTATAGCACTGGCCGTGGTGGTGAAACTGGTGCTCAAAGAGCCAGTCCGCGGTGCTATGGAGTTAGACAATGCGAAAAATGTTGAGCAGCCGCCATTCAAAGAGTCATTGCGAACGCTATTGAAGATTCCCGCATGGTGGGCCATGTGTTTGGGCATTGCTTTTGGTTCATTTGTTTCCTATGCCAAGTCTGCCTTTCAAACTAAGTATTTAGTTATTTTAGATCCGGCTTTTGATTTTCAGACGCTGGTTATTGTTCTCGGTATTATCAATGGTACCACCTACGCGGGTGGTGCATTTTTTGGTGCTAAATTGGTCGATAAATGGGGTGCTAAAGATATTCGAGCCTACGGTTGGGTGCCGGCTATTGCTATCAGCCTTTGCATACCCATCGGTATTATTGCTTTTTGGGTCTCGACGATTTGGATCCATCTGATTTTCTCAACTATATTTCTGTTATTTTTAGGCATCTACTTAGGTCCGAGTTTTGCTATTGCTCAAACCTTGGCGCCGATTAATATGCGTGCCATGTCCACTGCACTGTTCTTTTTTATTCTCAACATGATTGCTCTGGGCGGTGGACCAACCTTTACCGGTTGGTTAATCGATGTGTTCAAGGAAAACTTTAACGATCTCATGTCCATGCGCTATGCCATGTCAGTCACCTGTTTATTTTTTATTCCATCGGTTTACTGCTTTCTAAAGGTAGCCAAATTGCTACCCAAAGACTGGGCTGCGGCAGACAAACGTAACAAGGCACTGTTGGAGTCTTAGCGTTATGACAATCAATCGGTTGGTGATGATTATTACCTTGATTATGACCACTGCGGTGTTTTTCAGTGCGATTAAAGATTCTTGGCAAGGCTCATCTCTCCCAGATTTTTCCGCATACGAAGACGTAAAGCAAAAGAAAGCTGCATTTTTTTCTTTTATGTTGCCATTGGTGAGTGCGCAAAATGCCGAAATAAAAGTGCAACGGCAGCGTCTCGAAGAGCTTAAACACCTATCGGCAGAGGAATACAGTCGAGCCCATCGACGATTTCTCGAGGAGTTAGCTGAATACTATCGTCTCGATGTTGAACAGGTGACACCGGTGGAAGTGCAACAACTGTTGAAACGAGTCGACGAGGTGCCAGCCTCTTTGGCTCTGGCTCAGGCGGCCATGGAGTCGGCTTGGGGGACCAGCCGTTTTGCCACCGAGGCAAACAACCTTTTCGGCCAGTGGTGCTATGTCGAGGGCTGCGGACTAGTGCCGCTGCAGCGTGCTGCAGGGAGCAAACATGAGGTGGCTAAATTTGATTCGGCTGCAGATGCGGTGGCGTCTTACTTGCGTAACATAAATACCCATTACGCTTACCAAGATTTGCGTGCTCGACGGGCAGGGCTGCGCCAAACCGACAGCCCTGTCACTGGGCATCTATTGGCCGAAGACTTAATCAACTACTCTGAACTTCGCGACGCTTACGTCAAGGAAATTCAAGCAGTGATTCGTATCAATAAACTAGCCCAATACGATGTCATTCAGGATGCAGCTCAGTGATTATCTTCGGTTAGCATTGCTGATAACTCATTGTTATCGATCAATGCTTGAAGATTAGATGCTCCACCAATTAGGGTGCCTTTGACGAAGATCATGGGAAACGTCGGCCAACCGGTCCACATCTTCAGTGCATTGCGCCGTCGCCACTCTGTGAAGTAATTTCCGTACTCCAAATAGGCAAAATCAATGCTCTGTTCATCGAGCATTTTTCGCGCCTTTTTAGGCACAGGGTTTTGTGCCATGCCCACCATGACTACAGGGTTGTCGGTCACAGCGCGCTGTACCTCGGTGACTGTGTCGCTGTAGTTATCAATTATGGTGTTATGAATGCTAGGATGTATGTTTTCGAGAGCTAAGATGGGTCTGGGCATTTTGATTCCTTGATACTGGTCTGGGCCTGTCATGACAGGCTGATGATTTGGATAATCAACTGGGCAATGGTATCACGCTTATTTATCTATTGAGCTCGGTGCTCATTTAAAATTAGAATGACTGAAAAGTAATGAGCTTAAAAAGCCATGAACAATAAAGTCATTCTGATAACTGCCGGTGCTACCGGCATAGGCCGAGCCATAGCGCGACATTTTTTCACTGAGGGGTATAGGGTTCATGTATGTGACGTGAACCAGTCTGCTCTCAATCAGTTGTGCACTGAATTACCTCAAATTGGTAGTAGTTGTGTAGATCTCACCGAGCCGGCGCAGGTGGATGATCTATTTGACACCATCCACAGTGACTACGGCGAGCTTGATATTTTGGTCAATAACGTGGGTATCGCCGGCCCTACTGCCACGGTGGAAAATATTACATTAGAGGAGTGGCAGCACACCATTGATGTTGATCTTAACAGTTTTTTTTATGTCGTCCGAAGAGCGGTGCCACTGTTAAAGCAATCCCGAGGGTGTATGATCAATATGTCCTCCAATGCTGGTCTGTTTGGATGCCCACTGCGCTCGCCTTACGTGGCGGCCAAATGGGCGATTATTGGCTTGACAAAAACCTGGGCCATTGAATTGGGTCCCTTCGGTGTTCGGGTCAATGCACTGTGCCCGGGGAGTGTTGAGGGCCCGCGAATAGATCAAGTAATAGAGACAGATGCCAAAACTCGAGGGTTGAGCCCGACCGAGGTGCGCCAAGCCTACCTTGAGCAGAATTCGTTGGGGGTGTTTATCAAGCCGGAGAACATTGCTCAGACTGTTTGGTTTCTCTGCTCAGAAGCAGCGCAGCATATCTCCGGGCAAGCCATCCCCATCGATGGTCACACGGAAACCCTCACCAGTTGATGGACAAAAAAATGGTATTAATCAGAGATTGAGATATTTCCTATGAAAGCAGCATGGTTCGAGCAGTTCGGTACAGCAGATCAAGTTCTTCAGGTGGGAGAACAGCCTAAACCTTCACCGCAGGCTGGGCAGGTTTTAGTCAAGCTCGCGAGCAGTGGCGTCAATCCCTCAGATGTTAAAAAGCGCGCAGGCTCCTTTCCCAACTTGCTGGATGATGGTTTGGTGATTCCCCACAGCGACGGTGCGGGTACTATAGAGGCAGTGGGTGATGGTGTTTCCGAGGCGCGAATCGGCGAACGGGTGTGGGTCTACCAAGCTCAGTACGCCCGGCGACTGGGTACTGCTGCCGAGTACGTTGCTGTGGATGGGCACCGGGCAGTGCATCTGCCTGACTCTGTAGGATTTGATGTAGGTGCCTGCCTTGGTATCCCCGCCATGACTGCCCACCGCTGTGTCCATGCAGATGGTGATGTCAGTGGCCAACTTGTATTAGTCACGGGTGGCGCTGGCCGCGTGGGTTACTATGCCATCCAGTGGGCTGTGATGGCGGGTGCAGAGGTGATAGCCACCGCCAGTAATCAAGGGGACCGCGATCTCTGCCTTTCCTTGGGCGCTACTGACGTGGTAAATCACAGAGAATCAGACTGGGGACAGCAGGTGTTGGCTGTCACAGGCGGACGCAAGATTGAACGGGTTATCGACGTAGAATTTGGTGCTAATTTACCTCAGGTGTTAACCTGCATCGCTACCAGCGGTGTTATTGCCACCTATTCATCCACTCAGGTTACCCAACCGACATTGCCGTTTCTCAATATGATGTATACCGATATTACCCTGCGTATGGTGATAGTTTACGCGATGCCCGAAGAGGCGAAAATTCAAGCTATCGAGGATATAAGTCGAGCGCTGGTCAGTCAGTCTCTACAGCACAGAGTTGCTCATCTTATAGCGCTAGATAATATAAGTCGCAGCCATCAGTTAATTGAGCAGGGCGGTTTTGGTGGCTGTGTTGTCTTAACCATGGAGTAATTATTATGGCACCAATGGTCAAACACTTGATATCGTTTGTCAGCATCCTCGTCTTGGCCAGTTGCTCCCCCGAGCCCGCTGCTCTGCGTCCTGATGCGCCTGTGCTATTTATTGCTGGAGGAGAGGTCATTGGCCAGCGCAGTCAAGATGGTCGCACAGAATCCTTTCTTGGTGTGCCCTTTGCTCAGCCACCGGTGGGTGATCTGCGCTGGGCCCCGCCAGTTCCCTTAAAAGGTATGGAGGGACGTATTCAGGCCACTAGTTTTGCCCCAGCCTGTATGCAAACTGATCACATTACTCAGTGGTACAGGGATGTTGTTACTGGTTTTGGTGGTGACCCCAATGTGGTGGTGGCACCGGAGGTGAGTGAAGATTGCCTGTATTTAAATATTTGGCGCCCAGTGAGAGACTCAATTGATTCGGCGTTACCGGTCATTGTCTATTTTCATGGCGGTAGTAACAAAGGCGGTTGGTCCTTTGAGCCCAATTATATTGGCCAAGACCTTGCCGCTGAGGGTGTTGTGGTGATTTCAGTGGCTTATCGCTTGGGTGCCTTTGGTTTTTTCTCCCATCCAGAATTTGACTATTCAAATTTTGGCCTACTGGATCTGGTTGAGGCGCTGCGCTGGGTTAATGTAAATATACAGGCCATTGGTGGCGACCCAAATCGAATCACAGTAATGGGCGAGTCTGCTGGGGCGGGAAATATTGATTACCTAATGGCAATGCCAACTGCTGCGGGACTTTTTTCCAGAGCTATTCATCAGAGCTCTGGCTCTGCACTATCCAACACCGCCAGCAAAGACGATCACAGTCTCCTAGGCCTCGCTTTGGCGAAACAGGTCGCCCATGAGGAGGCTACTGCTGAACAACTTCGACAGGTTTCGGCACAGCGCATCCTTGCCTCGGCAGAGCAGGTATACAGCGGCCACTATTTTGATAATGCTGTGGATGGACACAGCATAATGGAACCTTTAACAGAGAGTTTAAAAGCTAAAAGGGTACACACCACTGACTTGTTGATTGGCTCCAATGAACACGAATCGCTAATGTACTTAAACGAAGACCTTACTGTTGAAGCATGGATGCAGACAGAAGCCAGAGTCGAAGATAGGGATAAATTACAGCAACTAGTTAGTCACCTGCCCAGTGAGCGAGCACAGCTCAATGCTCTGAGCACGGCTAAGACATTTACCTGCCCAGCTTTGCAACTGGCAGAGGGTGTAGCCTCTCTATCGGGGAGGGTCTGGGTGTATTACTTTGATCGCCAAAGGGATGGTGAGATGGCTGCCACTATGGGTGCCTACCACGGCGCTGAATTACCTTATATTTTTGATACCCACGATGGTTGGTTGCCAACATCTCAGACCGACCGTCAGCTCACTGATGTGATGCAGCACTATTGGATTAATTTTGCCACGACCGGTAATCCCAATGGGGACAACGTTCAACCCTGGCCGGCATACAGTGGCCAATCCCCTGCTGTGATGTTTTTAGGCGATAGTGTTGATGCATCAGGCCACCCTCAGGCAGCCCTATGTGAGTTGCTGGGACCTAGCTAGCATTTCGGACCTAGAACCTAAGTTCAGGTAGCTTTCGGAAGTAATCTAGAGCCTCTGGATTGGCCAGAGCGTCAGTGTTGGTAACGGTTTCATTGTGTACCACTTTTCGCACGGCCAATTCCACAATTTTGCCACTAATCGTTCGCGGTATATCGGCCACTGCAACTATTTTTGCTGGCACGTGCCGCGGTGTGGTTTCTTGGCGGATGGTGGTGCGGATGGTGTTCTCCAACGCTGGTGTTAAAGTAATACCAGATTTCAGTACCACAAACAGCACCACCCGGACATCGTCTTGCCAGTCTTGGCCGATGCAAATACTATCCACTATGTCATCTATTTTTTCCACTTGGCGGTAAATTTCTGCGGTGCCAATACGCACGCCACCGGGATTTAATACCGCGTCGGAACGACCATGAATAATCATACCGCCATTGTGGGTAATCTCGCCGTAATCGCCCTGCGCCCAAACACCGGGGTAGAGGTCAAAATAGGCATTCACATACTTGTTGTTGTGCTCATCATTCCAAAAATATATGGGTGCATTGGGAAATGGTTTAGTACAGACTAGCTCTCCTTTTTCACCGACAACAGATTCACCGCTTTCATTCCAAATATCCACCGCCATACCTAAACCTCGACACTGAATTTCACCTTCCCATACTGGCAGACAGGGGTTACCCAAAACGAAACAAGACAATATGTCAGTGCCACCGGAAATTGATGCCAGGCAGACATCGGTTTTAACATCGCTGTAGACATAGCGAAAACTCTCATGAGACAGCGGTGAGCCAGTGGATAAAATCGTGTGCAGAGCAGGTAGTTGATGACTCTGCCTTGGTTTGACGCCAGCTTTTTGCAGAGCGGCAATATACTTGGCGCTGGTGCCGAATACGCTGACTTGCTCCTCCTGTGCCATATCCAGCAGTGATTGGGGTTGTGGATAGAAAGGCGAACCATCGTACAGAACCAGTGTGGCTTCAGAGGCCAGTCCACTGACCAGCCAATTCCACATCATCCAGCCGCAGGTGGTGTAAAAAAATAACACGTCCTCTGGCTTTAAGTTGACATGCAAGCGGTGTTCTTTGAGATGCTGTAGCAGGGTGCCACCGGCTCCGTGAACAATACACTTGGGTACACCGGTGGTGCCCGAAGAATACATAATATACAGCGGGTGATCGAAGGGCAGCTGTTCAAAAATCAACTCTGGGGTGTTTTCTGTGATCAGAAAATCCTCAAAGAGCAGACTGCCATTGGGTGGGCTGTTATTAAGATCCACCATGGGTACCACTACTAACTGCTCAATACTGTCAATGTTGTCGCATATTTGTGCCAAGGTGGCGGTGGAGTCAATAATCTTACCGTTATAAAAATACCCGTTACAACCGAACAACAATTTGGGTTTTATCTGCCCGAAGCGGTCCATCACCCCATTGATGCCAAAATCCGGTGAGCAGGAAGACCAGATAGCACCGATACTGGTGGCAGCGAGCATGGCGACAACAGTTTGGCTGATGTTGGGCATAAAACCGGCCACTCGATCACCGCAGACCACGCCCATGGCACGCATAGCGGCGGCACATTGGGCTACTTGCTGATACAGTTCAAGGTAAGTGGTGGTGGTGCGCTGACCATTTTCCAGTCTTGAAATCAGGGCGACTTTATTACTGCGCACACGCAGTAAATTTTCCGCAAAGTTAAGTCGAGCACCTTCAAACCAAGAGGCACCAGGAAATTGAGCTGCATTACTCAGAACCCTATGGAAGGGTTTAGATGCGCGAACCTCGGTGTGCTGCCAGAGACTGGCCCAGAAGGCCTCGGGGTTATCTACCGACCACTGATAGAGACTTTCATAGTCGCTTATGGGTAAACCAGTCTGCTGCGCCACTGCGCGCTGAAAGCGTCCCATATTTGATTGGTTAATGCGCTCTTCTGTTGGCTGCCATAGCGGTGCAGGCAATAGGCCGTCAGACATTCAAAATCCCTCTGTTTTGGTATTATTATTTTGCGGAAAGAGTGTACCCCATAAAGAGATTATAAGGTGTTCGCCAAGAACATTATTTAAGCAAAACCGTTTTTTTAATGGCGTGATGTCACTGCGCACCGGCGGTTAACTTTTCTAGTAGGGAGGAATTATTTTCTTGCGTAGCTTCTTTTACCCTATCAATATCCTCGTTGGGTATGGTCAGGGATAACACATAGTGCTTAATTTTGAAGCCGGAATCACTGATCGCAATAACGCCTGAACCTCTGCAGATACCCATCCAAGTATGGAGTAACTCATCGAACCAAATTAGATCTTTTGACTCATTGAGGTAAATGTTGCGCTCCAGTGTTTTGAAATCCCAGGCGGCGCCTTTATCAAAGTGGGGCTTGCTATAGGCTTGAAACTGTTGCTTGGTCCAATTTTCTGAGGCATCGGTGCCGATAAAGATAGATTGTTCAGCCATTTTGTCAAAGTAATCATCAAAATTAGCCTCAGATGCCGCTTTATGCCACCGGGTCAAAAAAATATCAGCACGGTTAACAAGAGGTTGGTCAACGCTTGAGGTAATGGCTTGATTACTGCAAGAGGCTAGTAACAGAATCAAGCCGGCAGAGACTACTTTTATCATATTGGGCACTTTTTAGTTCTGTGCTACTTAGATTTTCAAACTATTAATCTTTATTTGAGCCAAAACAATTACTCCACCGATTCCAGTATTTTAATACTGGGTGCTGCGGTGAGATAGGCACCCATCTGAGCGCCGAGCTCACGGAAATAGTCGGTCTTGCCGTGTATTTTTTGCGCCTCTTCGTCTTTGTATCGTTCGAGAAAGACGTAGGTGGTCTGGTCTTCTTTGTACAGGTCGTAATAAATCACACCGTCTTCGAGGCGATTGACTTTCTCCACCAACTGATTGGCAACGGCCTCAAAGTCTGAGCCAGATCCCTCTCTCACTTTTAATGTTGCGATAATTCCGATCATGTTACGTCCTTATTTTTTGTAGTCGTCAAACGACCTAGATGTGTTAGTTCCCCACTTGCAAAATGTAGTTTGCCACGGCCAATTGTGTCTCTGCATCCAGATAATTTTGTGCCGGCATTTCTGGGTAGTCCGCGCGCATTGGTGTCGGCGCATTAATGTACTTTACCATGTCTTCTGGGCGGTTGGCATAGAGTGCCTGTATTTCCATGACCGAGGGTCCAATCAGTCTGCCGGCATAGGCGTGACAGCCAGTGCAGACGCCGAGATAGGCGATCTCTCCCCGCTCTGATGCTTTTATGACTCGTCTCTCTGCCCCGCCAGCAATGAGATAGTTGTCGATATTATCGGTGTTGGTGAAATCGCATTCACTAAAGTCGTCAATGCCCACTGTGTGATAGCGGTGGCGATTGATAATGCAACTTCCCTCGGTGGGCCCAATTTGAAAAATATCAATATTGCCGGTGTGCAACTCTGTCAGGGCAAATGCTTTGACCTCATCAATGGTGTCATAGCCGTTGTTGAGCATGACATTGTCTAAAATCATAGCGCCGTCAGCGTTGGGATCTGATTCAGGATCCAGAGTGAGATTGGCGGCGTTGCCATGATCGGTAATAAGGATACCTGCAGTTTTATGATTGCTAATAATGTTTCCCTCAACCACCACATCGTCTGCCGCCATAATCAGGATTCCTGTGCCCGCAGGAATACCGGCCACAGTGGATCCGGGCGCGCCAAAATTTGGTGTATTGTTGTCCAGTATAAAGTTGTTTCGAATGATGACGTCATAGGTATCTTTGATCGGTAGCCCCGGCGTAATAAAGGCCAGAATACCACCGGTGTTGTTGTGGGTGTGGTTGTGTTCAACAATGGCGTGGCGGCTGTTTTCGATTTCAATGCCGGCGACACTGTCGAAAACCTCGTTGTAGGCAACATGAATATTGTCACTCATACCAACATAAATGGCAGCGTCGGCAATGCCAGACACCACGTTGTGTTCGATCAAACCATTTTTCCCCAATTGCGGGAAGATGCCATAGATGCCTGTGTCAACAATGAGGTTATTGCGAATTTCAAAATTGTTACCGGCCTGGCTCATAATTCCATTGCCCTTGTAATCGATAATTTTAAAATTTTCGATAATCACATCGTTACCAGAATAGAGAATGGCATCGTTGAGTGTTTTCTTCCCGTCCAAGGTAGCGCGTTCCCCCGCTACAATAACGCCGACTAGATGGATATCATCTTTGTCGATATATACTGTCTCTGAGTAGGTACCCGGCATCACCTGAATGGTGTCGCCGGGCTGTGCTATCTCTACGGTTGCCTGAATCGAATCGCCCGGATTGACCACATGGGTTTTACCCTGTTGTTCACGGGGTTGCACTGCACCCTCATCTTGTATCGGTTGGGTCTGTTGCTCATAGCCACCGCCGTAAGCGCTGCCGCCGACACTGCTGGTAATCGTCATGCCCTTATCGTCACTACCCAGATACCAGCCCACAGCAAAAGTAACCAGAGCCAAAATGACGGTGAGCTTATTAGGTTTGTTCATGGAATATCTCCCGGTGTTTAAAAGGCAGGCCCGAGGGGGCTTGCGCTGGTATTTTTGGTGTCAGACTCTCATCGCTGAGGGTTTTCATAAAGTCCACCAGTTGATCGATTTCTTCAGCGGTCAGGTTGGGTTCGGATATGTGCCAATGCAACAACATCTCCTCACCCTCCGGTACTGCGTGACCGCGACCACCAGTGTAGAACTCAGTGGCTTCGCGCAGGGTTTTAAATCGCCCCGAGTGCATGTAGGGTGCGGTCTGGGCAATATTGCGCAGACTCGGTACTCGAAAACCTCCACGAAGCACTTTGGAATCGAAAGTTTCCTGCGCACCCACATCTCGCGGCAACCCTTCCGGTTCCGGTGTGCCGATGACCGCCACCTGCTGATTGGTGAACAGCGGTGGCGTATGACACTGAGAACATCGGGCAACAAAGGATCTAAATACGTTGAGACCGGCAATCTCATTGTCGCTCAGCGCGTCCTGATAGCCATGGGCGTAGTGATCATAGCGGCTGTTAAGTGATATCAGCGAACTCTGAAAGGCACTCAGTGCGGTAATGATATTGGCGACAGAAAGGGCTTGAGCGTCAGAGGGAAAAGCTTGGTCAAAAAGTTGCCGATAGTTGGGTGCCGCGGACAAATCAGATATTAAATTATCTGGTGTATTGCCCATTTCATGGTCATTGAACAGCGGACTCAGTGCTTGCTCCTCTAAACTTTGAGCTCGAGCATCCCAAAAAAATGTGCTTAAAAAAGCGCTGTTCCAGAGACTGGGTGCAGAGCGTTTTTGGATTTGTCCCCTTATGCCGACACTGCGACCAAGACCGTCACTAAAGCCCTGTTTGGGATTGTGGCAAGTGGCACAGGAGAGACTGTGGTCGGCTGATAGGATGGGATCAAAAAATAACAGGCGTCCCAAATCGATTTGCTCTGGACGAAAACCATCTCGTCCGTCGGGAAGAGCTGTCTTCAGACCACCAATACCGCTGTCTTGCAGCGAATCATAAAATTGATAGCGATGACGCAGTAGACAGCGATGGTCTTCACTGAGAGAAAAACTTGGAGGACAGGTTTGACTGAGTTGTAAACGATCTTGGTTGGCTTCACCCTCGAGAACAAAAAATGAGCTAACGATTGTCAGGCCACAGATGATCTGCCATCTGAGCTGACGCGCAGTTTTGGACAATCCGTGGCGCCAATTGTAAGTCACTGATCTACCCATGTTGAGATTTATGTCTTTATTGTTCTTATACTTGCCTTTATCATGGCGCAAAATTGTATCGCTTTAGACAATCTAGTGTGCCACAGAAAAACATAGAAATCTTCATTTACCCATGGCGTTAAAAAACGGAATTGGCTTAATTTATGAACTTTGATATCACCAATTTAGGTAATCAAGATAAATATCGTCTGCTTAATGGCGGGGTGACACCAAGACCCATCGCCTGGATCAGCACAAAATCAAAAAATGGCGTGGATAACCTAGCCCCATACTCATTTTTTACTGTGGCCAGTTGCACTCCTCCGGTGTTGCTCTATACCCAAATACTGCCGAGAACGGGCAACCACAAAGATACCTATGTCAATTTGTTGGAAACGGGCGAGTGCGTGGTTAACATTGTAAGCAGTGATTTGCTCGAGACAATGAATGTTACCAGCACGACGCTCGGCAGAGAGCAAAGTGAATTTGATTTAGCCAAGGTTGAACATGTTGCCAGTGCTTCAGTGACGCCTCTGTCGGTGGCCGGCTCGCCCGTTCGCTACGAATGCAAGCTGAGAGAAACCCTGTCCACCGGTGATTCAGCTGGCGCAGGGACAGTGGTCCTGTTGGATGTGATCTCGGTGTATGTCCGCGATGACTTATTTGCAGGGGGTATTATTGACCAGACTCGAATAGACTCGGTGGGTAAAATGGGCGGCGACGGCTATCGAATTGAAGCCAAGCATGTGGAGTTGGACAGACCACAGACTTGATGTTGT
>CAXRFT010000014.1:0-5913 GCA_964230135.1 Porticoccaceae bacterium | reverse complement strand
TGGAGAATTTTTTCCCGCAAATCAGGCGCAAAATCAGCCAATCGATCGATCACCAATTGCTTGAAGTTTTCTTTGTGCTCATCAGTCCAGCCACCGTCCAACTCATAGGGTGCATATTGCACAATCACAGACATCACGTGCTTCCCGGCGGGAGCCAAACTGGCGTCGTGAACTGTCGCAAGACTGATATCCATAGCTGGCGCTTGGGAATATTCTCCGTACTTGCAGGCATTGAAAGCAGATTCTACGTAGTTCATGGAGGGCGCAATCACCAGCCGCTGCCCCAATTGAACATCGGAGAGTCCAGTAAATGATGGCAAACTGTCCAGTGCAAGGTGAAGTTTTGCTGCATCACCTTTCATTCGCATGGTCTTGACCCGTCGCGCCACACCGGTCTCAATATTCGCAAGCCCCACCAATTTATTGAAGGTGGATTTTGGATCCGCGTTTGACACCACTATATTGGCATTGATGACCCTGCCATCAGACAAAGTAACCCCTGTGGCGCGATCAACATCCAAGTTAATTTTTTCCACTTTAATACCCGTCTGAATGTCCACACCGGCTGCTTTAGCCGCATCACCCATGGCCTTGCCAACAGCTCCCATGCCACCTTTGACAACCGATGGACCCTTAAAACCGTAGACATCTCCCATACGTCGATAGAGATAACCATACACTGTATTCGGTGAGCGTGGCCCCATGTGTGAGCCCAAAAGAGAATCCAAACTGATGGCGCCCTTGAGCAGTGAGTTGTCAAAATTCTCCTCCATCACGTCATAAATGTTAATTAAAGCCAGACGCATCAGATCGCTCATATCTGTCTTGCCAAGCATTTTCATGCCCAGGCCAAGCTTGGCTAATGTCAGCCTGTCGGTCAAATTGCTCTCCACCACCTTGGGCGCTCGGCGGTTGAAGGCGCCGGCGAGCAATTTGCAAAACTTCAACATCTGCGCATTAAAGGCAACAAAAGCCTGCTGATCTTTATCTGAAATTCCAGCGCCAGACAACGCATTACCGCTAATCGTAAGATGATTGCCATCCTCAGCCAAGGCGATGGTGTCGAGATCTCGAGCAGCTAACTCTAGGCCATTACCGTATAGGTTCAAATCAGACGCCACCTGCGGGTTGAGTTGAAACAACCACTGGGCACAGGCCGACACTGAAAACTGATGGAAAAATTCTTTGGTGGATGAGGCTCCACCCAAACTGTCATTGGCCTCCACCACCAATACCGACTTTCCAGACTTGGCCAAGTAGGAGGCGCAAACCAGGCCGTTGTGTCCACCACCCACGACAATGGCATCATAATTTTTATCTGAATTAATCATCGTCATAACCTCCGGGCACAGTATTGGCCAACTTCAAATCATACAATATCTCACGAGCAGCATTGGCGCCTGGTGCCGCCATAACACCACCGCCAGGATGGGTACCCGAACTACACATGTACATACCTTTTACCGGGCCTCTATATTGCGCATAGCCAGGGAAAGGGCGGTTAAATAACAACTGATCAAAGGTCAGTTCACCCATAAAAATATTTCCCTCAGTGAGACCAACTTCGTTCTCGATATCCTGGGGAGTACGAGTTTCACAATGCAAAATGAGATCTTTAAAATCTGGGCTGTAGTTGCCAATTTGGTCGAGCACGGTTTTCTCAAATCCGGCTTTGTCTTCGGCGGTCCACTCGCCACCATTGATTTTAGGCGGTGCGTATTGAACAAAGACGGACATCATATGCTTGCCCGGTGGCGCCATGGTGGGGTCAATCTGGGTGGGAATCAGCATGTCGACATAGGGATCTTTTGACCATGTCTCGGCCTTCCAGTCATCATAAGCTCTCTCCATTTTAAAAAGAGAATCACTGAAATGCTTCTCGCCAAGACACAAAGGGCTCTCCTTGGGTAACCCTGTAAACGTCGGCAATCCATCCAGTGCAATATTGAGTTTTCCAGATGAACCGCGAATCTTGAAATTTTTGGCTTTCTTGACCACATCTGCGGGCAGGTCACCCTCATCCATAATTTTCAAGAAAGTCCTTTTTGGATCCAAATTAGATACCACAATATCGGCATGATATTCATCACCATTGGCCAGAGCGACACCTTTTGCCTTGCCATTTTTAACAATGATTTGCGCGGCTTCCGCGTCACACTGTATGGTGCCACCAAAGGATAAAAATGCCTTGGACAGAGCTGCCGCCACTGAGCCCATGCCACCGCGAGCAAAACCCCAGGCACCCACTGATCCGTCCACATCACCCATGTAATGGTGCAAAAGAACATAAGCGGTGCCCGGCGAGTAAACGCCCAGTGCGGTGCCAATAATACCGCTACCTGCGAGATGTGCTTTGATCACATCTGACTCAAAGTATTCATCGAGAAAATCACCAATGCTCATGGTCCAAAAACGCATGGTGTCAGCCAACCCCTCTTCTCCCATGCTACCGAAGGATTTAGCCAGCAGCGCTAATTCTTTGAGATCCTTTGGCTTGAGCGACGTCGGATCTGGCGGTGTGCGCATGAGGAAGGGACGAATCAGACGCGTCTGTTTCATGACATCCGCCTCATAGCGTTCATAGGCGCTGGCATCGCGCTTGGAATGACGGGCTATTTCGCGTAATAAGCGCTCGTGATCGGCGTGATTACCAAAATAATCACCATTTTCCTTAAAAGTAACACCACCACCATAGGGCACCACCTGAAGGCCGTGACGCGGCAACTCCAAATCACGAATAATTTCTGGTCTCAGCAAACTACAAACGTAAGAGCAGTTGGAGTATTTCCAGTTCGGATACAGTTCTCTACTGACGGTGGCACCGCCAATGTAACCATTTTTCTCCAACACTAGAACTTTGAGCCCAGCTTTGGCCAGATAGGCGGCGTTGGCTAGACCATTGTGTCCAGCGCCGATAATAATTGCATCGTATTTGTTCATAAACTTAAGGTTACTCCAAACAATCAACTCATCGCCTGTTAGTTGACTCGGCGTTATCGACCAAGAATGCCAAAAATAAAAACCCCTGTCTATGCAAATGAATAACTATTCATTCAGTTGCGGAGGAATCATCAATAGTTTATGGTCGTATGACGAGGTGCTGCTTCGGATGCCCGACAAAGTACCTTTGACACTGCGTGCACTGGAATCAACTAATGGAAGCTGTGAAAACAAAAACCAATGACACTCCGCGTGCAATGCCGAAACAGGCTCGGCGGCGCCAGCTCATCGATGCCACTATTGTCTGTATAGCCGAAAAAGGGCTGTCCGGCACCACCATGGCCGATGTCACCCAGCAAGCTGGGCTGAGCATGGGTATTGTCAATCTACATTTTCAACGTAAAGAAAAGTTACTCATAGAGACGTTGCGCTTCATCTCTGACGAATACACCAGTGGTTTAAACAAAATTTTCGCCGATGAAATCATGACTGTTGAAGAAAAAATCATTGCTCATGTTAATTTTGACTTCAGTCGACTGATCACAGACCGCAACAAACTGGCGGTGTGGTTTGCTTTTTGGGGTGAAACCAAATCGCGTCCTACCTACCTATCTATCTGTGCCAACTATATTAACGAAATCGCAGTAAACCTCACCCATCTTTTTGCCCTGCTCAAAAATCAGGGGAAATACGAGATGGTCGATCCTGAATTGGTCTGCACCTGTTACACCGCCTTGTCCGATGGGCTGTGGCTGGATTTACTGGTGACGCCAAAGGGCTTGAATCCCAGCCAAGCTCGCGCCATCGCCATGCATTATTTGCGTACCCAATTTCCGAAACATTTTTTAACCGACTAGATATATTAACCAGAGGGCCAGCGGTATGGAAATTCAACATCGCCAAAGCACACTAGACTGGCAGGAAAAAGTTCGTCAGTTCGTCGATTCGGAGCTTATTCCCTGGGAAATAGAAGCTGAGATGAATCAAGGTGTCATCCCAGAATCAGTCAGCACGAATATGCAAGACAGAGCCATTGCCCTGGGGCTATCAAAAATGGACGCACCAAAAGCTCACGGCGGCTTAGCCATGAGTATGGTGGATCAAGTTGCCGCATGGGAGGAACTGGGTCGGGTCACCAATGCGCTGTGCTGGTGTTTCCCCGAAGCACAACACTGGATGTATGATGCCTGCGAAGGCAATGACTACCAGATAGAAACCTATCTCAATGGCCTCCTTGAGGGGCGTCTTCGCGAGTGTTATGCCATTACCGAGGCGGAGTCGGGATCCTATGAAGTGACCAACACCACCGCCACAGCTTGCCATGGAGGCTACCGCATAAACGGCGAAAAATGGTTCGTCACCACGGCTAACATGGCTGACTTTTTCTTTGTGCAAGCCAACACCGACACCGGAGAGGCGCTGTTCTTCGTCGATATCAATGCGCCAGGCGTGTCCATGGTGGAGAATCCCGCCTTTTCCCACACATTTCCATCCCATCACCCCACCTACAGATTTGACAATGTATTTGTCGAAGAAAAAAATCGTATCGGCGGTCCTGGTTCAGGCATGGATTACAGCCGCAGTTGGTTTCGGCATGAGCGACTGACCATTTCAGCACGCATGCTTGGCGCGGCGAAACGGATGATTGAAGAGGCCACTGCGTGGGCCGCACAACGTGATATCCAGGGAGAGAAACTGATCGAAAAACAAGCCATTCAATTTAGCTTGGCCGATTGCGTTACCGAGCTCTGGGCAGCCAAACTGATGGTTTATGAGGCCGCCGAGGCCCATGATCGCAACGACGATTTAAAATCACTTCATGCCCGCTGCTCCATGGTAAAACTGTATTCCACTGAAATGGCCAATCGGGTGGCCGACCGCTGCCTACAAATATGGGGAGGTCGCGGCTATCGACGCGACAATGCTGTGGAACGCTTCTTCCGTGAAGTCAGGGTTGATCGAATCTGGGAGGGCAGCAGCGAGATGCAACGTATGGTGATTGCCCGGGCGCTGCAGAAGCGCGGTCTGCAGGGGATCTAATGTGTTAGAAATAAGGCGTCTGTGCACTTTTCTTGTCCCTCTGTTGGCTAGCCTAATAACTCTTCCGGCTAGCGCCATGGAATTAGGAGCTGAAGTCTCCGAGCAGGCTCTCATTGAAGCCGCCAAAAAGACGCCAAATAAACTGAACATATACAATTGGTCAGACTACATAAACCCCCAAGCCATACCAGACTTTGAGCGGGAATTTGGCATTCAGGTCACCTACGATATTTATGATTCCAGCGAAATCGTAGACACCAAATTGATGACCGGCAACAGTGGCTACGATATCGTGGTCCACGCCTCATCATTTACCGCACGATTGGCGCCGGCCGGTATCTTCCACCAGATTGACTTTGACAGGCTACCCAACTGGCATCATCTAGATCCAACCTTAACCCGCAAGGCGGATGAAAAATATAGCAATGGCCTGCAGGGCGTACCCTTTTTTTGGGGTACCACCGGCATTGCCTACAACGTCAACCTGATTAAGCAGCGCATGGCCGATGCGCCGGTGGACAGCTCAGCACTGATTTTCGATCCCGAGGTTATTTCAAAGTTTACTGACTGCGGTATTTCATTTTTGGACGATCCCACCTCAGTGATTCCCATGGCCATGCTGTATCTGGGCTATCCCGCCAACTCGGTGGATCTAGAGCACCTGCGCGAGGTGGAGCAACTGGTGAAATCCGTGCGGCCCTATGTCACTTACTTCAGTTCCACCAAGATGCTTCAAGATCTCCCCAGCGAAGAGGTATGTATTGCCATGAGTTGGTCTGGTGACTATTCAGTGGCCAGCAATCGGGCGAGAGAGGCGGGAATTGATATTGAGTTGGACTACATCATCCCCAAGGAGGGGTCAGGCATGTGGTTTGATAACCTTTACATACCAGCAGATGCACCACATAAAGAAAACGCCTACCTGTTTTTAAA
>CAXRFT010000013.1:0-8949 GCA_964230135.1 Porticoccaceae bacterium | reverse complement strand
GGAGCAGTGCTTGGATTCAGTAGGTTGAGTCCTAACTTTCCCATGTAAGCTCCCAGAACTTCATCAGCATAGACTAAATAGTTGGCAAAGTAGAGATGACCTTGAGCATCTAGGTCTCTGTATCTTACATTGATTGTCTCGGAGTAGGGTCGTTGGCTCATTGCTATCTCACACTAATTGCAAAACGATACATCTGTTTATAGGGACAGACGCTGTCTGTCCCCACGGAATGATATGGCGGTTATTTGGCTTTATCTGCGAGTATCTTGTCCAGCATTCCCACCAGCTGATCTCGGCTGTAGCTGTGCGGACCCCACTGATTCAGTTCCACCAATTGTTGCACCTTGGTATAGATCGTAAAAGCTTGTTCCTCTTGGCTTGGGGTTACCACGTAACGACGTAATGGCTTGTCATCAAATAGCGCGTGCATAAAGGCGTCTGACACCGCATCAGGTTTTTTAAGTGACAGCTCATAGGCAGCAGTTTGTTGATATTGTTTTTTCATCTCATCGGTCACGGTGCCACCGCGTTTTTTAATGTTTTCAAATTCGCGAAGCATGGTGTTGCGACGAATATGAGATTGATAGTTGCCTGGCTCAATGACACTGACCATAACACCTTTGTCAGCCATTTCTAACGCTAGCCCATCGGTGAAGGCCTCGATCCAGTGTTTACTACCGCTGTAAGCATTTAATGAACTGGTGGTGATAGTGCCTGCTACAGATCCGGTGGTACTGATGCGTCCTTTAGACTCAATGATGAGGGGTGCCAGAGTCTTTGTGACGCGATAAACGCCCTCTACATTGACTTGGTAAACAGTATTTTGGTCTTCTATAGGGGTCTCCACCACAGGTCCCCCGCCTCCAATACCGGCATTATTGACCAATCCATAGAGGCCAGTACCGCTGCTACTGATCATTTTGTAGGCCGCATCTATTTGCTCTTGTTTCGTCACGTCTAGGCGCACAGCTGTCATGTTTTCTAGCGCATTTAGCTCAGCCATTTCTTCATCTGTTCTTGCACCAGCATAGACATGGTAGCCATTGCTCGCGAGCCTCTCGGCTAGATTGCGACCAATGCCTGTTGTTGCTCCGGTAACTAGTATGGATTTTGGTTTTGCATGATTCTCAGCGGTCACCTGATGTGAGAAAAGGCAAAGCAGAATGGTTATTAAACCGGCGAAGATTGAAAGTTGAGCTGCACGCATGTTTATAATTTTCCTATATTATGGGCTGTTAACTGAAACGGCTTTGCAGGCTATCACAGCTTCCTTGTCTTATTCAATTTTCCCATGCCTGTTCACGGCTGTCACGGCTTCGAGAAGGTTACCTAAAATTATCCAGCACTAATGCTTAACGGTAGTAATTGACAGTACTAAATAAAGTGTTGAATAAATTGCTAAAACTGTCCCAACAGACAGTTATTGGTGATGGCTTGCGGTGTTAGTATTGAACTGTTGAGTGATCTTAGCTTATCTAGGTTTTCTAAAATGACGATAAGGCTTATAGAGAACTCAACTATTTAATTATCTCGAAAACGATTTTTTCGCGATTCCCATCTTGGGCTATCAGATTGGTGGCCCTTTTTTTTTGGCATGGGAGTCTTATTGACAACCTATCGGTTTTGGTTGTCATTAACATTTTATGTAAGGCTGTTGAATATGCTCCATCGTCCTTCAAGCACAGTCTTTATCAAGTAGGTTCATGACTGTGCTTTTATGTACAGGTTGATTTTGTCTGTGTTTTTAATTGATCACTGACCGCAATCAACTATTGTCCATACACTAGCACCCAACTGTAGTAGTAGATGTATAGGAGTAGTGCTGTACAAATTCCCACTGCAATAATTTTATAGCTTATATCGGGACTCCAACGTCTTTTTCGGCTTCGATTTTTCATGTAGTTAATTCCGCAGATGAGCTTATACAATAACGCGAATCATTATCATTTACATTCAATGAAAAGTCAACTACACTTCCAACCAAGTAGTGGAGATGAACTGCTCTAGATAGGCCTCTCCAACACCCGAACTCTGTGGATACCTTATCGCTGAATTAAAAATAGAGGAATTGGTTGTGTTAAATTACAAGTTTTTGTGCAGTTCTCATCGAACTTACCTCCTCCAAAATCCTTCGAGGGCGGTAGCATTTTGGCAGACAGGGTTTGATACAGCGCAGGTTTTTTGTGACGATGGACAGTGGTCAGAGGCATTGCCCCACATCGGCTGTGCTTATGAGACCGCAGAAATAATTTTGACCACAAAACCTATTGTAACCGCGGGCACCTTTGAATTAATGACATCGTCAACTGTACTGTTGGCCTTCACCTTTCTCAAGCTCGGTAACGAAGAGGACGCCAGAGATGTCTACTTGGCTAGCATTAAACGCTTAGAGTACGAGCTATCATCCGGTGCCGATTACGCAGAATTACAACCCACCTTGAGTTTTCTTTACCGATGTATTGAAAACTTAATGGCAAACTTCAGAGTGCCCCAACCCTCGGTACACCAATTGCAAGACAGCGGCGTTATCCTAGGTGCCTTACACTGAATTTTTCTCCAATAGTTGTCGGCGGAGCCATCGTCTGGTCATGTCTCTCCTGTATAACTGAGGTAAAAAAACGAGAGATTCTGCTCAGTGTTGTTATTATCCTTTATAATTTGAACAACATTGGCAAAAAAGGAAGGTTTTATGTCTAAGCATAAAGCGCTAGATATGTTCGGTCGCTCAGGTAATCCAGCCCTCAATGCGAATACCTTCGCCAGGTCAGCAAATCAACCCCGATCTTCAAGCGGTATTCAAGCAATGTCGTCTCAGACCATGACGCTTGACGGTACGGTGAACAAAACAGGAATTTTGCTTCTATTGGTAGTGATATCCGCAACCTACACATGGAATCTTTTTTTCCAAACAAATAGCTCCGCTTCAGTAATGCCACTGGCTTTGGGCGGAGCTTTAGTGGGCTTTGGTCTGGCCTTGGTGACCATGTTTAAGAGGCAGTGGTCAGGTATTACCGCGCCGCTCTATGCCATCGCAGAGGGGCTGTTTCTCGGCGCAGTCTCGGCTATTTTTGAGCTTCAATATCCGGGTATCGTTATTCAAGCTGTGGGCTTAACCATGGGCACGGCTGCGTCGCTGCTATTTCTTTACAAAACCGGTATTGTCAAACCCACCGAAAATTTTCGGTTGATGATTACCTCTGCCACCATGGGTATAGGATTGCTTTACCTTGTTAGCATGCTTATGAATATGTTTGGTTCCGGGGGTATTGGTTTCATTCATTCCAGCGGTTTGTTCGGCATTGGATTTAGTTTGTTTGTGGTGGCCATAGCCGCTCTTAATTTAGTTCTCGATTTTGATTTCATTGAGCAGGGTTCCGAGATGGGAGCGCCCAAATACATGGAATGGTTCGGTGCTTTCTCCCTGATGGTGACACTGATTTGGTTGTATCTGGAAATGTTGCGTTTGCTGGCCAAATTGAGAAGCCGTTGATGGATGCTAATACGCTGTTGTTCGGTAGCCTCACTCTTATCTCTGCGGCGGCGTTTTTCTTCCTTGGCCGGTTCAAAGCATCGACAAAGCAAACTGAGCGGGATGACCGTATAGATTGGACGAAGCGCCGGTTTTCTCTGTGGAAAATTTTTCTTTACAGCCTGGTCTTGGTGGGCGGTGTAGTGCTGGTCACCACGTTACTTTAGGCGATTTGTTCATCTTAAAGCATGGTTCGGCTAGCCAAGACCTTGCACCCGATTGTAGAGAAAGGATGTGAGAGCCTGACGGTTTCCCACAGTATTTAATTGTGGCCAATAGAGAGGGTCACCGATTTCCGTGATCACTCGCTGTCCAAATTTGTTGCTCGCTTCGTGCAGTAAAAGTGCCATTCGCAATGGCTCGGCAATATGCGAGGCTATGTGAAATAATCGACTATTCTGCCCGCGAAAATAGATCGGAACGACGGTTGCCTGGGCATCGAGAATGAGTTTGGCTGCAAACGTTGTCCAAGGTGCGTCCAACACTTTGCCAAAGCCGCTACGATCAGCCGTGGAAACAAAGCCAGAGGGAAAAATAAGCAGCGGTATATCCTCCGCCAAGCATTCTTGTGCCAATTTTTTGGTGCGCAAGTTGTTTTTGATAGCGCGCTTACTTTCGCTGAAGTCAATGGGTAAAAAATAGGGCGCTAGATCTTTATCGCGACACAGCATGGCGTTGATAAGAATACGGAAATTCCCTCTCGCTTTGACAGCCAGATCACAGAGAACTAGACCATCGACCACGCCAAAGGGATGGTTGGCGACAAATACAAGCGGGCCTTTGCTGGGTATGTTATCGAGCTTTTGATTGTCATAGCAACTTTGGATGCCAGTTGCTTCTATTGCTGATGAGAAGAACGAGCCTACATCGAAGGGTTGTTGTTTCAATTCATGGTAAATAGATTCAATCTTACGCCTTCCAAAGAGTATCTCTATGCTTGAGATTAGCTTTTGAACTAACCAGGGATCGGAGGGCTGCACGTAGGATATGGTCGGTTTGTCCTGGATATACTCGTACAGTGATCCATTTATATTGTGGCCGTTGTTAGTCAATTGCTGCCTCGCTCAGGGTTTCGGCATTGATACTATTTTATTCGAATCGCGTGAGAGCGCAATTTACCAATTATCCGTAAAAAATGTGACAATTTTCTGACTCATGGGTTTCTTTTATAAGCGGTTATTCACTCTCGCGTAGACTTATCAGGTTGCATACTGCAGTGGAGTCTGGGATAGTCTGCCGATATTTCTCGTTCAAATGACTAAGGATTTTTTATGCAAAACAATCGTGAACTGGACATCGTCATCTATGGTGCAACAGGTTTCACTGGGCGTTTGGTCGCCGAATATCTCAACCAAACCTATGGCGTCAATAATGACGTAAAGTGGGCCATGGCAGGCCGTTCAGCAGAAAAGTTGATTGCTGTTCGCGACGAAATGGGTATTCCAGCTGACGTTCCGCTGGTGGTGGCAGATTCCTCCGACATGGATTCAATCAATGCCATGGTGAATAAAACAGCGGTTGTATTGACTACCGTGGGCCCTTATCAGCTGTACGGTAATGAACTGGTTGCCGCCTGTGCCGCTGGAGGAACTGACTACGTAGACCTCTGTGGAGAGCCAGCGTGGATGCATAAAATGATTGGCGAGCATTCCGAAGCCGCCGCTGCCAGTGGTGCGCGCATTGTGTTTTCCTGTGGATTTGATTCCATTCCCTTCGATTTAGGTGTGTTTTACCTGCAACAGCATGCAAAAGAGACACTGGGCTCAGTGGTGCCGCGAGTCAAAGGCCGCGTACGGGCCATGAAAGGTACTTTTTCCGGAGGCACACTGGCCAGTTTTAGAGAGACCATGGCGGCGGCGGGCCGTGACCGAAGCTTAATTAATGTTTTGCGCAATCCTTTTTCCCTAACCCCCGGCTTTCAAGGGGTTGATCAGCCGCTGGGTAACAAACCTGAATATGATGAGGCAGTGGAGAGTTGGATAGCGCCCTTTGTCATGGCCAGTATTAATACGAAAAATATTCATCGCTCGAATATGCTGTTGGGGCATGAGTACGGCGAAGATTTTGTCTATGATGAAATGATGATTACGGGTCCAGGCGACAAGGGTAAGGCTGTGGCAGAGGCAGTCACCAATGACACCTCCATGGCTAACGACAAGACCAAACAGGGAGAAGGCCCTAGCAAAGAAGAGCGCGAGTCCGGGTTCTATGATGTGCTCATGGTGGGCGAACATACAGATGGCCGTTCAGTGCGTGTCAGTGTCAAGGGAGACAAAGACCCAGGTTATGGTTCTACGTCAAAAATGATTGCCGAGAGCGCGGTGTGTTTGGTTAAAAACCCCCAACTTGGCAGGGGTGGCATATGGACTACAGCGCCAATTATGGGTGACGCGTTAATCGATAGACTGCAGGCCAACGCCGGTTTAACCTTTGCCGTGGAGAGCTAGTGAGTTGCTTATCAGCTAGCAGTGTCTCCAACAACAGGAGAGTGAGATTATGCAGTTTCATGCCCTCAAAGACGCACTGATAGATGAGTTGCACACCAGACCTTTTCCGGTGATCACGCTGCCGGCGCAGGTGTCCAGTATAGCGGTGCTGAACCCGGCGCCAGTGGCGACCGAAATCCAGCGGCTCGCCACCTTGGCCTCAGCGTGGGACATGCCTGCGCCAGAGCAGGGTGCTAGTTGTTTTTATCAAAGTTGTGAAAACTTTGATATTCGCTGGGAGCGGCACAACGAATTTTCCACCTACACTGTCATCAGTTCTGGCCCCTCAACTGGCGCAGCCCAGGGAGCATTGGCACTACTCGGATCAGATTGGTTGAGCAGCATCAGTGGTGAGATCATCAGCGCTAACCATATCGAGCTATTACCACTTGATGTTGCGCCTTCCGGACGTGAGGCTCTGCGTCAGTACTTCGACGGTGAGCGTCTTATCGGCGGCAAGATTTATGACGGCAACGCTACAATTTGGACCTCCATGCGCAGTCACAGTGATGGTTTTACTAAAACTCTCGTGATCGCCGACGGCATCAATGCCAGTCAAGCGGGAAGGGCGGTGCGCAACCTGCTGGAAATCTCCACCTATCGGTCCATGACGCTTCTGGCATTACCCACAGCTAAAATACTCTTGCCAGAGATTAGCACCCTGGAAAGACGTCTCAGTGAGACCAGCGAAAAACTCAAGCACCTCGAAACCATGGAAGATGAACAAAACCTGATGGCCGAACTAGTCGCCGAGGCTACTCAAGTGGAAAAGCTCATCGCAGACCACAGCTTTCGTTTTTCCGCTACCGAGGCCTACTTTACACTCACCGAAACCCGCCTCGATATGCTTCGCGAAGAAAAAATACCCACCATACGCACGCTAAAACAGTTTCATGTGCGTCGCTTCATACCTGCCTATAACACCTGTGTGTCAGTGGTCAAACGCAAACAAAATCTGTCTCAACGTATCGGACGCACCAGTGAGTTGCTGCACTCTCGCTTGCAGTTGTCTCTGGAAGATCAAAATCAACGTCTGCTAGCGTCCATGGACAATCGCAGTAAGCTGCAACTAAGACTGCAACAAACAGTAGAGGGCCTGTCAGTAGTTGCCATCACTTACTACTCCATGAGCCTTATCAAATTGATGGTCGATCCTCTGCCTGTGAAGAACTATGTGCCCTTTGGTGATGCTCTGATTGTAGCTGTCGCCACACCGTTGGTATTTTTTTCTACACTACTCATGGTCAGGCGGATACGAAAAAAATTGGGTGATTCTGAATAAACTTAGATGATGTTGGGCAGACTCAAGCAGTCTAACGACAAGCTGGGGTCGGTCTAGTTTATTAGCATTGATCCGCGTTCCATTGCACACATTCGTCCAATGTCACGCCATTGCCGCCAAAAATATCCAGAGCACTGCCAATGGTGAGATCAATCTTACCCTTAGACAACTGCTTTACCTGCTCAAGGTCAGCCAACGAACGCGCTCCACCGGCATAGGTCGTTGGAATATTGACAATATCACCAAGCAGGCGTACCAGATCTGTGTCAATACCGGCTTGTAACCCCTCCATATCGGCGCTGTGGACTAAAAATTCTTCGCAATAGGGTTGTAACTGATCAATGAGACGTCGATCTATAAGCGTCTCGGTTATGGTCTGCCAGCGATCGGTCGCCACCTGCCAGCCTTTGTCAGTTTTTCGGCAGCTGAGATCTATTACGAGTTTGTCCGGACCAATTAAACGGCTGATGTCTGCCAGTCGATGCCAAGAAAATTTCTGGTTTTCAAACAGATACGACGTAACAATAACCTGAGACGCGCCGGCGTCGAGAAAGTCGGCGGCATTGTCTATAGTGACTCCTCCACCGTACTGTAGACCTTGAGGATAGGCGGCCAGTGCATCGCGCACAGCGGTTTGATTATTTGGTCCCAACGAGATCAAGTGACCTCCTGTTAGGTTCATAGTTTTAAACAGATTGGCGTAGTGCGCCGAACCTCTGTCACTGACAAAATTGGTGGTGGCACCACCGTCAGTCAAACTGCCGCCAACAATTTGTTTTACCACACCCTGGTGGAGATCAATGCAGGGTCGAAATTGTGTCATGCCGCAGGAACTCGCTTTGTACTAAACTAAAGCTAAGTATAACCTGACCCTCACAATAGTTGACAATCAATTGCTGTTTTACTTGCTTGAGGTAGTTTATAGGAATTCCTTCAATACTATTTTGCGTGAGAGTATTTTGGCGTCCTTAGCTGGCTTTTTCAAAAGCCACCGGCCGACAGAGAGAAACGCTAAGGGATGAGAGTTACGTGCAATACTCATTGTTGTCTGGAATTAGTGCAGTAAACACCTACCTCGACACTGGCTTTCACAATTTCTAAAAGCGCCTTTTGTGGGGTGGATGTTCTTCTATATGATTGTTGTTTCACGTTTTAAACGTCTGTTGAGTCAGGTGCTGGTACTGACGTTGATGATTCCCGCGATAGGTTTCACCCAAGGTTTACAAACTTTCACGTCAGTCGGCGAGTGCCACAGCAGCAACACTCAATATATGTGCATCAGTGCCTCACCTGATGCGGGTGAAACCGTGTCTATCAGGCTGTTCAATGAGGTGACCAATGTCAATATTGATTGGGATGATGGAGATAGTATTCCATCTGGAGACATTTGCTCAACCATAACCGCTAAAGATCAAGGCGGTTACAACATTAGCGGTACAACAACTGACCAGCACTCGTATATCACTGGGATTTCCAACAGCCCCGCTTCGAATCATTATGCTGATACAGATGCTGTCATCCTCAGTTGCACCTATAACACTGGTGGAAGTTACACCATCGCCCTCGGTGGCAGCTTTCTTGGTTACGGTTGGCGCACAACACCGGCCAGCGGGGTCAGCGCCATCACCGGTGTCACCCATTGGGGCAATACG
>CAXRFT010000012.1:0-8837 GCA_964230135.1 Porticoccaceae bacterium | reverse complement strand
TTACCAGAGCGTTTCACGTTTATTACTATTCAACTTATGATTCAACACAAAAGGATTTGGTTATGAGAATATTAACAGCAAAAGAAGTCAATTTTGTCAGTGGTGGATTTGATGCATTAACTTGCCCTGGATTGAATTCCGATGGCAATGATGTGCAAAAAAGTAAGGAGGGCGCGGATGGAGAAAATGCGGGTTCTTCTGGTGGGGGAAGGGAAGTGACTTATGAAGAGGCGCACAAACAAATGTGTGAAGCGATTGCCGCAACACAAGTTATAGGAACCAGTGTCGCACTTGCTGGAACTGTTGCTGCTGTAGCTGGCGCAGGCCCACTCGGAGGCGTAGTTGCCGGGGTGGGAGTCGTTACCGGTGCTGTCGCAACTGGAGCGAGCTACATTGGTGGGTGCTAGGACTAGTCAAAACTCTTATAAACTAAGGATAGACCTCTATGAAATTAAACGATGACGAAATTGGCTTTATATCGCGAGCTCGAAAAATGAGGTCCAGGGGGCGTAAATTAGAGATCTTTTACGCCATTATTCTGGGTTATCTGTTAGTGCATTGGATCTATATCAGTGTGATTGCGGGGCAGTTACAGCCGCACTCTAATATGACCATTGCAATGCTCGTTTGTTTGGTATTAAGGCTACCTTTGCTTTCAGGGTCAGCCTCGATACAGGAAGGTAAACTTATAGACTTCCTTGAATTGAAGTTAAAGGAAAACTCAGAAGATTCAGAGGGCTAGCATTTAACCTCTAATTTATAGGTCACTTGGGAAAAGGTAAGAAGATTATCTGGAGCTAAGGTCTATGTTTACGGAACAAGACAAGGTTTATATTCAGCAGACCAAAGTGACTGCTGACAAAAGCGCAATGATTGACAGGATTTGTCGTTTTATTTACGCCATTTTGGCTATTTGGTCCGGTTGGCTACTCTATTCTGATGCTGATAACAGCAACGTATTCAATTCCCCCCCTATCATGTTCGTATTCGTCGCTTTTACATTTATTCAAACTGTGAGACGACTGTTGGGAGATGTGGATACTAGCCATTATCAGGTGCTGGTGGCGTTTTTAGAAGCCAAACTGGCTGAAGCTGAGGTGGGCACTGAAAAGGACAGCGATTTGAATGCTGATCAAAGTGCTGAACAGGCAGGTCAACCCAGCTCCTAAGTAAAGCAATTGAATGGATGCTCTTACGCTTCTCATGTTTTGCATTTGAGCTATAGGTTACCAGAGCGTTTCACGTTTATTACTATTCAACTTATGATTCAACACAAAAGGATTTGGTTATGAGAGTATTAACAGCAAAAGAAGTCAATTTTGTCAGTGGTGGATTTGATCCGTTTAATATCGGGTACTTCACCATCCAAGACGGAACGTCAGGCGGTTTTCGGGGAACCGGCATGCCGCAAACCAGCGGAAACAGCATTGGAGATGTCAATTATTCGCCGCCAACTCAAGGTGAGGCTTGTGCTATTGCTGCAGACCTTGGAAGCGCAGCTACAATTGCAGGGGTCGCGGGCATCATTATTGGCGGGTCCAACCCTGTAGGTTGGCTTGCCGGGGCTTTGGCAGCATTAGGAGCCGGAAGTGCTTTGGCAAACGATTGTAGCTCGTCCTGTAGCGGTAATTCATCAGATTCGAGTTCTGGCTCAGATTCTGGCGGGGGCTGATCGTAAATATTATTTGAGATAAACGGAGTTCTCTGCTGGGTTACCTATTATGGGAACTCCGTTTTTGTCTCAAATTTCAATATTGTATCTTTTTGCAATTATCTGGAGCTAAGATCTATGTTTACGGAACAAGACAAGGTTTATATTCAGCAGACCAAAGTGACTGCTGACAAAAGCGCAATGATTGACAGGATTTGTCGGTTGCTTTACGCCATTCTGGCTATGTGGTTCGGTTGGCTACTCTATTCTGATAGCGCCACCAGTGGTAATCTCATGATACTGTTACCATTTTTTCCCATTGTTCACTATATTAGGTTGTCAGAGGGTGTCGATACTAGCCATTATCAGGAGCTGGTGGCGTTTTTAGAAGCTAAGTTGGCTGAAGCTGACGAAAAGGCGGAGAACTAAAATGGTTACTGAACAAGACAAGGTGTATATTCAGCAGGCCAACGCGACTGCGGATAAGAGCGTAATGATTGACAAGATTTGTCGGTTTCTTTACGCCAGTTTGGTTATTTGGTCCGGTTGGCTACTCTATTCTGATAGCGCCAACAGCGGTAATCTGATGTTGGTATTTTTAGGTTTTTTTCTTATTCAAGCTGCCAGGCGACTGTTGGGAGATGTGGATACTAGCCATTATCAGGAGCTGGTGGCGTTTTTAGAAGCTAAGTTGGCTGAAGCTGAGGCGGGTACTGAAAAGGACAGCGATTTGAATGCTGATCAAAGTGCTGAACAGGCAGGTCAACCCACTGCTTAATCTATCGCTCTTACCTGAGAGGCTGAACGTCTGAGTGACCGATTCAGGTGCTTGGGTAAATCGATTGAGTACTTAAATCGGAAAAGGTCTTGAATCAAAAGGTTGTCGGGGTTTCCTCTTGTATAGACAACATTTTTGGTGTTCACAAGCGTGTAAAAGAGTTTGTCGTCCCGTTTCTGCTTTGATTGACTCACCGTAAAAGGATTTTATGGCAACATTTAACCCGATAAAGACCAATCCCACCGTACCAATAATTCATCAGTCTGAGGCCGCTGAGTGCGGATTGGCCTGCTTGGCGATGGTGGCAACTTATTATGGTTATGAGACTGATATAAGAAATCTTCGCAGTCGCTTCTTAGTCTCCCTCAAAGGTACCACTCTCAAGGGTTTGATGGATATCGCTGGCAAGTTGGGCCTATCTTCAAGGCCGGTGCGCTTGGAGTTGGATAACTTGTCTGATCTATCCACACCAGCCATATTGCATTGGGGCCTAAACCACTTTGTGGTATTGGTTAAAACCTCCAGAAATTACGCCGTGTTGAGAGACCCAGCTAGGGGCTCTATCAAATTACCGATGGATGAGGTGTCCAAATTTTTCACCGGGATCGCGCTAGAACTCAGGCCGACACCACTTTTTGAAGAGAAGAAAGACATAACACCGGTGCGTATAACCGATTTTTGGCAACGCATAAGAGGACTTAAAGGGAGTCTCATAAAAGTCTTTGTGCTGTCATTAATGCTACAGCTAATCGCTTTGGTTATGCCCTTATTTCAGCAATTGGTAGTGGATGATGCCATAACCAAGCAAGATGTGGATTTCTTAATGGTGTTGGCGCTGGGGTTTGCCATCCTAGGTATTATTAATCTGGTGATAGGGTGGCTGCGCTCTTATTTAGTGTTGTATTTTTCTACGACACTTAATTTTCAGATGAAACTTAATCTTTTCCGCCATGTGCTTCGATTGCCTATAGATTTTTTTGAAAAACGACACATGGGTGACATCACATCGCGATTTGGCTCCATAAACCCCATTGCTAACCTGTTCACCTCTGGATTTATTGCTATTGTGTTGGACGGTATTATGGCTATAGGAACAGTGATCATGGCCTTTACCTATAGTGTAAAGCTGACCGCTATTGTGTTTTTGTTCTTGCTGATCAATTTCTTTATTGAGCTGATGACCATGCCCTATTTAAAGCGTAAAAATGAAGAGATTTTGCATTTATCTGCAAAGGTTGAAACCAATTTTCTAGAGTCGCTACGCGCTGTTCGCGCGGTAAAATTATTTAACCAGGAGTCAACGCGAGAATCCCAGTGGCAAAACCTTACCATTGATTCGCTCAATGCCCGAGTGACCTTAAGTAAGTTCACCATAAACATAGGTGTGTTGACGGGGGCTTTGGGTGTATTTCAATCCATACTGATTATGTATCTCAGTGCAATGATGGTGATTGAGGGTCAATTGACACTGGGTATGCTGTTTGCCTATCAGGCTTATTCGAGTCAATTTAGTAGCCGACTTGGCGCGCTGATATCACAATTTTTCGCTTTTCGTCTGCTAAAGGTTCATTTAACCCGTTTGGCAGATATCGTCCATACCCCAGCTGAATTTGACGACTCTGTCTCTGAAAATGCCTCGACAAACTACTCTGGAGATAAGGGTTTGCAGGGGGATATACGGTTGAAAAATATAAGTTTTCGCTACGGGGAACAGGAAGGCTGGATCTTGCGCAATGCTGACGCTCAGATACCTCCGGGCAAAATGACGGCGGTGGTGGGACAATCTGGTGGAGGCAAGACGACGAGTTTAAAAATAATGCTTGGCTTGCTCAACCCACAAGAGGGTGAGGTGATGGTTGATGGCATTCCTCTATTGCGCTATGGGCTGAGTAACTTTAGAAATGATATTGCGGTGGTGATGCAAGATGATCAGCTGCTGTCGGGAACCATTGCTGACAATATTAGCTTCTTCGATTCGAAGGTGAATATGCAGTTTGTACAGTACTGTGCTAAACAAGCGTTTATCCATAATGAGATCGTAGCGAATCCCATGGGTTATGACACCTTGATAGGAGACATGGGGACAACGCTCTCAGGTGGTCAAAAGCAGCGTGTATTAATTGCCAGAGCGCTGTACCGCAAGCCGAAGATATTATTTTTGGATGAGGGCACCGCCAATTTGGATATCGCCACAGAATTTAAGATCGCCCATGTTATTTCACGGTTACCCATTACTCGGATTGTTATTGCTCATCGGCCAGCCTTGGTGAAGTTGGCGAATCATGTGTTACAGGTGGCAGACGGTCAAATTAACCGAGTCAGTGATGTTCAAAAGGCAGAAGACGGTGAGTGAGAATAGTCTCTTTAGGCCAGAATCCGTGAATCATCAGCGGGTAAGACTGTTTGGCGAAATCATTGTTGTACAACCTAAAAGCTTCACTTGGATAATTGCTATGCTTCTTATTGGTTTCATCGTGGCGGTGTTATTTGCTACTCAGCATACCTACAAGCGCAAAGAAACAGTGGTTGGATTCTTAAAGCCCCAACAAGGTGTGGTGAAAGTGTATTCATCCCGCGGCGGCCTTATCGATAAAGTGCTAGTAAAACATGATGAATTTGTTATCAAGGGTGATCCGTTAATTGAGTTGCGTATTGAACAGCAGACGGCGGGCGGAACTAACAACGCGATTGCCATCAAGGAGTCACTATTGCGTGATTTGCGACTATTGCAGCAGCATTTGCACCAGTTACCCCAGCGGTTAAAAAATGATTTATTGCAGACAGAAAGGCAGCTGAAAGGCAAAAATAATGAGTTAAGCACCTTAGTGAGTGAGCTGGATTTACTGTCGGAGAGATTAGAGTTGAATGTTGGTCAATACGAGGATTTACAGCGACTTGCGGATAAAGAATATGTTTCTGTGGCAATGGTGGATCGACAACGTGAAAGCGTGCTTGAGTTGGAACAGCAATTGATGCGACTTGAGCGCGCCAGAGATACCGCAATGACGCAAATTGAGATACTCGTTGCCGAAAGAGATACACAACTACCCACTCGGTATGACAAAGAGCGTAATGATCTCAGCGTGCGTATCGAAGCGATCAAACGCAACGTAGCCAATTTTGATTTGGCCTCGGCCCATATTGTCACTGCACCCTCGGATGGATATGTAGACAACCTTGTGGCCTATGTTGGCAGTACTGCTCTTGCTAACCGTAATTTACTCTCACTTCGACCGAAGGACAGCCATTTAAGCGCACGTCTACTGGTGCCCAGTCGCGCAGCTGGGCTGATCGAAGAGGGGCAGGTGGTAAAATTACAATACGACGCGTTTCCCTATCAGCGTTTTGGCGTGTTTTCTGGCACTGTTAGCGAGGTGGCGACCACCATATTGATTCCGGGGGAGATTTCCCTACCTACCACTGTTGCCGAGCCTTTTTATATCGTCGATGTCAAAGTCCATCAACAGTGGGTAATGGCCAGTGGCAAAAAGGTGTCTTTGAAACCCGGAATGTTACTACGTGCAGATGTTGTGTTAGAAGAGAGAACCATCCTTCAATGGCTGTTTGATCCAATTTATGCGATTACCGGTCGTATTTAAAAACTGACGTTCAGGTGTTTGATGATGCAAGCGCAGACCATTCCCAATCTGAGCCATAAAACATCTGACAACTAGTTTGATTTAACGAAAATTACGCGATCGAATAGTCGTCTGATAGAGTAGCTCGCTACAATCGATGAGTTCCTGAGCGATGACATGAATTACAGCGCCATCGGTTTCAATAACACCTTTGACCATTAACAGCTGAGCTTTTAACAAGGCTTGACGATAGCGTTGTTGAACAGTTTTCCAAATAACAATGTTACTGTTACCGGTTTCATCTTCCAGTGTTAAGAATACAACCCCAGATGCTGTGCCAGGACGTTGTTTTCCGGTGACGATTCCGGCAATACGGACAAATCGCTGATGACCTATGTCAGCGAGATCAATATGGCGTTTGTATTGTTGAAAAATAGGAAATTGTCTGCGCAAAATGCTCATCGGGTGACGGCCGGTGGTGAGTCCGGTGCTGTTGTAGTCTGAGTAGACATTGTCACTCTCGCTGGGGGGTTTAAGCATGTTGCTGTATTCCTCTGTATTATGTGCCAGCAGTGTTTTTTGCTCAGTTGTTGCAAGGGACTGCCAGTGCGCCTGATGGCGGTTGCTGGAAATGGAGGCCAGGGCGCCAGCGCTACTCAACAGACTGAGGTTGGCTTTAGATAAGCGCGCTCTGGTGGCCAAGTCATGGATATCTTTGAAGGGCTTTTGTGCACGCTCAATTTGTGTGGCAACTGAGTGACTCAAACCCTTAATAATTCTGAAACCCAACCTGATTCGACTTTTTTCCGGCGCGTGGTTTTGAGTAGAACCCTCTGATTCAAGACGGTGATCCCAGATGCTGTGATTGACATCTATGGGCTGTACGCTAATGCCATGACGCTTGGCGTCTTGAATCAGCTGTGAGGGCGAGTAAAAACCCATGGGTTGACTATTCATGATGGCACAGCAGAAGGCGGCGGGGTAGTGGCACTTTAACCAGGCTGATACGTAGGCGAGCAGGGCAAAACTTGCCGAGTGAGATTCAGGAAAGCCGTAGACACCAAACCCCTGTATTTGTCGAAACAGGCGCTGGGCAAAGTCTAAACTATAGCCCTGTTTTAGCATGCCTTCGGTGAGTTTTTGTTCAAATTTTGCCAGTTGATTATTGCCGCCACCTTTATTGCTCCAACTGGCCATAGCACGGCGCAATTGATCGGCCTCGCCACCGGAAAACCCGGCGGCAACCATGGCCAGTCGAATCACTTGTTCCTGAAATACCGGTATACCCAGAGTGCGTTCCAATACGGCTTTTATCGCTGGATTTGGATAGCTAGTGGGCTCCAGTCCCTGACGTCGTTTTAGATAGGGATGCACCATGCCTCCCTGTATAGGCCCCGGTCGAACGATGGCTATTTCAATCACCAGGTCGTAAAAGCTGCGCGGCTTTAGACGAGGCAACATGGCCATCTGCGCTCTGGATTCAATTTGGAATACACCGATACTGTCTGCTTTACAGAGCATGTCATAGGTGGCGGAGTCATCTTTGGGAATAGACTGCATACTCAGCTCTTTGCCATGGTGGTGCTTTACCAGATCAAAACAGCGATGTAGAGCCGAGAGCATACCCAGAGCGAGGATGTCTATTTTTAAAAGACCTAGAGCCTCAATATCAACTTTATCCCATTGAATTACAGTGCGTTCAGGCATGCTGGCATTTTCAATGGGCACCAGTGTACTGGTGGGGCTTCGAGTGATGATAAAGCCCCCTACGTGTTGTGAGAGATGTCGTGGAAAGCCAATAATTTCCTGTAGTAACTGATAAAAATGATCCATAAGACGTTTATCTGCTAGGCCATTTTTATGACTGGTTTGCTGATTGAAGTGTTTTTCAAAATCGGCACGCCGGTCCCACCAGGCCATGGATTGACTAAGTTGGCTGATAAACAACTCATCTAACCCCAGTGCTTTGCCCACATCGCGCAGAGCACTGCGAGGTTTATAGGTGATCACAGTGGCGGCTATGGCAGCGCGCTCGCGACTATAGCGCTTGTAGATATACTGAATAACTTCTTCACGCCGTTGATGCTCAAAGTCAACATCTATATCGGGGGGTTCATTGCGTTCTCTGGAAATAAAGCGCTCGAACAGTAGTGATACCTGATCGGGTGATACTTCAGTTATGAATAAACAGTAACAGACCACTGAATTAGCCGCAGAGCCACGCCCTTGGCAAAAAATATTGCGGCTGCGGGCAAAGGCAACAATGTCGTGCACAGTGAGAAAGTAACTTTCATAATTGAGTTCAGCAATAATAGACAGTTCGTATTTAATTTGCGCCATCACTTTTTTTGAGGGACCCTGGGGCCAGCGAAGCTCAATTCCTTGATTAACCAGATGGCGAAGATGTTCAGTAGCGGTTAAATGGTCCGGTACCACCTCGGAAGGGTACTCATAGCGCAATTCATCCAGTGAAAATTGACAACGCCTTGCAATAGCGACAGTTTCTGCTAGCAGTGCCGGCGGGTAGAGAGATTGCAGGTAGGATAAACTGCGCAGATGTCGTTCAGCATTGGCAAAGCGACGCTCCCCCAGTGTCATCACTGAGCAGTTATAGCGTATAGCAGTCAATGTGTCTTGAAGATGCTGCCGTTCTTTGCAGTGCATATGAACATCACCGCAGGCCACCATTGGCAGTTCCCACAGCGCAGCAAGGTTGCGAAAGTAAAGATACTGACTGACTTCTTCACCATGTAAAAAATGGCCGATACCCACCCACAAACGTCCGGCGAACTTGGAGCTTAGTTGTTCGCCAATGCTATTGTCATTGTCA
>CAXRFT010000011.1:0-122159 GCA_964230135.1 Porticoccaceae bacterium | reverse complement strand
GGCACCGCGCGACACGACGCAGTGGCCTGGGGTTACGCTCGGGGTGCGGATGCTCTGGGTGTGGATATGATTCAACAGACCGAAGTCACGGGCATCCGACGCAAAGACGGTGCCGTGGTGGGTGTTGAAACCACCAATGGGTTTATTGGTGCGCGCAAAGTGGCCTGTGTCACCGCCGGTAATTCCGGTGTGGTGGCGGCCATGGCCGGTCTGCGGCTTCCGGTGGAGTCGCGACCATTGCAAGCCTTGGTCTCGGAACCGGTGAAACCCTGTTTAGACACTGTGGTCATGTCCAATGCCGTGCATGGGTATGTCAGTCAATCAGATAAGGGTGATCTTGTTATCGGTGCCGGTGTAGACAGTTACAACGGCTAGGGCCAGCGTGGTTCTTTCCACGTTATTGAGCACACATTGCAAGCGATTTGCGAATTGTTTCCGGCGTTCAGCCGCGTGCAGATGAACCGTCAGTGGGGCGGTATCGTCGATACTTGCCCCGACGCCTGCCCAATTATCAGCAAGACGTCAGTGCAGGGATTGTATTTCAATTGCGGGTGGGGCACCGGCGGATTCAAGGCCACACCGGGGTCCGGTTATGTGTTTGCTGACACGGTGGCCAATGATCGACCTCACCCCATTGCAGCCCCCTTCACCATAGATCGATTTAATTCAGGGGCGCTGATTGATGAGCACGGCGCTGCCGGTGTTGCCCACTAGGATAAACATCCCAACGAGAATTATTATGCTACTAATTTACTGCCCCCACTGCTGCGAATATCGTGACGAAGAAGAGTTTAGCTACAGCGGTGAAGCACACATCTCACGACCGACAAAGCCCGAGGCGCTGAGTGATGAGGAGTGGGGTGATTACTTATTTTTTCGCAAGAATCCCAAGGGCATTCATCACGAAATGTGGTGTCATTCCGTGGGCTGTCGACAATTTTTTAATGTCACCCGCAATACGTTGAGTTATGAAATTTTGGAGACCTACAAAGTGGGTAGTCAGCCAAAGGTGTCTGGAGGGGATCGATGAGCCAGATAAATCGCCTATCCACTGAGGCCCGCATAGACAAAAACAAGGTTATCAATTTTACCTTTAATGGCCGAAAACTGCAGGGCTATCAGGGGGATACACTGGCCGCTGCACTGCTGGCCAATGGCGTCGATGTTGTCGGTCGCAGCTTTAAGTATGGTCGCCCAAGAGGCATTGTCGGGCATGGCGCTGAGGAGCCCAATGGGATTATGCAGTTGGGTTCTGGCGCGGCCACTGTGCCTAACGTGAAGGCCACTCAGGTGGAACTCTATGAGGGGCTGGAGGCAAAAAGTGTCAATGGGTGGCCCAGCGTTAATTTCGACATTATGGGTGTGATGGGCGCTTTTGGTCGGTTAATGCCGCCCGGCTTTTACTACAAGACTTTTATGTATCCGAAAAAGTTTTGGATGACCTACGAACATTTTATTCGCAAAGCCGCGGGTTTGGGTTCCACACCGGTGGAGGCCGATCCCGATGTTTACGACAAGTTACACCAGCACTGCGATGTGTTGGTGGTGGGTGCCGGGCCAGCGGGTCTCTCGGCTGCACTGGAGGCGGCTGCCACTGGAGCCCGAGTGATTCTGGCTGATGAGCAAAACGAATTTGGTGGCAGCCTGTTGGCCTCAAAGCAGACCATTGATGCCATGGCGGCCCCTGAATGGGTTGCAGGAGTGGTTGCCAAGTTGGCTGATCTGCCCAATGTGCAGCTGCTGTCACGAAGTAGCGTGTTTGGTTATTACGACCACAATTTTTTGACCATTCTAGAAAAATGCACCGATCACAAAGGGTTGCAAGCCGCTTCAGGTGTTCGTCAAAGGCTTCATCGGGTGCGTGCTAAACAGGTGGTTTTGGCGACGGGGGCTTTTGAACGGCCGCTGGTTTTTGCGCACAATGATATTCCCGGTGTCATGCAAGCTTCCTCTGTATCAACTTACATCAACCGCTATGCTGTGGCTCCGGGAAACCGTCTAGTCTTGGCAACGAACAATGATAATGCCTATCAAACCGCTATTGACTGGCATACCAGCGGAAGAGAACTGGTGGCGGTGGTGGACTCGCGTTCCGAGGCCAATGGTACTTTGGTGGAGCGTGCGCTCGACTTGGGGATCAAAGTATTTTTTGCCCATGGACTCATTGAGGCGGTGGGCCGCAAGCGGGTGCGTCAGGCATTGATAGCCCCGATTAACCAACAAGGTACAAAAGTGGTGGGTCCCACTGAGTCTCTGCGCTGTGATCTCATTGCCACATCCGGTGGCTGGAGTGCGGCTATTCACCTCAGCTCTCACACTGGAGCGAAACCAATTTGGGATCCGAGCATTGTCAGTTTTAGGCCTGGAATTTCCAAGCAGCAGGAGCGTTCTGTGGGTGCGTGTAGGGGCACCTTTGGCTTGTTGGAGGGAGTGCCGGAGGGTGCTGTGGGCGGAGCTGAGGCCGCCCAAGCAGCCGGCTATGGGGATGGCAGTCGGCACACTGTAACACCGGCAGTAGAGCCTGTCAGCGAGACACCACAGCAGGCCTTGTTTCTTGTGCCACACAGTAAATCCACCAGCAGGGCGCCCAGCCAGTTTGTTGATTTTCAGCTGGATGTCAGCGCCGCGAGTATTGAGGTGGCGGTGGTGGAGGGCTTCGAGAGTGTGGAGCACGTCAAGCGTTACACCGCACTGGGTTTTGGAACTGATCAGGGAAAACTTGGTAATATCAACGGAATGGCCATATTGGCCAATGCCCTGGGTCAGAGTATCGAAGAAACTGGAACCACTATTTTCCGGCCCGCCTATACGCCCACCACCTTTGGCGCCATTGCCGGTCGAGATGTGGGCGACCTGTTCGATCCCGAGCGCTACACTGCCATGCATCGTTGGCATCAGAAGGCGGGAGCAACATTTGAAGATGTGGGTCAATGGAAACGGCCCTGGTACTTTCCGCGCAACAACGAGTCCATGCAGGATGCGGTTAATCGCGAGTGCTTGGCGGTGCGCAATAGCGTGGGTATTCTCGATGCCAGCACCTTGGGTAAAATCGATATTCAGGGACCCGATGCGGCAGAATTTATTACCCGCATGTACACCAATTCCTATTTAAAACTGGCGCCGGGCAAGTGCCGTTACGGTGTCATGTTAAAAGAAGATGGAATGATTTTTGACGATGGCGTGTGCGCCTGTCTCGGCGAAAATCACTATTTGATGTTCACCACCACTGGCGGTGCCGCCGGTGTACTGGCTTGGTTGGAGCTGTGGCAGCAGACCGAGTGGCCCGAGTTGCAAGTGTATTTCACTTCGGTGACAGATCACTGGGCAACGGCCACAGTGACCGGGCCAAATGCGCGTAATGTGCTTGCCAAGGTCTGTGAAGATATCGATTTGAGTGCGGATCAATTTGGCTTTATGGAGTGGCGCAATGGCACCGTTGCCGGTGTCGATGCGCGCGTGTTTAGAATCAGTTTTACCGGTGAGTTGACCTATGAAATCAATGTTCCGGCCTACCATGGTCGTCATGTCTGGGAAAAACTGATGGAGGCCGGTGCTGAATACGATATTACGCCCTACGGAACAGAGTCTATGCACGTGTTGCGGGCTGAGAAGGGCTTTATAATTGTTGGTCAGGACACCGACGGTTCCATGACCCCAGCCGACATGAACATGGATTGGATTGTGAACAAAAACAAGACCTTCAGCTTTATTGGTCAGCGCTCTTTATCACGCAGTGACACGCTGCGTGACAACCGAAAACAGTTGGTTGGATTGCAAACATTGGATCCCGCCGTGGTGTTGCCCGAGGGTGCACAAATAGTCAACGATCCCAATCAAGCCATACCCATGAGCATGCAAGGCCATGTTACCTCGAGCTATTACAGTGCTAACCTTGGCCACTCCATTGCACTGGCAGTGGTCAAAGGCGGGTTAGATCGAATGGGTGATATTGTCCACTGTCCAGCGGCAGATGGCAGTAGTGTTGCTGCGAAAATTGTCAGCTCTGTATTTTATGATCCCCAGGGAGACCGTCAAAATGTCTGAGAGACCGCTCAATTCTGTGGTACGACAGTCACCACTCCACTATTTTAAAGGCCGCACCTCTGGCGCTACCACTGGAGATAAACTGGGTTTGACAATCACCGAGATAGACAATGGTTGCTATCTCTCTTTGCGCGGTGACGCTGGTGATGCAGCTTTTGTCGACGGGGTTAACTCAGTGCTGGGCTTGCCTGTGCCCACAACACCAAATACCTATGAAAATAATCAGACCAGTGCGCTCTACTGGCAGGGGCCAAACGAATGGTTGGTGACCAGTGACAGGGCTGCCGGTGAACTTGAAGCAGACCTCCGCGCTGCCTTGAAGGGTCATGTGGCAGTGGTGGACGTCACCGGTGGTTTGACGCAAATTAACCTCAGTGGTGACTCTCTGATGTTGGTGTTAAAGAAGTCCAGCGTCTATGATTTTGAGGGTTGGGAGTTTTCCAATCAACAAGGGCGCTGCGTGCAAACCACCTTGGCAAAAGCATCAGCTTTGGTGGCGAGACAAGACACCAACGCCTATCGGCTGATTATTCGACGCAGTTTCGCCGACTACATCGCGCAATGGCTGCTTGATGCCGGCGGCGACCAGGGTTGCCTCATCGATTCGTAAGGAGCATTTTCCGCGTTCATCTCCGCTCAGGTGTGCCTATTTAGGGCGGTCTTCACGACTAATTTCTGCTACCATAGTGTTTGTGATTTGGCCTCTTTTTTGGCTCAATCGCAGAGCACAGTATTCCGCAATTACTCAGCACCACAAGGATAAAAAATGAACACTCGTATCGAACGCGATAGCATGGGGGAACTTGAAGTTCCAGAAAACGCACTCTACGGCGCTCAAACTCAACGCGCCATCAACAATTTCCCGGTCAGTGGAAAAACCATGCCGGAGGCTTTTATCCGCGCGTTACTTGCGGCCAAGTCTGCCGCTGCCAAAGCCAACGCTGAGTTGGGTCTGTTGCCAGAAAATGTCGCTTCAGCAATTACCGATGTGGCAGAGGTATTACTCAACAGTGACGATATGATGAGTCATTTCCCCGTGGATGTGTTCCAAACTGGCTCTGGCACCAGCTCCAACATGAATGCCAATGAAGTGCTGGCCACCCTGGCTTCGGCTAAAGTTGGCGAGACAGTGGGTGCTAACGACCATATCAATTATGGACAGAGCAGCAATGACATTATTCCCACCTGCATCCACATTAGCGCTGCGGTGGAGGTGACCAATAAACTGTTGCCCTCGCTGAAGCATTTGCACAGTACTATCGTGACCAAGGCCGAGCAGGTGGATCACCACATCAAAACCGGGCGAACTCACCTGATGGATGCCATGCCGGTTCGGTTGAGCCAGAGCTTGCTCAGCTGGGCATCGCAGATTGAGCAAAATATCTTCTTTATCGAAGCCGTGTTGCCAAAACTGCAGACTTTGGCGCAAGGTGGTACTGCGGTGGGAACCGGTATCAATGCGCACCCCGATTTCGCCGCCGCATTCAATCGTCAGCTCAGTGCAGATACGGGCATTGCGTTCTCGCCCGCGGACAACCTATTTACCCATATTAATACTCAAGATGTGGTTGTTGCACTCTCTGGGCAACTGAAGACCACTGCTGTCTCGATCATGAAAATTGCCAACGATCTGCGCTGGATGAATTCTGGTCCTCTGGCGGGCCTTGGCGAAATTGCCTTGGAGGCGCTGCAGCCGGGGTCCTCCATTATGCCCGGCAAGGTCAACCCCGTGATCCCTGAGGCAGCCGCCATGGTGTCGGCACAGGTGATAGGTAACGATGCGGCCATTACAGTGGGAGGTCAGGCGGGGAACTTTGAGCTCAACGTGATGTTGCCAATGATCGCTGATAATATTTTGTCGAGTATTGCCCTGTTGTCCAACGTCAGCCGCCTGTTAGCAGATAAAGCCGTGGCAACCTTTACTGTGAATGAAGAGCAGCTGAAGTTAGCGCTGGGCCGCAATCCCATACTGGTAACTGCTCTGAACCCGATTATCGGTTATCTCAAAGCGGCAGAAATTGCTAAGAAAGCCTACAAAGAGGGGCGAGCTGTGCTTGATGTTGCGGAAGAGGAGACGGACATCTCACGAGCCGAATTGGAGAAACTGCTGGATCCTGCTAAATTGACGGAAGGCGGATTGAGCTGATTTAACAATATTTACAAAGAGGAGCAGTGGCAATGGCAGATTTATCCGGAAAAACCTTATTTATCAGTGGTGCCAGTCGAGGTATTGGTCTGGCAATAGCTAAACGCGCGGCTCAGGACGGTGCCAACATTGCCATTGCAGCCAAAACCGTGCAGCCACACCCGCGCTTGAGTGGCACCATCTATACGGCAGCGGAGGAGATTGAGCAGGCCGGTGGCAAGGCACTTCCACTGATTGTGGATGTGCGCTTTGAAGATCAGGTGCAGCAGGCGATGGAGCAAACCGCCACTGAATTTGGCGGCATTGATATTCTGGTGAACAATGCCAGTGCCATTAATTTGGCAGGCACTGAATCGGTTAGCATGAAAGGCTATGATTTGATGCACAATATCAACACGCGGGGCACTTTTTTATGTTCGCAAAAAGCCATTCCATTTTTGCGCAAGGCAGATAACCCTCATGTGTTGAATTTGTCACCGCCATTGAACATGGAAGTGCGCTGGTTTCAAAATCACGTTGCCTACACCATGGCAAAATATGGTATGAGCATGTGTGTTCTTGGTATGCATAGTGAGTTCTCCCGCGATGGAATCGCTTTTAACGCACTCTGGCCGCGCACAGCCATTGCCACTGCAGCGGTGGCCAACCATCTGGGTGGTGATCTGATGATTGCCAAATCTAGGACTGTGGATATCATGGCAGATGCCGCCCACATCATTCTCACCAGAGACAGTCGCGAACATTCCGGTAATTTTTACATTGATGATGAGGTGCTTGCCGCCGAGGGGATCACGGATTTTAACCAGTATCAGGTGGATAAAGATCTCGATGTTACGGAATTGGCGCCGGACTTTTTTATCTAGAAAAGGGCTGATGTTGACTGTTTTTTGTAAACCCTAAATCTTCGTAGACATTATAAACTCTCTCGGCGAGTTTGAAGGTTGTGGCAATTTCCCATGGGGGTAATTTGATTGAGTTTATCTTTTCATATCAATTTTGACGGCCGTTGTGCCGAGGCTTTTCGATTTTATGAAAGCACCTTAAGTGGTGTGATTGGTTCTCTACTGACCTATAGAGATTCACCTGCATCCGCCAGCGTACCTGACCATTGGCAAGAAAAAATCCTCCACGGTAATATTTCCATCGACCATATTGAACTCGCCGGGACTGACCTTGGCGCGGATGAGTATGAAAAACCTAGGGGATTCTGTTTGTTGCTTAGGTTACCATCCGAGGATAGGGTAAAGTCACTTTTCGAAGAGTTTAAACAACAGGGTGAGGTGATTTTGCCGCCGCAACAAACCTTTTGGTCTCCCTGCTACGCAATTGTTAATGATCGCTTCGGGGTGCCTTGGAAGTTCAACACTGTGGCTGAGTAATATGGTTGTTTACAACTTTAATTTGGGGCCCCTCGACTATGGAGTTGACCTACTCTGTCTAAGATATTTGTGGCACATTCAGTTTATTTTGTAAACAAATTGACATGGTTTAGTTTTCTTGAGGAGTCTATGCATCTTTTTGATGCCTTGTTGCTACACAGAAGGAAAGTGAATTGCTTTATATTTTGAGTGGCACATCGAGGTCCGGAAAGACGACGGTGGCCAGAAAATTTTTAACAAAGACCGGTATTCCGTATATGTCGGTTGATGCCATCATGATGGGATTTACCAACGGACTACCAGAGTACGGTATTCATGATAGGCTCTGGCCTAACGAGATTGCCGAAAAAATGTGGCCCTTCTTCAAAGCTATGTGTGACAACATGATTTGGGGAGAAGTGGATTACCTTCTCGAGGGCGAGGCATTTTTACCCTGCCGTCTGCGTGAGCTGGTCGATGACAATCCAAATAAGGTTCAAGTCGCTTTTATGGGCTATGCTGATGCAATTTTGGCGGAAAAGGTAAAAGACGTTAAACAACATAGCTCAGGTATGGGTGATTGGCTTGTGGACGAGCCGGACGATTATGTTGAGAGCCATATCAAAAACATGATCGACTACAGCGCAATGATAAAAGCTCAGTGCTCCCAATATGGGGTGCCATATTTTGAAATGTCGACTAACTTTGAAGATTCAGTAAATAATGTTTTAACTGGCTTCGGAGTAGATGTGGCATAAGCCTAAAATGGTGGGCCCAGTAGGACTTGAACCTACGACCAATCGATTATGAGTCGACTGCTCTAACCAACTGAGCTATGGGCCCTCTTTTAAACTTGCCTTTTTGCGCCATGGCTGTGTTGCGCTTCATTACCCACTCAGTTACATACTTTATGTATGCGCCTTCATGGCTATTTCCCGCGCCTTGCCCTGAAGCAAAAATTCGGCGTTTAAACCAAATGTATCTTGTCTTTTTGCGCCATGGCAGTATTGCGCTTCACCGCCATTTTCGCTGCGCACGGCATTTAAACCGAAGTACACCGCTCGCGTCAATTGCTATTTTATTACTCGTCAATAAAGCTGCGCAAATGATCGGATCTTGTGGGGTGGCGGAGTTTTCGGAGTGCCTTCGCCTCAATTTGACGGATACGCTCTCGAGTGACATCAAATTGTTTACCCACTTCTTCTAAGGTGTGATCGGTGTTCATGTCGATGCCAAAGCGCATTCGCAACACCTTTGCCTCGCGCGCGGTGAGACTGCCCAAAACACCTCTTGTGGAGTCAGTGAGGTTGTTTTTGGTCGCTTCATCAATGGGCTGCGCGATGGTGACATCTTCAATTAAGTCGCCAATACTGGCGTCCTCATCCTCCCCTATGGGTGTTTCCATAGAGATCGGTTCTTTGGCGATTTTCAATACTTTTCGAATCTTGTCCTCGGGCATTTCCATGCGCTCAGCTAACTCTTCCGGGGAGGGCTCTCGACCCATTTCCTGCAACATTTGGCGTGAGATTCGATTGAGTTTATTAATCGTTTCGATCATGTGTACCGGGATGCGAATAGTTCGCGCCTGATCAGCAATAGATCGAGTGATGGCCTGGCGAATCCACCAAGTGGCGTAGGTTGAAAACTTGTAGCCACGACGATATTCAAATTTATCCACGGCTTTCATTAAGCCAATGTTACCTTCCTGAATAAGATCTAAAAATTGCAGACCGCGGTTGGTGTACTTTTTGGCAATAGAGATAACCAACCTCAAATTGGCTTCAACCATTTCCTTCTTTGCTCGCCGCGCCATGGCCTCGCCGATGGTTAGACGACGATTGATATCCTTTATCTGGAGAATTGATAAACCACTGTCGGTTTCCACCTGAACCAGTTTTCGCTGAGACCGCAAAATTTCAACTTCCTGATTAGCTATGCCTTTTGCGTACTCTGTGTCGGACGCCACCAGTGAGCTGGTCCATTTAAGGTTCACCTCGTTGCCAGGAAAAGATTTTATAAACTCTTTGCGTGGCATTTTGGAGAAGCGAATGCAGAGTTTCATGATATTGCGTTCTTCAGCGCGAATTTTTTCTACTGCTGATCGAATCAGACCCACAAGTGGGTCAAACTGACGGGGAGTAAGTTTGAGGTACTTAAACAGGTCCCCCAGTTCCTGGATATTGCGCACTGATGCTTTGCTGTCGCGGCCGTAGCGAGCGATGGATTTTTCAGTCTTGATCAGTTGCGCGCGAATCTCTTCAAAGCGCTCAGTGGCTTCCTCGGGATCTAGGCCACCTTCGTGCTCGTCTTCTGCCTGTTCCTCGTCTTCGAGATCCTCACCATTGGCGATTTTTTCAGCTTCAGCGGCTTCGGCTGCTTGCTGCTGTGCCAGTGCAGAGGGCACGTGTTCCATTGGGTTTAGATAGCCACTGATCAAATCAGTTAACTTTTTCTCCCCTGCCACTACCTGATCCCACTCCTCGATCACCGTGGCGACGGTAGCGGGCCAGTCCGAGATTGCCGACATCAACTCTCGCGTTCCCTCTTCGATGCGCTTGGCAATTTCGATCTCACCTTCACGGGTGAGCAGTTCCACAGAACCCATTTCACGCATGTACATGCGTACTGGATCTGTGGTCCGATGTTGCTCAGACTCGACTGAAGCGAGAGCTGCGGCAGCTTCGGCAGCCGCCACTTCGTCCGGTGTATTATCACCAGACATCATCAGTAGCGTTTCTGCGTCGGGCGCAGTTTCAAAAACCGTGATCCCCATGTCGTTGATCATTTGAATAATATCTTCAACCTGTTCAGGATCAGCGATGTCCTCAGGCAGATGGTCGTTGACTTCAGAGTAGGTTAGATAGCCTTGTTCACGGCCTTTGGCGATCAGGTCTTTGATGCCTGATTGTTGCTTATCGTTGCTTTCACTCATAGGGCAATCTTTGGTGGTTAGGGGTTAAAAAATAGCGCGCAATTATAGCCGATAAAAACCAACTTGTCTCAGGGAAATATGACATTCTTTAGCTTACTCAACTGTTGTTAGTTTAGATCACAAGCCGTTGTTTTATCTTGATTTTTAAGTTGTTAGATTGTTCGTCATCTGGCAGTTGAAGCCGCAACCGGTGTAATTGTTTGATTTGTCGCTCGTCGAGGATTTTGTGTTGCAGCAAATGTTCAACTTTTTCCACTGCGGGTAGTGACTCGAAAGCGTTATTAATAACATGGCTCAACGCATCGGAAAATTCCTGATGGTCGTCGCGTCCGGTACCCACAGGTGGATGATACAGCTCGCTGGCGGCAAGACGCTGCAGCAGCTTAGTTTCGTCATGGTTTCCGTGAGTGCCAAGCCAGTAGGCAAATATGTTTGCAGGCTTATACTGTGGGTTCTTTTTTGCCACATCAAGCACGCGTAGAAACAAGTGCGTATCTGGATCAGTTGACTGTTTCAAAAAGCTGACGTCATCAACTGATTCTGCGAGTGCTGGATGGTTGATAAGCAACGCAGTGATGAATTTTATCGGACTGAGACGTATTTTCGACGTGCGTTCTTGATCCATAACCCCATAATCATCCGATGGGGCAACGTCGTTGTATTCGGGGAAATGATAATCATGCGATGCACTCTCATCAGCTGAGTCATGACTATGGGTCTTTGTCTGGCTGTGAAGTGATGTTTCATTAGATCCCCGTTGTGTAGACATATGAGCGGCGACATAGTGACTTAGGTCGTGTGCTGAGATGCCGGTTTTACTCGCCAGTTCTTCGAGCATAAGTTGGCGAAACACACCCTGTGGAATACGGTTTATTTGCGGTGCGCAGATTTTACTCAGGCGCGCTTTGCCATCGGCAGTGGACGCATCATTGCCCTCATTGAAATGTTGAAAGAAAAATTCAGACAGTGGCAGAGATTTTTTCACCTGCTCAGTAAACCGTTCCTGACCTAGTTTCCGCACGAGACTGTCTGGATCCTCGCCATCCGGTAGAAACAGAAACTTGGCTGATCGCCCGTCACTCATCTCTGGCAATGCGACTTCTAAAGATCGCGCTGCAGCGCGCCGGCCAGCGTTATCGCCGTCGAAGCAAAAAACAATTTCTGACGTGTAGCGAAAAAGCTTTTGTAGGTGGTTCTCCGTCAAGGCTGTGCCCAGCGTCGCCACTGCATTGGGGATCCCAAATTGAGCCAGTGCGATGACATCCATGTAGCCCTCGACCATGATTAAGTAGGGTATCTCTTTGAGTGCTTGACGAGCCTCGTATAGCCCGTAAAGTTCACGACCTTTTTGAAATACCGGTGTCTCGGGCGAGTTGAGATACTTTGGTGTGCTGTCATCGAGAACCCGGCCTCCGAATCCAAGGGTACGGCCCCGCTGATCGCGGATGGGGAACATAATGCGATGACGAAAGCGGTCGTAACGTTTGTTTTCCTCGGGTTTTACGATGGACATGCCCGACTGTTCTAGTAACAGCTGTTTGCTCGGCTCATCGCCAATGTGGTTAAGTAAATTGTCCCAGCCTGAGGGTGCAAAGCCGACCCCGAATTTAGCGGCTATTTGGCCACTCAAACCCCGATTTTTCAGATAATTGATAGCTGATTGAGCATTCTCGTGATTGCGTAACTGTTGCCGATAGTAACGGTCAGATGCACTGAGGATGGAAAAAATATTGTCTTTTTGTTTGGCTACTTTGGGATCTGATGCGGCTTCCCGAGGAACTTCAAGTCCCACATTTTTGGCTAGCATTTCCACCGCTGGAATGAAGTCAATCCTATCGTACTCCATGATAAAGCCGAGAGCATTGCCACCCGCTCCGCAGCCGAAGCAGTAGTAGAACTGTTTATCTTGAGCGACGGTGAAAGACGGACTTTTTTCTTCGTGGAAGGGACAACAGGCCTTGTAGTTTTTACCGGCTTTTTTCAGTGGTACACGGCTGTTGATGACATCGACAATATCGACGCGATCTAGGAGGTCATCAATAAATGTCTGCGGGATTAGTCCAGCCATTGCAACATCAGGTTGTGATTAGCGAAAACTGTAAGTGTACGGATTTCCCCGACGAATGGAATGAGTTTAGCTGTTTAGCGCAGATTTCACCAATCCACTCACCACACCACCATCCGCGCGACCTTGAATTTGCGGTTTCAGGATGCCCATTACTTTGCCCATATCACGCATGGATTCGGCCCCGGATTGAGCGATGGCACTGGCGATTAGTTGATTAATTTCGTCATTTGTCAGCGCAGTTGGAAGGAATTCTTGAATGACGCTGATTTCATAACTTTCAACTTCGGCTAATTCACTTCGGCCAGCAGTCTGGTACTGAGAGATAGAATCTCTTCGCTGTTTCACCATTTTGTCTAAAATCGACACCAATCTTTCATCAGAAACAGTAATTCGTTCGTCAACTTCTACGCGCTTGACTTCCGCAAGTACAAGACGAATAGCACCAAGTCGTGGTTTATCCTTGGCGCGCATAGCCTCTTTCATTGCTTCTGTAAGTGAATTTTTCAGTGACATGATGTTCTCCGAACGTGCATCAAAGGATTCTATAAACACAAAAAGCGCCCGCGAGGCGCTCTTTGTTGAACTTTTTTTTCATGGCCTTTCGGGCCTCAGATCAATACAGCCGAGTAAACTTGCGCGATTCGCGAGAGACTTTTTTCTGGTTGCGCTTAACTGCAGCGGCAGCTTTACGTTTGCGCACCCATGTTGGCTTTTCGTAAAATTCGCAACTGCGAACTTTGGCCAGTACACCCGCCTTTTCACATGAGCGCTTGAATCGACGAAGAGCTACGTCGAAGGGCTCGTTTTCTTTAATACGTACACTTGGCATCTATATTTGATCCTGTTGTGATATTGCTTGTTTCGGAGTAAGACACACTCACCCGTAATCTAAGGGCGCGTAGTCTATACAGTTCGTCCGGTTGTTGCAAAGTTTTTTCGTGTTTTGGGTCGTTTTAACACAAAGAAAAAATAAAAGTTTACCAGTTTAATCGCGGTTTTGACCCTGCGGCGAAGATCTGTTGTTATAATCGCGGAAAAATAATTGATTAACTGCTGGACACCACCATCTATGCTTGTACTGGGGATTGAAACGTCGTGCGACGAGACCGGCTTGGCAATTTACCATAGCGAGCGCGGCTTGCTGGCTCATCGGCTGTATTCGCAAGTAAAGATGCATGCGAAGTTTGGCGGTGTTGTGCCAGAGCTGGCATCCAGGGATCACATACGAAAAATACTTCCCTTGCTAGATGACGTTCTATCGGCAGCTAAGGTGGACAAAGCACAGCTCGATGCCATTGCATACACCGCTGGCCCGGGGCTGATGGGAGCTCTAATGGTGGGAGGAGCCACCGCCACAGCATTGGGCCTGGCCTTAGAGGTTCCTGTCTTGGGAGTTCACCACATGGAGGCGCACCTATTGGCGCCCATGTTGGAGGAAGCATCGCCCAGTTTTCCCTTTGTCGCGTTGTTGGTATCTGGGGGTCATACCCAGCTGGTGGCGGTGACTGGGATAGGTGACTATAAATTGCTTGGTGAATCATTGGATGATGCTGCTGGAGAGGCCTTTGATAAGACTGCAAAGATGCTTGATTTGGATTACCCCGGCGGTCCGATCCTCGCAGCATTGGCGGAGCGAGGTGATATTGGTCGTTTTGCGTTTCCCCGTCCCATGACTGATCGTCCCGGGCTCGATTTCAGTTTTTCTGGTTTAAAAACCTACACAAGAAACCTCATCCAAGAGCACCGAGGTGATGATGTACTGCCGGATGAAGCTACCGTTCTGGATATATGCGCAGGATTTCAAGAGGCGGTAGTCGACACATTGGTGATTAAATGCGAGCGAGCGGTAAAGCTAACTGGCATGAAGACCTTGGTTATTGCGGGTGGCGTATCGGCAAACACGCGGCTGCGAGAAAAACTGGAATTGGCTCTAGCGCAACAAGGCGCCGAGGTTTTCTATGCAAGACACGAATTTTGTACGGACAATGGTGCCATGATAGCTTACGCCGGCTGTCAGAGATTGATGGCGGGTGAGCGCAGTGGGCTGACTATTGATACCGCGCCACGCTGGCCACTGGAGCAACTTGCCGTACCATCAGCCATGAATTGATCAGGAAATCATCACTATGGATATTGTTTACATACGAGATTTGCGTATAGAAACTATTATAGGCATTTATGATTGGGAGAGAGAGGTAAAGCAAACGGTCAGCCTAGATTTAGAGATGGCCCATGACATCCGTCTAGCGGCTGAGACTGACGATATCGCCCATGCTCTCAACTATAAGTCGATTGCCAAACGGTTGATCAGCTTCATAGAGAAGAGTGAGTTTTTATTGGTTGAACGCATGGCAGAGGAGGTCGCTACTATTGTCCGAGAGGAGTTTTCCGTGCCATGGCTTAGACTTCGAGTGAGTAAACCGGGTGCTTTGCGTGGATCAAAAGATGTGGGTATTTTGATTGAACGAGGAGAGCGCAGCTAGTGGCGCGGATCTATCTCAGTCTCGGCAGTAATATCGATCGTGAAGCGCGAATTAACGCCGCGTTGGACGAGTTGCAAAGGCTATTTGGCGACTTGATTTTGTCGCCTGTATACGAAAGCGATTCTGTAGGTTTTGAAGGGGATAGTTTCTATAATCTGGTGGTGGGAATTGACACAGAAGAATCCATTGGGGTGGTCTCTTCAAGGCTGAAAAAAATTGAGGATGACAATGGCCGTGATCGCGCCGCACCTCGCTTCGGACCTCGAAGTTTAGATATTGATATTCTCACTCTCGATGATGTCTGTGGCGAGCGCGATGGTATAACGCTGCCCAGAGAAGAAGTGCTGTTAAACGCCTTTGTGCTTTTACCTCTGTCAGATGTGGCTCCTGAAGCTGTTCATCCGCTCACTGGCATCACCTTTGCCGAACACTGGAAAAGATATGATCAAGCCAAGCAGCGCTTGTGGAGGGTAGATTTTGTGTGGCCTGATAAGGCTAAAAACTGAGTTGTTACAAACTCGTCGAGCTACCGCCATCCACTGCGATGGTCTGACCTGTCATATAGGTAGCTTGCACTGCGAGAAAGTACACCGTATCAGCGATGTCCCTCTCCGTTCCTAAACGCGCCATGGGCACTTTGCTGAGCACGGATGCTTGTTTCTCAACATCATCGAGCTCGTGCTCAGGCCACAAAATGGCGCCGGGGGCGACGCTGTTAACACGCACCTCGGGGGCGAGTTCTTTCGCTAAGGTTTTTGTCATGGCAATGTTGCCGGCCTTGGCGATCGAATATATGGGGTGATTTTGCAATGCCTGACGAGCATGCATATCGGAAATATTAATAATACTGCCGTTGCTCTGGGTTAAGGTTGAGGCTAACCTTTGCGCCAAGAAAAAAGGCCCCTTAAGATTGCTATTGATCAAATCGTCCCACTGCTCTTGGTCACAATCGGCCAGTGGCGTCGGATAAAAACTGGATGCATTATTAACCAATACATCGAGTCTACCCAGAGAATTAACCAGTTTGACAATGTTCTCAATACCCTGCGCATCGTTTAAATCACCTTGGATCATCCAGCAGCTGTTATTGCGGAAGCTGTTAAGTTCATTGCATAGATTATCCGCTTCCACGGCTGAGCGGTTATAGTGGATTATAATGTCGTAGTTTTGACTATGAAATAATCTGGCAATCTCAGCCCCAATACGGCGTGCAGCCCCGGTAATCAGAATTACAGGGTTTGTCTCTGTATCAGCCATCAGATGCTTCCTTGTTTAAATAGTTGCGTTTAAAGGTTTTTAGGGCGTCAATGCGTTTCTCGGCGAGAGCCGCACCTATCTGCGCTCCCTCCACGCCACTTTGCAGGATCTGTTCTATATCGACATTCGTCGCAGCAGTCCGCGCCGCCCTTAAATACGCGAGGGGTGCATAATCCCGATCTTCCAGTCCCTTGCGCCCCTTGGCATCAGCCATACAGCAGAGCAAGAACTGGTCCAACTTACTCTCAGCTTTCAGCGCACCAATTCTGCTCAGTAGCTCAAGTAAATGAGTTGCGCTCAAGTTGAGTGACTTGTGACATATTAAGTGATACTCGGTTACCAGTAGAGCAAGTTGGCGGTACTGATTGGGAACCTTCAGGCGATTGCAGAGCTGCGTTACCAATGGTAATCCGGCAGCCTCATGTCCTGTATGCCTGGGCAATATTTTCTTTGGCGTGACTGCTTTGCCCAAGTCATGCACTAGCACTGAGAAGCGAATGGTGGCATCGTCTGACAATATTGCCGCCTGTTGCAGAGCCATGAGCGTATGAATACCGGTGTCTATCTCTGGATGGAAATCCGCTCGCTGCTCAACGCCGAAAAGTGCATCTACCTCAGGTAGTATCTCACATAACGCTCTACAGTCACGCAATACTCTAATGAATACGTCTGGTGAGCGTTCACAGAGGGCTCGCTCGATCTCCTTCCAAACGCGTTCAGCAACCAGTTCAGATAGCTCACCGCTCTTTGTGATAGATTCCATCAATCTTAACGTTTCAGGTGCAATACTAAAGCCGAGATGAGCATATCTCGCTGCAAAGCGCGCAACTCGGAGAACTCTCAATGGATCCTCCTCAAAGGCGGGAGAGACATGACGCAAAGTTTTCTTCTTGAGGTCAGCCAAACCTCCATAGGGGTCGATAAGGTTTCCAGTGTCGTCTGTGGCCATGGCATTGATGGTCAAATCACGGCGAATTAAATCCTCCTCCAGACTGATTGACGGGTCGGTGTGAAAGGTGAACCCTTTGTAACCAGACCCCGATTTTCTCTCGGTGCGAGCCAACGCGTATTCCTCTCCTGTTGTCGGATGAATAAACACCGGAAAGTCTTGACCGACGGGGCGATAACCAAGTTTTTCCATTTCCTCGGGGCAGGCTCCAACCACCACCCAATCAGTTTCATGACTGGGGTAGTTCAATAAACTGTCGCGGACAGCTCCACCGACCCGATATATACGCATAAACTACTACCTTAAAAGCATCATTGTAAGGGGCAATAACAAAGACCACAAACTCCCGACAAATGATACGCAGTTGAAACGAAAAAACAGCTTGCTGATTGATCCAGATGGGCCGTGTTTTTGTATAAAAAATGATTTAACTGGAGTATCAAACGGTTGTATAAGTAGTAAAACTGACATAAAAAACTGCTAGCATTCAGCAGTAGAGGCGAGGGGGTAGCGCTGGCTCTTTGATCACAATATTACGTTCAGCTCTTTCAATTGCTAAATTTGTTGGGACCAATTATATGGGCGATAATTTTGATTCTGATGATGATTTTACGTCTCAAGATGAATCCGAGAATTTGCTAGACTCGGGCGCGCAGAGCGGTGATTCTGGGATGGGCAATAAACAGACCAAGCAGAAATGTGATGCAAGACGCAGGTTAGAACTCAAGCTAGAAGAACAGCGAGTGAAGAGACAGATACAAGATTACGATTTTGATGCTTACTTTGACGATGACCTTCTCTGATCCACACTGTTTTATTGAAAACGCGCGAAACAGAACATTTATCGGCGTAACTTTGGCATAATGCGCGTTCGCAACTGTCTATTTGAGGCCTTATGAGGCTTAAAAAACCGCTTCTTTCAGTCAACAATCTTGTCTTCGCTCGTGATCATGAGATCGTCCTCGACAACATTAGTTTTGAGCTGCAAAGTGGCGACATTTTGCAGATTCAGGGTGCCAATGGTAGCGGCAAAACAACACTCTTGAGACTCCTAACAACTGCGTTAAAACCCACGTCGGGAGACATTTTTTATTCTGGCGAGTTGATCTCGCAATGTCGGTTTACCTACTTGTCCAGAATCTTATTTTTGGGTCATCAGACGGGGGTCAAACTGTCTTTGTCAGTGGCGCAGAATTTGGCTTGGATGAGTGGACAAAAGAGCCCCACAATTGGCTTTCTGCAGGCTTTGACGGAGGCGAAATTATCGGACTTTGCGGATGTTCCCTGTCAGAGGTTGTCAGCAGGACAGCGGCGGCGTGTGGCGTTGGCACAACTGCTTCTATCTGATGCGGATATTTGGTACCTCGACGAGCCCTACACAGCCTTGGATAAAGAAGGGGTGGAGATGGTGAATCAATGCATGGATTCTCACTGCAAGCGTGGCGGGGCAGTGATTCTCTCCACTCATCAAAAAGTGACTGCGGATTCTGTGCGCACCTTTTCGCTGACAACTCCAACGCTCGGAGTTAATATCTAATGGACACTCCACAGACCTATGGATTTTGGGCTTATCTACAAAGAGATTTGTCTCTTGCTAACCGTCATCGGGGCGAGGTGGCCAGTCCACTAATGTTTTTACTGATGGCAACAACTTTTATTCCCCTAGGTGTTGGACCACAGACCGAGTTGTTGTCGTCCATAGCACCAGGCATTATTTGGGTCATGGCTCTGTTGACAACGCTTTTGTCAGTTGAGGGTCTGTTCTCCAAAGATTATCATGACGGGTCGTTGGAGCAAATGCTGATCAGTCCTCAGCTTCTGGTGATGCCGATATTGGGTAAGGTGGCGGCTCACTGGTTTATTACGGGATTACCCTTGACGTTGTTTTCACCGCTCTTAGGGTTGCTGCTCTCCCTTCCCAGTGACGGTTATCTGCCACTGGCCGTGGGTCTCGCTATTGGAACTGGATGTCTGAGTTTGTTGGCTGCCGTGGGAGCCGCACTGACGGTCACTTTGCAACAGAGCGGATTGTTATTGACCTTAATCGTCATGCCGTTGTATATGCCTGTAATTATTTTTGGTAGCTCCGTAGCTCAATATGGGATTGATGGTCTCAACTGGATGGAGCCTCTTGCCGCGCTCAGCGCTGTGCTGGCGTTGGCGCTGGCTCTTTGCCCGGTGGCTGTGGCAGGTATTTTGCGGTTGACAACAATAAATTAAAACATGGATATAACTCAATGAACTGGACATGGTTTTATCGAATGGGATCGCCAAAGTGGTTTTATCAAACCACCAGCAAAATATTACCATTGCTGTTTGTGGTCACCTCTGCTTTGCTTTTTATAGGGCTGGTCTGGGGCTTGGGATTTGCTCCTCAGGATGCAAAACAAGGAAATAGTTTCCGTATCATCTACCTCCATGTGCCCGCTTCGTTTTTGGCGTTGGCGGGCTATTTCTTGATGGCGATTGCTGGAGCAATTGGTCTAGTGTGGAGAATGAAGTTATCTTACATGGTCATGAAGTGCGCAGCACCCCTCGGGGCGGTACTAACTTTTATCGCTCTGTTTACCGGTGCAGTCTGGGGTAAGCCCACCTGGGGCAGCTACTGGGTTTGGGATGCTCGCGTAACGTCCATGCTGATTTTGCTGTTTCTCTATTTGGGTGTTCTATCGTTGAGTTCAGCATTTCAGAATCAAGATGTGGCCAATAAAGCCAGTGCTATTTTGGCCCTGGTGGGAACAGTTAACATCCCTATCATCTACAAGTCCGTGGATTGGTGGTTTACACTGCATCAGCCATCCACCATAAAGCTTACTGAGGCGCCTTCTATGCATCCGGACATGTTTTATCCGCTCCTAATGATGATTCTTGGATTCTATTGCTTTTATGCTGTGGCGTTGTTTTTGGCAGTGCGTGTGGAGATACTTAACCGTGAACGACGCACTCAGTGGGTGAGAGAACTGATTATTGGAACAGAGGACTCTGGCAGAGGTGTCTTGCGGTGATTTTTCAATTTGACAGTATTCAGCAGATGATACTCATGGATGGTCACGGGGCCTACGTGTGGACAGCAGTATTGGTCACATTGTCAGCAATGTCCTTTCTCGTGCTGAAACCATTGATTTCGCGCCGGACAGTTGTTCAGGAAATTGCTATTGAGCTGGAACGAGAGCAACGGCTAAACACTAACCAGAGTGAGATTGATTAATGCATCCTGCGCGAAAACAACGGCTACAGGTGGTCGGTTTAATTGTGACTGCGGGCGCAGTGGCTGCGGCACTGATTATTTACATGCTTGGCCAAAACGCTAACTTTTTTTACACTCCCTCACAGGTGAGCTCTGGTGAGGCGCCGGTTGGTGTATTTATTCGCGCCGGTGGTATGGTCGTCAATGATAGCCTAGTGCGGCAGGCGGACTCTCTGGAGGCAACGTTTAAGGTCACTGATGGCAGTGCTGACTTGACCATACGCTATGCCGGTATACTACCGGACCTCTTTGCTGAAGGTGAAGCCGCGATCGCCGCAGGAAAGGTGGATTCGACGGGTGTGTTGCAAGCCACTGAAGTGTTGGCAAAGCATGACGAAAACTATACTCCTCCTGAAGTTGCGGACGCTATGGATGCGGCGCATCGAGCTCAGAAGCAGTCCGAGGCTGCATTGTGATGAATCCAGAACTTGGTCAAGTTGCCCTTATTGTCGCGTTGATATTGTCCTCTTTTCAGGCATTGGTACCCATGGCTGGTTCTTTTGTCGGTGCGAGCGCTTGGATGAAGTTGGGGCAATCCATGGCCGTGGGTCAGTTTGTTTTTGTCGGAGTGGCTTTTACCTGCCTGTCTTGGGCCTTTGTGACCAATGACTTTTCAGTCGCCTACGTTGCTAGCAATTCAAACACATTGTTGCCACTGCACTACAAGTTTAGTGCGGTTTGGGGTGCTCACGAAGGCTCCCTGTTACTTTGGGTGCTTATTCTTGCGGGATGGTCAGCAATGGTGGCTATAAAAAGTGACCACATGCCTCCAGTGTTCACTGCCCGAGTCCTCTCTGTGTTGGGATTAATCTCGGTGGGTTTTCTGCTTTTTTTGCTGCTCACATCCAATCCATTTGAACGAATTTTACCGATCATACCTGCACAGGGAAGTGATCTTAATCCGCTGCTGCAAGACATCGGACTCATCCTTCATCCGCCGATGCTGTATATGGGGTATGTCGGGTTTGCCGTGCCCTTCGCTTTCGCCATATCCGCTTTGATTGGAGGTCAGTTCGACAGCGCATGGGCTCGTTGGTGTCGACCCTGGATCAATATTTCCTGGGTTTTTCTTACCATCGGTATCTGCCTCGGTAGCTGGTGGGCCTATTATGAGCTGGGTTGGGGCGGCTGGTGGTTCTGGGATCCGGTTGAGAATGCTTCATTTATGCCCTGGTTGGTGGGCACTGCACTGGTGCACAGTGTGGCTGCAACCGAAAAGCGCGGTGTGTTTAGAAGCTGGACACTGCTGTTGGCTATTTTTGCGTTTTCACTGAGCCTCCTAGGAGCCTTTTTGGTTCGTTCAGGCATCCTTACGTCGGTGCATGCTTTTGCCAGCGACCCAGAGCGAGGAGTATACATTTTAGCATTCTTGGTGGTTGTTATCGGTGGGTCCTTGTTGTTGTTTGCGCTGCGTGGTCCGCAGTTAGCCTCTAGTGCCATATTCAGTCTCTGGTCGCGAGAGTCTATGTTGTTGATCAACAATGTACTTTTGGTAAGTTCGATGTCGATGATTCTGGTTGGTACTCTGTATCCCCTGATTGCCGACGTTCTGGGCTTTGGAAAAATCTCTGTGGGGCCACCTTATTTTGATTTCTTTTTTGCTCCCATTACAGGGATGATGATGATCTTTCTTGGTCTGGCAATGTTTACTCGTTGGCGCTCAACGGAGGTCGCGCTGTTGCTTAAAAAAGGTGCGGTACCGATGTTTGTCAGTGCCGTGCTGGCGCTCGCTATCCCCCTGGGTATCGCGGGGGAATTTTCGTGGAAGACCTATTCCATAAGCGCTGCTATCACCCTATTTCTGTCGCTGTGGGTGATTAGCATGACGCTGGAGGATGTATTGTTCAAATGTCTCCGCCAGCGCTTGTCATGGCGCAGTTTATCAGCGAGCTATTGGGGGATGGTGACTGCGCATATTGGTTTGGCTATCTGTGTTCTTGGAGTGGGCTTGAGTAGTAGCTATGATCTGCAGAGAGACTTGCGAATGGCGCCTGGTGATAGTGCAAATCTTGGTTCATATGAATTTCGTTTTATCGGTGTTGAGCCAGTAGATGGGCCTAATTTTGTCGCCTTTAGAGGCGCGGTTGAGGTAATGTCTGACGCAGAGATCTTTGCCACACTGTATCCGGAGAAGCGCAATTATCGCGCGGGAGGTCAGATCATGACCGAGGCCGCAATCGATGCGAAGTTGCACAGAGATGTCTATGTGTCACTTGCAGAGCCTCTCGCTGGCGACGCATGGGCATTGAGATTGCAAATAAAGCCTTTCATTCGCTTGATCTGGTTGGGTGCTCTTCTTGTTGCTCTGGGTGGTACTGTGGCCGCTATGGATAAGCGTTATCGGCGCAGGCGACGGTCTGAAAAAGCAGGTCTGGAGGAGCTGGCTGTCAATGGGTAGATTAGCACTGTTCCTGCCCGTGGTCTTTTTTATCGGTTTGACCATTATCTTGTTATTGGGTTTGGATAAGAATCCAACCGACTTACCCTCAGCCCTTGTGGGTGAGCCTTTCCCCGAATTTGATCTGTTCTACCTCAAGTCTGAACAAGACAAAGTGGATCGCTCTATGCTCCTTGGGGAGACGACATTGGTCAATGTATGGGCAACGTGGTGCTATGCCTGTCGCATCGAGCATGCAATGCTAAACCAATTGTCTGAGCAAGGTGTTAGGATCGTCGGGTTGAATTACAAAGACGATCGACAAGAGGCGTTGCAATGGCTACAGCAGCGCGGAGATCCCTATGAATTTTCGGTGTTCGACATGGACGGTCTTCTTGGAATCGATTTGGGTGTCTACGGAGCACCGGAAACCTTTCTCTTAGATGCCGAGGGCGTCATTCACCATCGACGAGTCGGCGTTATTGACGAGCGTGTCTGGACGGCTGAATTCGAACAGCTCTATCAACAACTGCGAGCAGACAAGTGATGCGATTTTTACTATCGATAGTGTTTGTGTTGATTAGTCCCGGATTACATGCAGCTGCCAGTGATGTTGTGGAATTTTCGGACCCCTCCTACATCGACAGATACCACACGCTGATTACCCAGTTACGTTGTCCCAAATGCCAAAATCAGAATTTGGCGGATTCGGATGCACCTATATCCCAGGATCTGCGGTCACAGGTACAGCGATTGCTAGAGGACGGGCTCTCCAATGAGGAGATAAGGCAGTATCTCGCCGATAGATATTCAGCCTTTATTCTCTATCAGCCCGAGGTTAACTCCACAACCTATATGCTGTGGGTTTCCCCCTTACTAGTTCTATTTATGGGGCTCTATGTGGTGATGCGTTTGACTAAAGGTGCCTCAGTAAGAGACAACTTGGACACTCCAGTGGTGGATCAAGATCGCTTGAAGTCGCTTTTGCATGATGGAGACAGTCAGGCATGATTATCTGGTTTGGCCTGCTGATAGCGGTTGCCTCGATATTTGTCTTGTACCCGTTTTATAATTCGTTCAATGATTTGTCCTCTGGCAATAACACCTCGCGGCAGGCAAATGTTGATTCTTATCGCCAGCAGTTGCAGACATATGATCTTCAGCTTGAGCGTGAAGAGATATCCAAGGTTGAGCATCAGCAGCTCAGCAGTCATGCGCAAAGCCTGCTGCTAGTTAATACAGAGAGTATAGCTAACTCAGTGACTGAACGGCGCAATGTGGGGCTTTGGATGACGCCAGTTCTGTTGCTCTTGCTACCCGTTTCCACCTATCTTATTTACCGTGAAGTTGGCAGTTTAGACGACCAATATATAGCAGATATGTTGCAGACTCAGGTGCAGAGAAATGAGGCGGGTTTTTCTCCCGCGTTGGTTACTGCGCTGCAGCAGCGGGCAGAGGAGCGGCCGGATAATATTGTCTACTGGGCAATGCTTGCGCAAGCAGCAATCGATAGGAATGATATTGTACAGGCCAACAGGTACTATGCAGAGGCTTTAAAAACTGCTCCCGGCGATAGCTTCCTTTTGGCGCAGTATGCGGAGTCGCTTTTCTTAATTGATAATAGTCAATTTACGCCGCGAGTGGCATCTGCTGTTGATCGCGCCTACATTGCTGATGCCAACAACGCTACCGTGTTGGGTTTAAAGGGGATAGAAGCGTTTGCCGCTCAGGATTTAGACAGGGCTATAAACTATTGGCGACAGGCTCAGAGGGGCGTTGAAGTCAACAGTGTTGTCTATCAGGGTTTGCAGTCTGGTATTGATCGAGCTGTTGCAATGATGGAAGTCAGTAAGGAACCAGCACTACCCGTTTTAATAACCATCGATTTAAGTGCGGACGATTCCGTTGCTGCGTTGCCCTCACAGTCAGTATTCGTTGCTGTGCTCTCTGTAAATGGTCCGCCTGTGCCGCTAGCAGCAATAAAGCTTCCCTTCTCGCAATTGCCCAAAGTGGTGGAAATAACGGATGCTGACACCTTGATCGATGGGCGTTTACTGTCGAGTGCGACAGAGATCAGGCTCATTGCTAGGCTCTCCGCTACTGGATCTGCCACGCCTCAACCGGGAGACTGGGAGGCCTCAAGCGAAGTGTTTACTCTGCCCTCTGAAGGACTGCGCACCAGTATGGTTATAAATCGATTGCGTCCTTAGCCGCTCGTTACCTAGAGTCTTTCAAATAGCTGACAAATTGCTGGATTTAGTGTTTTTTGTCAGACTGATAATGTGTAAACTAGATCGGTCGGGGTCCTTGCTGCGGCTTGGGTGAGCAAACGTGTTCAAAATGGCGATCTATGCGACTTAAATCAATCAAACTATCGGGTTTCAAGTCCTTTGTCGACCCCACCAATGTGAAATTTCCGAGTAATCTCTGTGCAGTGGTTGGTCCCAATGGCTGTGGTAAGTCTAACGTTATTGATGCAGTTCGTTGGGTCATGGGCGAGAGTTCGGCAAAAAATTTACGCGGTGACTCCATGTCAGATGTTATTTTCAATGGTTCTGGGGGTCGCAAGCCTGTGGGTCAAGCGTCCGTAGAGTTGGTATTTGATAACTCGGAGCAGCGTATTGTGGGTGAGTACGCAGCTTATAACGAAATTGGTATTCGTCGTAAAGTCACTCGCGATGGCCAGTCTAGTTACTATCTCAACGGTAATAAATGTCGGCGTCGAGATATCACTGATATATTTCTTGGCACCGGTCTGGGTCCCAGAAGTTACGCGATCATAGAGCAGGGAATGATTTCGCGCTTGATTGAATCTAAACCTGATGAATTGCGTGTCTATATTGAAGAAGCTGCTGGTATCTCCAAGTACAAAGAGCGACGTCGCGAGACTGAGAGTCGAATGCAACGGACGGTGGAAAATTTAGAGCGCCTCACTGATATTCGCGATGAACTGGGTCGTCAGTTGAACAGACTGGAGCGACAAGCCAGAGCCGCCGAGAAATATGCGGAATATAAAAAGCAAGAGCGGCAGCTCGATGTCGAGCTGTTGACCCTCAAATGGCGTGGCTATAACGCCGAAGCGACCGATCTCAGAGCAGTGATTGGAGACCTAGAAATAGCCAAAGAAAAGATCATTACGCAAAGAAGTCATTGCGATACTCTGATTGAAAAGTTGAGATCGGAGTTTGCTGATCAGAGCGAAGTATTCAATTCCGTTCAGGCGAATTTTTACCAAGTGGGAGGTGAGGTAAGTCGAATTGAACAGGCAATGGAACATGCGCGACAGCGTGCTCAAGATATTGACCGCGAAACTCAGCAGACCGAGGCAAACTATAGAGAAACCGCACAACAACTCGCTGCCGATAAACAAAAGATTCTTGGGTGGCGCGCAGAGTACAGTGAGTTAGGCCCCTCCCTCAATGAGGCTAATGAAATAGCCAATACCTGCAGTCAAGCCTTTGACCAAGCGGCAGAAGAGATGAGTCAGTGGCAGCAGCAATGGGATGAGTTTAACCGGAGCGCGGCCGCGCCGAGACAGGAGGCCGAGGTGCAGCAATCGCGAATTCAGTACCTCGAACAATTGTTGCGTCGCTTAGGCGAGCGACAGAGGGACTTGCAGGCCGAGGCGAGCAGTTTTCAAGCGAGCCCCGCGGAGGATGAGTTGACTGCGGTTGAACAGTTACTTGAGGCAGCCCAATTGTCCCGCTCGCAACTTGATCGAGAACAACAGGAAAATAATCAGGCTATTATCGCGCTGCGTGACGAGTCACAGAGGGTTGATGTTGAATTTGATCAGCTCAAAAGTCGTCAGCAGAAATTGCAGGGCAGGCAGGCGTCACTTCAAGCCCTGCAGCAGGCAGCCATGGGTGATGATACGGAAAAGCAATGGTTGGCGGATATGGGGTTGGATGAAAATCCCCGTTTAATTGATCAGCTGAAGCCAGCCATTGGATGGGAAACCGCGGTTGAAACGGTGCTCGGTAGTTATCTGCAAGCGATCTCGGTTACTGATATGAAGAGTGCAGTGAACTTGATGCAAAGTTTCACCAAGGGAGAATTGTTGTTTGTCAGCTCTGAGGATACCGAACCGTTGACAGCAGGGCGTGAAGGCAAGCGGCTGGCTGATTTCGTCGATGGTGCTGAGAGCATACCCATGCTGTCCAGTGTCTATGTAGCTGATTCTCTGGTTGATGCATTGGCCCTTCAACCAGGGTTGAGCGATCATCAATCGGTCGTCACAGCGGACGGTATTTGGCTAGGTCCCAACTGGGCGCGGGTTGCTCGTGATAAGGATGCCACTGCTGGAGTGCTGCAACGAAAACAGGAACTCGTGGATATCGAACAACAACTCAATGCACTGTTGTTATCGATTGGTGAACTAGAAGATCGCAGGGCTGGTTATGATGATCAACTGACAGCTCGTGAGAATCAACGTCAAGATATTGCAGGTAGGATTGAGAAACAACAGCGAGATTATACTGAGTTGCGCTCTAAAAGCAGCGGATTTGAGGTTCAAATTGAGCAATTCAAAGCGCGTAAGGCGAGAGCTGAATCTGAACTCGAGACAGTCAATGAACAGTTTCAGACCGAACAGGGAAATTTAAATCATGCAAGGTTCGTGCTGCAGGATTCCATAGAAAAAATGCAAACAGACAAGCTGCAACAAGATTCTTTGCTAAAGCAGCGAGACCAGTTACGTGAGACCTTAAATGCAGCGCGAGAGCAAGTTGATCAAGCGAGGGACTCGGTTCAACAGCTGGCACTTCGAGAGAGTTCACTGGGGGCACAAATTGGTTCGATTGAGGAGGCGATCTCGCGCTTGGAGCCGCAGTTAGAGCGGTTAGAGCAGAGGCGCCAGGAGCTGCGTTTAGCCCTTGAGATCAAGGAGGATCCAACAGAAGATTATCAGGCCCAGCTCGAGCAGCAGTTGGCCAAACGATTGGCGGTGGAAGGTGAGCTGGCCAATGCGCGCAAGCAGGTTGAAAAAATAGAATATCAGAGCCGGCAGGAAGAAAAGCGCCGCAGTGAATTAGAAACCGATCTGCAAAAGCTTCAAGGTGAACTGGAGAATCAGCGCTTGTCAGCAAAGGAGATTGGTACATTACAGGGGACTCTTGAGAATCAGATCACTCAACAACAGGGAAACTTGGAACTCTTGTTAGACAGTCTGGAGGATGACGCGGATATAGTTGATTGGCAAGAACAACTTCAATTGATGGCCAATAGGATAGCTCGATTGGGGCCAATAAACCTTGCCGCAATTGATGAGTACGCCATAGAGTCGGAGCGCAAAGAGTACCTAGACAAGCAAAATGCAGAGTTGGAGGAGGCCTTGTCAACTCTGCAATCGGCAATACAAAAGATTGATCGCGAAACGCGTACCAGGTTCAAAGAAACCTTTGAGTTGGTCAATACCCATATTCAATCTTTGTTTCCAAAGTTGTTTGGTGGTGGCCATGCCTACCTTGAGATGACCGGAGAGGATCTTTTGAATACGGGAGTGACCTTAATGGCAAGACCTCCCGGCAAAAAGAATGCGTCGATCCATCTTTTATCCGGCGGTGAAAAAGCGCTGACAGCCATAGCCATGGTTTTTGCTATATTCAAACTTAACCCGGCGCCTTTTTGCATGCTCGACGAGGTCGATGCTCCACTGGATGACGCCAATGTTGCCCGCTATGCGGCCATGGTGAAAGAAATGTCGGATCAGGTGCAGTTTATTTTCATTACCCACAATAAAATTTCAATGGAAGCGGCAAATCAGTTAATGGGTGTTACAATGCACGAGGCCGGTGTGTCTCGGCTGGTGACAGTGGACGTGGATCAAGCGGCTGAGCTGGCTGAGGTCTGATTTTTGGTGTTTATTGTAGGCGGTGTCTGGACCTTGGGAATGACAATTTTAAACCCGATTAGTGTTCAATTTAAGGTTTACTGATGGATTTTGGTGCTAGAGAAATATTGGTAATTGTTGCCATTTTAACGTTGGTCGGCATTGTTTTGGATGGTCTGCGGCGAGTGAAACGCAGTCGCTACGATAACTTGCAAATGTCCTCTCGCAAGTTGCACCAAAATGCCAGTGAGTATTCGGACGAAGAGGATGATTTTGATCAGAGCCAATTTCCCTCGGGTGGTTCTAGGGTAATCGCATCGCGCGATATCGCTGACGTTGACCCATCTATTGCCGCAGCTCGAGTCCAGGTCAAGACGAGTGCTCAACCGCAGCAACAGGGTTTTGACCTTGACGTTCCTATTTCGGCAAGCAGAGCAGATGAGTTGAGCGACTTGGATGCGCTCTCGTGTTCTTCGGTATCCACCACAAAAAAGGACCATACACCAACTCAAGATGTGTTAGTCATTCACCTCGTCGCGGCCAAGGGAAAAACATTGAGTGGCGATGATTTGCTCGCCGCGTCTACCGACATGGGATTACGCTATGGTGGTATGAAAATTTTTCATCGGCATAGCCTTAGCGATGGATCTGGCCCGGTACTTTTCAGTATGGCAAATTTAGTCAATCCCGGAACCTTCGATCTAAATACGATTGAGTCCATAAACACACCTGGGGTGACTTTTTTTATGGCACTTGATGAATTGCAGGATCCGTTAACAGCTTTTGATTTGATGGTTGAGACAACGCGTTCCCTGGCAGATCAGTTGGGATTGAATATGATGGATGAATCGCGTAGCTCAATGACGAGACAAACTATCGACCACTATCGTCAACGAGCTAAAAAAGCACAGGTTACATCGGTAGATGGACGATCTTAGTCGCGGTTCATAGGCGATGACAGAATCCTTTCAGCGTGCGGCGGCACAACATCAAGCATTGGTGGAAGAGCTCAATCAGCACAATTATCGTTATTACGTGTTGGATGACCCCAGTGTGTCGGATAGCGAATACGATCGACAAATGCGCGCTCTTCAGTCGTTAGAACAAGAGTATCCTCAGCTCCTGAGGCCCGATTCTCCAAGCCAGCGTGTCGGTGGAGAACCTTTAGAGGCTTTTTCTCAGATAAGGCATGAAGTTCCCATGCTGTCGTTAGACAATGCGTTTTCCGATGGAGAGCTAGTTGACTTTGAACGCCGGGTAAAAGAACGCCTCAATACCAGTGACGATATGGTTTTTGTCTGCGAGCCAAAGTTAGATGGTGCTGCGGTGAGTTTGGTCTATCGCGATGGTGTATTGGTCTATGGCGCTACACGAGGTGATGGTAATGTTGGTGAAGACATTACGGCTAACGTCCGAACCATAAAGAGTATCCCCCTTCGACTGCGCGGTAATAATCTACCGTCACTTTTAGAAGTTCGAGGGGAGATCTATTTGCCTAATGCCGGATTTGAGCAACTCAATGCGCAGGCAGTGGCCAGGGGCGAGAAAACTTTTGTTAATCCTCGGAACGCTGCTGCTGGCAGTTTACGGCAACTGGATTCGAAAATTACCGCCACAAGGCCTCTGGAGATGTGTGCCTACAGCGTCGGTCAATACAGCGGCGAACATCAGCCCGACACTCATTATGAGATGCTGGTGGCGCTGGGTAAATGGGGCTTCAAAATCAATCATCAGATGGATGTTGTCACTGGTGCAGGCGGCTGTATCGATTACTATAATCGACTGACAGTGACCCGTGGTCAGCTTCCCTATGACATTGATGGTATCGTCTACAAGGTGAACACCTTATCTTTGCAAAAGCGATTAGGATTTGTAGCCAAAGCACCCCGATGGGCGATTGCCAGAAAATTTCCGGCTCAGGAAGAGATGACAGAAGTTTTAGGTGTTGAGTTTCAAGTGGGAAGAACAGGTGCTGTCACCCCTGTGGCCAGATTGCGTCCGGTTTTTGTTGGTGGTGTAACGGTAAGTAACGCAACATTGCACAATGGCGATGAAATTCAGCGTCTTGGCGTTCGCGTCGGAGATACTGTGATTATTCGTCGAGCGGGCGATGTTATTCCACAGGTGGCTCGGGTAGTTGTTGAACGGCGCCCTGACGATGCACAAGTAATTCATTTTCCCGATCGCTGTCCGGTGTGCCAGTCGCCAGTGCTCAGAGCCGAGGGTGAGGCGGTGGCGCGCTGCTCTGGTGGTTTGTTTTGTGGTGCTCAGATAAAACAGGCAATCAAGCATTTTGCTTCCCGGAAAGCCATGGATATTGATGGCTTAGGCGACAAACTAGTGGATCTGATGGTGGATGAGGAGGTTATCTTCTCAGTCGCTGACCTGTACGATTTGACTGTCGATGGAATTGCAGGTTTGGATCGGTTAGCGCAAAAATCTGCTACAAATCTAGTTAATGCAATTGCTCAGAGTAAGCAGACTACGCTGCCGAAATTTCTTTATGCGCTGGGTATAAGAGAAGTGGGGGAGGCGACTGCACTGGCGCTTTCTAATCATTTTGGTAGCATTGAAGAAATAGCCTTAGCGTCGTTTGATAGTCTCACAGAAGTTGAAGATGTCGGACCGGTTGTGGCAAAACACATCAAAAACTTTTTCTCTAACCCAGATAATATTGCCATTATTCAGGCGCTACAAAAAAATGGCGTAATCTGGCCAGAAGTCGATCTTCAAACGGCATCGGAGAAGCCATTGAAGGGTCAAATTTGGGTTTTAACCGGTAGTCTAGAGGTGATGAGTCGCGCGGAAGCTAAGGATGCGCTCTTGGCCTTGGGTGCCAAGGTGTCCTCCAGTGTCTCTGCGAAGACCACCTGTGTGGTTGCGGGTCCAGGCGCCGGATCAAAATTAAACAAGGCCGAGGGCTTGGGGATATCGGTTATAGATGAAACCAGCTTCCTAGAATTTTTGCACAATCCTCGTTAAAGACTAAAATCCACGTCTTTAAGCCAGCACAAGAGTTCGTTACAGGATAGTAAATAACATGGCAGACGCACGCAAAAAGCCAATCTTGAGTAAACGATTAACCTGGATGGCATCCATGACAGCCTGTTTCGCTTTTATTCTTATGGCAGTGAAAGTCTACGAGTTGTCAATTCCCGAGCTGGTGAGAGATTTGTTGATCTTACTGCTGGGAGCCTTTGCAGTGATAATAGTTAGCGCTGTGGTGGGATGGTTGTTGGTTACACTTAAAGGACGTCGAAAATAGTTGTCTGACGTAAACTTTTCTTTCAAATATTACACTGGTGCAATCGCCTCCAGCAATTTCGCAATGGGCATTCAAGCGGTGGTTTTCCCGTGGTTAATAATCGGATTATTGGAGTTGTCTCCAAGTCAGTTGGGATTGGCACAAATGGTATTATTATTACCCAACCTATTGTTTATCCTGCCCGGGGGTGTTGTCGCGGATGCTCGCCATCGAGGATCCTGGCTGTCTTTTCTCTACGCTCTGTACCTCGTCCCCATTGGCTTTTTGCTGGTCATGGTTTTAACGTCTTCACTGAGTTATTCCATGATGCTGATGTTTGCTATCACACTGGGCAGTATATCCGCCTTTGTTCAGCCGGTGCGTGAGAGTTTACTGGGATACACCGACCCCAAGATGATGCACCAATCCGTGGCTAAGGTGGTGAGCATTCAGTTTGTCGCGCAGGGACTGGGGTTTTTTGTCGCCGGCTATATGGATGTTGTAGGAGTGATAACCCTACTGGTGTCTCAGTTGCTGATGTTTTTGTTCAGCGCCCTATTGATAAGACGATCCCACCCGAGGACTGACCTTCAGACTAATACAAAGCCAAGACAGTTGATTGAAGAGTTGACTGAGGGTTTCACCTTGTTTCGTAGAAACATTGCTTTACTGCACCTAGTATTAATTGTTTTTGCAACAGGTTTTTTGGCGTTTGGAGTCTATCTGGTTGGTATGCCGTTGATTGCTCGCGAAGGCTATGCGGCTGGGATTCAACTCTATGCGAGTTTTCAGATTGCCTTTACTCTCGGTATAGTTACAGCAAACTTAGGGGTGATGAGGCGCTCTCGTATGTTTGCTCGTCCTGGCCGATTGATGATTGTCAGTTTTCTTTGGCGAGGTAGTTTAGTTGCTGTTGTGGCTTTTCTTCCCAACCTGTGGATATTGTTTCCTGTGATTTTTGTCTGGGGATTTTTCTCAGGACTGTCGATGACCTTAGGCCGTACAATTTTACATTCTCAGGTAGAACAGCTACTGCGATCACGTGCTGCCTCTGTCTATCAACTGTGCTTGTTCAGTGGTGCGCCACTTGGTGCCTGGGCATGTGGAGTAGCCATCGAGGTGTTGGGGCTCCGTACCACCTTTATAGCGATTGCTGTGGTAACCTTAGCTGTATCTCTATGGGCCGCGTTAGCTTCGCCGCTCTGGCATCTTCAAGATACTTCAGAGCAAACTTAGCCACCGGTTTGATTGAATGCCACCAGTGCTGCGGTAACGGCAACATTGAGTGATTCAACACCGTTGTGCATTGGGATGACGGCATGTAAATCTGCGAGATTTGCGACTTCATTACTGACACCATCGCTCTCATTACCGAGAACGTAAACTAAGGACCTATTCTTGGGTAGTTGTGAAAGCGGCGTGGCATTATAAGAAGAGAGAGTGACAACCAGAAAGCCCTTTTTTTTGAGCTGCAACAGTGCAGAGCAGAGATCGTTACAACGTAGGATAGTACTTTTGAAAACGGTGCCAGCACTGGCTTTTATCACCAGCGGTGAAATCTCGGCAACACCTTTAGTTGGCAGGACTAACGCTTCGCAAGGGCTGGCGGCAACGCTGCGTATGATCATGCCTAAATTCTGTGGATTAGTGACCCCATCAACCGCGATCAAAGTAGTTGGTCTGTCGTGATTGAAGGTGTCTAGGCCTTGATCAAAAGGCTGGTAGCCTGCGCAGTGGACATCGCAAGCAACCCCCTGATCCTGTTTGCTATTACGGGAAATTCGTGACAACTCACTGCGGCTATGATGGCGAATCTCTATTTTCCTCTGTACCGCCACAGCCATAATCTGATCAACAATGCCGCCACTGCGATTGCTATCCGCTAAGTGCAAACGGAAGATATTCTTAGTATCATCAAGCAGCATCTCGAGTACCGGCTTGCGACCGTAAACGGTGATAAGTTGGTTAAAAAAGGCTTTCTTTTTTAGGTAGTCTTGACTGTCTCTGGTTGATTTCACTGTTGCCATTACTCTGGTGTGTTACGGTGAATTGCTGCGTTGCCGAGCAATTCTGCAATTGCCAGTAGTTTTTCACTGGTTGCCTCTGCCTGCTGTTGCGCGATATCTGTAGCGGTGCGTCCCAGACCTGTATAGGTTTCTTGCCAGGCAATAGGTGCTCGCTCTAAGACGCGAAGATGATTAGCCACGGTGGTCACATCACCTCGAGAGATGGGTCCTGTGAGTGAATTTTTTGCATCGGTGTGGAGAAAGTTGTCCACAGTCTGCTGGATTAATTTTTGCAGTGCGAGCTTGCGCTGAGGTTCTTCAATACCGGTCGCAGCAAGCATTTGTTGGCTCATATGTAACAGGCTCACTAGATGATTACAGGCTGTAACCGTCGCTAGATGGTACAGTGTTTTGTTTTCAACATCGATGGGCATAACTCTGGCACCAATCGCGGTGAAAAGCTCAGTGAGCCTCAATACAGCTGCATCATCTCCCTCTATGGCGCAGTGTGTCCCAGCAAAGCCGGCCATAGAACTTTCTGCATTGGCAAAGCTATGGATAGGGTGCACGGAAGCCACATTGACTGAGCTATTTATCATGGTGTCGAACACTTTGGAGGATAGGCAGCCACTGCAGTGAAACAGTAGGGTACCCGGGAGCAGTGGGGCACTTCTCAGAACATTTTTGGCAACCGTCTCTATCTGGTCATCTGGACAGCAAAGCATCCATATATCGGCAGTTTTTAGATGGGAATAATCGTTGTTGTCAGCGCAGGCCACTTCACCCGCTCCGATGAAATCGATTGCACGCTGGGAAGACTCAGCGTTTTGATTGATTATCTGACCAATCTCACAGTGATCGGCGAGCAGTTTACAGAGTACAGCGCCAGCGCGTCCAGCACCAATACAGTTGAGACTTGGCACAGGCAGGCCATGCCTAAACACCGGAGTTCTCATCGATGGTTTTGGCGCTAAGTTTAGATTTGTAGGCCTGAACCGCCATCCCCATGCCCATCGACAGCGAGTCTACAATGAATGCGTGACCGATAGAGACTTCCAGCAGATTTTCGATCGAGGCGAACTTGCTTAAGTTATGTAGGTTGAGATCGTGGCCTGCATTGACCCCCAGCCCGAGTGAATTAGCGTGTTTTGCTGCGATTTGATGCTGTTGAAAGATGCCCTCTAGTGAGTGGGTTCCCCAAGCGGCGGCATAGGGACCGGTATAGAGCTCAATTCTGTCTGCACCAATTTGCGCGGCTATGGATATTTGTTCTGGCACTGGGTCCATAAAAAGACTGACCCTCATGCCTTGATTTTTCAGACGTCTAATAATGGGCTCTAATGCATCGGCAGTGACCTTCAAATCAAAACCGTGATCAGAGGTGAGCTGATCATCTGTGTCCGGAACCAAGGTACATTGATCGGGTTGAGTCGCCTCCACCAGAGCAAGAAATCCGGGATAGCCTCCCACAGCGGGTGCAAAAGGGTTGCCTTCAATATTGAACTCAATCCCATTGAGGGGTTGAGTGAGGTAACTTAGATCACTGACGTCTTGTGGCCGAATGTGTCTTTGATCCGGCCGAGGATGCACCGTAATTCCATCGGCGCCATGATCTAGACAGATTTGTGCATGAGAAACTACATCCGGATAGTTTCCCTCGCGAGAGTTTCTGAGCAAGCTAACTTTGTTGAGGTTGATACTGAGAGCAGTCATGGTCGTTGAGTTATCATTGAGGTATGGGGCGCTCAAAAGACTGACTTTGTTCTTCAGATTCCTCAAGCGGTGTCCACACGTCTGGGTTCAGCAGGCGTGCCGTTAAAATTCGAATTGGCTTTACCGGCACGTCAGCAAATCGGTAGAGTCTTGTGGTTTTTACCATCGCAATACTATCCACCACTGTCATACCACTGATAACGCGCCCAAACACGGTGTAGCCGGGCTTGTCATCATCTATACTACCGTCGAGACTATAATTGTCTCGATGATTGATGAAGAACTGAGCCGTAGCTGAATTTGGCGCGCTGGTGCGAGCCATGGCGATGGCACCTCGGCTATTTTGCAGGCCATTAAATGACTCGTGTTCAATTGATTTTCTGGGTGATTCTCGGGGCGTAAAGTCAAAGGTAAATCCGCCGGATTGAATCATAAAATCCTTTATCACTCGGTGAAATATCAACCCATCATAATGGTATTGGTTAACCAATTTAATGAAGTTATCAACGGTTATGGGTGCTTGTTTGGGTAGTAATTCAATGATGATGTCACCTTTTTCAGTGGATAACTTCACCTGCGGGTTTACCGCTGTCTCAATCGCCATGACTTGACAAGCGATCACGGCAATAGTGGTAGCAAACAATATTCTCAGTCTTGACATAATGGCCTCCCGTTACTTTTCGCTTGTTTAACGGTTGGGTTCAACCCCATTCAGATAACCGCTTTTTCGGTTTCAGTCGTGGAATTAATGCGACTAGGATAGCACTTAAAAAGAGTGTGATGACGCCATAAAAGAAGAATTGATTACGCTGGCTGTCCTCTAAAACTTCAACCTCTGCTTTTAATATGATGTTCTCATTTTGTAAGAGTGTATTTTGCTTGACCAAGGTTTGATTCTGCTGATTTATCGCCACTGGATCTGAGGAAATACCTTCTAGGTCGGCTAATTTTTTGGCAATCTCTCTATTTCCCTCGGAAAGTTCACTTTTCTCTACAGATGCCAATTCCAGTTCCTCTTTGAGATCAGCTATGGTTTTTTCAAGCGCCACTATGGTTTTTTGAGTCTGACTTAGCTGTGCATTTTTCTCCGCTAGACGCTGTTTTGCTGCGGGAGAGGCCACCACAAATTGCTCCTCCATCCAGCCTTTGTACCCCGCCGAGGTGACAACCAGGCCCCAGCCGTCTCGGATATCCAACAGATCAACTTTGGTACCTGATTTTATACCCCAATGAACAATTTTACAGCGCGAGCAAGGCGTCTCTCTGAGGGGAACAAAAAACTCGTCAGAGACATAGCGAACCTCTGGTGTAAATGATGTTGTTAAGCTGTCCTCAAGGGGTTCCGTTGCGTCGATTTCTTTTACATCAGGTGGGTCGATGCTTGAGTCCTGTAGATTTTGCTGTTCCTGTGCTCCTGCGAGGGCCGGGTTTAACAGCACTACCAATAACAATGAGAGAAAAACTATTGAGTACTTCATAAGGTTAAATATGCGTTAGTAAACAAGACCGATTATGGTACCACCGACGGCATGAAATCGAAATGCAATTATGGCAGCACCGCCTTAAACGGTTTAACGTTGACATTTTTGTATACCCCTGCGGTAACATAGGGATCACGGTTTGCCCACGCTGTGGCCGCTTCTAGGTCGTCGAATTGTGCAATTATCAGGCTGCCCGTAAACCCTGCGTCGCCGGGCTCTATATTGTCGATGGCCGGATTGGGTCCGGCAACCAACAGGCGACCCTGGTCTTTAAGATCCATTAGGCGCTGCAAGTGATCTGGTCGTGCTTTTTTTCGCAGAGACAGGCTGTCATCGACGTCTTCACTTACAATTGAATACCACATATTTTCACCATTCTATTTTTTTGTCAGAAGCTGTTCCATGGACAGATTTGTCAATCGCGTAATGCCACGGAAAATATACATCAGGTTAGCTGCCAGTATCACGGTCAAGGGCAGTGCAATAACCGGAAAGCTCAAAGCGGTCATTTTCCCCAATTGTTGGTTAAATAATTCAGTGCCAGGCTCTGCCGTCAGTATTACCACGGCCAAAATATAATTCAACAGTGCGGAGAGTAAAAAAGACCCAGCGAGGAAAATTGATGCATGCAACAGTAACTTTTCAAATTGTTGATGAGCATGGTTTTCGGTTAGGGCTTGCGAAATTAGTTGACTATCAACCACCGCGTCATTTAACAAGAAGGTATGCACGAGGGGCTGAGAAGTTTTAAGGGATATGAGAGTGGCTACTCCCAGCATAGCGGGAATAGCGGCTTCTTTGATGGCAATGTAGCTGGCGTCGAGTTCCATTAGGCTAATGCCGCCAGTGAGCGCAATGCTGACAATGCCCAGCGCGGAGAAAAAGTTGACCGTTTTGGCAGCAATTAAGTCGCGCAAGCCGTAGCCTAGGGGAAAGATTAAAGCGACGATGATTGCAAGCTTGATACCCAAATATTCATCGGAGCTGAGCTTAGTTAAAATTACAGTGGGCAGCGCAAGATTAAAAACCAAATTCCACAGGAGACTTGGTTGTTTAACTTGTTTTTGGTTATCTCGCGCAGTAGATGTGGAGTTCATGCATAATCCAAATTGCCGGTACTAATGCATTGTATCCCTCGTACAGCTGTTGTCGACTATTAGTTGGTTTTGTTTTTTTGAGCATTTGCCAAATTTTCTTATTACTATGGGATAATGATGGTCGTTAAAGACTCGGTCAAGGAGACCAATCGTGAAAGGCCAATACTTTTCAGTACACCCAAGCAATCCTCAATCCCGTGCCATCGTTCAGGTTGCTGAAATTGTTCGTCGCGGTGGAGTCATAGTTTATCCCACAGATTCCGTCTATGCGATTGGTTGTCATATAGGAGATAAGCGAGCACTGGAACGCATTCGATTGATAAGACAGTTAGACAAGCACCACAATTTCACCCTCGTCTGTCGAGATTTGTCAGAGTTGGCTAATTATGCCCGTGTCGATAACGGTGTCTTTCGCGTCTTGAAAGCCAGCACTCCGGGCGCTTTCACCTTTATTTTAAACGCCACCTCCGGTGTGCCAAAGCGCCTCATGCATCCAAAGCGTAAAACCATCGGTATTCGAGTGCCTAAAAGTCTTGTGGTCAAGGCGCTGTTGGATGAGTTGGGTGAGCCTATGATGAGTGTCACTTTGCATATGCCAGGCGATGAGTTCCCTCTCTCTGATCCCTATGATGTCAAACAGACAATGATGCCCTTGGTGGATGCCGTAGTCGATAGTGGCTACTGTGGACATGAGCCGACAACGGTGATTGATATGACTGATTCCACTCCTGAAATAATCCGTTTTGGTGCCGGTGAGTTTGTCGGCATGTGACAATACTGATGTTCCCATCTATCAATGTGGTTATAATGCCCTGAAATCGTCAAGAGGATACTCCCTACTGTGAGTGACAACCGGATACAAGTTGATAATGATGCTTCAGACCAGCTTGTGCTGCGACGTTTGAGTCCGCAGCAAGAGGAGATGCCTTTTGCCGTTGTTCAGGGAAAAGAGTTATCGACGGTTCCCAAGGATCTCTACATACCACCGGATGCCCTGGAGGTGATTCTAGAGGCGTTTGAAGGTCCTTTAGATCTCTTGCTGTACCTCATTCGACGGCAAAACTTGGATATCCTTGATATCAATGTGGCCGAAATCACCCGGCAGTACATGGGCTATATTGAATTGATGCAGGCCATTCAGCTTGAGCTGGCTGCTGAATATCTGGTGATGGCGGCGATGTTGGCGGAGATAAAGTCTCGTATTTTGTTGCCAAGACAAGTTGCTGAGGATGAGCAGGAGGAAGACCCTCGGGGAGAGCTCATACGACGCCTGCAAGAATATGAGCGCTTCAAAGCTGCTGCGGAGGATATTGATGAACTGCCACGCTTGGGTCGCGACATTCACCAAGCCACCGCGGAATTTCCTGATCGCAGTGAGGAACGTCAGTTTCCAGAGGTACAGGTGCGCGAACTGCTCTCAGCCCTTGCCGATGTCTTGCGTAGAGCAGAAATGTTTGAATCACACACTATACAGCTCGAAAAACTGTCGACGCGCGAGCGCATGTCACAAGTTCTTGAAGCTATTAGAGACAAACAATTCGTGCCGTTTGTCAGTTTGTTTGCAGAGACAGAGGGTCGCCTAGGGGTTGTCGTCACTTTTTTGGCGATTATGGAATTAATTAAAGAATCATTGGTGGAGATTGTCCAGAGCGAATCTTTCGGACCCATCCATGTAAAAGCAAGGTCGTCATGAACTCAGAATTGTTGCGAAAAATAGTAGAGGGTGCCATTTTGGCGGCCGGGAAACCGGTGGATATGGCGCGTTTGGAGAGTTTATTTGATGAGCAGGAAAAGCCGCCTCGGGACCAAATAAGAGCTGCCATTGAAGAGATACAAGATGACTGCAAAACGCGAGGATTTGAGTTAGTTCGGGTAGGGAGTGGTTATCGATTTCAGGTGCGACAGGATCTGTCATCTTGGGTGAATCGCCTGTGGGAGGAAAAGCCAAAACGCTACTCTCGAGCCATGTTGGAGACTTTGGCTTTGATCGCTTATCGTCAGCCACTTACACGCGGAGATATTGAGGCAGTCAGAGGGGTCGCGGTCAGCTCCGATATTATTCGATCGCTGCAGGAGCGAGAATGGATTCGCGTCGTCGGTCATCGAGATGTTCCGGGACGGCCCGCCCTGTACGCGACGACCAAACAGTTTCTTGATTATTTTAACCTCAAGAGTCTGGAGCACTTACCTGCGCTCAATGAAATCAAAGATTTTTCTGAGTTAGATCCTGATCTGGAACTCGCACTGTCGGGTGATCCATCCGCAGCTCCGGTGGCAGCAAATGATAGCAGTAATCAAGAGGAGCAGTCCTCAGATTCATTTGAATTACATCAGCAGCAGGATGGTGTGGCCGCTGATGAGTGAAAAATTGCATAAACTGTTAGCCACGGCGGGTTTGGGTTCTCGTCGAGAACTGGAGAAATGGATCGTCGCAGGACGTGTTTCGGTGAATGGTTCCGTGGCTAAGTTGGGGGATCGCGCGGAGGCCCAAGATCGAATTTTGGTGGATGGCAAGAGGGTACAGTTGACACTGGACGACCACCCTAGAGTGTTAATGTACAGTAAACCTGAAGGTGAAGTTTGCACTACTAATGATCCAGACGGAAGAACAACGGTATTCGATAATCTTCCGAGACTCAGCCGTGGCCGATGGATAGCCGTAGGGCGATTAGATATTAATACCAGTGGCCTATTACTGTTTACCAATCAGGGTGAGCTGGCCAATCGTCTCATGCACCCGTCATACCAAGTGAATCGAGAGTATATGGTGCGTATTCATGGTGAGGTTACAGAGCTTATGGTCGCTCGGTTGACCGAAGGAGTTATTCTTGATGATGGTTTGGCGAGATTTCAGACGGTCAAGGCGCAACACGTTCGCAGCGGCGAAGAGCGAGCATCGAGTAATCAGTGGTTTAGAGTAATCTTGGCCGAGGGGCGAACTCGCGAGGTGCGTCGTCTGTGGGAATCTCAGGGGGTTGAAGTTAATCGCCTCAAGCGTATCAGTTATGGTCCAATTGAGCTGCCTTCGTTTGTGCGGCGATCAGACTTTATTGAGTTAGATCCTAAACAAGTTATTTCGCTGTTTCGCGCCGTGTCACTGAAACCACCAAAATATAGTGAGAATAGCGCCTTGAAAGATGTTCGTCAGCGAAAAGAGAAAAAGCTCAGAGCGCGGGGCAATCCCTACACTTAATCAGCGCTCGGTTTTCTCACCTGAGCATCAATCGACTGGCCGTTCACATTCGCGCTGTCGTCTCCGAGCAGGTAGAGGTAAGCTGGCATGATTTGCTCGGGGGTTTTTAGAGATTCGGGATTTTCTGCGGGGAAAGCTTGGGCGCGCATATTGGTTCGAGTAGCACCGGGGTTTATGGCGTTCACTCGAACGCTACTGATACCCTCGGTCTCCAGCGCCCAAGTCTGCACAATGCCTTCAATCGCGAATTTGGAAACCGCGTAGGCTCCCCAGTAGGCGCGGCCCGTTCTGCCAACACTCGAGGTGGTGAAAAGTACTGAGGCCTGATCAGATTTTTCCAGTATCGGCATGAGCGACTGCGTCATGGCAAATTGCGAGGTAAGATTGATTTGCAGTACTTGATCCCACATTGTCTGCGGGTAGTGATTCAACGGTGTTCGCTGGCCGAGGATTCCGGCATTGTGCAATAAACCGTCCAGACGGCCATAGGTCGTATCTATAGCCTCGGCCAAATCCCTGTAATCATCGGGCGTTGCGCCTTGAAAATCCACAGGAAAAATCAATGGTTCGGGCCAGCCTGCAGTAACGATGGCATCATAAACCGACTCTAACTTGCCTATGGTGCGTCCGGCTAGGATGACGGTAGCTCCTGCCTTAGCGCATGCCAGTGCAGCTGCTTCACCAATGCCTGCTCCGGCGCCAGTGACGAGAATCACTTTGTCGATAAGATGATTTTCTGGGGGGCAGTAGTTAACGATTTCTTTATTAGATAGCAAATTGATATCTCGCAGGTTAGTGATTAAAAAGTAGCTTATGCAACTGTTGTGGTTGGGCGACTATGTGGTCTGCTCCCCAATCATTAATATTTTCCGATTCAGCTATGTATCCCCAGCCTGCGGCCACCGTGGTCATTCCCGCCGCAGCGCCAGCATCGATATCTCGGCGATGATCTCCTATGTATAGGCAATCATCTGGTGGCACAGACAGCTGTTTGGCGGCGAGAAACATAGCTTCGGGATGGGGTTTGGGCTGCTTGACGTGGTCTGAGCACACAACTGCACCAGAACGCTGCAATAATCCTAATTGTTGAAGCACAGCGCAGCTGTATTTCCATGGCTTGTTGGTCACTATTCCCCAGGGGATATGGGTTCTTTCACAATTTTCCAAGACTGTGTCTATACCGGCGAAAAGTGATGTTTTTACTGCAATATTGTCAAAGTATAATGCCAGATATTCACTGCGAATAGTTTCGAAATCGGGATGATCATCCCCAATGCCAAATCCAGCCTGGATAAGCCCAGCTGAGCCGTTGGTCACCGCCACTCTCACGCTATCACCTGACAGAGGTCTTCGACCATAGCGCGCAAGTTGGATATTCAATGCCGATATAAAGTCCGGAGCTGTATCCAACAGAGTGCCGTCAAGATCAAAAAGTAGCGCTTTAAAATTAATCACAGTGTTCTCCCTTGTTGCCCATGTTCCTTAGAGTGGCTTTTTTGCGCAGAGCATGTAGTTAACATCCACATCCTTGGGGTCTAATGAATATGTCTTGGACAAGGGCTTGTATCGCAGACCGGTCATGTCAGTGATCTCCAGGCCAGCATTGCGAACCCAGTGGCCCAGCTCTGACGGACGTATGAATTTGGCGTATTCGTGGGTACCTTTGGGTAACATGCGTAAAACATACTCGACACCAATAATGGCAAATAAATAGGATTTGGGGTTGCGATTAATAGTTGAAAAGATCACTGTACCCCCCGGTTTGGTCAACTCGGCACAGGCACTTACCACTGCACTTGGGTCGGGCACATGCTCAAGCATCTCAAGGCAGGTTACAGTATCAAATTTGCTGGCGTGGTGGCTGGCGAAATTCTCGGCGGTGGATCTCTCATAGGTGATTTCTAGACCCGACTCTAGTTTGTGTAAGTTCCCTACCGCTAACGGAGCTTCGCCCATGTCTATACCTGTGACCAATGCGCCTCGTTGAGCCATAGCTTCGCAAAGAATACCTCCGCCACAGCCCACGTCGAGCAGCTGTGAGCCCGCTACATCGGCGTGCTGATCAATCCAATTGGCGCGAAGAGGATTTATATCATGCAAGGGTTTAAACTCACTATCGCGGTCCCACCAGCGGCTGGCCAATTGCTCAAATTTGTGAATTTCTTGAGGATCTACATTGTTACTCATAAAAAGAGTCTCTACTTGGTGAAAAACATAACGAATTGGCACGCCACCGAAATATCGCCTGGATTAGATCTCGCCATAATATTCCAGATGGTTGACGTGGCGTTTTGTTGGACCCACGCCGGGATTATACAGCGCTTTAGGCGCAAAAGAATAGAATTTAGAATATCACGATAACCTTACTCCACGGTGTAAAATTTTCGCCTTCATTTGAGATGGGGGCGCCGGAGTCAGTATGTTTGGCTTCCATTAGAAATGAGAAGCTTTACCGGTTGATAGCCAATTTGATCGGATTGGCAAAATCCTCGGAACGAGGTCAACAAAAGCCACATTTAAGACCTGATTGTGGTATCATTTTCCTCTCTGCTGTATGGGGTTTTTTGTGGCGCACCAAAGAGATTTTCTACTGTGTTTCTGGCGTCTTGTGTTGGCATTAAAAGAATTAAAGTTTTCAAGGAATACTAACCAATTATGGGTGATTTAGCCAAAGAAGTTGTTCCAGTAACCATCGAAGATGAACTCAAACAGTCTTATCTTGACTACGCCATGAGCGTTATCGTTGGGCGAGCTTTGCCCGATGTGCGCGATGGTCTTAAACCCGTGCACAGGCGTGCGTTGTTTGCCATGAATGAGTTGAGTAATGACTGGAATAAGCCCTACAAAAAGTCAGCTCGCGTGGTGGGTGATGTCATTGGTAAGTATCATCCTCATGGTGATTCCGCAGTCTATGAAACCATAGTGCGTATGGCGCAGCCATTCTCATTGCGTTATATGTTAGTTGATGGTCAGGGTAACTTTGGCTCGGTTGACGGTGATCGTGCGGCAGCCATGCGTTATACGGAAATACGCATGACTAAAATGGCGCATGCTCTGCTGCAGGACCTCGATAAAGATACGGTTGATTTTGCTCCGAACTACGATGAGACAGAGCAAATTCCTGTGGTTTTGCCAACGCGGGTTCCCAACCTGTTAGTCAACGGATCTTCTGGAATTGCCGTGGGTATGGCGACAAATATTCCGCCACATAATCTCAGTGAGGTTGTTAAAGGTTGTCTGGCTTTAATCGAGAATGGCGACATCAGTATCGATGAATTGATGGAATACATTCCCGGTCCAGACTTTCCCACAGGTGCGATTATTAATGGTAAAGCGGGTATTGTTCAGGCGTACCGAACGGGCCGTGGTCGTATTTACATGCGTGCTAAAGCCGATATAGAAGTGGACGAAAAGACCCGCCGGGAAACAATTGTTGTTACAGAAATACCCTACCAGTTGAACAAGGCGAAGCTCATAGAGCGAATCGCCGAACTGGTCAAAGAAAAGAAACTTGAGGGTATCTCTGAATTGCGAGATGAGTCGGACAAGGAAGGTCTGCGTATTGTCATTGAGCTCAAGCGCGGCGAGATGGGCGATGTGGTGCTCAATAATCTCTATGCTCATACACAGATGCAGTCAGTTTTTGGCATCAACGTGGTTGCGTTGGTAGATGGCCAGCCTAAAATTCTAAACCTGAAAGAAATGCTGGAAGCTTTTGTTCGCCATCGACGTGAGGTGGTGACCAGAAGGACAATCTATCTATTGCGAAAAGCACGGGAGCGGGCTCACACCCTGGAAGGGTTTGCCATCGCCTTGGCCAACATCGATGAGATTATCGCCTTAATTAAAACCTCTACAACGCCAGCGGATGCTCGCGAGGCTCTGGTAGCCAGGGGCTGGAAGCCCGGATCTGTGCTAGCTATGTTAGATCGTGCGGGGCCAGATGCAGCTCGTCCTGAATGGTTGGAGGATCAATACGGCCTCCGCGACGGAAACTATTTTCTCTCTCCTGAGCAAGCCAAAGATATTCTTGAACTGCGTCTACACCGTCTGACTGGTATGGAGCATGATAAAATCATCGAAGAGTTTGCCATCAAGCTCGACGAGATTGCTGATTATCAAGACATCCTTGGAGATATCGCGCGGTTAATGTCAGTGATTCGTGAAGAGCTGGAAGCGGTAGTTGAAGAGTTCGGAGATGAGCGTAGAACAGAAATCGTTGAGTCTCAGCATGACTTGACGGTGGAGGATCTAATTACCGAAGAAGATCGTGTGGTTACCATATCCCATGGAGGATATGCCAAAACCCAACCGTTGAGTGACTACCAAGCACAGCGTCGTGGCGGTATGGGTAAGTCGGCCACTGCGGTTAAAGATGAAGACTTTGTTGAGCATCTGCTGGTTGCCAGCACACATACCACGATTCTCTGTTTTACTAATTTAGGCAAGGTCTATTGGCTCAAGGTTTATCAAATTCCTATCGCGGGGCGAAACTCTCGAGGCCGGCCGGTGGTTAATTTATTGCCTCTCGATGAGGGTGAGAGAATAAGCTCAATTTTACCGGTGAATGAGTATAGTGATAACAAATTTGTGTTGATGGCAACAGCTAATGGAACAGTGAAAAAGACCGCGTTGGACCAATATTCTCGGCCTCGCAGTGTCGGTCTTAGAGCAGTTGATTTGCTCGAAGGCGACTATCTGGTGGGTACTGCAATCATTGATGACCACAGTGATGTCATGTTGTTTAGCTCTGAGGGCAAGGCGGTGCGCTTTGCCAGCACAGACGCAAGAGCCATGGGCAGGGTGTCTAAAGGCGTGCGCGGTATGCGTTTGCCAGAAGGACATTCCGTGATTTCGATGGTTATACCAGAGGATAATGGGTTTCTGTTAACCGTTTGCGAAAATGGTTTTGGCAAGCGCACTGTAGTGGATGAATTTCCCACCAAGGGTCGCGGTGGCAAGGGCATGATTGCCATTCAAGCCAGTGAGCGAAATGGACCTCTAGTGGGCGCCACGCAGTTGTTTGCTGGCGATGAAATCATGTTGATTTCTGATCAGGGGACCATGGTAAGAACTCGTGGTGACGAGGTGTCTATTGTGGGTCGCAATACTCAAGGCGTTAGGATTATTAGGCTCAAAGAGGGTGAGAATCTTGTCAGCCTGGCACGCATTGCTGAGCCTGAAGACGTTAGTGACAGTGAAGCAGTGCAGAGCGCTGACGACGTAGCTGAATGAGTAACACGTCGGCAGTAAATGTCTTGGAGTGATAAATTATGCCTAAAAATGATCCATTGCTGAGATTGAGGGATAAGATTGATGCCCTCGATCTACAGATCATGGCCAATATAAGTCAGCGTGCGGAGTTTGCTCAAGAAGTCGCTATGGTGAAAAAGAATCTTGGCGATTCGGCCTACTACCGTCCTGAGCGGGAGGCGCAAGTTTTGCGGCGAGTAATGGAATCTAATACTGGACCTATCGATAACGAGGATATGGCGCGATTATTTCGTCAAATCATGTCAACCTGTCTGGCGTTGGAGCAACCAATTAAAGTTGCATTTTTGGGCCCAGAGGGTACTTTCACTCAGGAAGCCGCACTGAAACATTTTGGCGCTTCTGCGATCACGATGCCCATGTCAGCCATAGATGAAGTTTTCAGAGAAGTGTCTGCAGGTGCATGCCACTATGGTGTTGTTCCGGTAGAAAATTCTACAGAGGGTGTTATCAGTCATACTTTGGACAGTTTTATGGACTCATCTATAAAAATTTGTGGAGAGGTGGAGCTGAGGATACACCATCACTTTATGGTGGGAGAAAACACTAACAACAACAATATCACAAGAGTGTACTCTCATGCGCAATCCCTAGCCCAGTGCCGTCAGTGGTTGAATTCAAAATATCCCAATATTGAGCGTGTCGCTGTCAGTAGTAACGCAGAGGCAGCTAAGCGAGTTCAAGGTGAATGGAACTCTGCAGCCATTGCTGGGGATATGTCTTGTGAATTATATAATCTTGAAAAACTGTGGGAAAAGATTGAGGATCGTCCCGACAATTCAACACGCTTTTTAATTATAGGGCGTGAACTAGTGCCTCCAAGTGGCGATGATCGTACTTCAATTGTAGTGTCGGTTAACAACAAACCCGGTGCTCTGCATAACCTTCTCGAGCCCTTTCGGCGACATAATGTGGACATGACGCGTCTCGAATCGCGTCCCTCTCGCAGCAGCAAGTGGTCCTATGTTTTTTTTATCGATTTTATTGGCCATGTCAAGGACCATGCGGTTGATTTGGTACTACAAGAGCTCGCTGACGATGTCGCTGATCTAAAAATACTAGGATCCTACCCACGTGCTGTGCTGTAGTTATAGCAGTTTTCAGTCGGCTGGCATGAAAGGGATATGTGAATGAGCAGCAACCAAGTGGGTGGGAAGCCGATAGTGGGGCGGCTGGTGATAATCGGTTTGGGGTTGATTGGATCAAGCCTTGCGGCTGCTGCCAAGGCTCGTGGACAGGCAGCCGAGGTTGTCGGAATTTCGCGGCGAACATCGACGCTGGAGCTTGCTCTTGAAGCTAAAATTATCGATGCTGCTTATCAAGATCTCGCCACTATCGCACCTTCATTGGGAGCTGCTGATCTAGTGGTAATAGGCGTGCCGACGCTTTCAGTGCCAGGTATCCTCGCTGATTGTCAGCGGTTGTTGGATCCAGTGGTCACCATTTCTGATGTGGCCAGTGTCAAAAGTACTGTGGTTGAAGCTGCGGTGGCAGTCTACGGATCCATGCCGGTGCAGTTTATACCGGGGCATCCCATCGCTGGCTCCGAGAAAAGTGGTGTCACAGCGGCTAATGCAAATCTCTTTCAAAACCACCGAGTTATTCTGACGCCGGTTAACTCAGAGGGTTCCGATCACTTTTTTAAAGTAAGTTCATTGTGGCGAAGTGTTGGAAGCACTGTCACCAGTATGAACGTTGAAGAGCACGATGCTATTCTGGCCGCCACCAGTCATTTACCACATTTTCTTGCTTACTCCTTGGTGGACACTCTGGCCGGATTGGAGGATAAAAGAGAAATATTTCGTTTTGCCGCCGGAGGGTTTAGAGACTTTACCAGAATCGCAGCCAGTGACCCAGTGATGTGGCGTGATATCGCCCTGGCCAACCGAGAGGCCATATTGGCAGTTTTGGACGATGTTATGGGGAATTTTACTGCTTTACGAAGAGCCATTGATCAGGGAGACTCAGATTATTTGATCGATGTGTTTACCCGTGCTCGGGAAGCGAGAAATCATTTTGGAAAATTACTGGAAAACCAACAACAGGGTGCTATGACAGAGAAAATAATAAATTATCGTGTTTTACCTGGTGGACATGCTCAGGCAAAGTTGCGAGTTCCCGGGGACAAGTCCATCTCTCATCGCTCCATTATGTTGTCATCGATTGCCGAGGGCATGACAGAGATTACGGGTTTTTTGGAGGGCGAGGACAGCTTAGCCACTCTGCGAGCTTTCCGCGATATGGGTGTTGCCATTGAGGGGCCTGACCAAGGTCGTGTGGTGGTGCATGGTGTTGGATTGCATGGCTTGAAGGCACCAGAAAAACCATTGAATATGGGAAATTCTGGAACGTCTATACGCCTGCTCAGTGGCCTGTTGGCGGGACAGAATTTTAATGTCGAATTGATTGGAGATGCTTCCCTCAGTGGTAGGCCTATGGCTCGTGTGGCAGATCCTTTGAGGTTGATGGGTGCCGAGATAGAAACTGCAGAAAATGGCACTCCACCGCTGAGAATCTCCGGTGGCAAGAAACTCAGTGCAATTGATTATCAGATGCCGATGGCTAGTGCACAGGTCAAGTCCTGTGTTCTTTTGGCGGGAATTTACGCGGCGGGAGAGACTTCCGTAATTGAGCCAGCACCGACTCGGGATCATACCGAGCGGATGTTAAAGGGATTTGGTTATCGGGTGGATCGCTCCTCGATCAGAAGATCAGCAGTTTCCGGGGGTGGTCAACTTCGCGGAACGAGAATTGATGTTCCCGCTGATATTTCTTCGGCGGCATTTTTCATGGTGGCGGCTGCGATTACGCCAGACTCTGATATTACTTTACAGCATGTAGGCATCAATCCAACGCGGGTTGGGGTGATTAATATTCTCCGCCAGATGGGCGCCAGGATCAGCCTGAGCAATGAAATTGAGGTTGGCGGTGAACCAGTGGCTGACATTCGTGTACAACATGCACCATTGAAAGGTATTCAAATCCCACAAGACCAGGTGCCTCTTGCAATAGATGAATTTCCCGTTTTATTTATTGCTGCTGCCTGTGCTACGGGTACGACCTTACTTGCGGGCGCTGAGGAATTGCGGGTCAAAGAGAGCGATCGGATTCAGAGTATGGCCGACGGATTGAATACGCTCGGCATTGAGGCCAGTGCCACCGCGGATGGCATCGTCATTGTCGGTGGGCAACTCGGCGGCGGACATGTATTGAGCCATCATGATCATCGCATCGCGATGGCTTTCGCTATCGCTGGCCTGAGATCGACAGCAGAAATTACCATTGAGGACTGTAGTAATGTTGTAACATCTTTTCCTGGTTTTATTGAAGCGGCGTCAGCGATTGGGCTAACCATTGAGACAGAATTACTGTGACTAAAATTATTACCATTGATGGCCCCAGCGGGTCGGGTAAAGGCACTGTCAGTCGTATTCTCGCGGAAAAATTGTCTTACGCGTATTTGGATAGCGGAGCTCTATACCGGCTCTTAGGTATCGCCGCTAGACGTTGTGGCACTGATTTAAATGATACAAAATTGTTGGCTGAAGTGGCAGGGCAGATGGATGTTGAATTCCAGTTGTCAGCCGATGGAAAATTCAAGGTGCTTCTAGCTAAAGATGATGTAACCTCGGAATTGCGTCTTGAGGAGACGGGTGCCGTGGCATCAAAAATTGCGGCTTATGGAGACGTTCGTCGAGCTCTTCTCACGCGTCAGAGAGCCTTTGCCACTGGCGCTGGTCTGATCGCTGATGGTCGGGATATGGGCACCGTGGTATTCCCAGATGCAGAATTGAAGATCTATCTTACCGCAAGTGTTGAAAAGCGAACCACTAGGCGACACAAAGAGTTGCTTGCGAAGGGCGAAGATGTTAGTCTGCGCGCCCTTGCTGAGCAGGTTCGAGCGAGAGATGAAAGAGACATGAATCGGTCGGAGTCACCATTGGTAGCTGCCGACGATGCCATAGAGCTTGATTCTTCTCATATGAGCATAGACGAGGTGGTCGACGCGATCATGGCTATCATTGAGTTTAAGCGAACCATCTAACCTTGTGAATGCATTGCAACATCTACACGTTGTTTATACGGGCGTATCAACAGTTGCCAGCTAACTCTGTTGTGAGCCTCAATATTAATTGACCCGCAAAAACTGGCATTGCGGAAAAAAGAGATTGGATTTTGTTGCTGTCTATAGCAGTGCCAAAGCACATGGTTATTAATCAGCCAAGGTATCATTCACTTGGTGTAGATCTACATCTCTGTCACATTTTAGGTATTCTCCATGACTGAAAATTTCCAAGAATTATTTGAAGAGAGTCTCAAAACAGTTGAGATGAACCCGGGTGCTATTATTACTGGGGTCATCATTGATATCGACAAAGACTGGGTAACTGTTCACGCCGGACTCAAATCTGAAGGCGTGATCTCCGCCGATCAGTTTTACAATGACAAGGGCGAGATAGAAGTCGCTGTTGGCGACGAGGTGCAGGTTGCACTTGAGGCTGTTGAAGATGGATTTGGTGCGACCAAATTGTCCCGTGAAAAAGCCCGGCGCGCTGAATCCTGGATTGAACTCGAGGCGGCACATAAAGCAGATGAAGTGGTTATCGGTGTTATCAGTGGTAAAGTCAAGGGTGGCTTTACGGTGGATGTTCGCGGTTTGCGCGCGTTCTTGCCCGGTTCACTGGTCGATGTGCGACCTCTGCGTGAAATTACTCATCTCGAAAACATAGATTTAGAGTTTAAAGTTATCAAACTCGACGCCAAACGCAACAATGTTGTGGTGAGCCGTCGTGCTGTGATGGAGAGTGCCAACTCAGCGGAGCGTGATGAACTTCTGGCCAACCTTGAAGAGGGTGCCTCGCTGAAGGGTGTCATTAAAAATCTTACTGATTATGGTGCCTTTGTTGATTTGGGCGGTATTGACGGTCTGCTACATATCACGGATATGTCGTGGAAGCGTATCAAGCATCCGTCCGAGATGATCAATGTGGGTGATGAGATCGACGTAAAAGTGCTCAAATTCGATCGCGAGAGAAATCGTGTGTCTCTGGGTATGAAGCAGATGGGCGAAGATCCCTGGGGCGATATCAAGGGGCGATACCCAGAGGGTGCTCGTGTCAAAGCCACTATTACTAACCTCACTGACTACGGTTGTTTTGCTGAGTTGGAAGATGGTGTAGAGGGTTTGGTGCACGTATCTGAAATGGATTGGACCAATAAAAACGTCCATCCTTCGAAGATCGTTGATCTGGGTCAGGAAGTCGAGGTTATGGTTCTCGATATTGATGAGGAACGTCGACGCATTTCTCTCGGTATCAAGCAGTGCTTCACCAATCCTTGGGATGATTTTGCAGCGACAAAAGCCAAGGGTGATAAGGTGTCGGGAAATATTAAATCCATCACTGACTTTGGTATTTTCATAGGACTCAATGGTGGCATTGATGGTCTAGTGCACCTGTCAGATATCTCCTGGGATGAGACGGGCGAAGATGCGGTAAGAAACTTCAAGAAAGGTGAAGAGGTCGAAACTGTAGTACTCAGCATCGATGCGGAAAGAGAGCGAATTTCGCTGGGAATCAAGCAGTTGTCTGACGACCCTTTCAGTAATTATGTCGATCAAAATGATAAAGGCGCCATTGTTAAAGGTACAGTAAAAGAAGTGGATGCCAAAGGCGCAGTTATTACACTGGCGGAAGGCGTGGAAGCGGTTCTAAAAGCGTCAGAAATTTCTCGCGAGAAAATTGACGATGCCAGACAAGAGCTCACCGTGGATTCAGAAGTCGAAGCCAAGGTAATCAATGTCGATCGGAAGAATCGTTCCATCAGCTTGTCCATCAAGGCGAAGGACGTGTCGGATGAAAAGGCGGCGGTCAAGGCTCATCGCAATAATGAAGCTGAATCGGCAGCCTCATCTTCACCGACGACTATTGGAGATCTGATCAAGGCTCAGATGGACAAGTAAGTCTCTGTGTTGCAAAAAGGGCGGCCTGTGCCGCCCTTTTTTTTGGGGGATTTAAAAAACCGCTTTCCAGTACTTGAATATTTCTAAAACTTTAATAAAATCAGTGCCTAATAACAAAGAGTCAGTGACAGATGACAAAATCAGAACTTATTGAGAAGATCGCAGATAAACAGGATCAATTGATGCCGCGGGATGTGGAGCAAGCGGTAAAGATGATACTCGAGCGAATGTCTCTGACGCTATCGAATAATCAGAGAGTGGAAATCAGAGGTTTTGGAAGTTTTTCATTACATTATCGTTCTGCCAGGGTGGGGCGAAATCCGAAAACTGGAGATGCAGTAGATCTGCGTGGAAAGTACGTTCCCTACTTCAAGCCTGGTAAAGAACTGCGTACGAGAGTGAATAACTCTCATTAGTCATTGTTAGTCAAACAGAGATTTTAAAGCAGCTAGGGACTCCTCACCTCTGGTTTTGTTCTCTTCTTGACTGTTTTTTGTATCTACCCCTATCAACATAAGATCTTGGGTGGGCAACTCGTCAATGAAGCGACTGGATGTCGTCGTTGACACTTCACCGAATTGTACCCTCTGTTGGGCGCTGGTCATGGTCAGTGTTCGTTGCGCGCGAGTGATTCCCACATATGCGAGGCGGCGTTCTTCTTCGATTTGGTTTTCCTCAATGCTGTTGCGATGTGGAAGAATATTTTCTTCCACACCAATTAAAAATACATGGAGAAACTCAAGCCCCTTGGCTGCGTGCAGGGTCATCAGCTGTACTTTGTCATCTGCTGACTCCTGCTCCTCGCGCTCCAGCATATCTCTTAGCACCAATTTTGCAATGGCGCCTTCCACGGCGTCGTCGTTTTCAACGGATGGATCTTCTGCATCATCGGCTCGCAGTATCTTATCCAGCTGGGCAATGAGAAAATTGACGTTTTCCCAACGTTTCTGTGCTATGTGATCACTGCTGGCATTGGTGTGCAACCATCCTTGATAATCTGCATCCGAGAGCATTTCGTGAATTGCGCTGATAGGATCTGCACGATATACCTGTTTGCGAACGGTATCAATCCACTCACTGAAGCGTTTAAGTCGCAGCAAGTTGTTTTCAGGCATGGACGCACTTAAGCCCAGCTCACTGATAGCTGAGTAAAGTGAGCATTGTCGTCGGTTGGCATAGTTACCAAGTTTTTCCAGCGTCGTCGGGCCAATTTGCCGTCTCGGCGTATTGATTATCCTCAACAGAGCATTGTCATCATCTGGATTCACTATTAGTCGCAAATAGGCCATTACGTCTTTGATTTCAGTTTTCGCATAGAATGACTGGCCGCCAGTAATTTCATAGGGAATATTTTGAGCTTGGAGCTTTATTTCAACCAGTTTTGCTTGATAGTTGCCTCGATAGAGCACGGCAAAATCACTGTATTTGCAACGTCGTTTCAGTCGCATATCGATGATTTCATTGACCACGCGTTCGCATTCGCTGTCCTCATTATCGCAGCGTATATAGCGCAATGGGTCTCCGGGCCCAAGTTCGCTCCACAAGCTTTTACTGATCAGATGCGGATTGTTGTCTATCAATGTGTTGGCAGCACGCAAAATGCGACCCGTAGAGCGATAATTTTGTTCAAGTTTGATGATGTTTAAGCCAGTAAAATCTTGTTGTAGCTGCATTAGATTTTCTGGTCGAGCACCGCGCCAGGCATAAATCGATTGGTCATCATCGCCCACCACAGTGAGTGCCTGGTTCTCATTGACTAACGTTTTTACCAACTCGTATTGTGCGTGATTGGTGTCTTGGTACTCATCCACTAACAGATAGCGAATTCGCTTTTGCCATTTTTCCCGTATGTCCGGCTCGCTTTTAAACAACATCACTGGAATCATGATAAGGTCATCGAAATCCACTGCATTATAGGCTTTAAGTGCGCGTTGATAGCGTTCATAAAGCATAGCAATAGACTGCTCACCGTTGCTGTCAGCCACATTTGCAGCACGCTCTGGAGGCGTTAGCATGTTTTTCCAGTTGGAGATGGTGCTTTGTATATGATCGATTAGCTTATCGTCCAATTCACTGTGTTTCACCAGCAAATCTTTTAGCAAATTACGGCAGTCTTCTTGGTCCAGTATAGAAAAGCCGGATTTGAACCCCAGTGTTTTGATCTCCGAACGGATAATGGTTAGACCTAAGTTGTGAAAAGTCGATACTCTAAGTCCCGCTAACTGGCTTTTCGGAATCAAAAGAGATACGCGCTCTTTCATTTCCCGTGCAGCCTTGTTGGTGAAGGTAACAGCGGCGATATTTTTCGCCGGTAGGCCACATTGGTTAACTAAATAGGCTATTTTTTGAGTAATAACACTGGTTTTTCCGCTGCCTGCTCCTGCGAGGACTAACAGAGGGCCGTCGACATAGGTCAATGCAGCTTTTTGCTGGGAGTTGAGTTGATGGCCCACTGGGAATTAGGCCATATCCGCTATGCTTACTCGTTTCTTGGTCAGCTGCTGCAAGGAGGTTTCCATATCAGCAAGCTTGAGACGTTCTTTGGCCACCACCTCTGCTGGTGCCTTGCTGACGAATTTCTCATTACCCAGTTTTGTCGACATTTTTACCACATCATTGGAGATTTTATCAATCTCTTTATCCAATCTTTGCAGTTCTGCCTTGACGTCTATCAGCCCAGCCATGGGCACCAGTATCTCGAGTTCACCGGCCAGTGCTGTGGCGCTCAGCGGTGCTTTGGCCGCGTCATCCAACCAAGTGATAGATGCTAAGTTAGCCAGTTTACTGAGGAATTGATGATTATCCTCTAGACGGCGTCTGTCGTCGTCTCCACCGTTGGTGAGAAATACATTTAGCGTGGTTGCAGGTGATATGTTCATTTCACCGCGGATTGTTCGAACGCCAACAATTACTTTCTTCAGCCAATCAATATCGTTGAGCGCATTCTGATCTATACAGTTTTGGTCAGACACCGGGAAGGACTGCAACATAATACTAGTATTCTGTTCCACAGAGACGCCAGCGAGAGGTGCTACATTTTGCCATATTTCTTCGGTGATAAATGGCAGGAGGGGATGAGCCAATCGCAGAGTTGCCTCGAGGACAGTTACCAAGGTGTTGCGGGTGCCAATTTTTAACTCGGCATCGCCATCTTCGTCCCACAATACGGGTTTTGAGAGTTCAAGATACCAATCACAGTATTCATTCCAAATAAAGTCGTACAGGGCTTGGGTAGCCAAATCAAATCGGTAGTTGTCAATGGCCGACGTGACCTCTTGTTGTGCTTGTTGTAGTTTTGAAATGATCCATCTGTCAGCAAGGCTCAGGGAGTAGTCACCGTGATTCTGGCCGCAGTCTTGGCCCTCACAATTCATCAGCACGTAGCGGGACGCATTCCAGATTTTGTTGCAGAAATTGCGGTAGCCCTCAAGGCGTTTCATATCCCAGTTAATATCGCGGCCGGTTGAGGTCAAGGCGCAGAGGGTGAAACGCAGAGCATCGGATCCGTTGGCTTCAATGCCTTGAGGAAATTGTTTGCGTGTTCGATTGGCGATTTTCTCCGCTTGTTGTGGTTGCATCATGTTGTCGGTGCGTTTAGTCACCAAGCTGTCAATATCAATGCCATCAATCATGTCGAGGGGATCCAGAACATTGCCCTTGGATTTAGACATTTTTTGTCCTTGCTCATCCCGTATCAGACCGGTGACATACACTGTTTTGAACGGAACCTGCGGCGAACCATTGTCATCTTTTACCAGATGCATGGTCATCATTACCATTCGAGCCACCCAGAAAAAAATAATATCAAAACCGGTGACTAAGACATCGGTGGGATGGAACGTTTTCAGCCGCTCAGTATTCTCCGGCCAGCCAAGGGTAGCAAAGGTCCAGAGCGCTGAAGAGAACCAAGTATCCAGCACATCTTCATCCTGCCTGAGGACCCTATCGCCGAGATTGTATTTCTCCCTCACGGCACTCTCATTGGCTCCAACATAGGCCTTGCCAGCATCATCGTACCAGGCCGGGATTCTGTGTCCCCACCAAAGTTGTCGAGAGATACACCAATCTTGGATATTGCGCATCCAGGAGAAATACATGTTTTCATATTGCTGAGGGACAAACTTAATACGTCCGTCTTCCACCGCTTCAATGGCAGGAATTGCCAGTTTTTTTGTATCAACATACCACTGATTGGTGAGCATTGGCTCGATCACTACGCCGCCTCGATCACCATAGGGAACTGTCATGTCATTATCTGTGATAGATTCCAGCAGCCCTTGATTTTCAAAATCGTCAATTATTGCTCGTCGTGCGGCAAATCGCTCCATGCCGCGATATTTTTCAGGGATAGTCGCACTGATGTCATGATTGTCGCTGCCGTCACTATTGACACACTCACCAGCTTGCCGAATGTCACCATGAGTGGTGAGTATATTGATCATGGGCAGGGCATGGCGCTGGCCAACATCATAATCGTTAAAATCGTGTGCCGGCGTAATCTTTACGCAACCAGTGCCTTTTTCCATACTGGCGTAGTCATCCGCGATGATCGGTATCAGCCTGCCCACCAAGGGAAGAGTGACAGAGGCACCGATCAGCGCCTGATAGCGTGGATCGTTTGGGTTGACCGCCACACCGGTATCGCCGAGCATAGTTTCTGGTCGAGTGGTGGCCACCACGATGTAATCCTTGCCATCTGCGGTTTTGACCCCGTTTGCGAGAGGGTAGCGCAGATGCCACATTTTCCCTTTTACTTCACGATTCTCTACTTCCAAGTCAGATATGGCGGTATGCAGTTTAGGGTCCCAATTTACCAGACGTTTACCGCGATAGATTAAACCTTCATCGTAGAGACGAATAAACACCTCTTGCACGGCGGTATAAAAACCATCGTCCATGGTGAAACGCTCCGTGCTCCAGTCTACCGAGTTACCTAAACGCCTCATTTGTTTGGTAATGGTTCCCCCTGACTGTTCCTTCCATTTCCAGATTTCATCAATAAAAGATTGGCGGCCCAGAGTCTCTCGATCTGGCTCATTTTCTGCAGCTAATTTTCGCTCTACCACCATTTGTGTTGCGATACCGGCATGATCAGTGCCTACCTGCCAGAGCGTATTCTTGCCGCGCATACGGGCGTATCGCGTGAGTGCATCCATGATGCCGTGTTGCAGTGCATGGCCTATGTGCAGACTGCCTGTTACGTTTGGGGGAGGGATGACAATACTGTAGGGATCACCTTTACCAGAGGGCGCGAAGTTGCCGTTGCGCTCCCAAATGTCATACCATTTGGTTTCTATATCGTGCGGCTGGAATGTTTTTTCCATGATTGCTTATATGCCCTGGTGGTGAAGAAAGCTGAGTTATTGTGAGACGGCTGAATTATAAAGTGTGCTGACGTTTGTCGCTAGCTCTGCGTGACTTTTGAGGTAAAAAGACGCTCGCTTTTATTTACTTTGACAAGTCAATCGGAAAATTTGTCGGAGAGGTCGTGAAACTCAAGGGGATATCCCCTCTGTTTGTAGAAGAGAAAATTATCACGTTTGCACTGCTGAAACTGTTCGTCCTGATAAATGATTTCGATAACTCGCTCAAAGCGGCTGAACCATGTGGGAATGCTGGGCAACAAATTAATTAAAATGTGGTGGTGTTCACCCGGTTCATCTGCACAGCTCAAGGCAATGGGTGCCTGATCAACCCCTTTACCATGGGGAATAAAAGCGGTGGGCATGAATGACCAGAGATGGTCATCCAACACGTCCACCGCAGCTTGATCAGGGAGTTGGCAGAGTACCTGCTGATTTCGCGACTGCGCTTTTTGTAGCAATTGGCATAGTAATCCATGCATCACAGTCTGGCCACCCGCCAGTTTATAAAACGTTATATTGGTCAAGTTTGTACTCTGCTTACTATCGTTTTAATTATTCACTATCTTGCTTCTGATGTATTCCATCAACATGGGTACAGGCCGACCAGTAGCACCTTTTTGTGGGCCAGAGAGCCAAGCGGTTCCGGCGATATCGAGATGAGCCCATTTGTATGATTTGGTAAACCGTGACAGGAAACAGGCAGCTGTGATCGTTCCCGCCTCGCCGCCGATATTCGCCATGTCGGCAAAATTGCTCTTAATTTGTTTATCGTATTCTTCCCACAGAGGCAGTCGCCATGCCCTGTCACCGCTTTTTGTCCCGCTGTCGAGGAGCTCGTCAGCCAATTCATCATTATTGGATAAAAGACCGGACGTCACTTTGCCCAGCGCACCAATGACAGCTCCGGTTAAGGTGGCGATGTCAATGACTGTCTCCGGCTTGAAGCGACCGGCATAGGTAAGCGCATCACAGAGGATCAATCGACCCTCGGCGTCGGTGTTGAGAATTTCGATAGTCTGTCCGGACATGCTGGTGACGACATCTCCAGGCTTGGTGGCGTTGCCTGCAGGCATATTTTCCACAGCAGGAACGATACCCACCACATTGACTGGAAGTTCAGTTTCCAACAATGTGTTCATTACGCCAAACACCGAGGCGCCACCACACATATCGAATTTCATTTCATCCATGCCCCGGCCAGGTTTCAAGCTGATGCCGCCGGTATCGAAGGTCACTGCTTTTCCAACCAGGACAATAGGTTTTGTTTTACTACTGGTACCTTTGTAGTTCATGACAATCAGGTTGCCTGGTTCCACGGATCCAGCGCTCACTGACAGAAGAGACCCCATCTTGAGTGCTTTCATTTCTGCCTCTTTGACGATACTGGTGGTCAACTTCGCTTGCCCTTTTGCCAGTTTTTTGGCTTCAGAGGCTAAATAATTGGGTGTGCAGATATTCGCCGGCAGGTTGCCCAATTGTCGCGCTGTATTCATTCCCGAGCCGACTGCTGAACCATAGTTCAGGCCTATTTTCGTTGCATTGGCTACACTCTTAGTGGGACACCAAATCACAGTGGATTTGAGTTTTTTAGGTGTTGGCTTTTTGCCGGTCCCTTTGTACTGATAGGCGCCTGTCACGGTGTTGCGAGCGATGATGGCTGCTCGCCATTCGGCATCATCTCCCAGTGCGTCGGCAACCCAAAGGGCTTTAGCGCTTGGAGTACTCAGCACTGATTTTGCCCCAGCTGCTACCGCAGCGATTATTTTTTGTGCCGATAGATCACCGTCTGTACCCAGTAAAACAATACGAGGAAAGTTTCCTTGTGCACCATGGACTACGCAGCATTCAGCAGCTTTTCCAGTAAAATCCCCTGATTTTAACAATCGACTGATCGTTCCATCGATATTTTCATCAATCAATTTAGCGGTGTCGCACAGTTCTTTTCCCGTTGCGAGGACGAGACATTCTGCTTTTATCTTTAACAGATTTGCGGTAGATGCGGTAAACTCCATAACAGCTCCGTTGGGTTATTATTTTTGACTTGACTTGCAATGTGCTAACGATAACAGTTTGTTCGGTGACACCCAATAGGTAGAAGTCTAATACATTGATTATTTTCCGATATTTAAGCCGAGAAATACTCTCCACCACTTTTGCCATTTGCCTGGTGCTACTGCTGGTATTGATAAGCGGTCGGTTTGTAAAATATTTGACCACTGCATTGGCCGGGAATATGGACCCCAGTGTTATTTTTGCCGTGATCGGTTACCGTATCCCCGGGTTTTTGGAGCTCACTGTTCCCCTCGGATTATTTTTGGCGATTCTTCTATCCTTTGGCCGTCTCCACGTGGACAATGAGATGAGTGTGCTGCAGGCATGCGGAGTTTCTGAGTTCCGTTTGACAGCTTACCTGCTCGTTATAGGTGCCCTTACGGCCTTATTTGTGGGTTGGCTCAGCCTGTCAATCTCTCCTGCGGGAGCGGCAAAAGCTGACACCATTTTAAAGGCGCAAAAGGCCATGACTGAGCTCGATAAAATCAGTGCTAAGCGATTTTATACACTCAGTGGTGAGCAGGGGGTTACCTATGCAGAACATATCTCTGAACAGGGTGAGCTGGAAGACGTATTTCTTTCTTTCACTTCTGGCTCTGCGGAAACTTTTGATAGTCGGCTCGTAGTCGTGGTCGCAAAGCGTGGTCGGCAGCAAATAGCAGAAGACGGAGATGAGAGATTTTTGGTGCTGGATCAAGGCTATCGTTTTGAGGGTATTCCCGGTAGCCACGATTATCAAGTTACTAACTTTCAGCAATACGGATCTAAATTGCAATCGCCGAAGAAAATTGTCAGTGATCCGGAGACCGATGCGATGACCACCACAGAGCTCTGGCTATCTGAATCCCAAGATGCACAGGCTGCGTTACAGTGGCGATTTTCGACACCGCTCATGGTGATGGTTATCGTCATATTAGCTGTTCCACTCAGCCGGACTACTCCACGCAGAGGAAGATTTTCTCGCCTTTTGCCGGCGATCCTGATTTACTTTGTTTATTTGCTGGCTCTCAATGCTGCGCGAAGTGATATCGAATCCGGTGAACTTAGCGCAGCCATTGGATTGTTGCCAGTCCATGGGTTGTTTTTGTGTATCAGTATTCTGCTAATTTACTGGTCACGCATAAGAACAGCTGCAGTGGCACTGATCCGATCACCGGGGGTAGATAGCTAATGCGCCGTTTATCGCGTCACATAGGTATTACTGTTTTCAGGGCAGTGGCGGTGACATTGGTTGTATTCGTCGGCTTGGATATGGTTACTGAGCTTATTGATGAGGCGAGTGCTCTGCAGCGCGAATATGGTTATTTAGATGCTGCTGTGTATGTGCTCACCAAGCTGCCCAGCACTGTTTATGAATACATGCCCAATGCCACCTTGATCGGTTGTATTTATGGTTTGGGCACGCTGGTAGGAAACAGTGAAGTGACTGTAATGCGTGCCTCCGGTGTATCTCTTTTTAGAATTGTTTATTTGGTTATGCGCCCTGTCATGTTGTTTGTCCTAGTCAGCATTGCCATCGGCGAATACGTATCGCCTTACACAGATCAAATTGCCACGGCTACCAGAGATAATTTGCGCAATGGTGCCTCTGCTCAGGATTCTGCCTCTGGACTATGGATTCGCGAGGGTTCAGAGTTCATGCACTTTAATGCAGTTTTTCCCGGTGGTATTTTATTTGGCGTCACCCGTTATCAATTTGACCAACAACAAAATCTCGTCGAGGCAAGCTTTTCTACTCGCGCCACCTACAATGTGACAAGTGGTAACTGGGTGGAGGAGAATGTTGCTATCACCCGATTCGACAAGAATAAAACTGTTACGGAGAGGCAAATTACCCGAGATTGGGTGTCGGGGTTGTCTCCTGATGTTCTCACTGTGAATATCTTACCACCCTCATCACTACCGATAATGATACTCAAAGATCATGTTGAGTTTCTACGACAGCAAGGTGCTTCCACGGGAGTTTATGAACTTGCTCTTTGGCGCAAACTGCTGCAGCCGATGGCCGTCTTGGCACTGGTAATCCTCGCCATATCCTTTGTGTTTGGCCCTCTTCGAGAGGCGACAATGGGATTCAGAATATTTGTCGGCGTGTTGATAGGTATCAGTTTCAAGATGCTCCAAGATCTATTGGGCCCATTTAGTATAGTGTTCGAAATGCCAATAGTAGTGGCTATCCTCGGTCCAATTTTGTTGTCTTTGGCACTGGGTCTCTATCTATTGAGGCGAATTGGTTAGACGCTTCATCGCTCGGTTCCAACCATTAATTTTTGTTCTGCGAACGTCCGCCGCCATATTGGCAGTAAAGCGTTTCTGGCAACGCCACGAGTTGGCAAAGCCTTGTTGATTCGGCCAGATACCGCTATGTGAGCCGGCAAGCCAGGCTGCTCCTAGGGCGGTGGTCTCCAAGCTTGCAGGCTTCTCTACCGAAACATTCAGTATGTCTGCTAGGCATTGCATGGTCCAGTCACTGGCTGCCATACCGCCATCGACACGTAACACGGTATTTTTCGCTGGGGTCCAATCCGCATACATCGCCCCAAGCAAGTCCAGTGTTTGAAAGCAGACAGACTCGAGCGCCGCTTTAGCAAGCTCTGCCGGGCCCGAATTCCGGGTCAAACCGAAGATCGCTCCTCTGGCATCGGGATCCCACCAGGGTGCTCCCAAACCAGTGAATGCAGGAATTAAATAGACCGCTTGATGGACATCTGCAGACTGCGCTAATTGCCCACTTGTTGCAGCAGATTCAATAATACCGAGACCATCTCGAAGCCATTGCACAGCGGCACCGGCGACGAAGATTGATCCCTCTAAAGCATAGGTTGGCTGACCACCGAGCTGATAGGCGAGAGTTGTGAGTAATCTGTTCTTGGATTGCACCGCTGTGTTGCCCGTGTTTAACAAGGCAAAACAACCGGTTCCATAGGTTGATTTCATCATCCCAACTTCAAAGCATGCCTGGCCAATAGTAGCCGCCTGTTGGTCACCGGCAACGCCATTTATCGAGATAGGCGCGCCAAATAGCGAAGTGGTGCCAAAGTTATCTGCGCAGTTTCTTACTTCAGGCAACATAGAGCGTGGGATATTAAACAGTGCCAGCAGATCGGCATCCCATTCGCCACGGTGGATATTGTAGAGCATGGTACGCGATGCGTTGGTAGCATCCGTCGCGTGCACCTTTCCCTCGGTTAATTTCCAGATTAACCAGCTGTCCACAGTGCCAAAAGCCAGCTCACCATTTTTAGCCTTATCACGCGCACCACTGACGTTGTCCAGAATCCATGCAAGTTTTGTCGCGGAGAAGTAGGGGTCTAACAGCAATCCAGTTTTTTCTGTGATGGAGGCCTCCATACCAGCGCCATGCATGTTTTGGCAGATCTCTGATGTTCGTCTATCTTGCCAGACGATTGCGTTGTAAATAGGCTTGCCACTGATCTTGTCCCAGACAATGGTGGTTTCCCTCTGATTAGTGATACCAATAGTGGCAACAGAGCCGGATAAGGATTGAGCTTTAGCAATCATATCCCTACAGGTTGTGACAGTGGTTTTCCAGATGGTCTCAGGATTGTGTTCCACCCAGCCTGAGTTGGGAAAAAGTTGTTCGAATTCACGCTGTGACTGGCCGACAATCGAGAAGTGGTCATCGAACAGAATACTTCTTGATGAGGTTGTTCCCTGGTCAATAGCGAGTACAAACTGAGTTGATTTCATAATCTCTAATGCTCTTTATCAATTTTTAGTTTTCGGGATCACCACGACCTCTGTGTGTGAAAAGCGATCGTGAAGACAGTCTTTGCTGGCAGACATTAGACACCATAAATAGCCTATTCCAAAAAGCCCCAATGACAGAGGAGCCAATACAGCGCGTATCCAACACTGTCGCAGCGAGGCCAGATCACCATTGGATTGTTGTAATCTCAAACGCCACGCTTTCATTCCCATGGATTGCCCCTGTTTGCGCCAGCATAATAGATAATAACCTGCGAGCACTAGGATCAATCCCAGCATTAAAACAACCTGCAGTATAGCGGGGAAAGCGACAAAATTGCCGTCAGTGGTTGGCATGCCATAAAAAACTAGTCTCAGAGGGGTGATCACAATGAGGGCGTAGGCCATAACAATTGCTGCGAGTAAGAATAAATCGTAGACCAAGGCTGCTAGACGCCGAGTAAGTCCTGATTTTGGCAGTCGCTTATGAGCAGAGTGCGGCTGTTCTGTCTCAGTCATAATTGGTTCAACACTCCATCAGTTTTTGTCTACTTTCATACCCGAAGTTTGCCGAAAGCCAGTACAATGCGCAAATAATCTTTAACGACAACCTGTAAAGGACGGATTAATGGATTGGATTTATGGCATCCACACAATTCAGACTATGTTGAAGTCAGCGCCTGAGAGGGTGACGGAAATCTTTGTTCAAAGCAATCGCCGCGATGAGCGCCTGCAAAAAATTCGCAACCTTGCCGATCTTCACGGTATTAGTGTTCAAGGGCTGGCTGCACACAAGCTGGACGCCAGAGTTAATGGCCGTCATCAGGGCGTCATAGCACGCTGTAAACCAGGGCAAACCTATGATGAGAACTTTCTTTTGAAGTTGGCCGAGGACAAGGGCAAAACATCATTTTTTTTGTTCCTTGATGGCGTCACAGATCCACACAACCTAGGGGCTTGTCTTCGCTCTGCTGATGCCGCGGGTGTAAATGCAGTGGTGGTGCCAAAGGACAGCTCTGCGGGGTTGACTGCTACTGTGCATAAAGTTGCCTGTGGTGCCGCGGAGAGCGTGCCTCTGGTTACGGTAACCAATATCACCAGAACATTGGACAAGCTCCAGCGTGCTGGTATTTGGGTGATTGGTACTACAGGTCAATCTGAACAACTATTATATGATATCGATTTAACCGGTCCTATCGCGCTGGTGATGGGCGCCGAGGGGGCTGGCGTGCGCAAGTTAGTGGCTAAACAGTGTGATTACATGGTGAGGTTACCAATGTTTGGCAAGGTGGAGAGTCTCAATGTATCCGTTGCAACCGGCGTATGTCTGTTTGAAATTGTTAGGCAGCGAATGTAGAGTCTTGTTAAGATTGGTTGGTGAATCTACGATTTGTCGCTATAGTCAAGTAACGGATATCCAGCTGCCTCAACAATGACTGAAACGACGGAGTTGGTTATTGATGCGATGTTTCCGAGAATTATAAAGCTGAATTACGGACTGTGTAGAAATCATGAGCCCAAGATTTTTATCTATTGCCAACATACTATCTATATTGCGATTGGTATTTGTGCCGGTACTCGTAGCACTGGCATTAAAGGGAAGTTCGCAGTGGTTTCTGATTGTTTTAGCTGGATCGTTAGTTAGTGATGTCTTGGATGGCTATCTAGCTCGTCTTATGCGGCAGACCAGCGATTTTGGAGCTAAGCTCGATAGTTGGGGAGATGCCTTAACCTACGCAGTCATGATCTTTGGGCTCTATCAAATCTGGCCGCCGATTTTTGATTACCAGCTTGGATTTTTAATTTCAGCTACGTTGTCGTTTTTGATCCCCCTGTTGTTGGCCTTAGTTAAGTTTGGCGAATATCCAAGCTACCATACTATGGGAGCAAAAATAGCTGCAGTTCTTATCGCGCCAGCTTATTATCTTTTGATTCTCGCAGATGCTGATATGCTGTTTCGTGCAGTGATCGTTTTCTATTTGTTAGTTGCCCTAGAGGAAATTTTGATCACATTGTTGCTCAAGAGTCCTGTCACTAATGTGAGCTCGGTCTGGCAGTTGATTGGCGAAAAATCGGTATCTTCTGACAGGTCTTGAGCCGGCAGTGAAGTGGAGTAAAAAGGCGGTTGCAACCTAGCTTAAAGGCCACTACAATACCGCGCCTTAAAAGCGCCCTGTAGCAATTTTGGGCACTCCTTGTCTCACCACTGGATAGTTGTCTTTGTGGGAGACTACATTATCCATGAGGAGATACAATGCGACACTATGAGATTGTGTTTTTGGTCCACCCTGACCAAAGTGAGCAAGTGCCCGGTATGGTGGAGCGCTATGCTGCGTCCGTCACTGCTGGAAACGGTAAGGTCCATCGATCGGAAGATTGGGGCCGCCGTCAGCTGGCCTATCCCATCAATAAAATTCACAAAGCACATTACATTTTGATGAACGTGGAATGTGGCCAAGACGTGCTTGACGAATTGAATTCAACTTTTCGTTACAATGATGCGATCATTCGCAGTATGGTGATTCGTCGCAGTGAAGCGATTACTGCTGAATCTCCCATAATGAAGCAAGAGAATGCTGAAAAAGCTGACAAAGAAGCAAGAGAACGTCGCAATGCAGCGCGAGCAAAGGCTGAGGCTGAAGCCGCACAGCAGGCAGAGGCTGTTGAGGAAGCAAAGCAGTCTGACGAGAAAGTAGTTGAAGAACAAACCGATGCAGAAGGTGGAGAGTAATTATGGCCAAGTTTGTGCGTAGAAGAAAATTTTGCCGTTTCACTGCAGAGGGTGCCACGGAAATTGATTACAAGGACTTGGATACACTCAAAGGTTACGTTTCGGAGAGCGGCAAGATAGTCCCTAGCCGAATTACCGGGACCAAGGCGAGATATCAGCGAGAGTTGTCCGAAGCGATCAAGCGCGCTCGCTATATTGCGCTGCTGCCGTACACAGACAGCCACAAGTAGTCCCGGGAGAATCAATTTTGCGTGCGCTTGCTGAATTCATCATGCGCGGGCGGTTGCAGGCGAGTGCAGTAGCTCTTGTGGGGAGTGTAATCCCGTTTTTGAGTCCGGCAACCGTGGGCTTGGTGACTTTGCGCAAAGGGGGAGTAGAAGCTTCCATTGTTGCGTTGTGGTCTGCGATGCCAATTGTAGTAAGTTACTACACTGGACAGTCAAACTCATTTTTGGCGGTGGTATCGATTGCTTCTCTGGTACACATTATTGCCGTGGCAGCTGTATTAAAGGTCACCAGAGCATGGAATCTATCACTCTTGGTGGCGTTAGCGTTGAGCATAATTTTGGCTGTGGGCGCACGAATTGGATTCCAGTCGGACTTTGACGCGTTGGTGTCCGATTTGGATGAGATGTTCCAAACCGCGTCTCAGCAGTTGGATGAGACGTTAGTCAGTCCAGGTCACAGCAATATACTGGGGGCCATGGCTTGGATAATCGCTTTGAGTGGGTTGGTCGGATTGGCGTTGGCGCGTTGGTGGCAGGCGCTGCTGTTCAATCCCGGTGGTTTTCAAGAGGAATTCCACAATATCAGACTGGACAAAAAATCGGCGGCGATCTGTGTGATTACAGTAAGCGTGGGTTTCTCGGTTCTGGCTCAGCATCAGCTTTGGATGCAACTGGCAATAGTGCCGCTGGTAGTGGCGGGTTTATCCGTTTTGCATTACCTGGTCAAACGCAAGGGATGGGCGGGTTATTGGTTAGTTCTGGTGTATGTGGGTTTAGTTTTGGGGCCTTTTACGCCCGGGTTGGCCGCTGTTGGTGCGGTTGATAGCGTTTTGAATATACGAGCTAGGTTGTCTCATAACACAGACGCTTAGTGTAGGTTACATAGTGAGGATGATACGATGGAAGTTATTTTACTGGAAAAGATAGGCAAGTTAGGTAATATCGGTGATAAGGCCAAGGTGAAGGCGGGTTTTGGGCGTAATTACCTCATCCCTCAGGGGAAGGCGGTTTTCGCTACCGAGAGTAATATTGCTGAATTTGAGTCTCGTCGGGCCGAGTTAGAAGCCAAAGCCGCAGACGCGCTCAGTGCTGCTCAAGTGCGCGCCGATAAGCTGACAGCGTTGGATTCAATCGTAATTACTGTAATCGCCGGTGAAGAGGGTAAACTGTTTGGCTCTGTGGGTGCCCGTGAGTTAGAGGAAGCTATTGGTGGCGTTGGGGTGGAAGTTAGCAAAAACGAAATTAGCTTACCCGACGGAGCGCTTCGTCAAATTGGTGAATATACAATTGATATTCAGCTCCATTCAGACGTATCAGCCTCTGTCAGCGTAATCTTACAAGCAGAGTAAATCCCGCAGTACTCTACTGCTAGGTATCGATCACGGCACTGTGTCTTTTTGAGATTCAGTGCCGTTGTTGTTTAAATAAGTTATTGTCTATACTTCTCGCCTTGGTGTTACTATTAACAATCATCTTTGGAATAATTTATCGGAATGAGTGAAGCACTTTTTGCAGAGCCATCAATAAGCCAACCTTTACCGCACTCTATTGAAGCGGAGCAAGCGGTAATTGGTGGTCTTATGCTTCGAAATGATGCCTTTGACTCTATTTCAGAGGTCCTCTCTGACAGCGATTTTTACAGCAGAGATCACCAACTAATATTCAATGCAATGGCACGTCTGGCTGCCGACAATCAGCCTTTTGATCCCATAACTCTGGCTGAGTCCCTACAAAATTCCAACGAATTAGCGTCTGTGGGTGGTTCTGAGTATCTCGTGGACTTAGCTAGCAGTACGCCGAGTTCTGCAAATGTAAAAGCCTACACGCAAATTGTGTTAGAGAGATCCATTGTTAGGCAGTTAATTGGCGCAGCCAGCGATATTGTTCGCAAAGGCTATAACCCACTGGGTTGGGACAGCTCTAAACTATTGGCCGAGGCAGAGGGACGTCTCCAAGAAATTATCGAAAATCGCCCTAAAAAAGGCGGCTTTAAAGAGGTAAACCTTCTTATTAAAGAAGCTGTTGATCGTCTCGATGAGTTATTCAAAAATGATGCGGATATTACAGGTCTCAGTACAGGTTTTACCGATTTAGATAAGATGACCTCCGGTTGGCAAAAATCAGATTTGGTGATTATTGCCGGCCGTCCCTCCATGGGTAAAACTGCATTTGCTATGAACATGGTGGAACACGCTACCCTCAGTCAAGATCGACCAGTGTTGGTTTTCTCGCTAGAGATGCCAGCCAGCCAGCTGATCACTCGAATGTTGTCCTCCATTGGTAAAATTGATCAAACCCGCATGCGCACAGGCAATCTCGTAGAGGATGATTGGCCGCGTTTGAGCAGCGCTGCTCAGAGGCTAAAGGATAAGCCATTGTTTATCGACGACTCGCCTGGTATTACTCCGTTGGAGATGCGCAATAGAATTAAACAATTTACCCGGGAGCGAGTAGAGCAGCTGCGTCAACAGTGGATTGCTGAGCGGGGTTCGGAGGTGCCAGTGGATACCGAATTACTCTACGCGCAGGCTCAGCCCGGCATGATCATGGTGGATTACTTGCAGCTGATGAATGGAAGCAATGCAGCGGAGGGCCGTGTGCAAGAGATATCACAAATATCGCGAGAGTTAAAAGGATTGGCACGGGAATATGAGTGTCCAATGATTGCGCTGTCGCAGTTGAGTAGGAATGTGGAACAACGCCCTAACAAGCGTCCGGTAAATGCGGATTTGCGAGAGTCTGGCGCCATTGAGCAAGATGCGGATGTCATTGCCTTTATTTATCGAGATGAAGTCTACAACGAGGACAGTCCCGACAAGGGCACCGCGGAGATTATCATTGGCAAGCAGCGAAATGGGCCTATTGGAACATGCCGATTGATGTTTATGGGTAAATATACTCGCTTTGAGAATTTGGCCAGCGACCACTTCGCCGAACACTGACTGAGCTAGCGCGGAAATTTGAGATGAAAATTTTTCATACCGTCAATGGTCTGCGAGACGATTTAAACAAGCTGCGTCGCAAAGGCTTGCGCATCGGTTTCGTTCCCACCATGGGAAATTTGCACGATGGCCACCTGGCATTATTGCGCCAAGCTCAAGACACCAATGATGTCGTTGTCTGCTCGATTTTTGTCAACGCGTTGCAATTTGGACTGAATGAAGATTGGGATAAATATCCGCGCACTTATGAGACGGATTGCCAGAAGCTGCGAAAGGCTGGATGCGATTACTTGTTTCACCCAGAAGACCTAGAGATGTACCCCAATGGTTTGGATACTCAAAGTCGGGTAATTTGCCCCACCATGACCGATGTCCTCTGTGGCGCCAGTCGCCCCGGACATTTCGAAGGTGTCACCACTGTGGTAAGTAAGCTATTTAATATCGTGCAGCCAGACCAAGCAATATTCGGCATCAAAGATTACCAACAGCTGGCAGTGATTCGACGGATGGTGGAAGACTTGTGTATGCCAGTTGAGATTATTTCAGCGCCGATTCACCGGGAACCCGATGGTCTGGCAATGAGTTCAAGAAATCGCTACATCAATGATGAAGAGCGCTCGAAGGTAGTGGTTTTAAAGCACTCATTGGACTGGATTTCAGCGCAAATTAAATCAGGTAATCGAAATTTTACCGGTTTGGAACAAGAGGCAGTCAAGAGAGTCGAAAAAGCCGGCTTTAAGGTTGATTACATCACCTGTAGTAACAGTAAAACCCTGGACTTGGCCGCCGAAGACGACGTCGAAATAACAGTACTTGGTGCAATATTCACCCAATCGGCCCGTCTAATCGACAATGTCACAGTCTCCGAGCTAGATTGATTACACTATTTTAGTCACGAGTGTAGACTAGTTCTCCGGCCACCCAGGTTTGCTCCACCTCTATTTGCCACAGCTCATTTGCTGGTACATTCATAATATCGCGATCAATAATAATGAAGTCAGCCCACTTTCCCTCGCTGAGTCCGCCGAGAATGTTTTCCTGATGACCCGCCCACGCAGCATTGATGGTAAATGAGCGCAGTGCTTCTTCGCGGCTGATGGCTTGCTCAGGTATCCATCCCTGCGGTGGTTTATTGTCATGATCTTGCCGAGTCACTGCCGCGTGTATACCATGGAATGGATTGGCCAGTTCAATGGGATAGTCGGATCCGGAAACCAAAATACTGCCCTGATCAATAAAGCGCCGCCATGCATAGGCACCTTTTAAACGTTCTGCGCCAATACGGTCCTCTGCCATATTCATATCGCTGGTGGCGTGGGTAGGTTGCATGGAAGGGATTACATTCAGCGCCTTAAATCGCGGTATATCCTCCAGGGCGACCACCTGCGCATGCTCAATCCGGTGTCTCAGCTCAGCTCCCCCAACTTTACGGTAAGCTTCTTCTATTTCATCGAGAGCGATACGATTGCCTTTGTCACCAATGGCGTGAATGGCCAGCTGAAATCCGGCCGAAATTACTTGCTCGAACAGATAGCTAAGTTGTGTCTTTGTCGTCAGAAGTAGACCACTGTGATCGGGTCGATCAGAATAGGGTGCCAACATCGCGGCACCTCGGCTCCCCAGTGCACCATCGGTATAGACCTTGACGCTTCTGACGTGGTAAAAATCCTTGGGATCTCTGCTCGGCCCTGCGGCCAAAATCGTTGACAATTCAGGATCGGTTGAAGAGATCATGGCGTAGAGACGAACTGCCAGTTCGTCTGCGGATGCGAGGGAAGAGTAAAATCGGTGCTCCATTGCGCTGATGCCCGCATCATGTGTTGAAGTTATGCCCAAGCTCAACAAATGTTCGGTGGCGGCGCTGACAGCGGCTGACAACTCTTCCTCTGTTGGCGGTGGAATGACCTGGCTTACAAGATTCATCGCATTATCGATTAAAATACCCGTAGGTCTTCCATTTGCATTTCGTAGAATTTCCCCCCCGGGCGGTGAAATGGTATCTGCATGTATCCCCGCGAGTTCCAATGCTTTACTGTTAGCCCACCCGGCATGGCCATCAATTCGCTCTAACCAAATTGGCCTATTTGGGACCAATTCATCCAATATTTTTGCGTCGGGGAACTGTTTTCCCGGCCACAAAACTTGATTCCAGCCTCGGCCTCGAATCCACTCCAAATAGGGTTTCTTCTCGGCGTAATCCGCAATAGCAAGTGCCGCTTGAGTCGCTGATGTGGTGTCGCGTAAATCTATCTGTAACAATGTGAAGCCAAGACTAGACAGATGTCCATGGGCATCGATGATACCTGGTAGCAGAGTTTTCCCCTCACCATCAATGATCATCGCATCACTATGATCTCTATGTAGCTGATCTCCGCCGGTAGCTGTGACAACACCATTTTCAACCAATAGCGACGTAAATTGATGAACGTCGTTGGGAGTGTCAAAAGAATATCCGTTGACATTGATTATCAGAGTTTTGCCTGCGGTTTGCTCACTATCACAGCCGGCTATTAGCACAAGTGTGGTTAGCAAAAAGCCGAGTATTTTGACTGTCAGGGGAATATCTTTAGTGCTCTTCACTGGGCGGTCCTCTGTCTCTTTCGATGGGCAAGCAGTGCTTTGTAGCTTACCACTTTATTGATATCTAAATTCCCAATTGTATCTTTTGCATTAGATAATCTCGAGTGATTGATAAGTAAAAAGGGTCGATAAGTTATTGACTGATTAACTTGAAGTGTTACACTCGCCGCGTCGGCGCTTCTACCGAGGCGTGCGACATATTATGAGTACCAGGCGGACGTTACCAATGTCGCTGGTCATCACTGTAGATGGCGCTATTACCAATAGCCCAGATATCGGTCACAAGCACTTACCGGTGTGACTGAATAAGCCACAATCGTGGCGTCTGTTTTGATGCAAGCGTACCGCTAGTCTGGGAAAGTATCACATACAATGATTTGTGAGGAACGTTTGTGGAAAAATTATCTGGTGGCGATGCTCTGATAAGAGCTTTAAGAGATGTTGGGGTTAAACACATTTGGGGCTATCCCGGGGGTGCAGCGCTTCATATTTATGATGCAATCTATCGACAAGAGGAAGTCATTCATCTTCTCGTTCGTCATGAACAGGCTGCTGTGCATGCAGCTGACGGTTTTTCTCGTGCAACCGGTGAGGTGGGCACTGCTCTGGTGACCTCGGGTCCAGGTGCTACCAACGCGATCACTGGTATCGCCACGGCCTACATGGACTCTATCCCCCTCGTGGTGATTTCTGGTCAGGTGCCGTCGAGCAAAATTGGACAGGATGCATTTCAAGAGACTGATATGGTGGGAGTTTCTCGGCCCATCGTAAAGCACAGCTTTTTGGTTACCAAAGCCGAAGATATCCCAGCCACTATCGCTAAAGCCTACTATATTGCGTCAACTGGGCGTCCTGGACCGGTTGTTGTGGATATTCCTAAAGATGTGACTGAGCCGAATTATAAGGTTCCTTATTGTTTTCCTGATGAGGTAAAGATGCGGTCCTATCAACCCAGTGAGAGGGGTCACAAAGGGCAAATCAAGCGTGCTGTCAAAACCTTGTTAGGGGCAAAACGTCCGGTAATCTACGCTGGTGGAGGCGTGGTTATCGATAATGCGGCTGAGCATTTAACGGCATTGACCCAAAGGCTTAACTATCCAATAACCAATACCTTAATGGGGCTGGGCGCATACCCTGGTAGTGACAGACAATTTTTGGGTATGTTGGGCATGCACGGGACATTTGAAGCAAACACAGCAATGCATCATGCCGATGTTGTTTTTGCTGTGGGTGCTCGCTTTGACGATCGGGTAACCAATGAACTTGAAAAATTCTGCCCGCTGGCCACCATCATTCATATTGATATAGATCCGACCTCAGTATCAAAAAATATTGTTGCTGATATCCCCATTGTTGGCACCTGTTCGTCAGTGCTCAAAGAGATGCTGAATTTGCTAGACCAGTCTGATGAGCAAATTGAACAGGCGGTGTTAGCCGACTGGTGGCAACAGATTGACGAGTGGCGTAACAAACACGGTTTGTATACTCAGTCGCGCTATGAGCAGAGTGCTGGCGATATCATTAAACCGCAAGACGTGATTAAAATGTTGTATAAAGTCACTAATGGTGAGGCAATTGTTACCTCTGACGTTGGTCAGCATCAGATGTTTGCTGCGCAGTATTATTTATTCGACAAACCGCGACAGTGGATCAACTCGGGTGGTTTGGGAACCATGGGTTTTGGTTTGCCTGCTGCCATGGGAGCCAAGCTGGCATTTCCAGATACTGATGTAGCCTGTGTTACCGGTGAGGGCAGCATACAAATGTGTATTCAAGAGTTATCTGCCTGCAGTCAGCACAGCTTGCCGGTAAAGATCATTAATCTTAACAATGCCGCTCTGGGCATGGTACGACAGTGGCAGGATATGCAGTACAACAGTCGCTACTCGCAAAGTGTATATGAAGAATCACTTCCGGATTTTGTGGCACTGGCTGAGGCTTATGGCCACGTTGGTATGAGAATCACGGAGTTTGACCAATTGGAAGAAAAAATGCGTGAATGCTTTGCGATGAAGGATCGTGTGGTATTTATGGATATTTGTATCGATCGATCAGAGCATGTCTATCCAATGCATATGCCGGGAGGATCTATGCGTGATCTCTGGCTGAGTAAAACGGAGAGAACCTAATGAAACGAATTATTTCAATTTTACTCGAAAATGAGTTTGGATCTCTGTCGCGTGTCGTGGGGTTGTTTTCTCAGCGAGGTTATAACATAGACACACTGACGGTGGCTCCCACCGATGATGAAACCCTGTCCAGATTGACCTTGACTACTCAGGGCGACGCCCAGATGGCGGAACAAATCGTGAAACAGTTGCACAAGCTAATCGATACGATAAAAGTGGTGGATCTAACAGAGGGGCCGCATATTGAACGCGAACTGATGTTGGTCAAAATTAAGGCTGTTGATAATGATACCCGCATAGAGTTGAAAAGTTGCGTAGAGATCTTTCGCGGACATATTATTGATGTGACTCCGGCCACTTACACGGTTCAACTGGCGGGTGATAGCGATAAATTAGATGCATTCTTGGACGCTGCCAGGGCCATGGGTGTCATGGAAGTGGTGCGGAGTGGTGTATCTGGTATTTCTCGCGGCGATAAATTTATTCGAACTCAATAATCTGTCAGTTGCAGTTAATAGTTAATTTATTTATCAGCGTATTGATCCGATCAAAGTTGATATCCGGTAAACTGTTCTCTGTTACACTGAAATTAGCGGCATAACAACAAATGGGCGACACATGACCACAGCGACAAGCTTTTCGAGAGTATTGACACTTGATGGAGGCATCAATTTTCGTGACTTGGGTGGCTATGCTAATGCCCAAGGTAAAACCGTAAAGTGGCGTAAACTTCTACGCTGTGGACACTTGGCCAATTTGTCGGCAGGGGACATCGATCAGTTGGAAAGATTGAATGTGACTCAAGTGCATGACTTTCGTCGTCAAGAGGAACAGAGTCAGTCACCGAGTGCTGCTGTCAGGGCAGACTTTATTGACGATTACCAAATATCTATTGGCGATATCTCTCGCTTTTGGGAGTTTTTGTTTGAGGGTGAATTGACTCCTGAGTCATCCCACCAACTGGTGGTAAACTCCTATGGGTCGTGCATTGAAGCTATCAGCACCCCATTTCGGCGTTTCATGCAGGAGATTTTGAACAATGCCAACAATGCCAGTATCTTTCATTGTTCCGCAGGTAAAGATCGCACAGGCATGGCTGCGGCGCTTTTACTCTCGGCCTTAGATGTTCCAAGAGAGACGATTATCGACGATTATCTTCTCACCCAAAAGCACTATGATTCCACTAGATTAGTCGAAATCATTGAGGGCCATCTCAGAGCGGCTAATGTGGAGAGCTGGGACAGAGCTTGGTTGACGCCCTACGTGTCAGTTCACCGCGACAACATTGTCGCCTTTTTGGATTCCATTGACGGGGAATATGGGTCTGTCAAAAGCTTTTTAAAGCATGGTTTGGGTTTTTCTAATTCAGATCTTGAGAATATGCAAAAGCTATTTTTGGATGACTGAGTCAATTGTCGTATACTCCACGCTCTAACGTTTCAATTGGGGCAAAACACAGCCGTGAAAAATACTGATGAAGCAGATAAGATAGTTAACATTAATACGACTCAGAATTCTGAATCCATCTCTGCGCCTTCGCGTAAAGGCATTTACCTTTTACCGAACTTGCTCACAACAGGAGCTCTTTTTGGTGGGTTTTATGCCGTATTGTCTGGTTTTAGTGGACAGTATGATTGGGCTGCAATGGCTATTTTTGCGGCAATGTTGTTCGACGGTTTGGATGGGCGTGTCGCAAGAATGACCAATACTCAAAGTGACTTTGGTGTTCAATATGACAGCTTATCAGATATGGTTTCCTTTGGTGTGGCACCGGCAGTGGTGGCCTATGGTTGGGGTGTAAGTGGTCTAGGTAAATTAGGTTTGGCAGCGGCCTTTGTTTATGCCTCGTGTGCCGCTTTACGCCTTGCTCGTTTTAATGTTCAAGCCGGCAGCTCTGATGGCAGTGTGTTCACCGGGCTGCCCAGTCCGGTGGCAGCAGCCTTAGTGGCAGGTTTTGTGTGGTCTTTTCACGCAACAGAGTCGAGTTTATGGCTTACCAGTTTTGGGGCCTTGTTGACCGCAGTGGCGGGGCTTCTAATGGTTTCTAATTTTAGTTACCCCAGTTTTAAGATGGTGGATTTTCGTGGCAAGGTTCCCTTTATGGTGATTCTCAGTGTGGTTATGGGATTTGTCGTCATCACCATAGATCCACCGCGAATACTGTTTGCAATGGCGGTTATATTTTCTGTGTCAGCACCAGTGAAGTGGTTATATTCAAAAATTCGTGGCGAAAAAACTACTATCACTTAGGATTAAATTTGGATTTTCTGGGTAAGTTTGTTTTAATGATCCCATGAAATGTGTGTCTGAAAGCTTTTTTCTTTTCCTATGCGCCGATAAAAAAGCAGCGCTACTCGCCGCTATTTGCCTACTGCCCTGAGGGGCATTCAATCATATACCTAAAAAAATAGTATAAACTCATTGTGATTCGTTAAAATGACACCTTGTTCTGTTTAGAGCATTAAGTGAACGGATAGCTTATGATTGGATTGTAATAAATCGTCAGTCAGTTTGGACGACGTTTAAAAGGTGGAAATTACCATGGCCGAAAAAGAAAAATTGGTTATTTTTGATACAACATTGCGCGATGGAGAGCAGAGTCCCGGAGCCTCCATGACCAAGGACGAAAAGCTAAGAATCGCCAAAATGCTGGAAAAAATGCATGTCGATGTGATCGAGGCAGGATTTGCTGTATCCAGTGAGGGAGATTTTCAGGCGGTAAAGCTAATTGCTGATACTGTCAGAGAAAGTCGAATATGTAGTTTATCGCGGGCGATGCAAGGGGATATCGAGCGTGCCGGAGAGGCTCTGGCGGGTGCCAGCGCTGGTCGCATACATACTTTTATTGCCACCTCTCCCATTCACATGAAGTACAAGCTACAAATGGAGCCAGATGAGGTTTTGGCCCAAGCTGTTGGCGCTGTAAAGATGGCCAGAAACCTCATTGATGACGTTGAGTTTTCACTAGAAGATGCCAGTCGTACTGATTTTGATTTCATGTGCCGTATCACGGAGGCGGTGATTGCAGCAGGCGCCAAAACGATTAATTTTCCTGATACCGTGGGTTATTCGGCTCCGGGGGAATACGGTGAAGTTATTCAGCGCCTTTTGAATGCGGTGCCCAATGCTGATCAAGCAATATTCTCAGTGCATTGCCATAATGATCTGGGTCTCGCTGTCGCCAATAGTTTGTCGGCAGTGCAGAACGGTGCGCGGCAAGTAGAATGTACTATTAACGGTCTTGGAGAGCGTGCCGGTAATGCATCTCTAGAGGAGTTGGTGATGGCCTTGCGTACTCGTCAAGATCTGTACCCGGTGACTACAGGAGTTGACCCCTCACATATAGTGCCAATCTCACGGCTAGTATCCAGTATCACTGGGTTCCCCGTTCAACCCAATAAAGCGATTGTCGGCGCTAATGCCTTTGCCCATGAGTCGGGTATTCATCAGGACGGGATTTTAAAAATGCGTGAGACCTACGAGATCATGCGCGCGGAGGATGTGGGTTGGTCCACCAACAAGCTCTCACTTGGCAAATTGTCGGGTCGCGCTGCCTTTGCTGCACGGCTTGAAGAATTGGATATCAGTTTTGATAGCAGAGAGGAATTTGATCAGGCGTTCAAAGCATTTAAAGAGCTGGCAGATAAAAAGCGAGAAATATTCGATGAGGACCTCCAGGCATTGGTTTCTGATGTGCAGATGGGACCTCGCGATGATCTCACCCTTATGGACTTAGAGGTATTGTCCAAATCGGGCCAGCTGCCTTGTGCAAAAATGATAATCCGTTACCAAGAGAAACAGCATCATATTGAATCCAGTGGCAGCGGTGCAGTGGATGCTATTTTTAACGCCATCGAGAAACTTATTAATAGCGGAACTGAGCTGCAGGTATATTCGGTCAATGCTGTCACTCAGGGAACCGACTCCCAAGGGGAAGTGACCGTTCGCTTGGAAAAGGATGGTCGAATTATCAATGGGCAGGGTGCCGATACAGATATTTTGGTGGCAAGTGCCAAGGCTTACTTACACGCTCTGACCTTAATGCGTGAGCCTGGAAGTCTTCATCCCCAGTTGGGCGGTGTCTGATTTTGGATCAACTCCGACATCATTACATCAAGACTTTAGGGATAGTTGAATATGTCCCCAAGGACTATGGTGATGCTACACCGAGTCTAGAAATCGCCGAAACTGTATCTGATTCGCTGCGAAAATCTATTCCAGATAGTCTCTCTGGGGGAGAATCGCGGCTTGCCCAGCGCGCGCCTGTATCGGTTGCACCGGAGCCAGTAGATACCATTGTCAGTAAGAGTGTGAGCATTGAGGCTAATGAGGCGATCGAGTTTAAATTGGCCATGTGGCAGCCTACTGATCAATTATTGGTGGGTGCAATGGCCAGTGAAGCATTGCCAACAGCAACTGAAAGTGAACTTTTGGGCCAAATTGTTCAATCCCTTGAGCCATTGCAGAATGGACTGCCTCAGTTTGAACTTGTTCAATGGCCACCATTCCCGGGCGCTGAGGGAGGCCGTCAGGCGGCGATAGATTTTGTCTCCACATTGCTAGACGCAAGGCTGAACAGTGGCAATATCTCCAAGCTACTTATTTTTGGGCACAAAGCAGCAACATGGTTGTTGCCAGAGCAATTGTGTAATGAGCTAGCTAGCAGCCAGAGCGTAGTGGTGGGAAAGGTGCAAGCGGTGTTAGTGCCGTCATTTGATGAAATACTCTCCCAGCCATTGTTAAAGCGAGACATTTGGCAACGTATTAAACAGTGGTCACCACTAGCGGATTTTGACCCTGGTAGATCCCAAGTTATAGCTGAGTAATTTGTGACTCTTGTTACCAAAGATCTCCTGATCCGTGCAGTAACTGAGGATGATTTGGCCTGCCTGATGAACATCGAGACGTTGAACACTGACAGGGGGTGGACATTAAAGCAATTTGTTCAGGCGATGGATTGTACGCATGTACTGTGCATTGACCGAGCAGTGCTGGGGTTTTTTGTCATGATGGTTCGAGGTGATCAGAGTGAGTTACACAATATCTCAGTGCATCCTCGCTATCAAAAACGCGGTTACGGACGATTTTTACTGCATAGCGCGGTGACTCAGCTAGATGCTGTCGTAAGTCAGGTATTTTTGGAAGTCCGCATATCAAATTTTAGAGCAATTTCTCTGTACAACAGTTTCGGGTTTGTAGAGATTGATATCAGAAGGGATTATTATCCCAGTGCCATGGGCCGAGAGGACGCTGTGGTAATGTGTTTGCAGCGCTAGTCTAGAATCCTTGCAAAAAGTGTGAGGAAAAGATTTGTGTATAGAATCACCGCTTGGGTTATCATTGTTATAAACGAAAGGAGTTTATATGGACATTGCAGTTTTATATTGGCATTGGCTTGTCCTTGGACTGATTTTAATCGTTCTGGAAATATTTCTGCCTAGCTTTACAGTGCTCTGGTTCGGCTTGGGGGCTCTGATTGTTGGGATTACCCAGACCATGGTGCCCATGTCATTGCCGGTGCAAATTTTACTTTGGACTGTTTCATCGGTGACTTTTGCCGTTTTGTGGTTCAAATTCATTAAGCCGAGAATGGCCGCTGGTAATCAAGGTGGCGATGCTCGCAATACAGCAATAGGACAAGCGGGTCTGGTGACAAAGGTACCCACCGAAACTACGTTGGGAATAATACGCTTTACTACCCCGGTAATGGACCGTGATGAATGGGAGTTTCGTTGCGATATGTCTGTGGAATTGGGCAATCGATTGCATGTCGTCGACTTTGATGGCAACACGGTGATCGTGACCAAGCATGACTAACTAATGGAGATAAGCTAATGGGCGAAGTGATATTTTTAGGTACAGTTTTTCTGGTTGTAGTGATCACCCTTTTCAAGGCGGTGAGACTGGTGCCACAGGGATCAAAGTGGGTTGTAGAGCGACTGGGTAAATTTCAGAAATGCCTGAGTCCAGGGTTAAATTTATTGATTCCCTATGTTGATGTTGTCGCCTTCAAGGCGACCACCAAAGACATTGTGTTAGAAATTCCCTCGCAAGAGGTTATCACAAGGGACAATGTGGTGATCATTGCTAATGCAGTGGCCTACATCAATATTATATCCCCTGAAAAAGCGGTCTATGGTGTTGAGGACTACGAGCTGGCGATTCGAACGCTGGTGCAGACCTCATTACGATCTATTGTCGGTGAAATGACGTTGGATGATGCACTCTCTTCAAGAGATCAGATCAAGGCTAAATTGAAAGTGTCAATTTCAGACGACATTGCTGACTGGGGCATTACGCTGAAGACGGTGGAAATCCAGGACATTCAGCCCTCGGGCACTATGCAGGAGGCCATGGAAGAGCAGGCCGCCGCCGAGCGACAGCGTCGTGCCACAGTGACCCGTGCTGACGGTGAGAAAACTGCTGCAATTCTTGAGGCTGATGGGCGTCTGGAGGCCTCTCGTCGAGATGCAGAGGCAAAAGTTGTACTGGCTGAAGCCACCAAGACTGCGCTGAGCAAAGTCAATGAAGCTATTCAAGACAAGGAATTGCCGGCGATGTATTTGCTCGGTGAAAAATATATCGAAGCGGTGCGTGATATGTCGGACTCAAGTAACGCCAAGCTTGTTGTTTTGCCCGCGGATATTCCAGCGGCGGTCCGCGGTATAATGAATAACACTAAGTGACGCCCTGTTTTGGCGCTAACCGCTGTGTGGTTATCAGCCCGATGAAGCAAAGTGAGGATCAATGCAGAAGCTTTCGAATGACCTGCAAGAAAATTTCGATCGATTTATTGTGGAATCTCTAGAGCAGGGTTGTGTCTGGGGGCTGCAGAATTCTGAGGGCAATTGGGCAACAGTGCAGTCAGAGCAAAATTCTGATCTCGATGTTATGCCTTTTTGGTCAGCTTCTGCCCTTGCCCAACCTCTGTGTAATGATGATTGGAAAATTTATCAACCCACTGCTGTTGCCATGGAAGAATTTCTTGATGATTGGCTCCCTGGATTGCATTCAGATGTCATTTTGGTGGGGGTTAATTGGAACGCGGTATTAGAAGGCGAAGAAATTGAGCCCCTTGATCTTCTAGAAGAGTTTGACGCCGAGTTGGATTAAGCCATGTCTTTCAGCGATTTTTACCATCAAAGGGGAAATGAAATCAGTATAAGCGGCGAGCAGGCCAGTCGCTTTGCTAAGGGTGTCAGTAATGATTTCAATCCTATCCACGATCCTGACAACAAGAGATTTTGTGTGCCGGGAGACTTATTGTTTGCCCTTTTTGTCGAGCGTTTTGGTGTAGCTAAGTCCTCAAAGTTCACTTTCACCGGTCTGGTTGGTGCAGATACAAGTTTAATTTTCCCCGAGCATGATTCGCCTACGATGTCGGTGGTGGATTCTCGTGGAAAAGACTATCTCAAGGTGGAGAGATCAGGTCTCATCGGACCACTCAACCCGGGGCTGGAGGCTCTGGTGCGGGCTTACGTGCGTTTTTCAGGCCAAAATTTCCCTCATATCCTGGTCCCTTTGATGAATCAGCGGAATGTTATGATCAATTCTCAGCGTCCACTGATTATCTATCAGTCTATGGCACTCGACCTGGATACACTAGATTTGACATCGCCGAGTTTAGAGTTGATTAATAGTGATCTTGATATTGTCGGCAAGCGAGGGGATGCAAGACTTTATTTTGATGTGAAGGAAGATAGTCGCAGCGTCGGTCAGGGCGTGAAACATCTCATTATTAGTGGACTTCGCCCGAGCGAGCAAGAAGCAGTGGACGCTATGGTGGCGCAATACTTGGATTGGCAGTCTGCTTACACCGCTAACTAGTCTTCACCAAAGTTGACTTGAGGAAAAATCCCGTATGAGATCCGTCGATCACACTGACCTGTTCCGGTGTTCCCTCGGCAATAATCTGGCCGCCACCTGAACCTCCCTCTGGGCCTAAATCGACTATCCAATCTGCGGTTTTGATAACATCTAAGTTGTGTTCAATAACCACCACAGTATTGCCTTGGTCTCGCAAGCGGTGCAGTACTGATAGAAGTTGTTCTATATCATGGAAATGGAGGCCAGTGGTGGGCTCATCGAGGATATACAGGGTCTTTCCAGTGTCCCGTTTAGATAGTTCTTTAGACAGTTTGACCCGCTGCGCTTCCCCTCCAGAGAGGGTGGTAGCAGCTTGTCCAAGCTTGATGTAGGACAACCCCACATCGATGAGGGTTTGTAGTTTTCGCGCAATATTTGGAATCACATCAAAAAATTCGCGAGCATCCTCGATGGTCATATCCAGAACTTGATGAATATTTTTACCTTTATAGTGAATATCCAAAGTCTCTCTGTTGTAACGCTGCCCCTTACAGACATCACAGGGTACATAGATGTCTGGTAAAAAGTGCATCTCCACCTTAGTAACGCCGTCGCCCTGACAGGCTTCACATCGGCCTCCCTTGACATTGAAGCTGAAGCGGCCGGGAGCATATCCTCTGGAACGGGCTTCCTGAGTTGCGGCAAATAGCTCTCTCACTGGGGTAAAAATACCCGTGTAGGTTGCCGGATTAGAGCGCGGTGTTCGACCGATTGGACTCTGGTTGATATCGATACATTTGTCTAGGTGTGACAGACCTGAAATTGTCTCATGTGCAGCGGGTTTAAGGGTGGTCGCTTTATTAAGTTTTACCGCCGCCGCAGGGTAGAGAGTCTCGTTAATAAGTGTTGACTTTCCCGACCCAGAAACACCTGTGATACAAGTAAAAACCCCCAGTGGAATGTTCAGGTCGACAGTTTTTAAATTGTTTCCATTGGCTCCCTTGATGCACAAGAATTTTCCGTTTCCGTTATGACGTTTGCTTGGGATCTGAATACCCCTGACGCCAGAGAGAAACTTGCCAGTAGTGGATTCAGTGCTGTTGCGAATATCATCTACAGAGCCTCGAGCGACGATTTCTCCACCGTGGATACCGGCACCGGGGCCGATATCCACAATGTAATCGGCAGCGGCTATCGCTTCCTCATCGTGTTCTACGACAATCACTGTATTACCGAGATCGCGTAACCTAATTAATGTTTTTAGCAGTCGCTCGTTGTCTCGCTGGTGCAATCCGATGGAGGGCTCGTCGAGGATATACATCACACCCACTAGGCCGGCACCGATCTGGCTGGCCAGACGAATACGTTGTGCTTCGCCACCGGATAGGGTTTCGGCACTGCGGTTGAGAGACAGATAGTTTAATCCGACATCCACAAGGAAGGTGAAGCGTTCACGAATTTCTTTGATTATTTTCTCTGCAATTTCACCCTGACGTCCGGTGAGATCGAGAGTGTTGAAGTAAGCGGCGCAGTCCCCCACTGGCATGCACACAATATCTTCAATTCGTTTATTGTCGATGAATACATTGCGAGCTGATTTGCGCAGACGAGTGCCATCGCACTCAGGACAGTTTGACGTGGCCATATACTTGGTCAACTCATCGCGAACCGATTGCGATTCTGTCTCTCGATAGCGTCTCTCCATGTTATGGATGACACCTTCAAATTTGTGTTGGCGACGAAATACTGTGCCTCGATCATTGACATAGTTGAAGGTGATTTCCTCATCATCGCTGCCAAAGAGTATTTTCTGTTGATGGATGGAGTCGAGCTCTGACCAGGGTACATCGATATCAAAGTCGTAATGATCAGCTAGAGATGTCAGCATGTTGTAATAAAACAATGTGCGCCTGTCCCAGCCCCGAATAGCACCTTCGGATATTGACAGCTCGGGGTGTTGAATGACCCTGTCGAGATCAAAAAATTGGCGCACACCTAACCCGTCACAGGTGGGGCAGGCTCCGGCGGGATTGTTGAAGGAAAATAACCGAGGTTCCAATTCATTTATGCTGTAATTGCATATGGGGCAGGCAAACTTGGCAGAGAGAAGTTGATCCGGAGCGTCGCCATCCATGTGACTTATCACTGCCAGCCCCTCGGCTAAATTGAGGGCTGTTTCAAAAGATTCAGCGAGACGCAGAGCGATGTCGTCCTTTACCTTAAACCGATCCACCACAACATCAATATTGTGTTTTTTATTTTTCTCAAGCGCAGGGGCCTCATCGAGATCACAGACAATACCGTCGATACGTGCTCTGATAAAACCTTGCCGCCGCAATGTTTCAAACAGATGAACATGCTCACCTTTCCGGTCTTTTACAACGGGCGCCAGAAGCATCAACTTTGTACCCTCGGCCATGGCCATCACTTGATCAACCATTTGACTTACAGTCTGTGCCTTCAATGGTAAATGGTGGTCTGGACACCTTGGTTCGCCGGCCCGTGCGAACAGAAGGCGTAGGTAATCATAGATCTCTGTAATGGTTCCTACCGTGGAGCGAGGGTTGTGTGAGGTGGATTTTTGCTCGATGGAGATGGCCGGCGACAGTCCCTCAATATGATCGACATCGGGCTTTTCCATCATCGACAAAAATTGTCGCGCGTAGGTGGACAGAGACTCCACATAACGCCGCTGCCCCTCCGCGTATAAGGTGTCAAATGCCAGAGACGACTTACCTGATCCAGACAGGCCGGTGATTACAATGAATTTGTCGCGAGGTAAATCCAGATCAATGTTTTTGAGATTGTGGGTGCGAGCACCGCGAACCTGTATGGTATCCATTAAAGCGTCTTATTCTTGGGTTAAACGGTCCATTATACGGGTTACGATATGAATGGAGCAAAATATAGCAGGTGTACGCAGCGACCGCATGTGCTGGTCTACTATGAATTTATTTTAATATTATTTTGGGAGATTAATTTTTTATCAAAACGTGGATAAAGGTCTTCCCCTCCACGCGCAGACTGTTACCATGGGAGGCTAGGTTCCCGTAGTGATGAATTGATCAACTTGACTGACCATACTCAACTTTCGCCTATCGAGAGGCGTGCGACGATTTCTATTGCCAGTGTTTTTGGTTTTAGAATGCTCGGTCTTTTCATGATTTTGCCAGTGGTGGCAGTGGCAACGCGAGACTATCATGACTTCTCTCCATTACTGTTGGGGTTGGTCATCGGTGCCTATGGTTTTACACAGGCAGTGCTGCAAATTCCTCTGGGACTATTGTCAGACCGCATTGGTCGGCGCCCTGTATTGGTGGGTGGGCTAATGATGTTTGTTTTGGGAAGTTTGGTAGCGGCATGGTCGGAAACTATGTGGGGATTGTTTGTCGGCCGGGCGCTTCAGGGCACTGGTGCCATTGCCAGCACGCTGATGGCAATGGCTGCTGATCTCACCACCGAAGATAACCGCTCCAAGGTGATGGCTGCGATTGGTGGAAGCATCGGTTTTTCTTTTATCCTCGCCGTGATGGCTGGACCTTTTATCAACCAATTTTATGGCTTGTCGGGTATTTTTTGGTTTACCGCAATATTGGGTGTAGTGGCAATTTTTATAGTGATCAAAGTTATACCAAAGCCTGTTGAAGCTTGTTTTAACCGTGAAGCTATTGTTGATGCGACGCAAATTTTGAACCTTCTTAAGGATCAAAATTTGCAGCGTCTAAATGTCGGTATTTTTGTTTTACATTTTGCCCTGATGGCAATTTTTTTGCTGTTGCCGGATTTACTACAGATCCATATCGGTGTAGGGGACAAAAATTTGCCCTGGGCCTATCTGATGTTGTTGGGTGGTGGCTTTGTTTTTATGCTCCCGATCATGATTGTAGCGGAAAAATATCAGTCGCAGAGGGCTGCATTATTAGGTGCAATCTTGATTCTAGCGATGACATCGCTGTTGTTAACAGTGACAACCTTGCCGGGCGTTTTGGTGGCTTTACTGACATTATTTTTTGCAGGATTCAATCTGCTGGAGGCCTTGCTCTCCTCCTGGCTGAGTAAAGTCTGTCCGGTGGGTAATCGCGGCACGGCCATGGGAATTTATTCCAGCAGTCAGTTCTTTGGCGCCTTCATGGGTGGACTTGTAGGGGGCTTATGTTTGCAATACTTCGGTGTCAATGGTGTTTATTCAGTCATCAGTGTGGTTGTATTGATATGGCTCTTTTTATCTGTTGGTTTACAGTCACCGAGGCCATTGAAAACCTTAGTTCTTTCAGTGGCAGAGAGTAACAAGCAAGATTTTTCAAAAATAATTTCAAATGTGCACGGCGTTAAAGATATACTTCTTGTGGAAGATGAAGCATTTGCCTACGTGCAGATTGATCAATCCGAAATTGATATGCAAAGTCTGCAATCATATCTAAACCGTGAATAAACTGGGGGAATACAATGGCACGCGGAGTTAATAAAGTTATTATCGTTGGCAACTGTGGTCAGGATCCGGAGACGCGCTTTATGCCCTCTGGCGGCGCAGTGACAAACCTTAGTATAGCGACTTCAGAGTCTTGGAAAGATAAGTCCAGCGGGGAGCAACAGGAGCGCACAGAATGGCACCGCGTCGTATTTTTTAATCGACTCGCCGAGATCGCCGGAGAGTACGTGAAAAAGGGGTCGAAGCTTTACGTCGAAGGTTCATTGCGGACTCGCAAGTGGCAGGGTCAAGATGGACAAGATCGTTATACCACTGAAATCGTTGCCAGCGAGATGCAAATGCTTGATAGTCGCGGCGCGCAGAGTGGAGGCTACGATGTGCCTCAGCAAGGTGGATATCAAGCCCCTGCGGCGCAAGCGCCTCAACAGCCGCAGCAGGGTCCCCAATCCATGGATAGTTTTGATGATGACATTCCTTTCTAAATGTGGGTGCAGTAAAGCGATTTTCAGTGCCTGTGGCGGGTGACAAGGTTTTTTTCGGTTTAATATAGATAGAGGTAGCTATGACAATTAAAGTCGGTGACAAAATTCCCCAAGGACTATTTACCGTGATGGGCAGTGAAGGCCCCGCTGGATTGAGTAGTGCTGAGATTTTTGATGGTAAGAAAGTGGTGTTATTCGCAGTGCCGGGCGCGTTTACACCCACTTGTTCTGTGGCACATCTGCCAGGTTTTGTGGTTCACGTGGATGATATCAAAGCAAAAGGCGTGGACACAGTGGCTTGCATGGCAGTCAATGATGTTTTCGTTGTTGATGCATGGGGCAAATCGGCAAATGCCGAGCACTTGCTGATGTTAGCGGACGGCAATGCTGAATTTACTGAGGCCCTCGGTTTGACCCTTGATGGTCGCGGGTTTGGTATGGGTACTCGTAGCAAACGATTTGCCATGATTGTTGATGATGGCATTGTGACACTACTAAATGTTGATGAAGGTGCTCTGGAGGGTAGCAGTGCCGAGGCTATTCTCGCCGCCCTGTAGAAAAAGGATAGCTGTGAGTCTGGCGTCGGAAACGCTTGTTAGTAAAGGGTGTAGAAGACTGTGAGTTCTTCACCCTCTGCGATGTCTCTTTTTGTAGTGAGACCTCTTATGTTACTCGTAACTAATTTAATCTCAGCATTGTTATTGTCACTGTGGTTAACAAATCCGCCTAAAGGGGTTCTTACCCAGTCATCCACACCGTCTATTTGGTAATGTGTTTCACCGAGATAGGTGCCTGCCTTAATATTGTCTAGTGCCAATAATCCGAGCCCATGGATATGACTTTGGCCGATGGTCAAGTTCGGTGGTAACGGCCGATAACTATTTTTCGCGAATTTTTTTTTCGAGTCCATCAATTTGGTTTTCACAAGCGCTGTCCCCGCCTCGTTGCAAACCGCGTCAGTCTATGCCATATTTTTGTAATTAAGAATTATATTTTAATAACCTAAAGCTATTAAGTATAACTATATTCGTTCCATTACTAAGGTTGCATTAGTGCCGCCGAAGCCAAAGCTGTTGCACATGACCCGCTTTAAACTAGCGTCTTTGGATTTGCACACGATGGGTAAATCCTGTGCTTTCTCATCCAAATCGTCGATATGAGCTGAGCCGGCGACAAAATTATTTTCCATCATCAACATACAGTAAATAGCTTCGTGCACGCCTGCGGCACCCAAGCTATGTCCCGAGAGTGATTTCGTAGAGCTTATATCGGGGCACTGATCGCCAAAGGTATTGCGTATGGCACCCAGTTCCGCCACGTCTCCAACGGGAGTGCTGGTGCCATGGGTATTGATATAGTCTATTGGTCCAGAGAGTCCTTCCATTGCCATTCGCATGCAACGTTCGGCACCTTCACCTGATGGTGCTACCATATCTGCGCCGTCGGATGTGGCACCATAGCCGGTGATTTCACAGATTATATTGGCGCCCCGCGCTCGCGCATGTTCTAACTCCTCCACCACTACGCAACCTCCACCAAGTGATGGAGCGAAGCCGTCGCGGTTGGCATCGTATGCTCTCGACGCTACGCTGGGAGTGTCGTTGTAGTTACTTGTTAAAGCACCCATTGCATCGAACATCGCCGCCATTGACCAATGCATTTCCTCAGCGCCACCAGCTAGCAGGATGTCTTGTTTGCCGAGTTGAATTAACTCAACCGCATGCCCAATGCAGTGGGCACTGGTGGCACAGGCGGAGGAGAGGGAGTAATTCACACCTTTAATTTTAAATGGTGTGGCAACACAGGCAGACACAGTGCTGGCCATGATTTGTGTTACTCGGTAGGGTCCAGCGCGCTTGATGCCTCGATCACGCATAATGTCGAGTGCCTCTTCGAACATTTCACCCGAGATACCACCGGAACCCATAACTAAGCCAGTTCTAAGATTAGATACCATGTCTTCGGTCAGGCCAGCGTCAGCGATAGCACGATCAGTAGCAATGTAGCCATAAGCTGCGGCGGGGCCCATAAAGCGTAATATTTTTCTGTCGATATGATCTTTTATATCAAGATCAATTGAGCCGCCGACATTGCATTTCAATCCCATTTCGGCAAAGTCTGAGCGCGCACCTATACCAGAGACACTGTTTCTAAGCGAGTCAGTTACGCTGGCTCTGTCGTTGCCTAGGCATGATACTATCCCCATCCCTGTTATTACCGCACGCCTCATTGAGATTCCTCCGTCATCGTATTTTAAGCTGAGTTAAGATTAAAAATTGTCCGTACTTTCGAACAGTCCCACTTTTAGGTCTGTTGCTGTGTATATTTCCTTACCATCCACTTCCACAGATCCGTCAGCAATGCCCATTACCAGCTTTCTCTGGATCAGTCTTTTGATGTCCAATCGATAGGTCACTTTTTTCGCTGTGGGTAAGATTTGTCCGAAGAATTTGACATTTCCCGCGCCCAGCGCTCGACCTTTGCCGGAGTTTCCATTCCATGCAAGGAAAAAGCCAATGAGTTGCCACAGAGCATCCAAACCAAGGCAGCCAGGCATCACGGGGTCGCCTTCAAAATGACACCCAAAAAACCATAGGTCGGACTCGATGTCGATCTCTGCGACGATTTCACCGAGTCCGAGCGACCCGCCGGTATTATTAATTTTGGTAATTCGGTCTATCATCAGCATATTGGGTGCAGGTAATTTGGCATTGTTGGGGCCAAAAAGATTGCCCTTGGATGCATCTAGTAACTCGTTCTTTGTATAGTCGGATTTTGGTTGAAATTTCATATAAACCTAACAGATAGGGAAAACGCGCATCGTACTCACTTCTTGTATTCTGGGCAACTAGTATGCGTGACCTCGGGTAAAAATATTCTTGTTGTACCCATCCAATAATTATTTTAAACCTTTGTTGTTGACAGCGCTCATCAGTGTAGATAGTGTTTCGAACCGTCAATTAATCACATTACACAAGCATTTCATGCAATTTTTTCAGAAAGCGATAGTTCGCGAATTTGCTACCGTCAATAAAATCATCGTTGATCAACTGCATTCAGATGTTGGTTTAGTGGAAAATATTGGACACTATATCGTGGATGCGGGAGGTAAACGATTGCGGCCCATTTTGGTGTTGCTCAGTGCATTGGCTAATCAATATCAAGGCAGTAATCATTTAAAAATGGCCGTCGTCATTGAGTTTATTCACACAGCAACTCTGCTGCACGATGACGTCGTTGATGTTTCAAGTCTGCGTCGGGGTCGTGAGACTGCTAACGCTCAGTGGGGAAATGCACCCAGTGTTTTGGTTGGCGATTTTTTGTATTCCCGTGCTTTTCAAATGCTGGTGGAAATAGCAGATATGCCTATTATGGGGATTATGGCTGACGCTACCAATTTAATTTCAGAAGGGGAAGTGCAGCAAATGGCGAACGCGGGAAATTCCAAAATAACAGAGGATATCTACCGTCAAGTCATCTATCGTAAAACTGCCCGTCTTTTTGAGGCCGCCGCTCAGGTAGGGGCTTGCCTTTCTGGTTCTAATCAGATTGCCATGGCCAACTATGGCAAACATTTGGGTATGGCCTTCCAAATCGTTGATGATGTTCTCGATTATCAGGGCGAGCTGGATAAAACGGGTAAGAATATCGGCAGTGATTTAGCTGAAGGGAAAATGACATTGCCATTAATATTTGCCCGTGACAACGCGGGACCAGAGGCGGCAAAGTTAATTTGTGAATCGGTGAGTCAGAGGACATCACAGCATTTTCATACTATTCTTAAATACATTCAGGATTGTGGTGGATTGAAATACAGCTTAAGCACGGCGGCAAGAGAGGCGACGGCGGCCAAGGCTGCGTTGTCTGGTTTGCCCAGTAGCGAATATAAAGATGTAATGCTCCAACTGGCTGATTTCGCTGTCTCGCGAGAAGCCTAATGCCTGAAACGACTATAAGACAAACTAAATAGTATAAAGGGTTGTCATTGTTTTGCGTGATAGTGGCTATTGTTACACACGCATTTAAGCGAGAATCGTCATCTGGTAGCCTATAGGCATTGAGTTAGAGAAAATCAAGGAGAATTGAGTGATCATCGGTATCCCCTCAGAGATAAAAGACGGAGAGAATCGAGTTGCCATGTCCCCTGAAAACGTTCTTGCTTTTAGTAGTCGTGGTATCAATGTTTTTTTGCAATCAGGAGCGGGTGTAGCGGCAGGTTACCCAGACCAGAGCTACGTTGATGCAGGAGCATCTGTGGTAGCTGATCGCGCGGAAGTATTTCAATCTGCGGATATTATTGTTCAGGTCCAGGGACTAGGCGCCAACACTGAAAATGGCGAGGAAGATTTGTCATTGATTAAGTCTGGCCACGTCATTGTTTCAATGATGGACCCGCTGGCATCTCCTGAAGCAGCTCGGGCAATGGCAAAAACGGGTGCAACAGCCATTGCCCTCGAGTTGGTCCCCAGAATAAGCCGTGCCCAGAGTATGGATGTGTTGTCCTCTATGGCTACACTGGCAGGCTACAAGTCTGTCATTATAGGAGCGTCTTCCTCGCCAAGGATTTTTCCGCTGTTAATGACCGCCGCTGGCACGTTGCAGCCAGCCAGGGTGCTAATAATGGGTGTCGGTGTGGCGGGTCTTCAGGCCTGTGCCACTGCTAAGCGCCTTGGCGCTGTGGTGGAAGCCTACGATGTTCGACCCGCGGCGCGTGAACAAATTATTTCTGTAGGCGCCAAGCCGATAGAGTTAGATTTGGATACGGGAGAGTCTGAGGGAACCGGTGGCTACGCTAAGGAGCAGGGCGAAGATTTTTTACGCAGACAGAGAGAGTTGATGACCGAGGTGGTTTCCGAACAAGACTTAATCATCACCACGGCAGCCATTCCCGGTGCCAAGTCACCGATTTTGGTAACCAGTGATATGGTGGCGGCGATGAAACCCGGATCTGTCATTGTGGATCTAGCTGCTGAGCGCGGTGGTAACTGTGAATTAACTCAGCAAGGTGAAACAATTGTGGCGGACGGTGTGACAATTGTGGGGCCGGAAAATGTGCCCTCAGATCTTGCCTTTCATGCCAGCCAGATGTACGGCAAGAACGTGCAAACGCTGCTTGAATTGATCATTAATGAAAGCGGGGATTTGAGTATAGATTTTGATGACGAGATCATTGCCGGCACATTAGTAGCTCATGCAGGTGATGTTCCGCATCCACATATGCGCAAGCTGCTAGGTATGGACGAACTGGCCTAATCCGATAACCAATAATCCCCATTGCCCATGTGCATTGGTTTCAGAACTAACGAGAGAGTTTCTAATGGAAATTTTAATTTTACTATTAGCACTTTTTGTACTTGCACTGTTTTTGGGTGTAGAGCTGATCACAAAGGTGCCGCCAACGTTGCACACGCCATTGATGTCAGGAACTAATGCAGTGTCCGGTATCACCCTGGTGGGAGCCTTGATGGCAGCTGGTACAGATGCCTCTCCAGCATTGATCAATTGGCTCGGCTTTATCGCAGTTACGTTTGCCACCATCAATGTTGTCGGTGGTTATCTGGTTACTAATAGAATGCTAGCAATGTTCAAGAGGAAATAACGATGAACGCAGATTTTGTCAGTTTCGTTTATCTCATCTCGGCGGTACTCTTTATTCTCGGCATAAAAGGCCTGACTAAGCCAAAGACTGCCGTTCGGGGAAACCTGCTCTCCGCAACCGGTATGTTGTTAGCGGTTACTGTAACCCTGGTGACAGTCAACAATGTTGATTTTACTTACATCGTAGCGGGTATTTTGGTTGGTGCTTTGGTGGGTGCCTTAATGGCATTGCGAGTGCAAATGACCTCGATGCCGCAGATGGTCGCCCTGCTCAATGGATTTGGCGGTGGTGCGTCCTTGACTATCGCTCTGGCTGAATATGCGACGCGAATTGGTCTAGCACCTTCTTCTCTGGCCGATGTAGCTCAGTCACTGCCGGCCACGAGCGCATCATTTGGTGATGGTTTACTTGGTGTTATTGCAGTGGCCTCCATCGGACTGACCGTATTGATAGGTTCGGTAACACTAACCGGCAGTCTGGTGGCTTTCTCAAAACTTCAGGAGTTGATGAAGAAGAGCTATGGTCTACCTGGCGGGCCAGTTGGTAATGCAATACTCTTATTCGGTGCGCTGTTTGCTGTGGTGTTATTAATCAATAATCCTGGTAACTCAGGCTTCATGCTTATTTTGCTTGGTCTTGGATTACTGCTTGGCTTGTTCCTAGTGATGCCAATAGGTGGCGCTGATATGCCGGTGGTGATCGCATTGCTAAATTCTTATTCGGGTATCGCGGCGGCTCTGGCCGGGTTTATCTTAGGAAACACAGTACTCATCGTGGCCGGCTCTCTGGTGGGCACCTCTGGACTCATTCTGACTCAAATTATGTGTGTCGCTATGAATCGATCGCTGGCTAATGTGTTATTTGGCAAAATGGCAGCCGGTGGTGAAGCCGTGGATGCCGACGAAATATACGCCGGTAAGGTGACTAGTGCACAACCTGACGAAGTTGCATTGATGCTAGAGACCGCTAGCCGAGTGGTCATAGTGCCTGGTTTTGGTATGGCCATGGCGCAGGCGCAGCACGCGGTGCGAGAGCTGGCAGACGCCATTGAAAGCAATGGCGGTGAAGTTGAATATGGTATCCATCCGGTGGCTGGCCGTATGCCCGGTCACATGAATGTTTTGTTAGCTGAGGCAGAGGTCCCCTATGACAAGTTAGTTGAGATGGAGCGCATCAATCCAACCTTTGAAGATACAGATGTGGTGATTGTCATAGGCGCTAACGATGTAACCAATCCAATGGCTCGGGAGGCGGAGGGCAGTCCAATCTATGGTATGCCAATCCTCAATGTCGACAAAGCAAAGAATGTGGTGGTGATAAAACGCTCTCTCAGCCCAGGTTTTGCCGGATTGCCCAACCCTTTGTTCGCCATGGACAATACTGTCATGGTTTATGGTGATGGAAAAAAAGCGGTGGTGGAGATGACCACTGCACTAAATCAGGCATAAATTTCTCATCGGTAACCTTCGGCTGTCATGGCCGGAGGATATCCTTGCCGACCAATCTTACTCTCTCGTGATTGAAAGCCCCCGCGTCCAATGCGAAGAGCATTCACCTCAATAGCTGTGCCAAATTTCTGGTATTTTTTTGTAGGGATTCTTGGCTTTCTAGTTTGTTACTCATGGCTTTACCTGCCGACCTTTTTGGCACAGGTGTTGAAATCTTACGATTCCACCCCCAACTTTGTTATTGAAAGGAAAAATATGAAGAGAAAATACTATGCGTATTGAAAAACTGACTAATTTACTCCAGCAAGCTTTCGCCGAAGCTCAATCCATTGCTGTGGGCAGTGATCACCCCACTATCGATGTGCCCCACGTAGTACTGGCGTTGCTCAATCAGCAGGGTGGCAGTGTGCGGCCGATCCTCAATCGCGCAGGGTTCGATGTAAATGGTCTTCAAGACAAGCTCAATGCAGAACTAGACGCTATGGCACAGATATCCGCACCCACAGGTCAGGTGAGTATCTCTCAAGAGTTAGGGCGATTGATGAATCTAGCCGACCGCAAGGCGCAAAAACATCACGATCAGTTTATTTCCAGCGAAATATTTCTTCACACCCTGCTTGAGGACAACAGTCGCTTGAGCAAACTGGTGTCAAGTTTTGGCGATAAGTCCAAAGCTATTGAAGGGATTTCCGCAGTACGCGGCGGTGATTCCATTTCTGATCCGGAGGCTGAGCAGCAGCGAGAGGCACTAACAAAATATACAGTGGATTTAACTGAGGCAGCTGAGCAGGGTAAACTCGATCCAGTAATAGGGCGAGATGATGAGATTCGTCGAGCGATTCAAGTGCTGCAGCGCCGAACCAAAAATAATCCCGTGCTGATTGGAGAGCCTGGGGTGGGTAAAACTGCGATAGTAGAAGGTTTGGCACAGCGCATCGTCAATGGAGAGGTGCCTGAGGGATTAAAGAGAAAACGTGTGTTGACCCTCGATTTAGGGGCTTTACTAGCTGGGGCTAAGTTTCGCGGCGATTTTGAAGAGCGCCTAAAGGCTGTACTCAAAGATCTGGCCAAGCAAGAGGGTGAAATTATCCTATTTATCGATGAGCTGCATACCATGGTGGGTGCTGGCAAAGCCGAGGGATCACTGGATGCCGGTAACATGCTCAAACCGGCATTGGCTCGCGGTGAGTTACATTGTGTCGGAGCTACGACGTTGAACGAGTATCGCCAGTACATTGAAAAAGATGCCGCACTGGAACGGCGTTTTCAGAAAGTGTTGGTGGAAGAACCGGATATTGATGATACTGTCGCCATTCTCAGGGGGCTCAAGGAGCGTTACGAGTTACATCACGGTATAGAGATCAGCGATAGTGCGATTATTGCGGCAGCGACCTTATCTCAGCGCTATATCACTGACAGACAACTACCGGATAAAGCCATTGATCTGGTGGATGAGGCAGGTAGTCGTATCCGTATGGAAATCGATTCCAAACCAGAGCAAATGGATCGTTTGGAGAGACGTTTGGTTCAATTAAAAATTGAACAAGAAGCGATTAAGAAGGATGTCGACAAAGCGGCAAAAAAGCGTCGTGAAAAACTTGATGAAGACATTTCTGCACTGGCCAAAGAGTACGCTGATCTGGAGCAAATTTGGACTGCTGAAAAGGCATCACTTCAGGATGTCAATCACATAAAGAGCGAGCTGGAACAGGCTAAGTCTGAGCTTGAGCAAGCCCATAGGGCTGGTAATTTAGAGAGAATGGCGCAGCTGCAATACAGCGTGATTCCAGATTTAGAGAAGAAAATTTCGTCATCTATGGATGCTGAGCCGATGGATAAACAGTTGTTGCGCAATCGAGTCACGGAAGAGGAGATCGCCGATGTGGTGGCTCGCTGGACGGGTATTCCGGTGAGCAAGATGCTTCAGGGAGAACGCGACAAGCTGCTTAAAATGGAAGAGATTTTGCACCGCCGTGTTATGGGCCAAAATGAGGCTGTTGAAGCGGTCGCTAATGTGGTTCGTCGAGCTCGTGCGGGGTTGTCGGACCCACAGCGTCCCAATGGTTCATTTTTATTCTTGGGACCCACCGGTGTGGGCAAAACAGAGCTCTGTAAAACCTTGGCGGACTTTCTGTTTGACAGTGAGGAAGCCATGGTGCGTATCGATATGTCTGAGTTCATGGAAAAACACTCAGTGGCGCGATTAATTGGAGCGCCTCCGGGTTATGTGGGGTACGAGGAGGGTGGATACCTCACCGAAGCGGTGCGTCGCAGACCTTATTCAGTATTGCTGTTAGACGAAGTCGAGAAGGCACACGCGGATGTTTTCAATGTGCTGCTACAGGTTCTAGATGATGGACGCCTAACAGATGGTCAGGGTCGCACCGTGGATTTTAAAAATACCGTGATTGTGATGACCTCTAATTTGGGCTCCGACGTCATCCAGATGTTGTCAGGGGAGGAAAACTATGAGGTGATGAAGTCAGCTGTGATGGACGTGGTAGCGGCCAACTTCAGGCCCGAATTCATCAATCGAGTTGATGAGACCGTGGTATTTCATCCGCTGGATAAACAGGCCCTCAAGGGCATCGCTGACCGGCAATTGACGCTTCTGCAAAAGCGCTTGGCGATCCATGATCTCACTTTGTCACTGGATGAGACACTGTTGGATCATATCTTAGCTTTAGGTTTTGATCCTACCTACGGTGCTCGACCATTGAAGAGAGTGATTCAGCAGTTGGTGGAAAACCCCCTTGCGACTGCCTTGCTATCAGGTGAATTCACGCCGGGAAGTTCTATCAAAGGCTCTTTAGATGGGGAAGAGTCTATCTTTGAGACGGTTTAGAGGTAGCCCACTAAAGGATCACCGCCGGCATAATTAGACAGGCTGGCGAGGGAGTCGATGAACAAATAGAAAAGCTCTGCCTGAGAGGAGACATCCAGTTTGGCGTAGCTATTTTTGCGATGCAGCTTCACCGTCTCTGGCGATATTCCCAACCGTTCAGCGATGGATTTTGTGGAATGGCCGTGCAAAAAAAGCTGCACCACCTGAGTTTCTCTTTCAGTTAAGTAAGCCGTGCCAAAATATTTCAGGGCGCTGTCTAATTGACTAGGCAATTGGTTGAGATTGGTGTTTTTTGGCTTTTGATCTTTTCCCCACTGCATATGACACACGGTGTTTATAATGGGAGTTATATCCTGCAGCACTTTTAATTGAACTCGGTTGAACCGTTGTGCCAGACCCAGTCGACCGAGAGAAATGTTGATGAACTGATCTTCGCTTAGATGAATAATGTAGCCCACTTCATCTTTAATCTCTGTGAATTTAAAATAGCTGCGATAGTATTCGGTTTTTTTAAATCCCTTTGGCGCCAAATCGCTGAGTCGATGGAGTCCGCTGACTTTTTGATCAATCGCTGCGCGATAAAAGGGATCAAGCAAGAATGCACCTGCCACGAAGCCTTGAATTTGACTTTGTTTCTCCAATGGTGGGATGTCATTGTAATGAACCACAGGTTGACAGCCGTCTTGGTACTGCACAACAACCGCGTTATCAAAGGGAACTAATCCCTTGAGCATACTCATGAGAAGAGGCGCGAGCCTATTTCCACCTATTTCAGGCATGATGGGAGCAAAGCGCAGACTAAAAGAGGCGAGATGGCTATCCATTTAATGTCAATCAAACCTTTAAATTGTGCTAGCTAGTTTTTCACAGTAGCTACTGATGCTGTGTTTTTATCAAGTGCCAGATACAGTCGTTTATAGGTTGAATCTACGCGATGTTGCCGATGAGTTGGACAAGAGCGGTAAACTACTTTCATTCAGTTGTAGTGACATTCAACTTGAAAACTGATCCGGATCCATAAACATCAACTTGACCACCATGGAATCTTCCGCGGGTTCTACTGCCATCATTAACACGTTGAGATGTTCACCGATTTTAATACCGGTGGGCAAATTGAAGAGCAGTCCTCCGGTGGACTGATTAGTAAGCGTATGCAAATCTTTTAATTCTTTATCTTTTCGAACTTCAGTTTCGAATTTCTGCAGCATCGCCTTGACTGAAATATCAAAGTTAGGGAAGTTAAATTGACCTCTGTATTCACTCCGATCTAGCTGCAGCTTGACCGGTATCACCATATTGTTTTGCTCAGACGTGAGCTGACCCGACTGTACAAGGTCTCCCTGTTTGAGTTGTTTAAAAAGCTTTTTAATCTGCTCTGGTGACTGGCGAACAAACCCTGCCACCAAGAGATTAACACCCATATTAAACAGCTTTCTCGAATCGATATTTACGCTTTTTTCTTCAGTCATAATTTTTTTCGCCGTTGTAGACGCCATCAAGTATCTCTCGGATGCTGACCAAATGAGCCTCAGTCGATCAACCCGTAATCTTGCTTCAAAGTAGCTAATATTTCAGCGCGAGGATTGTCTGACAGTACCAGTGGTTGCCCTGTGATTTTTTCCGCGAGGTTTACGTAGGTTTCCGAGACCTGCATCATTACCGATTCTGGCAGTTGATTGTCTCTGGCAAGCGCATAGCGCTCATCCATACGATTTTTATCCAACAGGATATCGGGATCAGGAAAGTGGGCTAGCAGCAGTTGTCTGAACTCTTCCTTTGAATTCTCCACCACCTTGCCGTCTCTGTAGCTTGGTCCATCCCAGATGCGCGATGAATCAGGGGTTCCCACCTCATCCATGTAGATTAGTTTCTCCTTACCCTCGGCATCAGTGACGTAACCAAATTCAAATTTAGTATCGACAAAAATTTGATCCAGTTTTTCTAATTCAGCGCTGATAACGGCAAAACCTTCTTGCAGTAATTTTTCATAAACTGCAATATCGTCGTGGTGGCGAAATTTAAACGCTGCTGAATTATTTTCAATATCCTGCCGGGAAATATTCACATCATCCACTTCTGGCACGCCGGGAATGCCTTTAAGTATGCCTTTAGTCGATGGCGTGATGAGCAGCTCGGGGAGCTTTTGATCGCGGGTTAAGCCATCGGGTATTTTTATGCCACAAAAGTCTCGCTCGCCCTTTTGATAAGCTCGCCACATAGATCCGGTGATGTACTGCCGACAAATTGCTTCAATCATTACCGGCTTGGCTTTCTGCACAATCCAAACCAGCGGATGAGGCACATCTAATATGTGGCTGTCAGCCAACCCCTGTTCGCGAAATAATGTAAACCAGTGATTTGAAATTGCATTGAGTGCTGCCCCTTTTCCCGGCACTCCGCGCATATCACCCTCGCCCCGCCAGATGCATTCAAAGGCAGAAATACGGTCACTAATCACCATAATTGCCAATGGTGCATCTGGAGCTACATCGTAGTTCTTTTCAGCGATTAATCGGCGACTGTCGGCTTCAGTGAGCCAGTATACCGACCGGACTTTGCCACTGTGAACAGGAAGATCAGTGCGTATGGGTAAATCGTTATTTTCAGCTAATACTTTATTGGCAAGACTCATTTTCTATTTTAAGACCTCGGATTGGACACAGGGTGTTATGCATAAATGTAAAGCGTGTTATTTTAACTGGTCTGAAGAGCCTCGGTAAAGGGTATATTGATGCTAATATGGCCATCTAATCTGGTTTAACAAAGGCTTGACAGTTTTTAGAGGGCGTGATTTATGGGAACTATTTTGCTCACCGGTGGTACTGGATTCATCGGCAGTTATTTTTGTGCTGAGGCCACTGCTCTGGGGCATCACGTCATTGTGCTCACTAGACACTTACAGAGGGCCAAAATTGTCCTACCGGCGTCGGTTGAATTAATCGCCGATCTATCACATCTTGAGGCACACAGGCAAATAGATGTGGTTGTCAATTTGGCGGGTGAACCCCTGGGTGAAAAGCGTTGGTCGGAAAGTCGCAAGGCGTTGTTTTTCACTAGTAGAGTTGACTTCACCGATAAGCTTTACCAGTTTTTCTCTGAGCGCCAGCAGGTTCCCGACGTGGTGGTGAGTGGTTCCGCTATCGGCTATTACGGGCACAGTGAAGACGTATTAGATGAGGATGGTGAGTTTGTCGATGGATTTTCTCACCAATTGTGTCATCAGTGGGAAGCCAGTGCTCGACAATTTGAGTCCTTGGGATCCAGAGTTTGTTTGTTGCGAACTGGTATCGTGCTCGGGCAGCAGGGTGCTTTGGCAAAGATGTTACCGGCATTTAAATTGGGTCTGGGTGGTTCCCTCGGCGATGGCCGTCAGTTTATGTCTTGGATTCATATTCATGACATGGTCAGAGTCATTGTGCACTGCATACAAGATAGTTCTATTGTTGGCGCTGTCAATGCGACGGCGCCCAACCCTGTGAGAAATAGAGATTTTGCTCGGATTCTTGGTGCAGTTTTGCGCCGTCCTACAGTGTTGCCAATGCCTGCTTGGCTGGTGAATCTGTTATTTGGCCAGATGGGAGTTGAGCTTTTGCTCCAGGGGCAGCAGGTTTTGCCGAAGAAATTATCAAAGGCTGGATTTGAGTTTACATATAAGCGGTTGCGTCTCGCGCTTGAGAATATCGCAGACACTAATGGCATCATGAATAAAAATTCTTAGCTAGATAAATGATTAAATGTATACTCTCGATAACTTGCTGACAGGCGAAAGATAGGGGGTCAAATGAAGAACTATTTTAACAACAAAACCGTGGTTATCACCGGTGCTTCTGCTGGTGTGGGAGCGGCCTGTGCTCGCGCTTTTGCCGAGGAAGGGGCGAACTTAGTCTTGGTGGCCCGGGGTCAGGAGGGGCTGGATAAAATTACTCGGGAGTTGCAATCAAAATGTGCACTACTCACCGTTGCGATGGATGTCTCTGATAATAGTCAGTGCCTGATGCTTTTAGAAAAGGCTGCAACTGAATTTGGTGGCATCGATGTGTTGATTAACAATGCCGGGCTGCATGAGCGTGGAGATTTAAAAACCATTGATCCTGATAATGTGGCAGCGATGGTGGACATAAACTTGCGGGCACCACTACTCTTGTCTTCGGGAGCGATTCCCTATTTGCAAAAATCTTCTGCTGGATCTATTGTCATGGTGGGCTCTTTAGCTGGGATGGCGCCCTTGCAGGGTGCAGCCACATACTCTGCCACCAAAGCCGGACTTCGTGCTTTTGCCTACGCTCTATCTGATGAGCTTAGAGAATCCAATATCCACGTGGGGGTTGTGTCTCCCGGCCCAATCGACACTGGATTTATTATGACTGAAATTGACAAAGTTGAGGATATTGTGTTCTCTCAACCGATGAGTTCTGCTGAAGGGGTAGCGGCCTCCATTCTCGCCATTGCGCGTGGAGAGCAAGTTGAAATTACCATGCCGGCCTCCAGCGGTAAGCTGGTAACCATGAGTTACCTTTTTCCTAAATTAAGACGCCTCTTGAGGCCAAGCCTCTATGCTAAAGGACGCAAGAACAAAGAAAAATATCGGAATAGAAATACGGCAATATAGGGTAGTCGACGATGCTTCTAAATTTTTCTGAGCAGGGTTCTGGTGACCCGATTATTTTGCTCCACGGTATGTTCGGTTCACTGTCTAATTTGGGTAACTTGGCGCGCCATTTGTCATCTGATTTTAGAGTCATTAGCGTCGATCTGCGCAACCACGGTGAATCACCCCATCACCAGATTATGGATTTGTCCTCCATGGCGACTGATGTTTTTGTCCTGATGGACTATTTGCGCCTGGATAGGGCTTCATTAGTGGGCCACTCGTTGGGAGGCAAGGTAGCTATGCAGGCGGCAATGGATGAGCCCCATAGAATTGCCAAAGTGGTTGTCGCCGATATTTCGCCTGTGGCCTACGCGCCGCGCCAAGATGCTGCTTTGGATGGATTGACGGCTTTGCATCAAGCTGATATTGAAAACCGACCTCGGGCGGATGAAATCCTGGCTACTTATGTCAGAGAGCCTCAGGTGCGAGGGTTTTTGTTAAAAAATCTATGCCGATCGAACAAAGGTAGATACAAACTCCGACTGAATATGGCGTCTATCCTGCAAAATTATGGTACCTCTCTGGTAGCGGCGCCTGCGGGACGGCCCTATGAGGGCCAAATTCTGTTTATCAAGGGTGAGTTATCGGCTTACATACAGACCAAGCATGGTCCGATCATTGACCGAATGTTCCCCAATAATCAGAGGGAGACAATCGATGAAGTCGGCCATTGGTTGCATGCTGAGAAGCCACAAGAATTTAATGCCTTGGTGGCTGAATTTCTGCAAAGCCACTGAACAAATGCCGTTAATCTTGCTAAACTAGCGATAATTGAAAATCACCTCAGGAACCCATCATGTTTGAAAGTTTAAAGCCCGTTGCTATTGATCCCATTCTTGGCCTAATGATGGCGTTTAAGGCTGATGAGCGCACCGAAAAAATTGATTTGGGTGTCGGCGTTTATCAAGATGATCGAGGTCGAACACCGGTCATGGCGTCAGTTAAAGAAGCGGAGTCGCGGCTGATGGCAGTGGAAAATACCAAGGCCTATCAGGGCATGGCCGGTGACCCCGAGTACAATCAGCGTATGCTTGATCTTTTATTTGGTGCTGATCACAGTATTCTTGGCTCTGGAAGGATCAAGAGCATTCAAGCGCCCGGCGGATCTGGCGCTCTGCGGGTGGGTGCCGAGGTTATTCGCAAGGCGCGTCCAGATGCGGTTCTATGGGTAGGAGTTCCGACATGGCCAAATCATATACCGCTGTTGGGTAGCGCTGGATTCAATATTCGCGAGTACCCCTATTACGATATCGCGTCTAGACAGGTCAATGTGGATGCGATGATGGAGACCTTGCGTCAAGTGCCAGCGGGGGACATGGTCCTGTTGCACGGTTGCTGCCACAACCCAACTGGTGCGGATTTAACGACACAGCAATGGGATGACATTGCTGATCTGGCTCTAGAGAGAGGATTTATTCCATTTATCGACACGGCTTATCAGGGGCTTGGGGATGGGCTTGATCAAGATGCCTATGGTATGAGAATGATGGCGGAGCGTTTGCCGGAGCTGGTGATCGCATCGTCTTGCTCGAAGAATTTTGGCTTGTATCGAGAGCGCACTGGGTCTATTACCTTTGTTGCGGAAACACCTGAGCGCGCTGATATTGTGGTGACTCAGGCCATGTCCACCGCGCGATCCATCTATTCAATGCCGCCGGCTCACGGTGCACTATTGGTATCAATGGTGCTCGGCGATGAGGCGTTGCGTAATCAGTGGCAGATGGAATTGGAAGAAGTACGCCAGCGAATCGTATCAATGCGTCAACTATTGTGTGGCAGCCTGAAAACCAATGCGGCTGGTATGGACTTTAGTCACATCGAGAAGCAGAAGGGGATGTTTTCGTTTCTCGGCATTACCACGCCACAGTTGGAGCGATTGCGCAATGAATTTGGTATCTATATTGTGTCCTCCACCAGAATCAATTTGGCCGGCGTGAATTCTAATAATATCGGTCATTTGACTGAGTCACTGCAGGCTGTTTTAACGTAGATCGATGTTGTCAGTTTGATGAATGGACTTCTGTTTCCGTGAGTGACACCAATTTCGCAAGTAATTGCGAGACAGAAAGACCTTCACAGTCAACTTGAATATCTGCGTAGCGCAGATACAACTCCCGACGTTCTGCAAATAGGCTGGAAAAGCTTTGACCTGGTTTTCTTGCGATACCTCGGGTGGAGAAATTGGTCATTCGTTGCTCAAGTAGATGTTGTGGAAGATCAAGGAAAATGACGATAGCACTGGATTTCAAATGATTCATGCCATCTTGGGAGTAGACAGCGCTGCCACCAGTGGCAACGACCTTTGACTTTATCTCTTCTTTGAGCAATATCTTCTCTTCTAGTTGCCGCAGAGCCATATAACCTTGAGTGTCTAGTGCGTTTTGCAGCGTATCCCCAATGTAATGTTCTATTCGTCGATCGGTGTCAACAAATTCCAACCCTAGTGCATCGGCAAGACGGGCGCCCACAGTGGTTTTTCCAGAGCAGGGCATGCCGATGAGGACGACGCTCTTTTGGGTGATTGTTCTGCACATGGTAAGTTGATCTCGTTATTGTTGACTCTATTATGCCTTAAAACATCTAATGATTGAGTATCTCTTGGGCTTGTAATAGTAAAAAAATTCCATGGTTAACCGGCAAATTTTTAGCGCGGGTTAGAAAAAAATTACTGCGGTGTATGTCTTCGAATTACCTTTGAACTGATCAGGGAAACCCGTCAGTCTTCGGTTTTATTTGTATTGAGCAAAAGCGCTTGAATCATTATTCATAAATGATTAAATTGTTACCCAGTGCACAGAAAGCGAAATTGCATAGTGTTTTAATCATCCTTCAAGAGGGTTTGTTGTCGGGCCAGTCCCAAGCAAACCGATTCTCGGCAGTCGACGTGAAAACACGTTGCTATTATGTCGCGAAAAATCCTTTTTAAGAGAGGTGGTTCTTGGGAAAAGTCGAAGAAGAGTTGTCCGCTATCCTGATCGCTGATCTTCTGGTATATCCGACCCCCTCAAGTTTTAGTCGCAAACCTGATCGTAAAGTAGCGTGCTCATGAATGTGCTCTTTCGATTACTTCGACCCTTCTGTTTAGTCCTTGGTTTATTGCTTTCCCCGGCGGCCTTAGCTGACGATAATATGGTAATAAATGTCACGCCGTCCCAGTCTGACAATTCCATGACTGTGGATTTGTCTTTTTTTGGCAATTTACAAGATGTTGTCATTTCATGGGGTGATGGAGCGACCACAGATGTGGTTGAGGCGGGGATTGCTAGTCATACTTACTCAGAAACTGATACGACCTATTCCATCTTGGTTTCAGGTTCTTTTACTGGTTTTGGCTGGCAAGGATCAGAACCGGCCAACCTCGATAACGTGAAAGCCATTGATAGTGTGACCAAATGGAATACCTACAATAATGGCCCCACTATCACAAGTCTGGAAGGCGCTTTTCGCAATCACACGAACTTGACATCGGTGCCGATGACACTCCCTTCATCTGTTCAGAATTTAGCTCGTGCCTTTCAAGGTGCTTCATCCTTCAACGGTGCTATCGAAGCTTGGGATGTGTCAAATGTTACATCAACTGCATATATGTTTCATGGCGCATCCGATTTTAATCGAACTATTGGTGGGTGGGATGTCTCATCGGTCAATAATATGGAGTTTATGTTTTATGGGGCAGCCCTCTTTAATCAGGACATCGGCAGTTGGGATACCTCTAATGTAACATCCATGTCCCTGATGTTTTATAAGGCCTCAAACTTTAATCAAGACATAGGCTCGAGACTGGTCGATGGTAATTATCAATCATGGGATGTGTCAAAGGTTACGAGCTTTTTCAGTATGTTTGATGGTGCCAAAGCATTTAATCAAGATCTGAGTAGCTGGCAAATTGATAACGTCTTGAATATGATTTTTTTGTTTCGAGATGCGCGTTTGTCGGTGGACAATTACGATAAATTGATCACTTCTTGGCAGCCACAGCTGCAAAACAGGGCATTAAGTTTGGCTGACTTGGCGTTTTATGCTCGTAACAATACCTACTGTGTGGCTGATGATCCGCAAGTTGAAGATGGCGGCCTTGAATGCGCCCCTGTGATCATTAGAACGACCCTTTCAGATAATGGTGTCGATGTGCCAAAACATTTGACCGTCACCTTTTCCGAGACAGTAGTTAAAGCGGATGGCAGTGATTTAGGTGTCGATGATTTCGTCCTGTCAGTTTCACCTGGTAGTGCTTCTATCTCGCCCGTTGCTACTTCCATAAATCAGCAAGGTAACAGTCTTATCTTCGAAATTGATTTGACTGGTCGACCCGGCGCAGAACAAATAATCCAAGTTTTGCCCAAGCTCAATAGAGTTTTTGACCTTGCGAGCTCGAATCCAGACGGTGTATCGAAAGCCTCCGCAGCGAGTTCAGCAGTAGAAATTTCAGATGTTGAAGGTCAATGGCATCACCGAGTCAGTTACATTGATACTTACAATATAAATTCCCTTTTCATTTTAAACGGCGATGAGCTGATTGACGAAAATCAAGTACTCAATGTGCCTATCACTGTGACGGGTAGCGCCGTTGGTTCGCTGACCTATCAGCTGGTTGGTGCCGACGCCGATTTATTTGTTTTTGATGAAACCACGGTCTCCTTATTGATGCTTGGTCAGGATTATGAAAACCCTGCCGATGTCAATTCGGATAATCAATACGAAGTCACTATTTTGGTTAATGACGAGGATAACAACTGGGCCCAGGCGTCTCTGACTGTCACTGTAGAAGAGGTCAATGAAGCACCGGTGCCAATTGCTCAAGTGGTCAATGCAGTAGAGCAAATTCCCCTTGCGATGACGCTGTCTGCAGATGATCCCGACTCTGATATGGACACGCTGGCCTACAGAATTCAGACTCTGCCTGTCAATGGCCGCCTGATGGACGATGGCGTCCATGTTCAGTCAGTCCCTCATTTGATCGTTGGTGCGTTGGTCTACGAAAGTACTTCTGATTCTGCACTGTATGACAGCTTCGCCTTCAATGCGTCTGACAGTGAGTTGACCAGTGCAACTTCCGCACTGGTGGAGATCGAAATACTTGGCGTGAATGATGTGCCGGTGGCTGCTTGGCAGGTGTTGTCAGTAACCGAACAAATCGAGCAACCGGTGTTCTTGTCGGGAATAGACCCTGACCAGACTGAATTGACAATATTTAAGATTGTAAGTCTACCCAGTGAGGGAGTGCTCAAAGATAATGATTCAATCATTTTATCTGCTCCCCACACTTTGTTCGGAGATCTAACTTACACAAGTTCGTCCGATATTGCCGTGGCTGATGCTTTTGGGTTTATCGTCAATGACGGTGAGCTGGATAGTAATATAGCGACAGTGTCGGTGCAGATTACCAGTGTAAATGATGCACCCACCTCTGATATGTTAACGCTGTCTGTTACGGAGCAAGTACCCACAGCGGTGCAACTATCGGGAGCCGATGTGGACGGCCCTGCACCATCTATATTTCGCATTGTGTCGATGCCTATGGATGGTACTTTGGCTGATGACGGCGTTTCCATAACATCGGTGCCGCACACACTGGTGGGTGGTTTGTCCTATGTTAGTGATTCCGATAGTGCTACCAGTGATAGCTTTAGCTTTAAAGCCAATGATGGAGAATTGGACAGTGTCGCAGCGGGGTTTGTGGACGTCGAGATAATCGCAGTAAATGATGCACCTTTGGCGATATCGCAATCCGTCTCGGTGAGGGAGCAGGTTGAGTCAATTGTCAGTTTAACAGGAAGTGACCCCGACGGAACCACACCATCTATTTTTAAGATCATAACACTGCCAACTGCCGGAGAACTGTCTGATGGTGGTGTTCGGATTTTATCGGTTCCCTATGAGGTGGTGGGTACCCTGTCCTATGTGAGTGCTTCTGATACCGAGACAGCTGACATTTTCACCTTTAAAGTCAATGATGGAGAGCTCGATAGTATCGAAGCGGCAACCATTTCAATTATCATTGAGCAAGTCAATGATGCACCAGTGGCTGAGTCTCAGTCGGTGACTGTTACAGAGCAGACGTCGGCCACTATTGTACTATCTGGAACGGACCCTGATGACTCGGATACCTTGGCATTTAAGGTGGCGTCTCTCCCGCAATTTGGGATTTTGATGGCCGGTGGAAAAGAAATTAATTCTGCGCCCTCATTAATTAGCGGCGATCTGACTTACATAAGCGATTCAGACTCTGCGGAATATGACAGTTTCACCTTCTTCGCTTTTGATGGTGATCTCGATAGTGAACTGGCTGGGCAGGTAAGCATTTCGATTATCGGTGTTAATGATGCGCCAGTGGCTCTATCTCAAGCGGTAACAGTGGATGAGCAGGTGCGTACTGAGATTACCTTGGCGGGGACAGATCCTGACGGCAATGCACCGGAGATATTTACTCTAGTCAGCCTTCCTAGTAGTGGTACGCTCTATGACAACGATCTCGAGGTTGCCTCTGTTCCATATCAGTTAGTCGGTCAGCTTGCCTATGAGAGCGGTTCAGATTTCGCGGTTGCCGATGTTTTTTCCTTCAATACCAATGATGGTGAACTGAGTAGCGAGAATATTGGTTTAGTCAATATCTCTATCACTAGCTTCAACGACGCCCCATTAGCCACCGATCAAAATATCAGTGTTATCGAACAGACCGATACAAATATTGTGCTCTCTGGTTCAGATCCCGATGGATCGGCTCCCTCAATTTTTAAAATAACCAGTCTCCCACTCAACGGAACACTGACCGATGGAGGGTTGGAGATTATTGCTATCCCCCACACATTGATTGGCGCGTTGTCATATCGCAGCAATTCTGATGTGGCCTTGGAAGATGAATTCTCATTTTTGGCGAATGATGGAATAGTTGATAGTGTAACTTCAGCGAAGGTTAACATCACTATTTTGCCAATAAATGATCCACCCGTGGCTGAATCATTCACTGCATCAGGCATTGAACAAGAACCCATTGCTGTTGAATTAAAGGGCTCGGATCCGGATGGTGATCCGACGTCTCAATTTAAGATTGTCTCTCTGCCGGTTAATGGGGAGATCACTGATGGCGGGAATTTAATTAATTCCACTCCCCACAATTTAAGCGGCTCATTGGTCTACGTGAGCACGTCCGATTCGGCTACTGTGGATTCAATTGGCTTCAAGGTAAATGATGGTGAGCTAGACAGTTCCAACACTGGTTTTGTCAATCTCGAGATTACACCAGTGAACGATCCACCAATTGCTACATCTTTTGGCGTCACCGTGGCTGAGCAGACCTCAGCTGCCATCAATTTGGTTGCTTATGATCCAGATGGAAGCGGGCAGTTGACCTATATAGTGACTAGTCTTCCTAGCGCAGGACAGCTTCAAGATAATGGGATTGTTATTGACAATTTACCCTACAGTTTGATGGGGAGTTTGTCTTACATCAGCGATGGCAATGGAGCTCAGACAGATAGTTTTGAATTTAAGGTGAGTGATGGTGAGTTGGAGAGTACGGACCCTGGCGTGGTCAGTATTTCTATTCCGAACGAGAATGATGCGCCGATAGCCACAGCGATGTCAGTGAACGTGGTGGAGCAGACACTCAAACAACTGACCCTTTCGGCCACCGATCCTGATGGGGTTGCACCCTCCATCTTTAAAATTACTACACTGCCGAATGAGGGGCAGCTTTTTGATGGATCTGTCGAAATCAATGTAGTTCCTCACGTCATTCAAAATGAAATTTTCTACATCAGTGAATCAGACAAGGCAGACAATGATTTCTTTTACTTCAATGTCAATGATGGCCTGCTTGATGGTGAATCACCAGCTATTGTGTCGATAATTATTCAGCCAGTTAACGACGCTCCCATCGCCACGCCTACATCATTGCTGGTGGTGGAAAATACCTCCGCTGACGTGGTTCTATCTGGCACTGACCCAGATGGAGATATCTCATTGGCGGTCAAAATAGTCAGTTTACCGGCAAACGGATTACTTAGCGATGGTGACTTTGCGATTGCTGCGATCCCGCATGTGGTTCAGGGTAGTCTGTCTTACCTGACCACAGAGAATGGTGCGGTCAGTGACAGCTTCTTGTTCACGGTTAATGACGGGGAGCTAGATAGTATTGAACCGGCAGTAGTCAGTATCGCGATCTCTGACATTAACGAAGCCCCCATCGCGCTGTCGCAATCGATATCTGTAGTGGAACAGGTTGAAACCGCCGTCTCGCTCGTTGGAAGTGACCCTGATGGTGATGAAATTTCGCAATTTAAAATTCAAAGCTTGCCTGCTGTCGGTGAGCTAAAAGATGGTGGCCAGGTAATAACAGCTGTTCCCCACACGCTGACGGGTGCACTGAGCTACACCAGTACAGACGATTTTTCAGAGCAAGATAGTTTTACCTTCCGAGTGAACGATGGTGAATTAGATAGCGATAACGTTGCTCAGGTCGACGTTGTCATCTTACCGAGAAACGATGCTCCAAATGCTCAGGCTATGGAGGTCACCGCAGTGGAGCAGGAACCAGTGAACATTGCCTTGGCGGGTGAAGACCCGGATGGCAATGCGATTTCTGTGTTTAAAATAGTGAGCTTACCCGGTTACGGACAATTGGTTTACGATGGAGTGGAGATTTCAACGGTTCCCGTTGTTGTCGAGGGAGCCATAACCTACACTTCCACCAGTGATATAGAGCAATTTGACAGTTTCTTGTTCTCAGCCAGCGACGGTGATTTGGAGAGTTTATCAAGTGCGCAGGTCAGTATAACTATTCTTCCGGTTAACGACGCGCCTGTTGCCAGTGACTTGGCCGTCACGGTGTCGTCACAGGCTTTGACCGAGATATCCCTGTCCGGCGAAGATCCCGATGGTCCGATAGAACTCGCTTGGATTGTCACTAGCTTGCCGGTAAAAGGGGAGCTGTTGGATGGGATGGCTAGTATTGTGTCCTTGCCTCATACTGTAACTAATGCCTTGCATTTTCAACACACGTCTGACGTTGATACCGCCGACAGCTTCACTTTTAAGGCGAGCGACGGCGAGTTGAGCAGTTCTGATGCCAACGTAAGCATTACCATTGTGGAAAGTAATCAGCCTCCTCAGGCACTCGATCAACTTCTCACAGTCACCGAGCAAGAGCCTGCAACGGTGACCCTTACCGGTGTTGATAGCGATGGCGCCTCTCCCACGCTTTTCAAAATAACAGCGTTGCCTCAGCAAGGCGAGTTAAGTGACAGTCAAGGTATTATTTCATCTGTGCCACACGATATTATTGGCTCCCTGATCTATAGGAGCATACCGGATGATGGTGTGGCCGATAGCTTTGTATTCAGAGCCAATGATGGTTTGGTGGACAGTGAAGACGCGACAGTGGATGTTACGATACTCGGCGTTAATGATGCGCCCAGTGCCACACCGCAGTCCGTTATTGTTCCTGAGCAGGAGAGAGTCGTTATTGAATTGTCTGGTAGCGACCCCGATGGCGATGTGCCCAATGCATTCAGAATAACTAACCTCCCTATCAACGGAGAACTCTACGATGGTGGGTTGTTAATTACCGAGTCCAACCATGCCCTTTTGGGCGTACTGTCGTATCAGCATATTGCGGAAAATACCGTTCAAGATAGCTTCCGTTTTGTGGCCAGCGATGGATTTTTGGACAGTGTTTCTGCGGCAACCGTGAGTATTTCTATTTCAGCTGAAAATGATCCACCAGAGATTATTGGTAGTTTGTCGGCATCCGTTGTGGAAGGCGAGCAGCACGTTTTAACCTTTACTCATCTAGGCTATTCTGATGTTGATGATACTGACAATGACGTTACTTACACTGTTGGTAATTTTACACACGGAAAAATTCAAGTTAATTCGTTAGATACGTTGACTTTCTCTGGTGCCGACCTCCGCGCTAACCAAGTAGTTTTTGTGCATGACGGCACAGACGAGAGCAGCGCTTCGTTCCAGGTCTCGATCGAGGATGGAGATGAAGATCAGAGTTCGCCACTGACTTATACTTTCACCTACTCAGTGATAATTGTAGACAATGCGCCCACCATTGAGCTTACTCCAGTAAATTTTGTGGAAGATTCTGCAGTAGCCGTTGGCGATGTTGCTGCTGAGGTTTTTGCTACTGATGATGAGGGGCAGCCAATTAGCATCACACTAACCGCCAATTCAGCGATGTATTCTTTCAACGAAGAGTCGCAGGTAGTTGTGCTGACACAGCCTGGTGTTGATGCCGTGCACCTAGGAGGGCCATTAGACAGCATACAGGTGACTGTGATCGAGGACAGTGGTTTGAGACAACAGGCCACGGCCTCAGCAACACCATCTATAACGTTGGTGGACGATGCCCCACAAATTGACCTTGTGGCGCTGAGTTTAGTTGAGGATGACAGTAGCTTGGCCCCGGGCGTCAGTGTTGCAGCAAACTATCAAGTCTTTGATGAAGAGGGCGACGAATACGGAGTGACATTCAGTCTTGGTGCTAACACCTCAAACCATTACCAACTCAATCAAGATCAAAGTTCTGTTGTTCTGTCTCAAGAGGGTTATGAGTCGCTCAATGCAGGTCTCGGGTTGGAGGTTGTTGATCTAACGGTCACTCAGCTTAATAACTCTGCGCTCACCAGTTCAGCTAGCGCCCAACCGCAGGTCACTTTGGTTAATGATCCACCCACTATCGCGCTTGAGGCCCTCAGCTTTACTGAGGGCGATGAAGCGATCTTGGCAGGAGTCACCGCTGCCACTTACAGCACGGCCGATGAAGAAGATGATGCGAGAGAGGTTTCATTTGTTTACTCATCTCCTCACTATGACTTAGACACGGATAATAGTAGCGTCACCCTCACCGAGTTCGGAGCTAACAGAGCGCTTGAAGGTTTGATGCTAGATTCCATTGCGTTGGTGGTATCTGAAATAAATAATCCATCGCAGGTGAGCACTGCTGAGGTCACTCCGCTGATTATTAATGCGCCGGATCCTGGCGCTGTCGAAATTCTCGGTGTTGTCGCTGTGTCCCAAACACTTTCAGCTAAAGTGACAGACGATGACGGTATCAACTCTGATATTGTGTATAAATGGTACATAGATAACGAGCTCAGTGAAGACAGCGGTGACTCCATCACACTGGCAGTCCAAGATATTGGGTCGTTTATTTCAGTTCAGGTAACCTACACCGATGGCAATGGTTTAGAGGAAATAGTAACCAGTGATACCGTTGGGCCAGTGGTCAACGATCCAGTGATGTCCATTGTCAGTGACGATCTGGTTTCCGGAGAGTCGTCCCTAAAACAGACAATTGATCTACGCTTTGAGTCATCCCTGCCTACCGTTACATTCACATTGGCTGATGTCGATGTAGAGAATGGCGTGTTAAGTAATTTTCAACAGTTGACACAAAGTGTTTACACCGCCTCGCTGACGGCAAATGCTGATGGCCTAGTGCGGGTATTCATTGATGCTGGTGTCTATACTGATTTTGTCTCTCGTTTTAACCTTGCCTCGTTTCCTCTAGAATGGACTTATGTGGGCGAGGCCTATGCTGCGGTAGTGGAGGATGTGGCTGGTAATGAGAATGGCGTGGCGGCCAGTGCTGATCAGATTAACAGTTTGCCGAATGTTGCAGGAGCGCTGGAGACTGCAGATTACACGATCGCTTTTGCCGAAGGGATATACAATGATTTTTCAGCTCCAACGCTACTGGAAATTCAATCTGTCGTTAACTCGGTAAACACTCTGATAATGATTGGTCTTCAGGCTGATAGCCCGGACATACTCTCAGCTGAGGTAACTGCCTCCGCTATTGCATCTATTGCTGGTATTCAGCGAGTTGCGTTGGATAATCAATTGGAGTATCGATCCTACATTGATAACAACCCAGATCGATTCTCCAGTATAGCGACCTTAACTGAAGTTCAGCTGATGGTTGATTTAGTCAATCTTTGGGTGGCAGCCAGTTTGGGCAACCTGTCAAATAATGATTTGCAAGTCCTAGACGTTCTCACAGGTCATCCGCTGAATGAACCAGAACTTGACGAGCTTTCTCGTTTGATAGTGAATCTAAGTCAAGTTCCCACGGATGACCAACAGGTAAGTGAACTTGTCATTCAAGTGGTTGCTCCAGTGATCACACTGAATGGTTCCATCGATGTAGTTCATGAAGCTTGCACCGCCTACATAGATCCCGGCGCAATTGCTGAGGATTTCAAGGACGGAGCCATCGATATTGTGGTAGAGGGTTCTGTCGGTTTAGACTTGGGAGTGTATGAACTCCTTTACAAGGCGGTGGATTCTGATGGAAACGAGGCTCAGAGCAAGATCCGCCGGGTTACCGTGACCGATTCTTTGGGCCCTGAAATTACTCTGATTGGCGCGTCGGAGATTGAGATTGACTACGGCGTCGCTTATGTTGAGTCAGGCGCCATAGCAGAGGATAGTTGTGATGGCCAAGTCCAGGTTCAAATATCGGGTGTTGTCGACGAGTTTAAAGTAGGTACATATGTTCTAACCTACGATGCAGTAGACGGCCAAGGTAACTCTGCAACGTCAAAAGTGAGAACGGTTCATGTTGTTGACAATGCGGGTCCGGTTGTCAGCATACTGGGTGAATCACCGGTTTACCATGAACAGGGCACACCCTACACAGATCAGGGCGCTATCGCGGTGGATGCCGTTGATGGTGAATTCTTTGTTGGTGCTCTTGGGTCAGTTGATGTTCAGGTTGCTGCAAGCTATATTTTGACGTACAGAGCAGTTGATATTTCTGGAAACCTTTCAAATATAGCGGAGAGAGAGGTTATTGTGCAGGACACTCAAGGGCCTGTGATCACATTCAATCAAGGTACTGAGTTTAGACATGAGCAGGCGACTGACTTCGTCGATCCAGGCGCTACAGCGCATGACTTAGTCGATGGTGATATGACAGAATTTATTATCACAGAGGGTACCATTGATGTCGATGTGGCTGGACAGTATTCATTGTTATATCGCGTTGCTGACTTGAAAGGTAATGAGTCCTCAGCAACTTTGTCTGTCACAGTTTCTGATACCACGGCTCCCACAGTTTCACTCAATGGTGATGCTACAGTAACTCTGTTGGTGGGTGACCTCTATGAGGAGCTTGGAGCAACAGCGTCCGACTCAGTGGATTGTTGTCTCGATGATAGTATCGTTATCTCGGGTTCGGTGGATACCACGATAGCGGGTACCTATACTATTACTTATAGTGCGACTGACTTGTCTGGCAATACTGGGCAGAGTATTCGAACAGTCATTGTTGAGCTTGTGCCAATAAGTCTTTCTCCGCCCAGTGATCTGACGGTTTCAGCAACAGGATTTTTAACGGCAGTCGAGTTGGGAACCGCTACCGCGGACGATGGAGCTGGTGTTGCCTTGGAGGCAATCCCTGATCGAACCGGACCATTTGAGTCGGGCTCTCATCAAATTGTTTGGTCTACCACCGACGCCATTGGACGTTACGCCGAGGCAGTTCAAAACGTGCACATCCTGCCTTTGGCCACCTTGGGACTGGATAGGATCACTGCCGAAGAGAACCTGGTCCGTGTGCCCGTGTTCCTCAGTGGTCGGGCGCCGCAGTATCCGGTGGAAATTCCCATAACGTTTACTGGCAGCGCCACGGTTGGAGACGATTTCACTTTCAGTCAGGACAGCGTTGTTATTGCTGAGGGATTCGTTGGTGAGATCACTATAACTATTATTGCTGACGATATTATTGAAGCAGATGAAACCATCGATATTTCTTTGCAGGACCCCGTTGGAGAGGCCGTGCTGGGTGGTAAGAGTGTTCAGATTATCACCATTAAGGAGGAGAATTTGCCTCCTGTGGTTAATTTGCGGGTGACCCAGGATAACGTTGTGACGTCGGTTTTATCTCGTACAGGCGGAACTGTGGCAATTGAAGCACTAATAGAAGATGTCAATGTCAATGACACCCATACTATTGATTGGTCCGAAGCTATTGGTCTGTTTGGCAATGGCACCCTCAGTGACAGTGGCACTCAGCTTTTGGTAGATCCGTCTGATATGGGATTGGGATCTGTAAAACTTCCAGTAACTGTCACTGACAGTGGCAACCCGCCTGCTGATGTAAGAGTAGGCACTATTGTCTTATTGACCGAGCAGCATCCTGTTTTAATGGATAACTCAGATTCAGATGGCGATGGCATTTCGGACGCTGAGGAGGGTTTTGCAGACTCCGATGGTGATAGGATCCCCGACTATCTTGATAATACGGAGCAATCCAATCTTATACCAATTAATGATAATTCAGCTTTGCTTGAGTCCTCCACCGGCACAACAATCAGCCTCGGACTGAACGCACTTTCCGAGGGTGATTTTGATGGAACTGTGTCTGAGGACTTCTTGGTTGCGAGTGGTGCCGTAATAGACGAGGACTATAATTTCCCGGACAATTTGTTGGATTTTGTTCTCACGGGAGGTACCTTTGGACATGTTTATCAGTTGATAATCCCCTTGGCTAACCAAATTCCAGATAATTCGTCTTACCGCAAGTACGATCCGTTGACTCAGAGCTGGAGTGATTTTGTGGAAGACTCTAATAATTCAGTGTCCTCCGCGCTTGGCATCGATGGCGCCTGTCCGCAGATCTCGAGTGATGAGTATACCCCCGGATTAAGCTGGGGGCACCGCTGTATATTGCTCTCTATTGAAGAGGGTGGACCAAATGATGCCGACGGTGAATTAAACGGTAGTCTATCTGATCCCGGCGGTCTAGCAGCTGGAGTTTATGGTCAGCCCAGTACGGCCAGTAGCTCGCTGTCGTTTTCTAAAACCTCGCTAGTGGCTGCGGTCTCAGATTCAACCGAAATGACGGCGACAATAAGAACGATAAATGGTCAGCCCCTCGCAGGGATGGCGCTCAGCGCCAGTGTTAATATGAGCGGAGCCTCAGTCACTGCATTTAGTTATCAGGGAGAGGGGCAATACGTCGCAACAGTTCGCCCAAGTACACAAACGGGAAATTTAATTGTCACCGTCGACGTTGATAACGGGAGCGGCAGTGCTGATGACAACATACAGTTAGTATCTGACGCTATTTCTGTAGTTGCGCGAGCTGCACCCCCAACAACAGGCGGTGGTGGTGGCGGTGGGTGTACGATCGGCTCGGCTGACTCAGAGGATTGGACGCTGTTGCTTCTGCTGACCTGCCTATTGCTTTATCGGGTTCGCAAGCGCTGCTTAGTTCATTGACATGCGACTCTCAGATACCTGATTGCTGGTGTCTGAGAAAAACAGCACTGACTGAATAAGTTTCGCCTATCCTTTATCCTGTCTGTATACTTGCGCTTGACGTGCAATAAAGCGATGGTACACATGGGATATTTCCAACGAATTGGCCTATTGGGAACTCTGGATCTCCCAGAAGTCAAAGAATCACTGCTGAAACTGGAAACTTTTTTGGCCAGTCAAGGCCGTGAAGTATTCTACGAGCAACAGACCGCGAAACTGGTTGATTGGTCAGTAAAGAGCGCTTTGCCCCTCGCAGAATTCATCGATACCATCGATTTGGGCATCGTTGTTGGTGGCGATGGCAGTATGCTTAGTGCGAGCCGTAAAATGGCCTCCACAGATATTCCTTTGCTGGGCATTAATCGTGGGCGCTTGGGCTTTCTCACCGATATTTCGCCGGACGAGATAGAGCAGCGAGTGCTTCCGGTTTTGTCTGGTGATTACAAACAAACTCGGCGTTTTGTGTTACAAACTGAGGTTGTCCGGGATGGGCAACAGATTGGCCACGGTACAGCGGTTAATGATATTGCTCTGCACCCCGGCATGTCAGCGAGAATGATGACTTTTGAGTTATACGTGGATGGAGAATTTGTCTACAGTCAGAGGTCGGACGGACTCATTGTCTCCACGCCAACCGGATCCACCGCCTATGCACTGTCCGCTGGAGGCCCACTGTTATTTCCGGAGCTCGATGCCATGGTGGTGGTGCCGTTGAACCCCCACACATTGAGCAGCAGACCCATCGCACTGCAGGGCAGTGCAGAAATCGAAGTGCGTGTGAGTACGCGAAACGAACTGCAGCCAGTGTTAACTTGCGATGGTCAAAATGACATCGTAACCCGTCCGGGGGACCTTATATCCATTAAGCGCCATTATAGTGATATTGTTTTGATACATCCTAGTGACAATAACTTTTACAGCGTTTGTCGTTCTAAATTGGGCTGGGGTAGCCGCCTCGACGTAGATAGTGAGACGCCAGAGAGCAAATAGAGAAGAGATAGACGTAAAATGTCGCGATACCCGCAATGGTATTTATCTGCCAAACAATATCCGGTGGTGACGAGTTTAGTTTCCCTGAGTGCTCTCGGGGGAATATTGGTGTCTATTAATCTGTCTTTTGCCATCAGTTATTTCAGTTTTGGCGGTGTTGATGGCAGCAGTTATTTGCGATTAGTCACACCGATATTTTTGCACTTTGGTATGCTTCATTTTATTTTTAATAGCCTTTGGCTGGCAATGTTGGGTTCGCGAATTGAAGGGTATTTTGGTGGTCCTCATCTACTAGCTCTGGTGGTTTTCTCTGGAATCGTGTCGAATCTCTCTCAGGCTTGGTGGAGTGGGTCTATTTTATTTGGTGGCATGTCCGGTGTTGTCTATGCCTTGATCGGGTACCTCTGGATTGTTAACAAAGTTTATCCCACCGACAATACAACCCTGCCAAAGGGCATTGTCCCCTTTATGATTGGCTGGCTTGTGCTCTGTATGACACCCATCGTTAGCTTTATAATGGGCGCGGGAATTGCCAACGCCGCCCATGTCGGAGGTTTGCTCTGTGGTATGTTGTTGGGCTTAATATTTGGCCTGCAACGCAAGCTTAAAAAAACACCGTAACTGAATCTATGAATATTAAACAACTGCTTGACAGTATTACGCCCGACATCTACCAACGACTAAAGCGAGCTGTGGAAATTGGCAAGTGGCCAGATGGCAGCGTGCTAACCGATGAGCAAAAGGCGCTGTCAATGCAAGCAGTTATTGCTTACGAAGCCTCATTTCCGGATGATCAGAAAACTGGATTTGTTCCTTTAAAAGCAACCGCCTGCGGGCCTAAAGCCTCTGATAAGACGCCGTTGAAGTGGAAAAATTAGACATGATCAAGCAGTCAGGACACTTACAGAAGTTGGAATCCAGTATTAACGCGGCGGGTGAAGTGGACTACCAGCTCCCTCTGGATGAACACCGCGTTCCGCTAAATCAGTTCATTGGCAGTACAGTGCGCATAGAGCACCTGGGTGATATTCACTGTATTCATTGTGGCCGGCGTTCCAAGAAGAGTTTCTCCCAGGGGTATTGTTATCCCTGTTTCACAAAATTGCCACAGTGTGACACCTGCATTATGAGTCCCGAACGCTGTCACTATCATGCTGGCACCTGCAGAGATCCGCAGTGGGGAGAAAAGTATTGCTTCACTGATCACTTTGTCTATCTTTCGAATACTTCTGGTGTCAAAGTGGGTATTACCCGAGGTACTCAGTTACCTACGCGCTGGATTGATCAGGGGGCTACCCAAGGGTTGCCTATTTATAGAGTCAAAGACCGACGTACAGCAGGTTTAATCGAGGACCGATTGCGCCAACATGTTGCTGACAAAACTCAGTGGCAGAGAATGCTTAAAGGTGACAGCGAGGCACTCGATTTGCCGACAATTCGGGATGACTTGATCGAAAAGTGCCATGATGAGCTGGCTCAGCTGGCCGAAGACGCCGGTCTCAATGGCATGCAATTTTTGCAGCAGTCATCCATCCAAACCATTGATTATCCTGTGGCTGTATTCCCCGACAAGGTGAAGAGCTTTAACCTCGACAAGCAACCCGAACTGGAGGGCGTGTTACAGGGCATCAAGGGTCAATATTTGCTTCTTGATACTGGTGTTATCAATATCCGAAAATATACCGCTTACCGCGTTCAATTTAGTGCCTAAGCCCTATTAACTAGAAGAGATTTTTATGAAAGATTCCACTCCACAAACCGTCTATTTGTCTCAGTACAAAGTATCGGATTTTCTTATTCGTAAAACCAAGCTGACCTTTGATCTAGGCGAGCAAATCACCTCGGTTAAAACAGAACTTTTTATTTATAGAAACACGCAGAGTGACGGTAAGAGTACTGATCTGACCTTAGATGGAGGTTCCGGTGTCGACCTGCAATGGATTGAGATTGATGGCGTGCGTTTGGATCATCAGCAATATCGCAGGGATGAGGAGCATCTCACCATTTTTGATGTTCCCGACAGCTTTGTTCTGATCACCGAAGTATTGATTAAACCTCAGCTCAATACCACGATGATGGGCCTGTATCGGTCGCGAACAATGTACTGCACCCAGTGCGAGGCTGAGGGCTTTAGAGACATCACCTTTTATCTCGATCGACCTGATGTGATGGCTGAATTCACCACCAAAGTGATCGCCAATCGTCAACAGTACCCCATTCTTTTATCCAATGGTAATCCCGTTGAGCGGGGTGAGCTGGAGAATGACAGGCACTTTGTTACCTGGCATGACCCGTTTAAAAAGCCATCTTATCTGTTTGCGCTGGTGGCCGGCACTTTGAGTGTGGTGGAAGACAGTTTTATCACCTGTTCGGGTCGAGAGGTGAAGCTGCAAATTTTTGTTGAAGAAAAGGATTTGGATAAATGTGATCACGCTATGCTCTCATTGAAGCGTTCTATGCGCTGGGACGAGGAGGTGTATGGCCGTGAGTATGATCTGGACATTTTCATGATTGTGGCGGTGGACGATTTCAACATGGGCGCCATGGAAAACAAGGGCCTCAATATCTTTAATACATCGGCTGTTTTGGTCAACCCTAAAACCAGCACCGACGCAGCTTTTCAGCGGGTCGAAGCGATTGTTGCCCATGAGTATTTCCACAACTGGTCGGGCAATCGGGTAACCTGTAGAGATTGGTTCCAACTCAGCTTGAAAGAGGGTTTCACCGTATATCGCGATGCGCAGTTCTCTTCCGACATGAACTCGCCAACGGTGAAACGTATTGAGGATGTGGCTTTTCTTAGAACCCATCAGTTTGCTGAAGATGGTGGACCTATGGCCCACTCGGTACAGCCGGATTCCTATATGGAAATCAACAATTTCTACACGGTTACCATTTATGAAAAGGGCGCTGAAGTGGTGGGTATGTATCGCACCCTGTTGGGTGAGAAAACCTTCCGTGCAGCTAGCGATCTCTATTTTCAACGACACGACGGAGAGGCGGCGACTGTCGAGAATTTTGTTGTGGCCATGGAGGATGCCAGTGGCCGCGACCTCTCTCAGTTTCGACGCTGGTACCATCAGTCTGGAACACCGGTGCTGGATGTAACCTCCAGTTTCGATCCAGAGGGTGCCACCTACACGCTGGAATTCACTCAACATTGTCCGGAAACACCGGGGCAGACCGATAAAAAACCCTTCGTCATTCCAGTTACACTGGGGCTAGTTGATGCTGCGGGTGAAGATATGGTACTCAATCAGGCTGGCGATCGCGAAATTACTTTAGAGCTCAATGAAAAACGTCAACGCATCACCTTCGACAATATCAGTGCTGAGCCTGTACCGTCACTGCTGAGAGGCTTTTCCGCGCCGGTAAAGCTCAACTTCTCCTACACCGATGCCCAGTTGATACATTTACTGACCTACGACTCTGATGGATTTAACCGATGGGATGCCTGCCAGACTTATTGTCTGTCTGTGCTGAACAAGCTCATTGCCGATTATCAAGCGGGGCGAACTTTGGCGCTGGACCCACTGGCTGTCACTGCATTTGGCTCGCTGTTGCGCAACCACCATTTAGATCCTGCCATGGTGGCATTGATGCTGCGCTTGCCCAGCGAATCCCTGCTTCACGAGTTGGCAGAGGTTATTCAGCCAGAAGCAATCCATAGCGCCAGAGAGTTTATGCGCAAGGCATTGGCCGCAGCGTTAGTGAAAGAATTCAACCAGGTTTATGAGCGACACAATGTCGCTGTGGACTATGCGCCCGAGGCTGAGCAGATTGGAGCCAGAAGTCTGAAAAACGCTGCACTGAGCTATTTGATGCACACCGGTGCTGTGGGTATTGAGTTGGCTTGGAAGCAATTTTCTCAAGCAGATAATATGACTGACAAGGCCGCTGCTTTGACCGCGCTGGTCAACTGCTCTGAAGCTCAAAATTACGCTGAAAAAGCGCTTCGGAGCTTTGAGCAGCAGTATGCCGATGAGGCGCTGGTGATGAATTTGTGGTTGCAAATTCAGGCCACCAACAGCCAACCGGAAGGACTTGCAAGGGTCAAAGGGCTGCTTGAACACAGCGCCTTCACCATGACTAATCCGAATAAGGTTCGCAGTCTAATAGGCGCTTTCTGCTCCGCAAACCTGATTAATTTCCACACCGCTGACGGAACTGGCTACCAATTTTTGGCCGACCAAATCATCGCTTTAAACCAGGCTAACCCTCAGGTGGCAGCGAGATTGGT
>CAXRFT010000010.1:0-92085 GCA_964230135.1 Porticoccaceae bacterium | reverse complement strand
AGTTCGTTTGCGATAAGTTACCCCATTTTGCACAGCCAGTATTTGTGCGCATTCAGGCGGATCTTGATACCACGGGGACCTTTAAGTTGGTCAAGGGAGAGTTGCGAAAACAAGCTTACAATTTGACTGACGTAGGGGATGACGCTATCTATGTCATGTTGCCAAAAACTAATGAATATAAACTGCTTGATCAATCAACATACGAAACCATTAAGTCCGGTGCCGCCGGATTTTAGGTAAAAAAGGGAGATAACAAAGTGACAGATTTTTCCTCAGATATCATGAGCATAGAGAAGAATGGGGCTGTGGGCACCATTTGGCTTGACAGACCGGATAAATTCAATGCCCTTTCGGAGGCGGTGTGGTTGGCACTTCCCAAAGCAATAGCGGCGCTGGAGGCGGACAGCGATGTTCGAGTTGTGATTCTCGCCGGCCGCGGCAAGCACTTTTGTGTCGGCATCGATTTGGTCAACAGCGGTATGGCTTCACATCAACAGGCGGCCGGCAGTTCGGAGGCCGAGGCCAACTTGCGCCAGTTAGAGGGCACTAAGCAATTTCAAGATGCCATCACCTCTCTGGCTGACAGTGCGTTGCCTGTCATCGCGGTGATACAGGGACACTGCCTGGGTGCAGGCATTGATATGGTCACGGCCTGTGATATTCGTATTGCCGCCGCGGATGCCAACTTCAGTGTGCGGGAGACTCGTATTGGTCTTGTCGCCGATGTCGGTACCTTGCAGCGATTACCGGCCATTGTGGGCGCTGGTCATGTGGCTGAGTTGGCCTATAGTGCGAAGGATATTAGCGCTGCACGGGCGGAAAAAATTGGCTTGGTAAATGACGTATATTCCAGTTTTGATGAAGCCTATGATCAGGGTATGCAACTGGCACAGCAGATTGCTGCTAACCCTCCTATGGCCGTGCAGGGTACCAAGTTTATGTTGCGCCAGAGCGAGAACCTAACCACCGAGCAGAGTCTGATGTTCAACGGCATGTTCACGTTGATGACCAGCTTAAAATCTAATGACTTGCAGGAGTCTATGCGTGCCTTTGTTGAAAAACGTCCGCCCAAGTACACCGGTTCCTAATTGAGACCGAAAGTGACGGTAAATTCAGTAAAAACAACCAGTTTGAGGTGACATTATGACAGCCAATACAGCCTACATTTACGATGCCATTAGAACCCCTCGCAGTAAGGGTAAAGCAGATGGAAGTCTCCATGAAGTCAAGCCCATTGATCTCGGTGCTGGCTTATTGAGAGCTTTGCAGGAGCGTCATGACTTGGATACGTCCTATGTGGATGATGTGGTGATGGGTTGTGTGTCACCGGTGGGAGAGCAGGGCAGTGATATTGCAAAAATGATTGTGCAGAACGCCGGTTGGGATGAATCAGTGGCCGGAGTTCAGTTGAACCGTTTCTGCGCTTCCGGCTTGGAAGCGGTTAATACCGGGGCTCAGAAAGTTGCCTCTGGTTGGGAGAATCTGGTGGTGGCTGGCGGTGTTGAATGCATGTCACGCGTTCCCATGGGATCCGACGGTGGTGCCATGACTAATGATCCTGCGTTTGCCATTGAGCAGAGCTTTGTGCCCCAGGGAATAGGTGCAGACACCATTGCCACTATTGATGGTTACTCCCGTGAAGACGTCGATGCCTACGCGATGGAATCTCAGCGTCGTGCCGCCCATGCGCGTGACAGTGGTTACTTTGATGCCTCTGTGATACCGGTAAAAGACAAGAATGGGCTGATGATTCTCGAGCGTGATGACTTTATTAAACCAGACACTACCATGGAGGTTCTGGGTAAATTGAGGCCCTCTTTCGAAATGATGGGAAACATGGCATTTGACGAGATTATATTGAATAAATACAACACATTAGAAGGTATTTCTCATGTTCATACTCCAGGAAATTCGTCTGGCATTGTGGATGGTGCTAGTGCTGTATTAATTGGTTCTGAGCAAGCTGGCAAAGACCTCGATCTAACCCCGAGAGGACGTATTGTGGCTGGGTCAATACTGGCATCAGATCCTGTGATTATGTTGGCAGGTCCGGGGCCGGCAGCGAAAAAATGCCTCAAGACGGCGGGGTTAACCCCGGACGATATTGATCTGTGGGAAATCAATGAAGCCTTCGCCTCTGTGGCACTTCGCTACATGAAAGACTTGGATATTGATCACTCGATTACCAACGTAAATGGCGGATCCATTGCCATGGGTCATCCCTTGGGTGCCACTGGCGCTATTTTGGTCAGCACCATGTTGGATGAATTGGAGCGGCGTCAGCTTAAACGGGCCATGTTGTCGCTCTGTGTCGGCGGAGGCATGGGCATTTCCTGCTTGATTGAGCGGGTCTAATTCGCTCGTGATTAGGGTGAGACGAACAAGTTAAGGGCTGAATAATGAGTGTTTTTAAGTACGAAAAAGATAGTGATGGCATTGTTACTATCACAATGGATATGAGCGGACCGGTTAATGCCATTAATGCTGAGTACACCGCTGTTATGGATGAGACGGTGGTGCGGCTGGAGGCAGAGAAAGATCTCGCTGGTGTTGTTTTCGCTTCTGCCAAGAAGGTTTTCTTTGCCGGGGCCGATCTCAACGAGCTGGTGTCAATGGATGCTGGCAATGAAGCGGCTTTATTTGCCAATGGCGAGCTGATTAAGAGTCACTTCAGGCGTTTGGAAAAGCTGCCAGTGCCTGTGGTTGCAGCCATCAACGGTGCTGCTTTGGGTGGAGGCTACGAGCTGTCTCTGGCTTGCAACTATCGACTAGCTTACAACCACAAATCAGTACAAATCGGTCTGCCAGAGTGTGCCATTGGTGTGTATCCCGCTGGTGGTGGCGTGGTGCGTCTGACAAAGCTTATCGGTGTCGAGAAGGCGTTGGATATCATTTTAAAGAGTCAGCGTCTAACCCCTGAGAAAGCGCTAGAGGGCGGCCTTATTCACGAGATAGTGTCTTCACTGGACGAATTAGTACCTCGAGCTAAGTCCTGGATAATGGATAACAAGGCCAATGCAGACGCCGCTGTGCAGCCATGGGACAAGAAAGGCTACAAAATACCCGGTGGCGCGGTAAACTCTCCGCGCAATGCTCAGTTCGCCACCATGGCGCCCACCATGTTACACAAGCAAACCCGTGGCTTGATGCCCCAAATGACCGCTGCAATGGATATCGCTTTTCAGTCTACAGTTCTGGACATAGATACTATGCTCCGTGTTGAGGGACGTGAGTTTATCAAAGTTGTCACGGGGCCGGTTGCGAAGAATATGATCAATGCATTTTTCTTTCAGCTGGGCGAGATCAACGCCGGCGCCAGCCGACCAAAGCATGTTGAGAAAAATCCTACGCGTAAACTGGGCGTGTTGGGCGCTGGCATGATGGGTCAGGGTATTGCTTATGTTGCGGCCAAAGCCGGAATCCAAGTGGTGCTCAAAGATATGACACTGGAGGCGGCAGAAAAGGGCAAGGCCTACTCTGAAGCTTTGGTGAGCAAGGCAGTGAAGCGTGGCAAAATATTTCAATCGCAAGCTGATGCGCTGCTCGACCTAATTTTGCCAACCGCGCAAGACAGTGATCTGGCGGGCTGTGACCTGATTATCGAAGCCGTGTTTGAAAATATCGAACTGAAGAACAACATAATCGCTAACACCGAGCAGTACTTATCCGACGATGGCTTCTGGGGCTCTAATACGTCTACACTACCGATAACTGAGTTGGCAAAAGCGGCGGATAAGCCTGAAAACTTCGTTGGCATCCACTTTTTCTCTCCAGTGGATAAGATGCCGCTGGTGGAAATTATCGTGGGCGACAAAACCAGTGATGAAGCCCTGGCCAAGGCTTTTGATTTCACTCAGCAGATCCGCAAAACCCCTATTGTAGTGAATGATTCCCTCGGATTCTTCACCTCTAGAACCTTTGGCACCTACCTCGATGAGGGTCTGCAGTTGCTCACTGAGGGCGTGCACCCAGTAAAAATTGACAATATGGGCAAGGCCATCGGCATGCCGGTGGGGCCACTTCAGGTGGGCGATGAAACCAGCCTGGAGTTGACACGTAAAGCAGGGGAAACCTGGGCCGCCATGGGTGTGGCGGACAAATGGTCCAATGGTGATGTCACTCGACGGGTGATTGCGGATATGATAACTGACAATGGTCGTGGAGGTCGCCATCACGGCGGCGGTTACTATGAATACCACGCTGATGGTTCGAAAAATATCTGGCCCGGACTGTACGATCTCTACTACAAAGAAGATGTCTATGTACCAGAGGATGACATCAAAGATAGACTGATGTTTCGGCAGGTGATTGAGGCGCTCAAATGTCTACAAACCGGCGTGCTGCGCTCGGTTGCCGATGGCAACATAGGTTCCATTATGGGTATAGGTGCACCGGCACACACGGGTGGCTTTATACAGTACGTTAACACCTATGGATTTCAGGCATTTATCGATCGTTGCGAGCAACTGACGTCACTGTATGGTGAGCGTTTTCAGTGCCCGGATATCGTCCGGCAACACGCTGAGAGTGGCGAGCAGATGGTGTGAGCCCATCGGTAAATTAGATAGCCCCTAACTGCAAATAGCGCGGATAGGGGCGTGGTTTTTGACTGTTACGCTATTTTGATTTAACGCAATGATTACGTTGGTGAGAGACAACGACGACCTGGTTTGTCACTTGTGTTTTGATTGTATTTTTATACCGCACCCTGATCTGAGAATATCTGCTCTATGGGCAGTGCAAATAAGCGACTGGCCTTAAATGCAAGTGGTAGGCTTGGGTCAAACTTACCCTTCTCTATGGCGATTATAGTTTGCCTAGACACTCCTAGTAGGGATGCCAAGTCGGCCTGGGTCCAACCTTTATCAGCTCTCAGAGACTTCAATTTATTGTTCATGCCATGCGCACTCTGCCGGCGATTAAGCCCACGCAGTAGGTCAGAGAGAGAATCATAATCATTTCCGATGAGCTGAGCTCTTCGGTTAAAGCGACATTAGAAAGAATTGAATTGACACCATAGACTAACAAACTCGCGGCCACTGCTGAGGCCAATGCGTTGTATTGTATCCGTCGCTCCATCTCATCAAGAGTGATGAGCATGCGGCGATAGGAGATTACCAGCATCATACCCACAGCGAGATTTAATGAGGCTAAAGCTAGGCTCATAGCGGCACCCTGTATGATTTGCATCTCTTGTATGGTCAGGGACGCGGCCAGTGTGGCGGCCCACAATAATGCCCACAGATTAACCTTGTTGGCGTTTCTAACATCAGTTGCAGGTAGTCCTTTAATTAAAATTGCATCAGTGATTTTACCCATTGTTTAGCTCCATATAATGTAAAGTTTAGTTGACATTGCGATAATAGTGCTGCCGTCGATAAAAGTAAAGTTTTATTTACATTTAGTGGATAAAAAGTGCCTGAAATAAGAAGAAAATAGTCAATGGATATCTCAGCACTAATAGGTAAACTATCTTTCACCACATTAAAGTTTCAGTTTTTTGATGACGATGTCGAAGTAACCGGTGTCACCGGAGTTATTGCTGCGATCATGGTCAGAATTATCCCTGCCACCGGGGTTACGGAATTCTATGGTGTGGGTTTTATAGGTGGTCAGTGAGTCCGATGCTACTGGTTTGCCGGAGCGAGGACAGAATTTATTAATTGAGGGTGTCACGGCAATACTCCCTGTGCTTTTTGTCTCTTGGAGTGGTAGACGATGACAATAGCATTGGTGAGTTGACTGGTCTAGCGGGTCTTTCCTATTGCCAGATACTTTCTTAATACATATCCCCAGGGGATCACAGCGATGGGTAAAATTACCATTGCAAAAGGCGCGATCATCCCGTCGGTTGTATCCTGCGTTAGATTGCCATGTAACAGCAGAGGTAGCGCCACTAAGATTAACCAGATGGTCTTGTAGGTAATTTCCAACAGTAGTATAGGAATCATCTCTACTGTGCGAAACATGCCAATGGCAGCAAACAGTGTGAATGCAGCCCAGACGCTCCAGTTCATTGCATCTCCGGGATTCCACTGTTGCTGATTGGTAAGAATATAACGCCATACATCGAAGGCCAGCAGTGTGGCCATCAAAAGATAAACCAATCTCATACCATAGATATTAATTGGACGAATGCCATCAAATCTGTCGCAATCCGACTGAAATAAGCCTTTGGTTGTAGTCATTCTCTCGGTATATCCTTATCTTAAGTGCCGGCGATTGCGTTGGCTCACATAATGAAGTCTCGGGTGGCATTGAGTAACTCGGGGAACATCTCGCCAAGTTTTGCCATCCAATAGTTGACCCAGTACTCAATTTTTTGCCAGAAGCTCAATTCTAATCTCTCTGGAAGATTATCCTGTTTGTTATCCAAATAGGTGTGAATGGCATCGACGTCATCTAGACTCAGTGTGTCGTAAAACCCAATCATGCCTTTGTGGGTGCGAGAACCGCCCAGCACGATGGTGGCGAACTCTTCATGGGTCTGCTCACTCATGTAGCGTAGATTTGGTACCACATAGTTGCTCAGCGCGTTTATGCCATGGCAAGAGGCACAGTTGTTGTGGTACAGAGATTCACCGTAGGCAATGACCTCAGGGTCTCTGTTGATGGGCCTGCCCAGAGGTTTTAAGGTGGTCAGCTGATCGTCAATTTGCATCTGAGTGTTGTTGAAGTCACCGCGTTTGAATACTAGCAGTCTGTTGTGATTGATTTTGTTGCGCTGCAATTCATCACCAACGGTCATCATTACCACACCGCCGCTGCCCTGAGCTACCGCGATATACTGTTCGCCATCCAATTCATAACTCACTGGTCCCGCGAGCACCGCGCTGTCCGCTTTGTACTGCCACAGTTTGTCGCCGTTGTAGGCGTCATAGGCGGCAAAGGTGCCGTCCCAGGTGCCTTGAAAGACCAGATCTCCATCCGTACTGAGAATGCCGCCATTGGAGGGCTTGTTGTGATGCACTTTCCAGGCGCGGGTCTGATTTATCGGATCCCAAGCCACCAATTGTCCATAAACCAGTGCATCCATGGATGCCCGCGCCGCTACCCAACTTTTGGGATCGCGATTGGTATTCAAGTCCACGCCAGTGTTCCAGCGATTAACCCGGTAAGATACCTCTTTTTCGGCACTAAAATAGGCGGGAATGCTTTGAACTGGAATGTACATCAAGCCGGTTTTGGGGCTGAATGACATTGGCTGCCAGTTGTGAGCACCATAGGGCGACGGCCAGATAAAACTACCACCATTGTTTTGGTAATCAGCAAATTTACTCTCCACCGGGCGGCCAGTTTCCATATCCACATGGGTCGCCCAGGTGGCACGGCCAAATTTTTCTGCAGACAATAGCTCGCCGGTAATACGATCAAGAACGTAGAAGAATCCATTTTTTGGTGCCTGCATAATGACGGAGCGTGGCTGGCCGTCAACCTCGAGTTCGGCTAACACCAGCTGCTGTGTCGCTGTGTAGTCCCAATTGTCAGCCGGTGTTACTTGGTAGTGCCAGACGTATTCTCCCGAGTCTGGGCGCAGGGCAACGATGGAGCTTAGATAGAGGTTATCACCGCCACCGGGACTGCGTAGATCGCGATTCCAAGGCGATCCATTGCCGGTTCCAATGTAAAGTAGATCCAGAGCGGGGTCGTAGACCAAAGAATCCCACACCGTGCCGCCACCGCCGCCAAGTTTATACCATTCATCCCCGCTCCAAGTCTCCAGAGCAGCTTCGAGCGCCGCATTTTCTTGAGGTTTGTTGCGATCTCCTGGCACTGTGTAGAATCGCCATTTCATCTCACCGGTATGCACGTCGTAGGCGCTGACGTAACCGCGTACACCAAGTTCTGCACCTCCATTGCCTATGATCACCATGCCTTTGACGATTCGCGGTGCACCTGTGACACTGTAATTGCCGTCGGTGGGTGTGCTCTGAACAGACCAGTTTTCAGTGCCCGTAGTCGCATCTAATGCGATTAGACGGCCATCTAAGGCACCAAAAAACACTTGAAGGGGCGAGTTTTCATCTTGCTGCCAAATCGCCACGCCGCGGTTCACCGGCCCACAGCAAGTTTTGGCTAACTGTGCCTTGGGCACTCCGGCATCGTAGTGCCACAGTTCTACGCCGGTTCTCGCGTCTAGGGCGTGTACGTGGCTCCAGCCAGTGCTTATGTAGATAACGCCATTGTGGACTATGGGCGTGGCTTCCATTCCGCGAGCGGTGTCGAATTTGAATGACCAGGCAAGATCCAATTCATTTACATTATCTCGATTGATATCGTTTAGCGGGCTGAATCGTTGTTCACGGTAGGTTCTACCATAGCTGAGCCATTCGCCCGCGGGGTTTTCAATACTGGCTTCGTTTACTAAGGTGGTATCTTTTGCCGTCACCGTGACACTTATCAGTGTTAGTAGCGGTAATAAAATTTTCTTCAACATAATCAGTCTCTATGTGCTTTTACTCTGAGTTTGCATTAGCCACGGCGATTTCTACGAAGTTTAGCCGGTCTTGACCAAAATACATTTGGTTATCGACAAAAAAAGTTGGTACGCCAAAAAGCCCGCGTTTTACTGCCGCTTCAGTGTTCTCTATGAGCTGGCTTTTTACCTCTGGCAGTTGGGTGCCGGCGATAATGTCCTCTGCATTGAGACCAGCCTGCTCCAGGGTTTGTGTGACGCAGGTGAGATCACCCATATCCTTTTGCTCCACCCAAATCCCATTGAAGATAGCGTCTATATAGTCGTCGAAGAAGTCTTTATCAATGGCGTAAACCGCCCCACGCATCAGATTTAGCGTGTTGATGGGGAAAAACGGGTTTGCTTTCAGTGGCGCACTGTAAAGCGCTGAAAATCGTGGTAAATCGTCCTCAAGCATATAGCGACCCTTGGCCGGGACAGTTACAGGTGAGCTATTGCCGGTGGCTTTGAATAATCCACCGAGTAAAACAGGCGTATAGTTCACTGTGCAGTTGTGTTGCTGCTTGATCTGTTGTAATTTTTTGTGTGCCAAGTAGGCGGTGGGACTGCCCACATCAAAGTAAAACTCTATGGTTTTTGCCATTGTTCGGTCTCCTGCTCAGGTGTTACCAGCGCTCATCCCAGGGGCGTACATCCAGTTCAAAGGTCCACGCGTTTCTCGGTTGTTTATACAATGTGACATAGTTTTCGGCCAGGTCGAGGGGATTGACTATACCGTCGATTGCTTTGCGCTCACTGTAGTCTGGAAAATTATCCCGAATCCACTGGGTATCCACGGCGGCATCGATAATGACATGGGCAACATGAATGTTTTGCGGACCCAGTTCACGAGCCATGCTCTGGGCCACGGCCCGTAAGCCTTGTTTGGCGCTGGAAAAGGCGGCAAAGTTGGCCCCACCACGCACACTTGCCGTGGCGCCGGTAAATATTATTGTACCGCGGTTTCTCTCGGTCATGTAGCGAGCTGCCTCTCTGCCATTTAAGAAACCGGCGAAACAAGCCATTTCCCAAATTTTAAAGAACTTACGACTGTCAGTTTCCAGAATGCCCATGGGTACATTGGCGCCCACGTTGAATACCATGACGTCGATCTCACCGATTTCTGTCTCGATTTTTTGGAACAGTGCGATGGTATCCTCTTCTCTGCGCGCATCGCAGGTAAATCCATGGGCTGTTCCGCCATCTGTGCGAATTTTTTCGAGAAGAGGGTTGAGTTTATCGCCATTTCGACGCGTGGCGCATACGGTGAGGCCTTGCTCAGCAAATTTACGCGCTATGGCACTTCCTATGGCATCTCCAGCCCCAACAATGAGAGCAACTTTCGTTTTCATAGTTCCCCTTTTTTATTGTGATTTTGGCAAATTTTGGATCGCTTCCTGCGATTTATATCACAGCACCTGATCCTTTGTTGAGCTTGTTTGAGGACAGCGGGTCACGAAACTATTGGATTAAACGTCGGAAAAGAGTTTTTTCGACTCTTCCAGCCACCACCTGTTTAACAGAGGATCTTTTTTAGTTGCTGCGAAATCGCCAAGACACAGTCTCCATCGGGTAATTCCTGTATTTCCTGAAGTCTGTGCCAGTAGTCAAAGGACGCCACGGCGTAGGCGTTCTGTTGGTTGATTGTGTCTAATTGTGTGATTTCGGGAATCCAGTTCTCTAGTTCTTTTTGTAAACGCTTTTGATTGAGAAGATAATTTTTTCGAATTACCGGCGTGTTCCACATGCGAATTTTGCCAGACAAAATAAAGTTTTTAGTGGCCGCATAACCAGAACTCAGCTGCTCTGTAGCATGGAGTATGCGTTGTTCTAGAGTCCCGGTTCGATCTCCACCAGTAAACAGAGATTTGACGTTTTCAAAAATTATTTCATTGGCAGTTTCAAAGATATCGTCCATATCGTCGAAGTGCCTGAACACAGAGCGAATACCAACGTCCGCTCGCTGAGCAACTTGCTGTGCTGTGGGCACCAGATAACCCTCGTCAACTAAATCCACCATTGACTGGATAATAAGTTTACGACTGCGCTCACTGCGCAATAGCCTACCGTCGGTCTTATCATCGGTTAAGGAGGCTGAGATTCCCATTTGCGTCATAAATAAAGTCCTCGATTCTCCTGAAGAAAGCTAGCCACATTCTACAGCTTTGATGTCGTATGACAATTTGTTAACAGAGCCTGTGCAGCGATTTTGCTGGATGCCTCTCACTTATAATGACTTCTTTACGACAATGATGTCTGATGAGTTTTCTGGCAGCGATATTAGTGTGCCATCAGCGCCAAGTGTGTAGTCTTTGTAAACCTCATCGACTCCCTCGAGCCAGATTGCATCCAGGCCCGGAATGTCTAGGGGTGGAACAATGTGATAGTAGAGCAAATGCTTGGCCTTCGCATCACGGGCAATTTCAGCAGCCTCTACTGGGCTGGCGTGGTAGTCCAGAACATCATAGAAGATTTTGCTTGCCGAGATGTTGCCGGCTTTTTTCGCCGCATCACTCATCATTTGCAACAGTTTCGGTGACAGAGCCTCGTGCACCAGTAAATCGACGTCCTGTGAAAACAATTCAACGTTGCTATTTTTCGTTGTATCCCCAGAAATTAAAATACTGCGACCCTTGTAATTGAACAAATAGCCCACGGCGGGTGAGATTGGTGCGTGATTGACCGAGAAAGCCTCGATTAGCAAACCATCACGGTTGTAAACCACCGCTTTCTCTCCTTCCTCTGGAACTGAAAATTTTCGCGGCATCATGCCACTGCCATTGAGGTCTGCCACTTCAGTGCCATGGTGATCAAAGCGATGAATTGCATCTTGAGAATAGGCTTTGTTGAAACCGTCGACTACAGTGGAGACTCCCGGCGGACCCAACACTGTCAGTGGAGAGTTGTTAGTTCCTGTTATCCATCGCAGCATTGCTAGCTCGCCCAACCCGTCGATATGATCTGAATGAAAGTGGGTGAGGAGAACCGCCTCTATCTGACCGGTGTTGAGGCGCATGCGACCGAGATTTCGCCCACCGTTGGTTCCCGCGTCCACCACGAACATTTTTTCATTGACGATTATGGCAACGCAAGGACCTGACCGGCTTTCACTCGGCATTGGACCGCCGGCGCCACATAGCGCTAGATGCATACCATCACCAAGATCGGCTATACCATCGGCAGCCATCATGTTGACCATACCGCGAGGTAGCAGAGCAGAGGCTATGGATCCACGATTGATAACCACGAGCACAACAATGACTAGGGCGAGTAAAGTAAGGAGTAACCACTTTTTGCTTGTCATCTGTTATGCCTTTGGCGAGTTGTATTAGCCTGTTAGTGACATCATGACACTATGTATGTCAATATATTGTAAATTATAATTTCAATCAAGGGGTCAACTTTCCAATGAAACCTTCGCAACCAGTGACGTTGATTGGTGCCATCCCATCACCCTACACTCGAAAAATGGTAGCGCTTATGCGCTATCGACGTATTCCTTATTCAATTATCTGGGGCGAGCCCAGGCAGATCCTATCGTCAATGAAAATAGAGCCACCAAAGGTTGCTCTCTTACCTACCTTTGTTCTACCCGACGATCTAGGCGTGTTGCAAGCAGTATGTGATTCGACCCCAATCATTCGCTATTTGGAGGAGCATTACAATCAGCGTTCAGTGATTCCCGACGATCCCGCCACAGCATTCATTGACTATTTGCTGGAAGATTTTGGTGATGAGTGGTGCACCAAGTATATGTTTCATTATCGCTGGGCATTTGAACAGGATGCCGATAATGCAGGTACTTTGCTTCCCTACACCCATTCAGTGGACATGCCCAAGCAGATTTTCCAACAAGCTAAAGCACAAATATCCCAGAGACAAATCGATCGTCTTCACGTCGTCGGTTCCAATTCCACCACAGCACCTTTGATTGAGACCAGTTACAGACGGTTTCTGCAGGCGCTGGAGCTGTTGTTGGAGAGCAGGCCTTTTATTTTAGGCAGTCGCCCCAGTGCCTGTGACTTTGCTATTTACGGGCAATTAACCCAGTTAGCTGGTTTTGATCCCACTTCCCGTGAAATTGCCCACCAGATAGCGCCGCGAGTGGTTGCCTGGACGAGTTTAATGGAAGATCAATGTGGTTTGGATATATCTGCGACCTGTTGGGCCAGCATGGATGCATCAAATTCTGGATTGCAGCTTTTACTTGCCGAAGTGGGACGTGTCTATGTGCCTGCTTTGATTGCTAATGCTCAGGCGCTGGCCTGTGGTGAAAAGACTTGGCAAGCCACTATCGATGGTGGGCTCTGGTCTCAGCAGACGTTCCCCTACCAGGCTAAATGCGCAAGATGGTTACGCGAACGATACGCGGATTTGAAACAGATTGATAGGGTCAGAGTGGACGACTTACTTAAAGGCACCGGATGTGAGGCGCTGTTCAATTGATTTTTTGCACAATATCTGGAGTTGCAGATGACAGACCAATTTAAAGAGCAGGGCGGTGCCGCCACCATGGATCCCAGTGCGCTGGCTCGGTGGGTCACATCAAAGGTCGTGCGGCGAGTAGTTTCATTGGACAGAAGAGATGCCAAACGTCGACGTGCTGAACGCAAGCGTCAACATTCAGGCCAACCTCATGTGGTGGAGTACTTTCATCAGGTAGATGATGGTTACAGTCATCTCGCCGTGCAAATGCTCAGCCAGTTACTCAGCCGCTATGATATTCAGGTGAAATGTCATCTGGTATCCGCATCAACAAATGCTAATACGCCAGAACCAGAGCTGCTTGCCAATTTATCTCGCTATGATGCACTAAAAATCGCGCCTCACTATGGATTGGAGTTTCCACCGCAGGCAAATATCCCACCAAAGCCCTTGCTGTCGTTGGCGCAGTCAATTCTGGCTAGCTTTGATGATCAACAATTTATCACCCAGAGCCTTACTGTTAGCACTGCTTTTTGGCAAAGTGACCAATCTGCTCTGGAACAATTAGCCGAGCTCCATGGCGAGAGCACGGCGCAACAGGTCGCCGCTAAAATTCAGCAGGGCAATGAGCGTCGTGCAGCGCTCAAGCATTACTCAGGTGCTATGTTTTACTATGCTGGCGAGTGGTATTGGGGGGTAGATCGTCTCTATCACTTAGAGCAGAGGTTGGCTGACTTGGAAGTCGATAGACGACCGGATGAAGCCCGTTTAGCGCCACAACAGCAGATAGAGTGGGGCCCGCTGAAAGACAATGGTAGCCTCACTTTGGAAATGTTCGCTTCTCTGCGAAGTCCTTACACCGCTATTGTCTTTGATCGAGCGGTTGCTCTGGCCCGGGCAACCGGTGTGACTCTGAGAGTACGACCTATTCTGCCGATGGTGATGCGAGGGGTTCCAGCCACCAGAGAGAAGGGGTTTTATATTTTCAGTGACTGCGCCCGAGAGGCGCGCGCCGCAGGTATACCTTTTGGAGGTTTTTATGACCCCATAGGTGAACCTACCCGACGATGCTATTCCTTGTATCCCTGGGCTTGCAGTCAGGGTAAGGGCAATGAATTGCTCTCCAATTTTCTAGGGGCGGCTTTTGCCGAGGGAATAAACACTAATAATGACAGTGGTCTGCGGCATGTGGTGGAGAAAGCCGGTTTGGATTGGTCCTCTGCACAAGCTGTGTTGGGAGCAGATGATTGGCAAGCCATGCTTGAGGATAACCGGCGAGCGATGTATGACAGTGGCCTTTGGGGCGCGCCAAGTTTTCGGTTATTGGATGGACAGGGGCAGCCCCAGTTGTCGCTGTGGGGTCAGGACCGACTGTGGTTATTCAGTCGAGAGATTCAGCGACTACTTTCTCAGTAGAACTGACGCAAATGATTTTGCACCCCTTGGTTTTTCAGTATAAAGTCGCTCCTCGACAACAAATTTTAATAACAAAATGGAGAAGGAAGAATGGTAGCTGTTACTGATATGGTGGATTTGACTATAGATCATGGAACTGCAGTAGTATCAATTAATAATCCACCGGTAAATGCATTGAGTCATGGTGTTCGCCTAGGTATTTTTAAAGGCGTCGAAACAGCGTTGGCGGATCAGTCGGTGGACGCTATTGTGGTGCACTGTGTGGGCCGCACATTTATCGCCGGTGCAGATATCAGTGAATTTAGCAGTGCACCAAAAGAGCCTCACTTGCCCGCTGTGTTAGCCGCGTTGGATAATGCCTCCAAACCGGTTGTTGCAGCCGTTCATGGTACAGCCCTCGGAGGTGGCCTCGAAACTGCACTCTGTTGCAATTACCGAGTGGCCAGTGGCGATGCTAAATTCGGGCTTCCTGAAGTTCATCTCGGGCTGCTTCCCGGAGCCGGTGGGACTCAGCGATTGCCCAGAGTGGTAGGTGTTGAAAAAGCGCTCTCTATGGTTACATCTGGAGCACCCATCGGCGCTCAGGATGCACTGCAGTCGGGTTTGATCGATAAAATCGTTGAAGGAGATTTACTCCAAGAAGCCATACAGTTTGCTCGGGATTGTGTCTCTGCGGACAGCCATCCTCGGGTAAGAGACCGCCAAGATAAGTTGCAGAGTGCCATCGATAATCCTGCAATCTTTGATCAGGTGCGCAAGCAGATCGCGCGCAAGACACGTGGGTTTCTAGCCCCAGAATACAATATCCGCTGCGTCGAGGCGGCCGTCTCTCAACCTTTTGATGAAGGCATCAAAACCGAGGGAAAACTGTTTATGGAATTGATGACTGGTCCTCAATCTCAGGCTCAGCAGTACTTCTTCTTCGCTGAGCGTCAAGCGTCTAAGGTTGATGGAATCGCTAGAGATGTGGAAGAACTTGCCATCGATAAAGTTGGCGTGATCGGTGGCGGCCTCATGGGTGGCGGTATTGCCATGAATATGGCCAACGTGGGCATACCGGTGACCATAGTGGAAACCAGTGATGAAGCTCTGCAACGAGGCCTGGGAACCATCCGCAAAAATTATGAGAATACCGCCCGTAAAGGTCGTTTAACTGCTGAAGATGTAGAAAAACGCTGTGGCCTTATAAGCGGTGCTCTGGATGTTGCTGAACTGGCTGATTGCGATCTGATCATTGAGGCTGTGTTCGAGAATATGGCGGTGAAAAAAGATATTTTTGCCCGTCTGGATCAGGTGGCTAAGCCAGAAGCCATACTGGCATCCAACACCTCAGCGCTTGATTTGAATGAGATTGCTAGTGCCACTGAGCGACCTGAATCAGTCATTGGGTTGCACTTTTTCTCACCCGCCAATGTGATGAAATTATTGGAAATCGTGCGTGGTGAGAAAACCGCAGATCGGGTGATAAAAACCTGCATGAGTTTTGCCAAACGGATTAAGAAAGTGGCGACTTTGGTGGGCGTGTGCCCCGGTTTTGTTGGCAACCGCATTTTGTTCATGCGCCAACATCAGGCCAACCTGCTTGCACTTGAAGGTGCGCCAGTGGGTCAGGTGGACAAAATTCTGTTCGATTTCGGCTTTCCCATGGGTGCTTTCCAAATGGCCGATTTGGCTGGTTTAGATCTGGGATGGGACGAAGCGGCGTCAAACAGTGAAACAGTTAGAGATCGACTCTGTGAGCAGGGTCGTCGAGGTCAGAAAACCGCCGCGGGCTATTACGATTATGATGACAAGCGACGACCTTCGCCATCCCAGCTAGTTGCCGATATCATCTCAGATCACGCCACCAAAGAGGGAATTGAGCAGCGTCAAATCTCGGATGAGGAAATCCTCGATCGGTGTATTTTGCCGATGGTCAATGAAGGGGCAAAAATCCTTGAAGAGGGAATCGCCATGCGTGCAAGCGATATTGATGTGGTTTATGTGTACGGTTATGGGTGGCCCATTTATCGCGGTGGCCCAATGCATTATGCCAATACCCTGGGTCTGGATAAGGTTGTGGCAAAATTGCGCAGTTACCAAGAGCAGACAGGGGACGATTTCTGGACGCCAAGCCCGTTGTTAGTGTCATTGGCAGAACAGGGTAAGACGTTCTAGGGTTGGGAGTATGCGCACCTATAGATATGGGTGCGCATTCTTTCTGTGTTACCAGTGATGGCAAGTTATGTGGATACAACAGGTAAAAGGTGAGAGATAAAAGCCATGAGTAAATATTTTTTCGTATGGGCATTCTCTTTAGTGATCTCTGTGTTCGGTTTTGCTGAGGAAATAAAAGATGATTACTCATCCCAGTTACTTGGTGTTTGGAAGCACGCTGAAGATCCTCTTTGGGTCCAGTTGTCTTTCAACGAGGCCTCGGTAAATGGCGTAATAACTCAGAATGACGATGATGACACATCGGTGGGTAAAACCTTACTCGATAAAGTTGTTTACGATTCTGATGAGCGTCTCTGGAGTGGCTTGATTTACGTTCCCCAGCTCAAACGAATGCACCCAATGACGTTGCGATTAATTGACCATCAACGCTTCAAGATAACCGTCAAAGTTGGCTTTATAAAGCGATCGGTTGAGTTTCTTCGAATCACCGAGACTGAGTGATGTCAGTCGCCGTTGTCCGTTATGGCTAACCCAAAATGCCGCTCTCCTGTACTTTAAAGATTTCCTCTGCACTCAATCCGGCTTGTTCCAGAATCTCTTTACTGTGCTCGCCGAGCGGTGCACCGCAGCGGCCATAGGTTGGTGTCGAGGCGGAAAATTTAATAGCACTGCCAATTTGTCTCTGTGTGGTTCCCTGGTAGGTTTCTATGTCTACGATTAAGTCCCTCTGCTTGATTTGCTCACTATCGCAGGCCTCTGCTAGGCTGAGAACTGGCTCAACGCAAGCGTCTAGCGGATCAAAAATCTCGCTCCATTGGGCCAGTGTTTTCTCTGCTACCTTCGCTTCGATTAGGGCTCTAAATTGTTTTTGGCTGTGGAGATCTTGTTGGCTACCGAGGCTCATTTGATGCTCCAGACCCAGGGCCACACACATGCGCTGAAAAAAATGTGGTTCTAAACTGCCAATGGAAAGACTGCGTCCATCGGCAGTGGTGTAGTAATCGTAAAAGGTACCGCCGTTGAGATTGCCAGTACCCGGTTTTGGCTCCTCATTTCCCGCCAAATACTGGGAGCCAAACATGGTGTTCATGCCGAAAATCGCATCTGTCATGCTGACATCTACATGCTGACCCTCACCGGTGACGGAGCGCTGATTCACTGCTGCAAGTAATCCCACAACCGCGTGTAAAGAACCGCCGGCAAGATCTGCTATGGGTAATCCCATAATCGGTGTCCTCTCCTCCTCTCGACCACAGTAGCCGTTAAGTCCGGAAAGGGACAAATAATTGTTATCGTGCCCAGCACGATCTCTGTTGGGACCAGATTGGCCATAACCCGTAATAGAGCAGTAAATTAGTTGAGGGTTTACGCGCTTCAATTCCTCATAACCAACGCCCAATCGGTCCATGACTCCCGGACGAAACTGCTCGATAACGATGTCATACTCAGCGATTAGTTTCTTCACCAATTCGGCAGCTCCCGGTTTTTTTAAATCTAGTGCTATGGATCGTTTTGAGCGATTGAGCGCCGCGTGGGTAGTCGATGTCCCATCACTGAAAGGACCCATTGCTCTGACCATATCGGGTCGAGTGGGGGATTCCACTCGAATAATATCCGCTCCCATGTCGGCCATCATCATGGTGGCAAATGGGCCAGGAACCAGCGTGGTAAAATCGAGAATTTTTAAGTTGGAGAGAGGGGGCATAGAGGGAAACCTTCCACAGCATTCAATTAGATTCCTTATTAAATGTGTTTTAGTGTTAAATCGCAATAGATCAAAAAGCAGTCCACATAGTTGACCTTGTCCTATTTTAAGTTGGGGGACAGTGTTGGAATGAGCTTATATGCAATTATGTATGAATTTAACGGAGACTCATTTTCTTTGATTACAAAATTGAAACGTTTTTTGCTAGATACACGTAGCAAATACCTCTCATCGGTTTTATCATTGCGACCCAATAAAAGCGTTCAGCAGGGTTAAAAGTATGAATCAGTCAATGTCCACTAACGTCACCTGGCATGAAGGAGAGGTTAGCAGTGATGATCGCAATCGACTGCTTGGGCAAAAAGGTGTAACAATCTGGTTTACTGGCCTTTCAGGAAGCGGAAAAAGTACCATTGCTGTTGCCTTGGAAACTGCCTTGATGAACAAAAACAAGTTGTGCTATCGACTGGATGGCGACAACGTCCGACTGGGTATCAATAAAAATCTTGGTTTCTCAGCCGAGGATCGGGCGGAAAATATTCGTCGTATTGGTGAAGTGGCAAAGCTCTTCTGCGACGCCAGTGTGATAACACTCGCGAGTTTTATTAGTCCTTACAAGTCTGATCGTGAACAAGTCAGGCAAATTCACAGCGACATGGGTTTTGAGTTTGTGGAGATTTACGTTGACTGCAGTTTGGAAGAAGCAGAACACAGGGATCCCAAGGGCCTTTATAAAAAGGCGCGAGCCGGAGAGATAAAAAACTTTACTGGCATTGACGATCCCTACGAGGCACCAGATTCACCTGAAATTCACTTGACTACGGATAGCATGAGTTTGGAACAAGAGGTGCAGATCATTATGGATTATCTTTACCAAAACGAACTGCTTGTTTAGCTTTAAAGCTGTGGCGCCTTTACGGCGTATTATTTTTCAATAAGTGAGAGAAAGAAGAGTGATTAGTCCCCACGGATCTAGCGTCCTAAATCCTTTATTTGTTGCCGACGAACAGCGACGTGAGAAACTAATTGACGACGCGGGTTCAATGTCAACGATGATGCTGACATCGGCGGCGGCGGCCAATGTGGTGATGTTGGGTGCAGGGTATTTTAATCCGCTGACAGGCTTTATGAATTTAATCGAAGCGATGTCGGTATGCAAAGATTTCAGCACCAAAGATGGGCTTTTTTGGCCCGTTCCCATCCTCAATTTTTCTCGGCAAAAGCCGGCCTTCACGGTGAGTGAAAAAATAGCTTTATTGGATCCCAATGTGGATAAAAACCCGGTCATGGCTATTCAGAGTGTTGATTCTATTGACTATATCAGTGATGAGAACCTGGCTGTGTTGACAAGAACAATTTTTGGCACCGACGATAGTAATCACCCGGGAGTGGCAAACTTTACCGCACAGGGAAATTGGCTGGTGTCAGGCTCTGTTGAAGTGCTCAGCCTCAGTTACTTCGCCAGCGATTTTCCAGACACATTTCGCACTGCCCAGCAGATTCGCGATGAAATAGCCCAGCGTGGTTGGCAGCGAGTAGTGGCATTTCAGACCAGGAATCCGATGCATAGAGCCCATGAAGAACTCTGTCGTATGGCGATGGAAAGGCTCGATGCCAACGGGGTTGTGGTTCATATGTTACTTGGAAAGTTAAAGCCTGGAGATATTCCGGCGGCTGTGAGAGACAATTGCATCAGAACTATGGTGGAGCACTATTTTCCTGAGAACTCCGTGATGGTTAATGGATACGGTTTTGATATGCTCTATGCAGGCCCCAGAGAAGCCCTGCTTCACGCTGTTTTCAGGCAGAATATGGGGGCGACGCACCTCATTGTCGGTCGAGATCATGCCGGTGTGGGCAGCTATTATGGACCCTTTGACGCTCAGGCTATATTTAATGAGCTACCGAAAGATGCATTGAAAATAGAAATTTTTAATGCCGACCATACCGCTTTTTCCAAAAAGCTCGAGCGCGTTGTTATGATGAACGAGGTTTCAGACCATACACCAGAGGATTTTGTCATACTGTCTGGCACCAAGTTGCGCGAGCTGCTGACTAAGGGTATTGCACCGCCGGTTGAGTTTTCTCGCCCCGAGGTAGCAAAGGTGTTGATGGATTATTATGAAATTGAACAGTAGATTGCCCCATGGCTGACTACGATGTTTTCAATGGCGATGCTGACGGGATCTGCGCCTTGGTGCAGTTGCGTCAACTTGAGCCCCGTTCGGCAACACTGGTCACTGGCGTAAAGCGTGATATTCAGTTGCTGCAGAAAATTGATCCTCAAGCCGGTGATCGGGTTACTGTGCTGGATATATCAATGGACAAGAACAAAGTGGCATTGGAACTGGCTCTGGGTAGAGGCGCGACTGTTTTTTATGTGGATCACCACGCTGCTGGTGCGGTGCCGGCATCCTCTTCACTAATCTCCTTGATCAATGAAGCGCCAAATGTGTCCACAAGTTTGCTGATTAATCAATATTTGCGCAGCGCGCGAGTGAGATGGGCTGCGGTGGGGACCTTTGGGGATAATCTTAAGCAAGTCGGTTACGCTATGCTAAAAAATAGCGGCCTTCACAGCAGTCAGGTAACCAAGCTCGAACAGCTTGGAATTTATATGAATTACAATGGTTATGGCGCCGACCTGAATGATCTTTATTTTTCTCCAGAGCAGCTCTATCAATTGGTTTTGCCCTATGAGGATCCTCTAGATTTTATCGATCACGGACGAGAGTATTTTGCTGAGCTCGAAAGTGGATATCAGAGTGACCTGTCTACTGCAGAGGCACTGGAGCCGCTTCGATCGAGTGAAACCGCGGCCACCTTTATGTTACCTGATGAGCCCTGGGCCAGGCGTGTCAGTGGAGTTTTTGGTAATAGTTTGGCTAATCAGCATCCCAATAGAGCGCACGCTGTCATTACCGAGAAGGCCAATCAGCACTATGTTGTCAGTGTCCGCGCTCCGCTCAACAAGTAAACCGGGGCTGGCAATCTGTGTAGGCAATTTGTCACTGGGGGTGGGCGAGAGGCAGCTGCGGGCATTAACGACTTGGCGACAGATCAACTGGCATTGTTTTTAGATAAATTTGAACAGACTTACTCAGGCTGATAAATTCACAGAATAATGAGCTGGTGACAAGATAGCTATGAATAGACCATTTTCGGTGTTAGGTGTGCAGCAGGTGGCCATTGGTGGTCAGGACAAAAATCGCTTGCGTGCCTTTTGGGTGGATTTGCTTGGACTGAATTTTCAGAGCTCCTTTGCGAGTGAGTCCGAAAATGTTGATGAGGATATCTGTTCTTTGGGCTCAGGCCCTTTAGCAGTGGAGATTGACCTGATGCAACCGCTAAATGCAGACAAGCGTCCGCGCGTGGATTCTCCGGCGTTAAACCACCTCGGCTTGTGGGTTGATGATTTGTCTGCCGCGGTGACTTGGCTCACAGATCAAGGGGTTCGCTTTACGCCGGGTGGTATTAGAGCAGGCGCTGCTGGCCACGATGTCTGTTTTATTCACCCAAAGTCCAACGAGCAGTTTCCGCTAAGCGCAGAGGGCGTGCTCGTAGAGTTGGTTCAAGCGCCGCCTGAAGTGATTGCTGCCTATCAACTCATTGCTCAACAGTCGCAGTTCTAATTTAGCCACTGCACTGGCTTTTGCCCGGTTAAAACTGTATGGTGCGCGCCTCGTAGGGGCCCTCTGACTTTATTCATATTGGTTAGCCGCCCAGCTCCTAGGCAGGCTGCTATATTTCTTGGATGCTTATGAAATTTGATGATCTAGGGCTGTCAGCGCCGCTTCTCAAGGCAATAAAAAAACAGGGTTATGAAAACCCATCACCAATTCAACAAAAAGCCATTCCTGCCATATTGGAGGGTAGGGATGTTATGGCGGCTGCACAGACGGGCACTGGCAAAACCGCAGGATTTAGCTTGCCGATTCTGCAGCGTCTTGCCTCTGGACAGCGTGCTCAATCAAATCGAGCTCGGGCTCTGATTTTGACACCCACCAGAGAGCTTGCCGCCCAAGTGGGTGCTAGCGTCAGGGAATATGGCAGACATACTGCCCTGACCTCAGCTGTAGTCTTTGGTGGAGTCAAGATAAACCCACAGATGATGAAGTTACGCAGAGGAGTCGACATTCTAGTGGCCACGCCGGGTCGACTGATGGATTTGTACAGTCAAAATGCGGTTAAATTTGATCACCTTGAAGTGTTGGTACTCGACGAGGCTGACCGGATGTTAGACATGGGCTTCATCCGTGATATCACCAGAATTATAAGTCTGTTGCCCAAACGTCGACAAAATCTTATGTTCTCTGCCACCTTCAGTGATGATATTCGTGCCCTGGCAAAAGGTTTGGTTAAAAACCCTGTGGAAATATCAGTTAGCCCCCGAAATGCCGCCGCCGCAACGGTAAGTCAATGGATCTGTCCGGTGGATAAGAAGAAAAAGGCAGCATTGCTAACCAAGCTGATCAAACAAGGTAATTGGGATCAAGCGCTGGTTTTCACTAAAACTAAACACGGTGCCAACAAACTCACTAAACACCTAAATTCCGAGGGCATCGTGGCTGCAGCCATTCATGGTAATAAGAGCCAGGGCGCCAGAACCAAGGCTCTTGCCGATTTTAAGGCTGGGGAAACACGCATATTGGTGGCAACTGATATTGCGGCACGGGGTCTTGATATAGAACAATTGCCGCAGGTGGTGAATTTTGATTTACCCAATGTATCCGAAGACTATGTCCACCGCATTGGTCGCACGGGTCGAGCCGGATTGTCGGGGGAGGCGATATCGCTGGTGAGTGCCGATGAGATAGACTTACTGTCGTCAATTGAGCGACTTATTCAAAAGCTTCTGCCGAGGCGTGAAATAGAAGATTTTGAGCCAACCCAGATACTCAAGGAAACTACTCTGAATCATCCGGTGCGTCGCAAAAAGCCGCGCAAGCCTCTCAATCGTGACACCAATAAAGGCAATAATTCAAAGCATAATAACAGTAACAAATCAGGCAAGCGTAAATCAGTTTATGGGCAGGGCCCAAAGCCTGGAGCAAAAGCCAAGAGACCTAGGCAGACTGGGTCCTCAGGTAAAAAACTATCCAGGTAGATCTGCGTTAACGATATAAATACAGAATTGCTCAGCTCTTGTGGTGGGGCAGTTGGCTCTTAACTTACCAGAGAACTTTATGTTCGAACTTCAATTCAATCGTGTAGCAAGCTTAAAAAATGACCTCCTTTCTGGCCTAACTGTTGCGCTTGCTCTGGTTCCTGAGGCGATTGCATTTGCTTTTGTTGCTGAAGATAACCTTGCGTAATGGAAGAGGTGTTTTCTCAATGGACTTAAAATTAGCCTTGTTCAAACCCATGTTAAAGCTGACCATGGAGCGCACTGGTCACGGGGCAGCTTTGGGTTTTGAGATTACGCGAATTGGGCGTGGTGAAGTGGAGTTGGTTTTTCCCTATAAGTCCGAGACCGTAGGGAATCCCATCACCGGTGTTGTCCACGGAGGTGTTATTGTCAGCCTGCTCGACACCTGCTGTGGCTCGGCGGCGATAACCATGCTCAATAGTAGTGCGGTGACACCAACCATGGATTTGCGCTTGGATTATATGCATCCAGCCAAGCCATTTAAGCCAATTTATGTCGCCGCTAAAGTTTATAAAAACACCTCAAATGTCATATTTTGCCGTGGCTCCGCGTGGCAGGATGATCCTGATAACCCCATCGCTCACTGTGTGGCTAACTTTATGCGAGTTGAGACGTCCAGCGTCACCGTTGGCGCAATTATTAAACGTCGAGTAGGACGTTTGTTTAATCGAAAAAACCAAACTAAGTAGAGTTTTATGATGGATCTGGCGACCCAATTTGAACAAAACTTGATTGCAGCACGTCAGTCTGGCGAGCCGCAGCTGATTGTGGATTTAATACCCTACAGTGGTTTTATTGGCGCCAAAGCAAAGATTGACGATGGTGATATTATCTATTGGTTGGACCGACGACCATCAAATATTGGAAATCCATCGCTGCCAGCTATTCATGGTGGTGTGATTGGTGGTTTTTTAGAGCTTTGCGCATCCATTGAATTGATGTTTTACTCCGAAGTAACCCAAGTACCTAAAGTGATTGATTTCTCCCTGGACTATCTGCGTCCGGGGCGCTACAAAACCATCTATGCAAGCTGTGACGTGCTCCGCCAAGGTAAAAAGCTTGTCAATGTATCTGCCTCTGCTTGGCAAGATGATAGTAATTTACCCATTGCAACAGCGCGCTGTCACTTTTTATTGCAATAACTCTTGTTGATCAGATCCTCTGAGCCTTGAAATTTCTTTTCCCGACCCCACTTAAACGAACAGGGTGGTGCATGCATCATGACATTACCTTGTGGCCGATGTAATTGATTAGGAGAATTTTAAATAATGGCAGCCAAAGCACAATCTAAAGCTGAAACCTTGGGTTTCCAAACTGAAGCGAAGCAGCTTCTTCATCTCATGATTCACTCTCTTTACTCCAATAAAGAGATCTTTCTGCGTGAGCTGATTTCCAACGCATCCGATGCGACCGACAAGCTGCGTTTTGAAGCGCTAGAAAACTCCGGGCTATACGAGGATGATGGTGAACTACGCATTCGCATATCGGTGGACGATGAAAAAAATACTGTCACTATAAGCGATAACGGAATTGGTATGTCCCGTGATGAGGTCATTTCTAACCTGGGAACTATCGCTCGCTCCGGCACTGCGGATTTTCTAAAAAATCTCACCGGAGACCAACAGCAGGATTCTCAATTAATCGGTCAATTTGGCGTTGGTTTTTACTCATCCTTTATCGTTGCGGAGAAGGTTGTGGTGGAGACCAGACGAGCAGGTGCAGCTACCAGTGAAGGAGTCCGTTGGAGTTGCGACGGTGAGGCTGATTACCAGATAGAGCCCATAGAGAAAGCTGACCGCGGCACTCAGATTACTATGTTCCTGAAAGCTGATGAGAAAGAGTTTGCCAATGATTGGCGTTTGCGCAGCATTGTAAAAAAATACTCTGACCACATCGCTATACCGGTGGAAATGTTAAAAATGGCGACACCACCCATGCCCGGTGAAGAAGACGCCGATGAGACAGTCATTGAGGTGCCCGAATGGGAGCCAGTTAATGATGCAAAAGCGCTGTGGACTAAGTCACGCAGTGAGGTGAGTGATGATGATTACAAGGAATTTTACCGTCACGTATCCAGTGATTTTGCTGAACCCCTGACCTGGAGTCACAACCGCGTAGAAGGCAAACAGGAGTACACCAGTTTGTTATACATTCCTGGTATGGCACCCATGGATCTGTATCAGCGTGATGCCGTTCGCGGCATTAAGCTGTATATCAAACGTACGTTTATCATGGATGATGCTGAACAGTTTATGCCCATGTATCTGCGTTTTGTAAAGGGCGTACTGGATAGTGCTGATTTGCCGCTCAATGTGTCTCGAGAGATTTTACAAAAGACACCTTTGGTGGACAGTATCCGTGCAGCGCTGACTAAGCGCACGCTCGATATGTTGGCCAAGTTGGCCAACAATGAACCAGAAAAATACGCTACCTTTTGGGCGCAGTTTGGCGCCGTGCTGAAAGAGGGTCCCAGCGAAGATCACAACAATAAAGAAAAGATCGCCAAGCTTTTTCGTTTCACCAGCTCCACTGTTGACGGCGACGCACCAACGGTGAGTTTAGCTGATTACATTGATCGCATGAAAGAAGGCCAGGACAAAATTTACTATATAACTGGCGATAGTTATTCGGTATTAAACAACAGCCCCTATCTCGAAGTATTCCGCAAGTACGGTATTGAAGTGTTACTAATGTCGGATCGAATAGACGAATGGATGATGGGCTATCTCACTGAATTCGATGGGAAACCTTTTCAGGATGCAGCCCGAGGTGAGCTTGATTTAAGTAAAATCATCGGTGACCATGAGCAGACTTCTGACGATGATAAGCAGATAGATGAGGAGCAGCACTCTGAACAGGTTGTAAGAATTAAGTCCCTGCTTGGTGATGATGTGCAGGATGTCCGAGCCACCACCAGGCTGACAGACTCTCCCGCATGTCTGGTCATCGGCGACAATGATATGGGTGAGCAAATGCGCAAAATAATGGAGGCGGCAGGTCAGCCTGTGCCTGAGTCGAAGCCTATTTTGGAGGTGAATATGTCACATCCATTGGTGACCAAACTCGTTTCTGAATCCGACGATGAAAATGCCAAAGTTTTGAGTAGTATATTGTTTGATCAGGCGGCGCTCTCCGCTGGCCGGCCACTGGAAAATCCGGCACAATTTGTACAGCAACTCAATCGGCTTATGTTTAACTAGAATGATGGTGAGCACAATCTGACAACTTCTGTTAGGCGGTTTATACTCACCGATCAAGAGTTAAGAGGCTCGTGTGGATAGCGCATTGAATAGAAAAATCAGTGTTCTCGGTGGCGGCAGTTTTGGCAGTGTTATCGCCAATATCATTGCCGCCAACGGATTCTCGGTTTGTCTCTGGGTGAGAGACGATGCTGCCGCCGATCGAATACGCAGCAGTGGACAAAATGAAGCCTATTTACCTGGGTACAAATTGAGTTCTCTGATCGAGGTCACATCAGACTTGCGACTCGCAGTTGAGTCGGCGGAGACAATTTTTTTTGCCGTACCCAGCTCGGCGTTTCGAGGCTTAGCGGAACAAGTAAATCCTTGGTTAGCTGAGGGAGTGCGGGTGGTTAGTGCCGCAAAAGGTATTGAGACTAATACTTTTCTTCTTCCCTCTGAGGTTTTACAACAAACAATCCCCAGTGCTCAGGTTGGGGTGATCAGCGGGCCTAATTTAGCGCGAGAGATTGCCAATGGCGAGATCACGGCTACCGTGGTATCCAACGCGGATGAAAAATTCTGTCAACAGGTTCAGGAGCTCTTGGTGTCGCCTCAGTTTCGTGTTTACACCAATTATGATCAGTACGGTGTTGAGCTGGCCGGTGCATTGAAAAATATCTACGCTATAGCGGCTGGCATCACTCACGCTATGGGCGCTGGTCATAACACTAAGAGTGTGATGCTGACTAGAAGTCTGGCTGAAATGAGCCGCTTTGCGGTGAGTATGGGAGCAAATCCTATGACCTTTTTAGGTCTGAGTGGAATTGGCGATCTCTACGTTACTTGTAGCTCCTCTCTAAGCAGGAATTTTCGTATTGGTGAAGCCCTGGGGAATGGTATGTCGTTACAACAGGCAATATCTGAGGTTGGTCAGATTGCTGAGGGAGTGAACACCACCAAATTGGTCAAGCAGAAAGCGGATCAACTGGGTATTTATATGCCCTTGGCATCTGCCCTTTACAAGATTTTATTCGAGCAGGGTACTATCAACGATTCGATAAGAGAGATGATGGTGTCCGAGCAAAATTTAGATGTAGATTTTATGGTGGAAAAAGATGATAGATAATGTAAAACCTTCTCGTAACAAAAATACCTGGGTTCGTTTCGCTTACATGCTTTTGTTTGCCTTCCTTGTGGGTGCTGGTCGGCTGGTGTTGTTTTTTGTCATATTAGGACAGGCTATATTGGTTTTGTTTACAGGTAGAGACAATGACAAGCTGCGTGACTTGGGGCAGGGGCTTGGTAAGTGGATATATCAGTGCATCAGCTTTATGACCTTCAATACTGAGTCAAAGCCATTTCCGTTCGCAGATTGGCCAGATCTGGATCCATCATCGGCTTATTCCGCAGAACAGGACGATAATATGGATTCAGCTGATGTGATTGAACTAGAAGACGATGCCGACGTGCCATCCTTCGTTGTGTCAGATGATGATCCAGCTGATGCTGATGGTAAAAAATAGACGCTCGTCGCGCCCGTTTTTTTGTTTTACGTCAGTAAAAGACTGTTTTGGACCTGTTTATGTCGGCGGAGTACCAGCATTATGGTAACGCCAATGGCAATGTTCAGTTTACCCTTGAAATTAAGCCCTATCATGGTTTAATGCCCCGGTGTCTGGCCCTCGGGTCGGCTAAAACAAAAAACAACCGACGGCAATTGTGGTGGATTAATTGAGATTTGTCAGTCGGTACGTCGAAACTATAACACCTAATCATTTTTTGGAAATACCATGCCGATTGAATTCGTAAGAGAGCGCACGTTTGAAGTTAATGGCTTAACACTGACAGCAAAGGAGTGGGGCCGGTCTGGATCAGTTCCGGTAATTGCACTTCATGGCTGGTTGGATAATGCAGCGTCTTTTGATCGAATGTTACCCTTTATGGAGAATTTGCAAGTTGTCGCGCTTGATCTCGCAGGTCATGGTCGCAGCAGTCATCGCTCGGTGGACTCAAGCTATGATATATGGATTGACATCGCCGAGGTTGTGTCAGTTGCGGATCAAATGGGCTGGGAGCGGTTTGCCCTTTTGGGTCACTCGCGAGGGGCAATCATTTCTGGTCTTATTGCCGGGACTTTTCCGGAGAGAATTACTCATACCGTTTTGATTGACGGTTATTTGCCAATGCCGCAGGCAGCCGATGAGACCGCTAAGCAAGTAGCCAAAGCAATACGCGAAAATCGTCGTTTTGCAGCGACCTCGCCAACATTTTTTGATGATTTTGAACGCGCAGTTTACGCTCGAGTGCGTGGTTTTGTTCCTCTTGAAGTTGAGGCCGCCAAGCTATTGGCCGATCGCGGTGTCATTGAGTCGGAGCGCGGCTATTACTGGGCAAACGATCAACGGCTAAAAGCGGCATCTTATGTCAAATTTTCCCAGGACAATTTGAAAAGTTTCCTCACAGAGATTCTCTCGCCAGTATTGTTAATTCAAGCGGAGAATAGTGCCTTCTCTCCAGACAGGCAGCAGAGCGATCTATTTGACTGGATTCCGCAGATGCAGATTATCAAGATGCCTGGATCTCACCATTTGCATTTGGAGGGGTCAGCTGAGCAAGTTGCCGCTCGGGTTCAAAACTTTATCACCTAGCGGATGTTCGTAGTATTCAGATGTGCCGCCGAAAAGGTTGTCCCCAAGATACTACTGATTGGCCAGCAGTGAGAAGAACTCTGTTCTGGTCACTTGGCTGGTTCTGAAACTCCCCAGCATTGCCGATGTCTTCATTGATGAGTTTTGCTTCTCAACACCGCGCATCATCATACACATATGCTTTGCTTCGATGATAACGCCGACACCTTGAGCGTCGGTGACTTCCTGAATGGTTGAGGCGATCTGCTGAGCGAGGGTTTCCTGTATCTGCAGTCGCCTTGAAAACATATCCACCACCCGCGCTACCTTCGATAAGCCAAGTACTTTTCCAGTGGGGATGTAAGCGACATGGCATTTGCCGATAAACGGCAGCATATGATGTTCGCAGAGGGAATATAACTCAATATCTTTTACCATTACCATCTCATCGGATTCTGACGGAAACAGTGCGTTGTTAATGACTTCCTCAAGATCCATGTTATAACCGCTAGTCAAATACTCAAACGCTTTGGCCGCTCGCTGCGGTGTATCCAGCAGACCAGGCCGAGATAGATCTTCGCCAGTGCTCTCTATTATTTTTTCAAAATGGTGATTCATATTTTATTTTCCGTTCGTCACTAACACTGAGTACATTGGACGCAGAGATTATTGCAACAAAATAAACATTAAATCAATTATCAGGGGTAAAATACATTTCTAAAGGGGACAATATGGGTACCAATAATAATCAAATGAAATCAGCTGCTGGTGTTATAAATCCGCCTGTGGACGGAGCGACCATTGAGGCGCTGCTGGTTTACGGTGAGCGATTGTTTCTCGAGAATGAGATCTACTTCGGCCATGGTACTGATAATGCTTGGGACGAAGCGGTATCACTGTTGTTTTATGCTCTAAATTTACCGCCAGATACTGATCGATCAGCGTTGACGCAAGTGCTTGATGACACACAGCAAAATTCTGTTCTGTCTCTGTACCAAACTCGGATTTCTCAGCGGCTACCTGCTCCCTATATTACGGGCCAAGCCTGGTTCTGTGGATTGCCATTTGTGATAGATAGTCGAGTAATTATCCCTCGATCACCCATTGCTAATCTTATTGTGGAGCAGTTTCAGCCCTGGTTGATGGAATCCCCAGCGCGTGTGTTAGATCTTTGTACTGGCAGTGGCTGTATTGGTATCGCCTGTGCCTATGCATTTGAACAAGCGGAGATTCTCTTAAGTGACATTAGTCAGGATGCTATCGATATTGCCATGAAAAACATCGACAGTCATGCTTTGGGGGATCGAATAACAGCCGTCCAGTCTGATTTATTCGCCAATATTAAGTCGTTTAATTTTGATCTTATTGTCAGCAATCCTCCCTATGTTGACGCTGAAGACTTTCAGTCCATGCCACAGGAGTATCATCATGAGCCTGCTGTGGCACTGGAATCTGGTGTCGACGGATTGGATTTTACTCGTCGCTTGCTTGCTGAAGCAGCGGGCTATCTATCGCCTGATGGAGTGTTGATTGTTGAAGTTGGCAATTCATCTGTGGCACTGGAGCAGGCCTTTCCTACGGTTCCTTTTTTGTGGTTTGAATTTGAAGAGGGCGATGGTGGCGTTTTTATGTTGACTCGCCAGCAATTGATTGATCATCGAGAATTGTTTGTCTAAACCACGTATAATAGCCAAAGAATGTTTGTGCTAAAGGTTAATAGTTCCCATGTCAGGTAATAGTACCGGAAAATTATTCACAGTCACCAGTTTTGGAGAGAGCCACGGGCCTGCCATTGGTTGCATCGTAGATGGCTGTCCCCCAGGACTGGAACTGTCTGCGACAGATTTACAACCGGATCTCAATCGACGCAAACCTGGTCAGTCCCGCTACACCACTCAGCGTCGAGAGGACGATGAGGTCACTATCTTGTCTGGCGTGTTCGAAGGAAAGACCACTGGGGCCGCCATTGGTATGATCATTGAGAATAAAGACCAAAAGTCAAAAGATTATAGCAATATCAAAGATTTATTTAGGCCTTCTCATGCAGATTATACTTATCATCAGAAGTACGGGGAAAGAGATTACCGCGGTGGAGGGCGAAGCTCTGCCCGGGAAACCGCGATGCGAGTGGCTGCCGGGGGTATCGCTAAAAAGTATCTGAGAGAGATTGTTGGTATTGATATTTACGGATATGTCTCCCAGCTGGGCTCGATATGTTATGAACAGTTCGACCGCGGACAAATAGAGGCTAATCCATTCTTTTTTCCTGACCCTAATAAGATTTCAGAGCTTGAAACGTTTATGCAGCAGCTGAGGAAAAAAGGTGACTCTATTGGTGCTCGCGTCACAGTGACTGCTGAGAATGTCCCTGTAGGCCTTGGGGAGCCGGTGTTTGATCGTCTCGATGCCGATATTGCTCATAGTCTAATGAGTATCAATGCGGTGAAAGGTGTTGAGTTGGGAGCCGGGTTCGAATCGGTGACTCAGTATGGCTCTGAGCATCGCGATGAGCTCAGCCCAGATGGGTTTTTGTCAAATAATTCCGGTGGTGTCTTAGGAGGAATATCCTCTGGACAGTCTATAGTCGCACATCTGGCTCTTAAACCCACCTCGAGCATTCTTATTCCGGGAAAGTCAATTGACACCAGCGGTCAACCCGCGGAAGTGGTCACCAAGGGCCGCCATGATCCCTGTGTTGGTATACGAGCCGTGCCGATTGCAGAGGCGATGCTGGCCATCACACTTATGGATCACTTCTTGCGTCATCGGGGTCAAAATGCCGATGTCGATAGCGGTTTGCCGGCTATTTAGTGTATAGCTGAGGAGAGGAAACATTTGTCTCTCGCTCAAGAAGCGCTAAAAATGCCTTGGCAGCGCGCGAAAGTGTGCGCTTTTGATGATGTATGTAGCCCAGTTCCCGGTTAATACTTCTTTTGTCTAGATGGATAATCTGTAAGTTGTTTGTCAAGGTTTCCGGCAAAACGCTCCAGCCCAAATTCACTTCCACCATGGTTCCGATGGTCTCCAGATAGTTTGTTGTCATGGGGCTTGGCATTGCGATATTCTGGCTTTTGAATAAGTTTCTTACTATTCGTCCAGTATAGGTATTCAAGCCGGGTAAAATGGCTGGGTAGTTGGCTAAGTCGGAAATCGTCGGAGCAATGATAGTGGCCAGTGGGTGCTCGTTGCCACAGACAAAGAATAGGCGATCATGCCATAGTGTTTGTTGTCTTATATTATCGTGCTCTTGTGGCGCAAGCGTAACCACACTTAGCTCGACGCCGCCGCTAAGCACTTCTTCATAGGCTTTTTCTGAATCCATAAAGTCGATATCCAGCACTACGGACGGGTACTGTTGGGTAAATAGCTTTAACAGCTTGGGTAATCTATGCAGTCCAAGATGATGACTAATGGCCAATCTAAGCTTTCCGGCCACTGCACCGGACAAATCATCAATGGCTTGAATGGCGTTTGCGTAGGCTTCAGTAATACTGCGAGCTCTGGGAAGTAACTCTTTACCTGCTTCAGTGAGGGATACGTTGCGTGCAATTCTATCAAACAGGCGAACATTAAATTGTTGCTCTAACTGAGCGATGCGCTTACTCACTGTGGATTGGCTAATATGAAGATTGTCTGCGGCGACAGAAAATGACTGGGTTTCAGCAACCGCAATAAATGTTTTGAGATTCTGACTTTCCATATTCATTAAGCGAATGCATTGCATGAAATATATGAATTTATTTCATCATAACGGAAGCGTATAATGGACGCAAATCAATGAGGAGAAGTGGTCGATGGGTACTATGACACTTTATGACAAGCTATGGAATGCGCATCTGGTGGCGCAGAACGATGATGGCTCGTCGCTGATCTATATTGACCGTCACATATTACACGAGGTGACCTCACCGCAAGCATTTGAAGGATTGCGTTTGGCCAACCGTATTCCGTGGCGCTTGGATACTAATATTGCAACGCCGGATCACAATATTTCTACCGACAGTGCTGAGCGAAGTGGCGGCGTTTCAGCCATCCCAGATGAAACATCGAGGATTCAGGTGCAAACACTGGATGAAAATTGCGATTTTTTTGGCATCAAAGAATTTAAGATGAATGAAATGGGGCAGGGTATTGTCCATGTCATGGGGCCTGAGTTAGGTGCCACCATGCCGGGTTTGACTGTAGTATGTGGAGACTCCCATACAGCAACCCATGGTGCTCTGGGATGTTTGGCTCACGGTATTGGAACCTCTGAGGTGGAACATGTGTTAGCGACTCAGTGTCTAGTGACTAAAAAGATGAGGAACATGCGTGTCACGGTCGATGGAGTATTGAGCCATGGTGTTACACCGAAAGATGTCATCTTAGCGATAATCGGTGAAATTGGCACTGCCGGCGGCAATGGCCATGCCATTGAGTTTGCCGGTCAAGTATTCCGAGACATGTCGATTGAGGGGCGGATGACGGTTTGCAATATGGCGATTGAGGCCGGAGCACGTGTGGGTATGGTGGCGGTGGACGACAAAACCATTGACTACTGTCGGGGTCGACAGTTCGTGCCCAAGGGTGAAATGTGGTTGCAGGCCAGCGCCTATTGGCGCACGTTGGTGAGCGATGAAGGTGCGGTTTTTGATCGTGAAGTCAGGTTGAATGCAGACGATATAGTGCCTCAAGTCACCTGGGGTACATCACCCGAAATGGTGGCGCCGGTAACTTCAAGTGTTCCATATCCTGAACACCAGTCAGATGCAGACAGTCGTCAAAGTTATCAGCGAGCCCTTGACTATATGGGGCTGCAGGGTGGTGTGCCGATGACGTCTATCGAGGTAGATCGCGTGTTTATTGGTTCATGTACCAATTCGAGAATTGAAGACATGCGTGAAGCTGCATTGGTGGCCCGAGGGCGAAAAGTCGCTGATACGGTAAAACAGGTGCTGGTTGTGCCCGGATCCCAGCGTGTCAAGGCGCAGGCCGAGTCTGAGGGTCTCGATAAGATTTTTACCGCCGCTGGTATGCAATGGCGTGAGCCGGGCTGTTCTATGTGTCTGGCAATGAACGCGGACAAGCTGGGTCCGGGTGAACACTGCGCATCCACTTCAAATCGAAACTTTGAGGGTCGGCAGGGATCTGGAGGTCGTACTCACCTCATGAGTCCTGCAATGGCGGCAGCAGCGGCAGTGGCTGGACATATTGTCGATGTGAGGCCATGGCTTGAAGGCGTCAATCATAGGGAGGAGCTGTGAGATGAGAGCTTTTAATCAACACAGCGGTATTGTTGGACCTATGGATCGTGTCAATGTCGATACTGATATGATAATTCCCAAGCAATTTCTCAAATCTATCAAGCGCACCGGTTTTGGGCCTAATCTATTTGATGAATTGCGCTATCTCGATCAAGGTGAGCCGGGGCAAGACTGCAGCAATCGGCCTCTCAATCCCGACTTTACCCTGAATGAAGCTCGATATGAGGGCGCTTCGATTCTTCTGGCGAGAGATAATTTTGGTTGTGGTTCCAGTCGTGAGCATGCGCCGTGGGCGCTGGAGGATTTTGGCTTCAGGGCGATAATCGCCCCCAGTTATGCTGATATTTTTTATAATAATTGCTTCAAAAATGGTCTGTTGCCGGTAATTTTGAAAGATTCTGAGGTAGATTTGTTGTTTTCTCTTTTGTTTGAACACGAGGGATTTGAGCTGACCATTGATCTTCCCCAGCAAGTTGTTTCCACAGACAGAGGACAAATTTTCCAGTTTGAAATCGACGGTTTTCGCAAGCAATGTCTGTTGGAGGGATTGGATGAAATCGGCCTAACCTTGAACAACACAGATAAGATAAAGAAATATGAACAGGATCGGATGGCGGTCCATCCATGGGTGTTTGGAGCCATCAAATGAAAAAGACTGTTTTAGTATTACCCGGCGACAATATTGGGCCCGAAATCGTCGCAGAGGCGGTGAAAGTAATTGAGCGGGTCAATCAACTTCACGGCCTAAATATTGTTCTTGATTATGCAGATCTTGGTGGCGCTGCGATAGATAACTACGGTAACCCCTGCCCAGAGGTTACCTTGAGTAAGGCAAAGTCGGCAGATGCCATACTGCTTGGAGCCGTGGGCGGCCCTCAGTGGGATACTGTAGATGCACCTCTGCGTCCGGAAAAGGGCTTGTTGGCGATAAGATCTGAGCTGGACCTATTTGCCAACTTACGCCCCGCTATGATGTATCCGCAGCTGGCTGACGCTTCTTCATTGAAACCTGAATTGGTGTCAGGACTGGATATTCTCATCGTGCGAGAGTTGGTTGGGGGTATTTACTTTGGTGAGCCTAGAGGAATAAGAACCCTCGCTGACGGACAACGCGAGGGCTATAACACCTACAAATACAGTGAATCAGAGATCAGACGTATCGCCAAGGTGGCATTCGAGTCAGCTTTGGTGAGGGGTAGGCGGGTTTGCTCTGTGGACAAGTCTAATGTGCTTGAGGCCACAGTGCTGTGGCGAGAAATTGTGTCTGAAACCAGTAAAGATTATCCCGAAGTAGAACTCAGCCATATGTATGTGGACAATGCAGCCATGCAGCTGGTGCGAGAACCTAAGCAGTTTGACGTCATTGTCACAGGAAACATGTTTGGTGACATATTGTCTGATACCGCTGCTATGCTCACCGGTTCCATCGGCATGTTGCCATCGGCTTCCCTGGATAAAAATGCAGTGGGTATGTATGAACCCTGTCATGGTTCCGCACCAGATATTGCCGGTCAGGGCATTGCTAATCCACTGGCGACAATTTTATCTGTGGCTATGATGCTGCGTTACTCACTGGGTGCACCTGAGGTAGCCAATCTGATTGAGACCGCGGTGAGTAAGGTGCTCGATCAGGGGTTGCGGACAGCAGATATTTACACAATTGGGAGCACAAAGGTTGGCACCAGCGCAATGGGTGATGCGGTGATAGAAGCCCTTTAGCTTTGTGGTTTTTACCGGCAGTAAAAATGTATCGACAACAGTAGTGAAAAGGTAGTGGAATGAAAAAAACAGGTTTAGTGGGCTGGCGAGGTATGGTTGGCTCAGTATTGATGGAGCGAATGCGATCTGAGGGCGACTTTAATCACATCGAGCCAATATTTTTTACCACCTCACAATCAGGTCAGATGGGTCCTGAGGTGAATGGCACCAGTACACCGCTTGAAGATGCTCATAATATTAAAGCGCTCTCAGAAATGGATATCATCCTTACCTGTCAAGGTGGTGATTATACCAATCAGGTCTATCCACAATTGCGCAACAGTGGTTGGCGTGGTTATTGGATTGATGCGGCATCGGCGTTGCGAACTAAAGATGACTCCATCATTGTTCTAGACCCGGTCAACCGAAAGCTCATCGATGAGGGTCTCAGCGCTGGGTATAAAGACTTTATCGGTGGCAACTGTACGGTTAGTTTAATGCTAATGGGACTTGGAGGTTTGTTCAGTGCCGGATTAGTAGAGTGGGCCACATCCATGACGTATCAAGCTGCGTCTGGCGCTGGGGCGCAGAATATGCGCGAATTGATTAGCCAGATGGGCGTGTTGGAGCAGTCGGTAGCATCTCAGCTGCAGGCGCCATCCTCGGCTATTTTAGACATCGATAGACAGGTTTCTGCGACCCTTCGGGGAGATAAATTGCCGGTGGATTCATGGGGTTATCCACTTGCTGGAAGCTTGTTACCGTATATTGATGTGCAGCGTGACAACGGGCAGAGTAAAGAAGAGTGGAAAAACCAAGTTGAAACTAACAAAATTCTCAATCGACAAAATAATCCTATTCCGCTAGATGGTCTCTGTGTTCGGATTGGCGCCATGCGCTGTCACAGTCAGGCGCTGACCATAAAGCTTAATCAGGATGTACCCACAGATGAAATAGAATCCATGTTGGCAGAGGCTAATCAGTGGTCATTGGTGGTTCCCAATGAGCGTGAAGAATCACTCAGAGAGCTGACCCCGGTGTCAGTGACCGGTACTTTGAGTGTTCCCGTTGGTCGTCTACGCAAGATGAACATGGGTCCTAAATACCTCTCAGCTTTTACCGTGGGCGATCAATTGTTATGGGGTGCTGCTGAGCCATTGCGACGGATGCTGCGAATTATTGTTGATGAGTAGTGGTGCCGCTTATCCCGTTGCCTCACCTGGCTACTTGACGGGCAAGATATGACAATCAACGAATTAATTCAACGTTTAGTTGGCATGGCTATGCGCCTCAATAATTTGATATCATTGAATTCTGTCCAGACAGGGGATGAGCTTTAATGAAATTAATGGTTATACGGCTAGTTACTCTGCTTGTCGGGTTGGTGGTAGGTCTATCGTCGCCGGTAATGGCATACGAGTTGGGCGAAGGTAGTATTGAATCCGCATATCAGCAACCACTTCGAATGAAATTTGAGTTGATAAAAGAGCAAGTGCTATTCGACTCTGAATTGTCTGTGGAACTTGCGTCTGAGGAGAGTTTTGCGAGTCAAAACCTCGAATACCTATCTTATTTTGATGAGCTTGTATTTCGGGTCGAGGGCAGTGATTCTGGCCCAAGATACCTTATTATCGACAGTGCCAACAGTTTACCTGACGATGAGATATCGCTGTTGGTGCGTCTGTCCTGGAAGCAATCATCGGTATTGTCACGTATTGATGTGATTGTAACTTCAGATTTCTCCGCTGTTCTTTCTATCCACCTTGATGAAAAAGGTAACATGAGCGTCTACCAAGTGTCCTCGGGTGATAACCTATGGCGTATTGCCAAGGTCATGCGCCCACAGAATGCCAGTGTTTGGCAGATGGTGGACGCCATCTATGTCAATAATCCTGGAGCCTTTCTGGATCAAGATCCGGGAAAACTTATCATTGGCTCTATGTTAAGAAAGCCCGAGGAGCAATCGATTTATGGGCAGACTGGCACGTTGGTCTCACTAATAATGGAGGAGATGGCAGTCAATAAAATCGAAACTTCTGCGACAGGTCAAGTGGCTGATAACGAGGAAGTGAGCCTGGCTAAGGATTCTGTTAAATCTGATTCTGTCCTTTTCTCTGAAAATACCACCATACCTTACTTCGATGCTACGGATATTAAGCCATCGACAGAGAGTATTGAAGCAACGATTATTGCCGAAGATAGTGTAGACATCCAGCCAGAGGTTATCGCAGAGGATGTGGTTGATACTAAATCAAATGATACTGCTGAAGGGAGTATTGATGTCAAATCATCGGTCAAGGTTGACACTAATTCCTTGCCATCTAATTCGACGAATGTTGAATTGCAACGCTTGAACACTGCTCTGATGGAAGCTCAAGATAATATCATGGCTGCGCAGATGGAGGCTTCTGCGTTGAGAGCCAAAATTGAACAGTTGCAATCACAGATAGCAATGCTGGATCAGCAGTTGGTAGACGAGCAGCAGGAGAAGCTAAGTGCCCTTGAGGTAGCCGAGCAGTTGCGAACCCAGAGAGCAGAGCAAGGAAATGATGATATGGTTTGGGTCGCCGTCACGATGATTGCGGTGTTAATGCTTGGCGGAGTAGTTATTTATGTCGTTCGAGCTCGTCGCTCGGATTTAGAGGAGAGGAGTGCCGCCTCGACGGGGGTGAGTGACCGGTTAGCGGACCATGCGGAGGATATTTTTGCCGACATGAAGGCTGATACCAGCGATGTTTTTGCTGATACTAAGCAAGAAACCCCGTTTCCGGGCGCGGAGGGCTTGGAGCAATTGTCTGGGTCGGAACTCAGCTCCATGGATGATATGGATTATCTGGACCAGTCTGACAATATTAATCCTGTCGATGTCAAGCTGGATTTGGCTCAAACCTATGCTGATCTGGGAGATATATCTGGTGCTGTAGAGATTTTAGAGGAGATAATCGGCGAGTCCAATAAAGAGGGTAGAGCTCGTGCACAAGCTGTTTTAGACAAGCTTCAGAGCGACAGTTGATATTGTCCATTTAGGGTGCTGAATTTGAGCGAGAATATACAAAAACCCACGGTTTGGCACTATACACCCAACTGCAGAATACCAGTTGGTCAGTCACTCCCAGTGGGTGTTACCCGCTATGCGGCTGTGGTGGCCTATGATGGCAAATCTTTTTGCGGTTTTCAAAAGCAGAAGCACAGTCCGTCAATCCAGCAGCAACTGGAGGAGGCGTTATCCTATGTTGCTAACGAGACGGTGCTGGTGAGTTGCGCGGGGCGCACTGACACCGGGGTGCATGCCAGTCATCAAGTAATCCATTTTGATACCAGTGCCGACCGTAGCGGGTATAACTGGATGATGGGTGCTAACAGCCGGTTGCCTAACGCGGTCTCGATGAGCTGGGCGTCGAGTATAGCAGAGGGTTTCCATGCTCGGTTCAGTGCTACGGCGAGAACCTACCGATATGTCATTTGCGCACAAAAAACTCGCCCAGCAATTCTCGCTCAGGGTATCACCTGGGTGAAGCAAGAACTGGATATTCAATTGATGAATAACGCTTGCCAGTATTTGCTTGGTGAGCAGAATTTTACTGCGTTTCGTGGTTCGGGTTGTCAGTCGCTAAGTGCCTGCCGAAATGTTCAATCCGCTGAAGTCTATCACTCGGGTCAGTTAATCGTTTTTGAGATCACTGCGAACGCTTTTTTGTTACATATGGTACGAAATATTGTAGGCAGCTTGCTCAGTATTGGGCTCGGAAGGAAGCCACCATATTGGATAGCCGAGCTTATCAAGCAAGCTGACAGAAGCAAAAGTGCTCCAACAGCGCCGCCGTCGGGACTTTATTTGGTCAATGTCAGTTATCCTGCCCAGTTTAACTTGCCAGAAAGTGCAGAGGGTCCGATATTTATTTCGAGTAAAAAAGAGAGGCTTTGATATGTCGGTTCAAGTCAAAATTTGTGGCATCACCTCGGTTGATCAGGCGCAAATGGTAAAGTGCGCGGGAGCTGATGCAATTGGGCTTGTACTGTATGAAAAAAGTTCAAGATATGTAGACTTGAATCGTGCTTCTGTTATCCGAGACTCCATGGATAGCTCAGTTATGACCGTGGCGCTGATGGTTAATGCCAGCGCCCATAGGGTAAATCAGGTAATTGACCATGTTAGACCTGATTTACTTCAATTCCATGGTGATGAATTACCAGAATTTTGTCATCAGTTTAATTACCCATTTATCCGTGCGATACGCATGCATGAAAAACTTGATATTCCTTCAGAAACGGCGAGGTACCGCCCCTCCGGTGGCTTTTTATTTGACGCCTGGCATGCTGACCAGTATGGGGGTACCGGCTCGCGTTTTGATTGGCGAAGGCTCCCCTCGACAAGAGATTACAAACTAATCTTGGCGGGAGGTTTGACCCCAGATAATGTCAGTGAAGCGGTTCTTCGAGTTTCCCCCGATATGGTCGATGTGAGCGGTGGTGTAGAGAGCAGTCCAGGGGTCAAGGATCAAGCCAAAGTATCTACGTTTATCGACAATGCAAAGCGAGTGGTTGAAGCCTGAATTATTCCAATGACTGTAAAGAATTCTGCTGCTTGGGTCAAAAAAAACTCATCCATATGTCGTTGAAAGAGCAATCTCGTGATAAAATTTCTGTGTTGTTTAGAGCGCTGGGCTTCGCAGCTGGCGACAGTTAAGTTACAAGGATTTCTATGAATTGGCTTAATCGCATCAGGCCCAAGGGACCTGCTGGTACAAAAAATGAACGTGCTAACTCGGTTCCCGAGGGGCTGTGGAAGAAGTGTCCCAAGTGCTCGTCCCCACTGTATCGACCTGAATTAGAGAGAAACTTGGATGTCTGCCCGAAGTGTGGTCATCATATGAGGATTGGTGCTCGGAGGCGATTGGATATCTTTCTGGATGCTCAGGGTTGTCAAGAATTAGAAGTCGATTTAGAGGCAATTGACCGATTGAAATTTAAAGATGTTCATAAGTACAAGGATAGACTTGCCGATGCTCAGAAAAAGACTGGAGAGAAGGACGCCTTAATTTCTATGGCCGGTACCTTAAAGGGGATTCCAGTTGTTGTTTGCGCCTTTGAGTTTGCATTTAATGGTGGATCCATGGGGTATGCAGTGGGGGAAAAATTTGCTCGGGCTGCCAATCTGGCACTACAGGAGGAGAGACCACTGATATGTTTCTCAGCCACCGGTGGTGCGCGCATGCAGGAAGCCCTAATCTCATTGATGCAAATGGCTAAAACCAGTGCAGTTTTGGAGAGAATGCGTATTGCGGGCGTGCCTTACATCTCAATTATGACTGATCCTGTATACGGTGGAGTGTCTGCTAGTTTGGCGATGTTGGGAGATCTTAATATTGCTGAACCAGGCGCGAGGGCAGGCTTCGCCGGTCCTAATATCATTGAGCAGACAGTTCGTCAAAAGCTGCCCAAGGGTTTTCAGCGCAGCGAATTCCTGCTTGAGAAGGGTCATATTGATATGATCATTCCACGAGTTGAGCTTCGTGATCGGGTCGCAAGTTTACTGTCGAAATTACTTAATTTACCTGAGCCGGTAAATGCCTGAGCGCACTCTAGCTGAGTGGCTATCTGATATTGAAGCACGGCACCCGATAGAAATAGAGCTTGGTTTAGATCGTGTTGCCGCCGTTTGGAAGGAGCTGCAATCTAAGATTGAGCTCTCCATAGGATCAGCTGTAACAACTATTTTGGTTGCAGGCACTAACGGAAAAGGATCTTGTGTTGCTACCATGGAATCGGTTCTCCTGGCACATGGTCATGCCGTGGGGGCCTTCACTTCACCTCACTTTGTGTACTACAACGAGCGCATTAGGCTAAATGGCATACCTGTATCTGATGAGAGTATCGTCGCGGCTTTTGAGTTAATAGAAGCAACTCGTGAGAATGTGCGTCTGACTTACTTTGAATTCAATACCTTAGCTGCACTGGTGATTTTTCGGCAGTCGTCACTTGATGTGGCGCTACTTGAGGTAGGACTTGGTGGTCGGCTTGATGCGGTGAATATCGTCGATGCTGATGTCGCCGTACTGACTAGTGTAGATTTAGATCATCAGGAGTGGTTAGGTAACACCCGAAGCCTGATAGCGAGAGAAAAACTAGGTGTTGCGCGACCAAACCGTCCGTTAATTGTTGGCGAGCAAGATCTGCCTGATGGCTTTGATGAAATGGTATTAGAGGTTGGCGCCAAAAGCCTGTTGTTCGGTCGCGATTTTATTGCTAGCCTTTGTTCAGATAAAAAAAAGTTTAATCTTGAGTTGATTGGCGAATCCGAAAGTGCCTGCATTTCTAGCTTGCCTTCTGGGTCATTGCTTCCATCGAATATCTCTTGTGCTCTTCAAGCTCTTTATACAGCTGGCTTTACTCTTGATGAGGCTCTTTGCCGTCAGACATTGTCCGGAATCAGGTTGACTGGCAGGTGTCAGACCATCTCTTATAACGATACCCCAGTTGTGCTCGATGTCGCTCATAACCCTGCCGCAGCCGAGGTTCTTGCCAGCTATCTAACACCCATACCGGGTAAAACATATGCTGTCGCCTCAGCGCTTGCAGATAAAGATTGGAAGAATATTGTCACTAGCTTGAGTGATGTTGTCGATCATTGGTTGGTAGGACAAATTTTAGATAATCCAAGGGCAACGGATGCTCGATCTCTGTTAGAAGTAGTATATAATGCCGGAGCTACGGGCGAGTTTTTCTTTTCCATTGATGCGGCTTTTGCTAAGGCTGTGAATCGCTGCTCAAAAGGGGATAGGATAGTAGCTTTCGGTTCTTTCAGTGTAGTGTCTGCGGTGTTAGCTGTCATGGAAAAAGAGGGTTGATGTGAGTGATGGTTTAAAACGACGTATTACCGGGACGATCGTTTTATCGGCGCTCGGTCTCGTTCTGTTGCCGTTATTATTTGATTTTGCTGATCCAGATAAAATTGATCGTTCCACCAGAATTCCGCAGCCGCCTTCCCTAGAAGTTAAAAACATCGTCAAGGCTTCAAGGCCTGATCAAGTTGAGACAAACAATCGCCTGACACCCCTGTTTGATATCTTTTTATCCGATGTTACTAATGACACTCAGACTTCCCCGGGTTTGACTGAGGAGGGTTTGCCCAGAGCGTGGGTTGTGCAAGTCGCCAGTTTTGTTGATGGAGGCAAAGCTGATGAGTTGCGAAGTGTACTTGTCAACAAAGACTATAAGGCCTTCAGTAAAAAAGTGAAGATTGATGGAAAAGATCATTTTCGAGTCTATATAGGCCCAAAACTCGATAAAAAAAATGCTTTCAAGGTGAAAAAAGCCGTTGACAGACAATTTAAGACAGAATCAATAGTGTTAAATTATGTCCCTTGAGTCTTTATCATGGTCGAGGGGCCAATATTCGACAAATACGGCCAAATCATGGAAATAACAGCGGTAGATCTTGGAATATTTGCCTTGGTGACGATCTCAGGTCTCATTAGTATGATCAGAGGCTTTGTCAAAGAGGCTATGGCTCTGGTGATTTGGTTGTCTGCCTTTGTTATCGCAATGAGCTTTAAAGAGGTGGTAGCGCAATTGCTTATAAATGCCATTGAGCTCGCTTCGATACGCCAGTTGGCAGCATGGGGCATGTTGTTTGTTGGTACATTGTTGATAGGTGCAATTATCAATTTTTTGTTGGGGAAATTAGTTAGTTCCACTGGTTTGGCTGGAACTGATCGGACTCTGGGGCTGGTTTTTGGAGTGTCAAGAGGATTATTGGTGGTGCTAGCGCTGGTCATTGTCGTGCCAGAAGCACTGCCCGTGGAAGAGGATAATTGGTGGAAGCAGTCTAATTTAATACCGTATTTTCAGTCGTTTGAGGCGGTGGGCCGAGAGGCTGCAACAGCATTTTATAATTTTGTCATGGGATGGGTATAAGTATGTGCGGTGTCGTTGGTATTTCTGGCAAAACAAATGTAAATCTCAGGTTGTACGATGCTCTGACCATGCTTCAGCACAGGGGGCAAGACGCTGCTGGAATCGTAACCGAGGCTAACGGAGAACTCCACCAGTGTAAAGGTGAGGGGCTGGCGCGAGACGTCTTTCGTCAAAGTCATATGCTCCGGTTAGTGGGTGATGTGGGAATTGGTCATGTTCGCTATCCCACTGCAGGTAGTTCAGGCCCTGCGTTGGCTCAGCCTCTATATGTGAACTCGCCCTATGGTATTTTTATTGCTCATAATGGAAACTTGACCAATGCAGAGGAGCTGCGAAAACAAATTTTTCGTCAAGATCTCAGACATTTGAACACTGATTCTGACTCAGAAGTATTGTTGAACGTTTTTGCCCATGAATTGCAGGACAGAGGGAAATTGCAGCCTACAAGTGATGACATATTTGCTGCCGTTACAGGTGTGCATAAGCGTTGTCGAGGAGCCTTTGCTGTGGTTGGCCTCATCGCAAACTATGGTATGTTTGCTTTCCGAGATCGATTTGGTATCAGGCCCTTGTGTTATGGTAAGCGGGAATCGGAATTGGGTGTTGAGTACGCGATAGTTTCGGAATCTGTTGTTCTTGATAGTCTTGGTTTTGAACTGATCCGTGACTTAGAGCCAGGTGAAGCACTGTTTGTGGACAAAGCCGGACGAATCCATTTTAAACAATGTGCTGATAATCAAAAACTCGTACCCTGTATCTTTGAGCATGTCTATTTTGCTCGTCCAGATTCGTTAATGGACGACATCTCTGTGTATAAGTGCCGCTTGCGTATGGGAGAAAAATTGGCCGACAAATTGATGCGAATTAAACCGAATCATGAAATTGATGTGGTCATCCCCATACCGGATACCAGCAGGGTGGCGGCCCAGTCACTTGCGGAGAGGCTGGGAGTCAAGCTTCGCGAGGGTTTTATGAAAAATCGTTATATTGGTCGCACATTTATTATGCCCGGACAAAAAGAGCGCAAGAAATCAGTGCGACAAAAACTCAATGCAGTGAAGTTAGAGTTCGCCGGCAAGAACGTATTGTTGGTGGATGATTCTATTGTACGAGGGACAACATCTGAAGAAATTATTCAAATGGCACGCGATGCTGGAGCTAAAAAGGTTTTCATGGCCTCGGCTGCTCCCGGGGTGCGATTTCCAAATGTTTATGGGATTGATATGCCATCTGCTGAGGAGTTGATTGCGTATAACAAAAGTGATGAGGAAGTAGGAAATTTGATTGGCGCTGACTGGCTGATATATCAGGATTTAGATGACTTGATAGCTTCAGCTTCAGAGGGTAATTCCAGTATAGAGCAGTTTGAATGCTCGGTTTTTAATGGAGAGTATATTACCGGCGATGTCGATCAGAACTACCTCAAGCGTATAGACTCTCAGCGCAATGACGCTGCCAAGCGCGGCGAATCAGGTGAAGGCGTCGGGCGAAAGAGTCAAGTGATCGGTATTCATAATAATGGCGTGGTGACAAGCTAGCCTTGGCAGTAGTGCTTGTAGCCCCCATTGTGGCTATAAGTTTGTTGCAGGGAACAATTTCATGGTCTTATTTAAAAATAGTGTTCATCTTGTCAGTAAAGAGCAGTGCCTGCCCGGTAGGTCGTCTGCCATGCCCGTCGCCAAGAGTCATCTAGTGACTGGCGAGCCATTGCAGGGACCTTTTCAAGCCGATATTGATTTAGCTTACTTCGCTATGGGTTGCTTTTGGGGCGCGGAACGCCGTTTTTGGGAGCAGGTGGGAGTGGTATCCACTGCCGTGGGCTATGCCGGTGGGTACACTCCAAATCCGACTTATGAGGAGACTTGCACCGGTTTGACCGGGCATGCCGAGGTAGTACAGGTGGCTTTTGACAGACGACGAACCACCTACATCAATTTATTAAATGTGTTTTGGGAGTCGCATGATCCAACACAAGGCATGAGGCAGGGGAATGACAGAGGCACCCAATATCGGTCTGCGGTCTATTGTGTTGGAGATGAACAATTGACAGTAGCTGAGGCTTCCGTAGAAAAAGTTCAACAGAAACTTAATAGGCTGTCTCTAGGAACAATCACCACTGAAGTCAGGCCGGCGCCAGTTTTTTATTTTGCTGAAGACTATCATCAGCAGTATCTGGTAAAAAATCCTGATGGCTACTGCGGCTTGAAAGGAACAGGCATAGCCTGCACCTAAACCTCGTTTGCCGCTGTTAGAAACGTCATCATTGCACCAGATCAGTCAAGTAGGGCCTGTCGGGAGCGCTCTGATCTCGGGTCGGCCACTGGCACGGCTGACAGCAGATTTTTGGTATACTCTTGTTCTGGATTCGACCAGATATCCTCGGTGGCACCCTGCTCAACCAGTACACCTCGATTCATTATGATGACTCGGTCTGAAATATAACGAACCACAGAGAGATCATGGGAAATAAACATCATGGTTAGATTGTGCCGTTCAACTAGGGCCAGTATCAAATCTAATATTTGCGCCTGAATTGTGACATCTAATGCTGATACCGGCTCGTCAGCAATGATAAAGTCTGGTTTTGTCGCTACCGCACGGCCAATGGCAATACGTTGGCGCTGACCACCAGAGAATTCATGGGGATATTTACGCATCTGTGCCTGTGAAAGACCGACATCATCCATTAGCTGCAGTACTTGTTGAGTCACTGTTTTCTTATTGGCCAATCCATGGTACAGCAACGGCTCTGAGAGTGTTTCGAAAACTGTCATACGTGGGTTTAATGATGCGTAGGGATCCTGAAAAATCATCTGCATCTTGCGGCGCCAGGGGAACAGTTGTTGCGCAGATAGACCAGTGAGGATTTGATCCTCAAAGGTAACTGATCCGCTGGTGGTGGGTGCCAATTGTAGTATTGACCGACCAAGGGTGGACTTACCCGACCCTGACTCACCGACCAAACCGAGGATTTCTCCTCTCGCAATATCCAGACTTACGTTATCTACTGCTCTGACATAGCGATCTTCGTCGCCAGTGCTTCTCTGGTTTTTAAAATAAGTCCTTAAGTTGGTTACTTTTACCAGTGGGCTGTTGTTCTGTGCTCGGTTGGGTAGAACTTTTGCTCCCTCTGGAATAGCTGCTAACAATTTTTTGGTGTACTCGTCGGCGGTGTTGTAAAAGATAGTATCGGTGTCTCCCGTTTCTCGAATGGTACCATTGCACATGACGATGACCTTATCTGCGATGCCGGCAACTACGCCCAAGTCGTGACTAATAAAAATGACAGCAACATTTCGCGTTTTCTGTAGTTGCTTTATCAAACGTAAAATTTGCGCTTGAATAGTCACATCTAGGGCCGTTGTGGGTTCATCGCAAATGAGTAACTTCGGCTCAGTTATCAATGCCATGGCGATCATAACTCGCTGTCTCATGCCACCAGAAAACTCATGAGGATAGCTATCAAAACGTGAGCTAGGGTTGATAATTCCCACCTCATCGAGAAGCTTGATCGCCTTTTGTTTAGCTGCGTTGCGTGATTGACGCCGCTCAGTATCTGGATGATGAACTAAGGGTTCTATGAGTTGCTCGCCCACGGTTAAATAAGGGTTAAGTGACGTCATAGGATCCTGAAAAATGATAGCAATATCGTCACAACGGTGCTTGCGCATTTGTTCTTTGGTGCAATCTAGCAGGTTTTCGCCATTGAATAGAGCCGTACCTCCCTCAATTTTTGCTGGTGGCTTGGGAAGAAGATCGAGCAAACTGTAGCAGGTAACAGATTTTCCCGATCCAGATTCACCCACAATTGCCAGAGTTTCACCACTGTCCACGCTGAAAGATACATCATCAACAGCTTTGACTATGCCGTTGCGAGTATGGAAATAGACCTTTAGGTCAGTTACTTCGAGAATTGCCATGCTAGGACTCCTGCCTTAATCCTTCGAGGTTCTTGGATCGAGAGCATCGCGCAAGCCGTCGCCAAGAAAATTTAGTGCAAAAAGTGTCAGCGATAGAGCAATTCCTGGAAATATCAACAGCCAGGGATATTCCTCCATCGTCTCTACACCGTAATTGATCAGTAACCCCCAGGAGCTCTCAGGAGGCTGAATGCCGAGTCCAAGAAAACTCAAAAAGGCTTCAAGCAGCATGACACTGGGGATTGTCAAGGTGGTATAGACAATCACCGGTCCGAGGGTATTTGGAATGATGTGTCGGCGAATAATGGTCCACTGAGATAAACCCAGTGAGTTGGCTGCTTCGACAAATTCTTGATTGCGAAGAGCCATGACTTGACCTCGCACTATCCTCGCCATTGTCAGCCACTCCACAGCACCGATGGCTAAAAAAAGCAAAAGGATATTTCGACCAAATACGACCATCAGCAATACAATGAAAATCATAAAAGGTAAGGCATAGAGTATATCTACAATACGCATCATCACTGCATCGATTTTGCCACCGAAGAAACCGGCGATGGCACCCCATAAAATACCTATGATGAGTGCCACAGCGGTAGCGATGAATCCGACCATCAGAGATACTCTGCCGCCGTACATTATGCGTGTCAACATATCACGACCAAAAATGTCAGTGCCCAGCAAATGATTGAGAGATGGTGCGGTGGCTCCGAGGTCCAAGTCTTGTGCCTCATAGCTGTAGGGAGCGATCCATGGCGTTAGCACAGAGGAGATCACTAATACAATGAGCACGCCTAAGCCAAATAGGGCGAGGTGATTTTTACGCAGCTTGATCCACGCATCTTGCCATAGTGAGCTGCCGCTAGCTTGCTCTTTGGATGTCAGAGAGGTGGTGTTTTTACTCATTACTTTTGCCCCCCAATCTCGTGACGTAACTTGGGATTCAACCAGATGGCTAGCATATCCGAGAGAAGATTAAACACAATGATCAGTGTCGAGAAGAAAACTGTCATGCCCAGTATTAGAGTGTAGTCTCGGTTAAAAGCCGCTTGAACGTAGAATCGTCCCAGTCCGGGAATTTGAAAGATAGTTTCCACGACAAAGGAGCCGCCAAGTAATCCAGCAAATGCTGGACCAAGAAAGGCGACTACGGGTATCAGTCCACCGCGCAACGCATGTTTGCCTATAATGAGTGTTTCACTCAAACCTTTGGCGCGGGCAGTGCGTATGTAATCCTGAGACAATACCTCCAACATACCTCCACGCGACAGCCTAGCGATGTACGCCGCATAGCCGGTTCCAAGAGTAATTGACGGTAGGATTTTGTCTCCCGGGATATCTCCCCAGCCGGATATAGGTAACCAGTCCAAGTAGATGCCAAAGACTAGAACTAACAGAGGCCCAAGTAAGAAAGACGGCATACAAATTCCTATCATGGCCGCGGACATTGGGACGTAATCCTGTGCCGTATTGGGTCGTAGAGAGGCAGTGACACCAGCCATGACGCCAATGCCTAGGGCGATCAGCATAGCGTAAAATGCAAGTTCTGCTGTTGCCGGAAGGCCGGCAGCAATCAGCTCGTTAACCGTTCGTCCAGAATATTTGAAAGAGGGGCCAAAGTCGCCACGAACAACATCACCCAGATAACCTAAATATTGCTGCCACACCGGTTGATCGAGTTTGTACTGAGCTTCAAGTGCCTTGATGACCTCAGGAGGAACAGCTTTGTCGGCTGAAAATGGCCCTCCGGGAGCAGAATGAACTAGGAAAAAGGTAGCCGTTATCACCACCAACAATACCGGTATGGCTTGTAGCAGACGGCCCAATGCAAATTTAATCATGGATTTTGGCTCGCTAATGAGTTATCAGATTTTGCATCTAGATAGATATGTTTGTAGGACGCTTGATTAAGGAGATTGCTATCAAAATTTTTCACCGTCGGATGAATAAGATTTTTTGACGCGTAAATATATATTGGCAACATTGGCATTTCTGACAAAAGAAGTGTTTCAGCTTCGTGGAATACTTTAAGTCGGTCTTCCTTTGATGTCATGGATGGTGCGACTTCTAGTATCAATCGATCGAACTCTTCATTGCACCAACCGGTTCTATTGTTTCCTCCACCACAGAGGAACAGGTCTAGGAAATTATTTGGATCGACGTAATCACCGATCCACCCGGCCCTGGAGATTTCGTACTGGCCAGCACTCTCGCTGGCAAGATAAACCTTCCATTCTTGATTGAGCAGCTGAATATCAATATTGAGATTTTCTTTCCACATCTGCTGAATTGCAACAGCAATTTTGCGATGAGCTTCGTTTGTGTTGTAGAGAAGTTCTGTGACGGGAAAACCCTCACCATTAGGGTAACCGGCCTCCGCCAGAAGCGCACGTGCAGCCACCGGATCATAAGAGAACAATTTAGGTGGCTGGTAACCAATTGTCCCCGGCGGAGTGATGGCATAGGCGGGGGTCTCGCCGGCTTTTACAATATTGGTAGTTAGTTGATCACGATCAATACTCATGGCCAGAGCTCGCCTTACTCGGCTGTCTTGAAGGTGCGGCAATCTCGTGTTGAGGCGGTAAAAATAAGTACCTAGGTAAGGCGCCAGTCGAAGTGATTGCCTGTTATTTTGTTTGTAAACATCAATTTTATCTGCGGGTACATCATTGCTCACATGGAGCTGTCCGGCACGGAACATACGTTCCTCGGTGGTAACATTTTCTGTGGGATAGAAGATGATACGGTTTAACTTCACATTTTCAGCATCCCAATACAAGGGATTCTTTTCTACCACTACGCGTCGATTTATATGCCAATCACTCAATACAAAAGCACCATTGCCGACTAAATTTCCCTCGTAGGTCCATCGCGTACCGCGCTCATCTGCGGCTCCAAATTTCTCCACGGTATCTCTGTGAACGGGAAATGTGCTGTAGTGATCGAGTAGTTGTAAAAAATAGGGTGTGGGGTTTCCAAGAGTGACTTCCAAGGTGTGATCACCTAGGGCTTTAACGCCGACCTGTTCAAAGTCTTTAATACTTCCCTCGTAGTACTTTTGGGCGTTTTTGATGGGAAAAAGCATGTATGCGTAAAGGTTTCCCAAGCCTGGTTGCAGTGCTCGCCACCAAGACCATACATAATCTTCGGCCACATGAGGATCGCCATTGGACCAGCGCGCATTTTCACGTAGTTTGAAGGTGTAAACGGTTCCATCCTCACTAATTTCCCAGGACTCGGCCACACCGGGCACTGGATCGAGCGTCTTACGGTCTTTGAGTACTAGGCCTTCCATGACTGCAGTGATAATGTGGTGTTCGGGGACGCCAGTGGCGATCTGGGGATCTAAGCTCTGAGGTTCAGTGCCGTTACCCCAATGTAAGGTATCGGTTCGATTGCCGCTTGATACGTTGTTTTCGGAATTTCCGCATGCAACGAGAGACAGAACCGCGATTGTTGTTAGTAGTGTTTTGCAAAAGAAGATGATGTGCTCAGAACAATAGGATCCAGCGGTCCAGAGAGAATGTGTTTTCATTAATAACCTTTCGTATTGCATCTATGCATTTGGACAGCAGTTTATCAAGCTGACGGAAGAAGTGAAGTGTTAAGGCTTGGTTTGACCTTTCGAGTTGTCTGTATGTGATGAAGTTATGAAAAAACACAATTTACACCTCATCTAGGTTGCGCTCGATGCGCAAACCTCGGATAATCTCGCGTCAGTTTGACGGTGGCCCTCTTTGGTCCCCTCGCAACAGCCAACTGCGAACCCCGCCAGGCCCGGAAGGGAGCAACGGTAGTAGTGACGCTGTGTGCCGAGGTGTGGCTATGGAGGGTCGCCACCATCACGTTGTTTTAGTAAGTTCTTCCAGAGTGACCATTAACTGCCTATAATGAGAGTTTTCGACCTAATGAGAGCCCTATGAGTTATCAGGTACTTGCCCGTAAATGGCGGCCCAAATCCTTTGCTGAGATGGCGGGCCAAGAGCATGTGCTAAAGGCATTGATAAATGCGTTGAATAATGATCGTTTGCATCACGCATATTTATTTACCGGAACTAGAGGAGTGGGCAAGACTACTCTCGGGCGTATCTTATCGAAATGCTTAAATTGTGAGGAGGGAGTTTCTTCTGAACCCTGCGGAGTCTGTGCCAGCTGTGTTGAAATAGATGAAGGTCGATTTGTCGACTTAATTGAGGTGGATGCAGCATCTCGCACAGGCGTCGACGATATGCGTGACTTGCTAAACAATGTGCAGTATGCGCCCACTCGCGGCCGATATAAGATTTATCTAATTGACGAAGTTCACATGCTGTCTAAACAAAGCTTTGCTGCTTTGTTAAAAACCCTTGAAGAGCCTCCGGCACACGTAAAGTTTTTGTTTGCGACAACGGATCCGCACAAATTACCTATTACAGTTCTATCGCGATGTCTTCAGTTTAATTTGAAAAATTTAAGTGTTGAAAGAATTAGCGAACATCTCAAACATGTTTTGACCGCAGAAAAAATCGCTTTCGAGGACGCTGGGATCTGGCGTTTGGGTCGTGCTGCCGATGGAAGTATGCGAGATGCTTTGAGTTTGACTGATCAGGCTATCGGGCATGGTGGAGGCGGGATTACCGAAGCCGACGTGGCGTCCATGCTGGGATCCCTGGAACGGCATTTTGTCGTGGAAATATGTCAGGCTATGGCGGTTCACGGTGGCCCGGAGCTTTTGCAGGTAATCTCCCGACTGGCGGAACAGTCGCCCGATTATGATACAGTCCTCAGTGACGTCCTAGCTCTTTGGCATCAGGTGGCAATAATGCAAATGATCCCGGAGGGTGTTGACCCGACTACGAGTGATTTCAAAGCTATCGCAACATTGGCGGCGCAGGTTTCTAGAGAGGACGTGCAACTTTTCTATCAAATCTGCTTGTTGGGGCGTAAGGATCTCACGTTGGCGCCAGACCAGAGAGCAGGGTTTGAAATGACTATGTTACGCGCTATGGCATTTCGTCCAGTCGCATCAGATAGAGTTGTTGAGACATCGGGCGCGGCCTCCAAAAGGTTATCCCAGGTAAAAAAAAAGACTGAACTAGAAGGCGCAGACATCATTGCTGCCGGGGCTGAGGATACACTTCCCATTCATGCATCCGGTGCGGCGGGTGGAAAGCTGAGCTTCCAGAAACCTATTGAGCAGAACAGAGAGCTAATCACACCGGTTGATGTAGCACATTCCGAAGCGTCAACAAGCACACTAAATGATACTGCTGTTGGTCAGATGGATTCGATCGAGAATGCTGGATCAAGTGAAGCGTCTGGGCCAGAAAGTCAAGAGATATTATCAGCTAAGGATGAGGGAGCAGCGGAATGTACCGAATTTCGAAAGATTCCACTGAAAGATTTTCAGCCGAACAATTGGATAGAGGTGAGGCGCCATCTAGACATAGGTGGTTCACTGGGTGAAATTGCTAGTCACTGTTTGTTTGTGGGCCGCCGAAGTGACGAGCTGGCTTTTGTTATTGATCACCAACAAGACAGCCTTTTTGATAGTAGTCACCAACTTCAATTTGCTGAGGTATTAAGTCATTATTTTGAGCATCAAGTCAGCGTGGTTATCAACCAAGGCGTTGCCGAATCTGAGACTCCGAGGGCGGCAGCAAACAGAGAGGCGGCCGAGCTTCATGCAGCTGCCGTGGATGCACTAAATAGTGATCCGGAGGTGATTAGATTTAAAGCCATCTTTGACGCAAACCTGGATGAGAGTTCAGTACAACCAATTGGCAGTTGAGTCGATTGACAATGACATATATTGAGAGAGGCACGTTGTGGACATCAATAATTTAATGAAACAAGCGCAGCAGATGCAGGATAAAATGGCAGAAATGCAAGAAAAAGCTGCTGGTGCTGAAGTGAAGGGCGAATCTGGCGCTGGTTTGGTATCAGTAATCATGACTGGTCGACACGATGTGAAAAAAGTCAGTATCGACGCCAGTTTGTTGTCGGAAGATAAGGAATTCTTGGAGGATTTGTTGGCCGCCGCTGTGAACGACGCGGTTCGTAAAGTCGAGAAAGAGACAAAGGCAGCTATGGGGGCCATGACAGGTGGTCTTGAGTTGCCCGCCGGCTTCAAAATGCCTTTTTAAATTGGTCATTTTTCCCATTAATGAGAAAATAAAGTGTACGGAACCATTATTGATCAGCTAATTGATGCGCTGCGTTGTCTGCCCGGAGTTGGTGCGAAGTCTGCGCAACGCATGGCACTTCAGCTTTTGGAGCGGGATCGAGTTGGAGCCTCCCATTTGGCTAAAACCATCTCCCTTGCCGTTGAGAAGGTCGGTCGATGTCAGCAGTGTCGGACTTTGACCGAGTTTCCAGTGTGTAATATATGTGCAAACCAGACGCGCCTATCCCATCAAATTTGTGTTGTCGAAAGTCCCGCGGATCTCTTTGCCTTGGAGCAGGCGGGTAGTTACCGAGGTCAATACTTTGTTTTATTGGGTCATTTGTCTCCCCTTGATGGCATCGGACCGGAGGAATTGGGGATCGAGCAATTAATTGATCGGCTGACGAGGGAAGACGTAACAGAATTGATCTTAGCAACTAATTTAACGGTCGAAGGTGAAGCAACCGCGCATTTCATTGCCGAGAAGGCTAAATCTCTTGGTGTTTCAGTATCAAGGATCGCCCATGGTGTTCCGATGGGAGGAGAACTGGAATATGTTGATGGCGGCACATTGAATCTTGCATTGCAAAGTAGGAAGGAAATATAAGTGATTCAATGGATCGACTCAAATGAAAAACTCCAAACGATGTTGGCACAATTGCGGCAAACTTCTGTTACGGCGGTTGATACAGAATTCATTCGCACCGATACTTTTTACCCGCAAATTGCCCTTATACAGTTGTCTGATGGTGTCGACTGCTGGCTTACAGACGTGTTGGCCATTGATGAGCTTGATCCGCTGAGGAGTCTACTGGAGGATGAACACAGAACACTGATTTTCCATGCCTGCGGGGAGGATCTTGAAGTCCTGGAATACGCTCTAAATATAAGACCAAAAAATATTTTTGACACACAAATTGCGGCTGGTTTGGTTAATCTGGGTCATTCACTCGGTTATGCTACTTTGGTAAAAATGTTGTTTTCAGTTGAGCTTGATAAACAACAAACCCGATCAAATTGGTTGGCTCGACCACTTTCAAAACAACAGCTTCAATATGCTGCCGATGATGTCATTTATCTGCATAGGATATACGATTTTTTGATTGAGCAGTTGGCGCGACAGAACCGAAGTGATTGGTTTAAAGAAGAGTGGAATGCACTGCGTAAAACTGTCAATAGCCGTAAAACCATGGTGGATTATTATTCGAGAATAAAAGGAGCTTGGACGTTATCTGAGATCTCGCTCAAAACACTCAGACGATTGTGTAATTGGCGTGAATCTATCGCCAAAAATCGGAATAAACCTCGGGGGCACATAATAAAAGATCCCATTCTGTTCGATATAGCCAATACATTGCCAAATCGATTGAGTGCCCTTTCAAGAGTTGAGGGTTTGCATCCTGGATTGATAAAACGGTATGGAGATGATCTTCTTGAACAAGTGGGTCTTGCGGTCCATGACGATTTTGTAGAGCCACTTCCTCAGCCCTTATCTAAGAAAGACCAACTAATGCTGCGATCCATGCGGGATAATCTTATTGACATGGCGGACAAGGTGGGAGTCCCCGCCGAGTTGTTATTTACCAAGAAGGAACTTGAAAATATTCTTCGTGCTTCGAGAGATGAAAAAACCGAGTTGCCGGAAAAGTATCTCTCCGGCTGGCGGGCGCCATTGATTCAGCCGGTTCTTGATGCATTAATTGATCGCGACGACTCTTAAGGTGATTTTTTGCAACTGATCTGTGATATCTATAAAAGTAATAAAAAGGATGGGATGTATCTCTATGTTGCCCAGTCGGAGGGGTTGACGAGAGTGCCTGCGTCCCTGTTAGAGCGTATAGGGCAATTGACTCATGTGATGAGCTTGCCGCTGAGTGGAGATAAAAAGCTGGCACTGGCGGATGTCGAAAAAGTCATGGGCGATATACAAGAGCAGGGCTTTTATCTGCAAATGCCTCCGAAACTTTCCACGCTTGCGACGGAGTTGGCCACTAACCACAAGTTGTCGGAATGCAACTAGATGGGTAACTTTTGGCAAGAGAAGACGCTGGAATCAATGTCAACCGCGGAGTGGGAGCTTCTTTGTGACGGTTGCGGTAAATGCTGCCTGGTAAAGTTGGAGGATCGAGAGTCCGGTGAAATTTTTCATACTAATGTCACCTGCAAGCTGCTGGATATTCACAATTGTAGTTGCACTCAATACTCAGCTCGGCACGCTTTTGTGAATGATTGTATCTCCCTCACCAGAGAGAATATCGGGACGTTGAGCTGGCTTCCTGAATCCTGCGCCTATCGTTTACTTGAGCAGGGACGGCCGTTACCAAGTTGGCATCACCTGGTGTCCGGTAATCGTGAATCTGTTCATAGCTATGGCGCTTCACTTCGTGGATGGGTAATATCTGAACTAGATGTGCAGGAAGAAGATATTGAAGAGCATATCATCCGATGGGTAGATGAGTGATGTATACAGCAGAGCATTATTTTTGGGGTTGGTTCGTTTACGTCTCGGGCGTTTCTTGTCTGCTGTATGCGCAGTGGTACTTGCTGCACAAGCATGGCAATGCAGCTTTACGTCATCTCATTATCATTATAACTGGAGTGTTTCTGCTGACGCCGGTCACCGCCTATATCGATGATCCTCATCTGGCACCGGCATTCTTTGTAAGCGTCTATGAAGGTTTGGTTGTTAAGCCCTCGTTGGGCTTTCAGCGAGGTGCCGCACCCATTGCAGCAATGATGACTGCAGCAACATTTTTTTACGCGTTGTTCCGTTTGATTATCTGGCGTATTCGGCAATAGAGCTTCCGCCAGCAACTCTGATTGTCCGTACGCCAGCGACTAATTTATAAATTAAAGTCGGTCTCCGAAGACCAGTAGGCGAGCGCTGCAAGAGCACAGGAGACTCCCATGACCGATGCAAGCAATACGGGCGTCAAAGTAAATTGTGTCGGAATCATACTCAGTACTTCAGGTATTGGGAACACGCTAAAAGACAGACCACAACCGAGTGCTCCGGCTATAGCTGTCAACTGAGAATCAGTAAAGAACGACTTTGGTTTCGGTTCTGGCAATTTACTGATTAATGATTGACTAAATATTTGGCCATCAAGTTGAGGTTCAGTTTCACGCATTTCTTCAAAAAACACGCCAATATCAATTTTGTTACTCATGATATATCTCCTGGTTTCCAGCTGGAAAGTTCCTCTTGGAGCTGTTTTTTGCCACGGTTGATAGCGGTTTTTACAGATCCCAACGGTATTTCCATGATAGTACAAATCTCTTGATGAGTTAACTGTTTGTGTAGATTAAGATGCAATGCCATACGTTGCTGAAGCGGAAGCTTTAGCATCACGCGGGCTAGATCTCTATGTAAATCAATCTTTTCATTTGTTGTAACCACCTGTTCCGGCCGGTCATCACCCATGGTTAATTCACGGTTACGAGCCACTCGATGATGGCTGACAAAGAGATTGTAGGCGATCCGGTACAGCCAACTACTGAATTTAGAATGGCCTTTAAAATTAGCGATTGATCTGAATGCTTTGAGAAAGGTTTCTTGGGCTATATCGTCTGCTAACATCTCATCACCACCAGTGATCTGGCGAAGCGAATATCGTAACCCGGATTGATAGCGCTTCACCAGACTGGTGAAAGCGTCGTGACATTGAGATGCCACAACGCGTTGTATCAGTAGTTGATCACTCAATTCTGACATTGTCTTATTTACTGTCCTCTGTGGCCTGATCGCTATTACTGAGTTTCCATGACACCACGCGAGCAATGCCGATGAACAGTGGTATTAGGGCAACCGATGCGATTCCCCAGCCCACCAGGATTCCCAAGAACAGTAGTACGCCGGTGCTCACTCCGATGAGCCTAATGCCTTTCTTCAAGCTGTTGTCAGTGGAATCAATGTCGGTAACGTCTCTGAGAATCTCCTCTGGCACCTCTTTCCCGGCATCAATAAATTTGCTGACTAATTCCATTCTCTGTCTGCGTTTTCTATGCTTGTAGAACAGTATCAGAGCAATAATGGTGAAGGGTAACCCGAACGTTAGTAGAAAGAAAATAATGAAGGCAAAGATCCTACCGATGATTGCGCCAAAGCCTAACTCGGAACCTGAAATATTGATCTCCACGCCATCTTCGAGTATTTCTGCGGCTTCTATGATGGCTTGTCGATCTTCTTCGGGAAGGTCATCCCACTCGGTGTCACTCAAGGTTGCAATGATATTTTTAATAGAACTAATTTTTTCACCGTCACCAGAGATGGAGATGACGGTGTGTTCGTCATTAACCGATATGTTGGTTTTGAGCGCATCATTGTCTGGTTCGTTGAGCTCATCCTGCAGTTCATCACTCATCGCTTCCAGCGCGGTTTCAAGATCATGCTCATTCAATCTCAATTCAATTGATGCCGAACCATCTGTTTCATTGGTGGTAATGTTGATGCCTAAAATTTCAGAGTCTTGTTGTGTATCGCCTGTCACCGAATCTTCAGTTTGCGCCATGGCGTAGGTTGGGTTGACCAGCATAGTCGCTACTATTGCCACGGGGATAAAGTAGATGCTGATGACAAGTGCAAGGGGTTTTAAAAATCGTGATTTCATTGTCTTCTCCGGGTGCATAATAAATTGTTTAACGAGATTCAAAGTGGAAATTTTCCCGTATCACTGGACTGCAAGTACTAGCCGGTCATACTTAATCTCTGTTTTCAATGATAAGACGAGGCAACTTCATAATTTAGATTCAAAATTTTTTAAATAATCGATTAGAATGTTTCACAAGTTAAATTTACGCGGCCCAAGGGTAAAAGGAATCCTATGAAATTTACTGGTACAGATAATTACGTAGCGACTGAAGAATTACAGATGGCGGTTAATGCCGCTGTTGCACTACAAAGACCTCTACTGATCAAAGGCGAGCCAGGTACGGGAAAAACGCTGCTCGCTGAGGAAGTTGCTAAAGCATTGGATATGCCATTGTTGTCATGGCATATCAAGTCCACCACCAAAGCACAGCAGGGCCTTTACGAATATGACGCTGTGTCGCGTTTGCGTGACTCTCAGTTGGGAAGCGAAAAAGTTCAAGACATCCGAAATTACATTGATAAGGGCAAATTGTGGGAAGCGTTTACAGCGGATCAACAGGTGGTGTTGTTGATTGATGAAATTGACAAAGCGGATATTGAATTTCCCAACGATTTGTTGCTGGAACTAGACCGCATGGAGTTTCATGTCTATGAGACGGGCGAGACTATCAAAGCGGTGCAGCGTCCCATTGTTATCATTACCAGTAACAACGAAAAAGAACTGCCGGATGCGTTTTTACGTCGCTGTTTCTTTCACTTTATCAATTTCCCCGATCGCATGACCATGCAACGTATCGTCGATGTGCATTTTCCCAAGATTAAAAAACAGTTAGTGGACGACGCCATGGATATTTTCTTTGATGTGAGGAAAATACCCGGCTTGAAAAAGAAGCCTTCTACCTCCGAGCTTGTGGACTGGTTGAAGTTGATTATGTCCGATGATATCCCCGAGGACATCCTGACTAATCGTGATCCGACTAAAGCTATACCGCCGCTATATGGCGCTTTGTTGAAAAATGAACAAGATGTTCATTTACTTGAGCGCCTAGCTTTTATGACCAGGCGAGAAGCTCGTTAATTCTGCCGCACATATAGGCTCACGGGGCTAGAGTATGTTAATTAATTTTTTTAATACGCTAAAAAAAGCCAGGGTTCCGGTGTCAATTAAGGAGCTTTTGGATCTTCTAGCAGCAATGGAGCACAATATAGCGTTTGGTTCGGTAGACGATTTCTACATGTTGGCTCGCACCTGTATGGTAAAAGATGAGAAGTATTACGACCGTTTTGATCGTGCTTTTGGGGCCTATTTTAAGAACCTAGAGAATATTGAAGGGATTGTCGAGGCACTTTTGCCTGAGGATTGGTTGCGCAAAGAGTTTGAAAAACACTTCACTGAAGAAGAGAAAGCTAAGGTAGAGAGTTTAGGCGGGCTGGAAAAGCTCATTGAAGAGTTTAAAAAACGTTTGGAAGAGCAGAAGAAGCGTCATGAGGGCGGTAATAAATGGGTCGGCACTAATGGGACCTCGCCCTTTGGCCACGGTGGCTTCAATCCCGAAGGAATCCGTATCGGTGGCCCGGGTGGCAAGGGCACTGCGGTAAAGGTATGGGATGAACGTCAGTACCAGGATCTTGATGATTCTGTGCAGATCGGCACCAGAAATATCAAGGTGGCTTTGCGCCGGCTGCGCAAATTTGCCCGTGAGGGCTCGGCTGATCAGCTGGATTTGGATGATACAATCCGCAGCACGGCGAGGAATGCCGGATTGTTAGACATCAAAATGGTGCCAGAGCGCCATAATGCAGTGAAGGTGTTAATTTTCTTTGATGTTGGCGGCTCCATGGATCCCTATGTAAAACTTTGTGAAGAGTTGTTCTCTGCCGCCAAAACTGAATTCAAGCACTTGGAGTACTTTTATTTCCATAACTGCCTCTACGATTATGTTTGGAAAGACAATCATCGTCGTCGTGAAGAGCAGACCTCAACATTGGACTTGATTCACAAATACTCCTCAGATTACAAGGTGATTTTCGTTGGCGATGCCTCCATGGCGCCCTATGAGGTTACTAGCCCGGGTGGCAGCGTCGAATATAACAACGAGGAGTCTGGTGCGGTTTGGATGCAGCGCATGACTGAAACTTACGATAAGTTGGTCTGGCTCAATCCCGTTCAAGAGAAGTATTGGGACTACACGCCGTCTATACAGATGCTTAAAGAACTGTCAGAGGACAAGATGTTTCCGCTCACACTTGGTGGTTTAGAAAAAGCCATGGCACTCCTGTCTCGGTGAGCGTTTTCTTTGGTAAAACGAAAAAAGGCTGGGAAATTCCAGCCTTTTTTGTTTGTTAAAGACACTCTTTCGTTGATTTATAGTCGATACAGCACGCAGAACAGGCCGACAGAGGTTAATACCACGGTATAGGGAAGCGCCATGATTACCATTTTCATGTAAGAAAGCCTTATCAGCGGTGCCAGGGCAGAGGTCAACAGGAACAAGAATGCGGCCTGTCCGTTTGGCGTAGCCACACTGGGTAAATTTGTCCCTGTATTGATGGCCACCACCAGTTTGTCAAAGTGGCTGCGTGTAATGTCGCCGGCGTCTAATACAGCTTTTACCTCATTGATGTAGACTGTTGCCACAAATACATTGTCACTGATGGCTGATAACAACCCATTGGCTAAGAAAAACATTCCTGGCTGAATGGACTCTTCCAGCGCAAGTACCCAACCTATTACGGGCGAGAACAAATGTTGTTCATGAATTACTGCGACGATAGCAAAGAAAACCACCAATAGCGCCGTAAAAGGTAGGGCCTCTTCAAATGCGTGACCGATGCGATGTTCGTCAATAACACCGTTCCATGCAGTGAGGAGGATGATTACCATGAGCCCAATTAATCCCACCGCTGCCCAGTGAAAAGCCAAACCTAATACCAGAATAAGCGCTACAGCGAACTGAACCATGAGTGCCGCGTTGTCATGCTGTGTGCGTTTACTCGACTCATGATCACTTGAGGCCTGTAAAACCTCTCGAACGGCAGAAGGCAGCTGAGCACCATAGCCAAATCGCTTGCTCTTCTCCAACAGCACGCAGCAGATTAATCCGCACACCAGCACTGGCATGGTCACGGGCGACATGCGAAGAAAGAATTCAATAAATTCCCATCCAGCGCGCTCGGCTATGAGAAGGTTTTGTGGTTCGCCCACTGTGGTACAGACACCTCCGAGTGCAGTTCCAACCGCCCCGTGCATAATCAGACTGCGCAAGAAAGCACGAAAGCCTTCCAAATTTTCACTGTTTTCTGCCAGGATACTTTCATCGGAGTTATGATCATGACTCTCATCAGTAAGTTGCTTGCCCGATGCAACTTTGTGATAAACCGAGTAAAAACCTACAGAAATTGTAATCAATACGGCAGTGACTGTGAGTGCATCGAGAAAGGCAGACAGAAAGGCACCGGCGAAACAAAACATAAACGATAAGGCTGTTTTTGATTTTACACTGAGGAGAATCTTAGTGAACACAAACAGTAGCATATCACGCATAAAATAGATGCCGGCAACCATGAACATGAGAAGTAAGATAACTTGCAAATTCGCCTCAACCTCGTGATAAACAGCGTCGGGACTGGCCATCCCAAGTACAATTGCTTCAATTGCGAGCAATCCACCAGGTTGCAGGGGATAGCATTTCAGTGCCATCGCCAATGTAAAAATAAACTCTGCGATTAATACCCATCCAGCGACACCGGGCCCCAGAGTGAACAAGATAACCGGATTGACTACCAAAAATCCGATAATTGCTGACTTGTACCAATCAGGCGAGTCGCCCAAAAAATTTTCTTTCAACGCTTGAGTCAATGTCGTTACCATTGCCTATCCCCTTGTTGTTTTGCAATTAAAGTCCGGACACAAATGGTAATAGTAGTGCCCGTTTGCACCTAGTTTAAAACAGATTACATATTCGTGATAGAATGTTTTGATAAAATTAAAGTTGATTATCATCATTTATGCACTGATACAGTGCTTGATACCAAGGGCATTCACTAGCACGCCTGTTCTAGCGCAAGGAGTACAGAGATTGAAAATGCCTGCGGACTTAAATGATTTTCATGCGACCTTCGTTCCGAAGTCCACTCAGCGCAAGTATGTCATAGCGATACTAAATGGTAATCCACTGCTCGCGATTACGTCCGGAAAAGCCCCTCAGTTAGTGATGTCTATAGATCAGACTGAGACATTGAAATTTTATTGTGATCAGCGACTGTGCATGGGCCAGTGGCAGGGTCATGACTGTGAAGTGTGGAACTTAATCCCCGAGGCTGTGGCAGTGGAGGGCTTCATAGAGATGGAATTGCGCAGTTTTTTGGCTCAGTCAATAGAGCCGGAGTTTTCGCTGGCATCGCGAGCGTCACAACTGCTTGATTGGCGAATCAAGAACCAATTCTGCGGTCAGTGTGGCTCAGCAAATCAACTTTCGTCTGAGGAGCACACGTTGTTGTGTTCCGAGTGTAATCTGCATCATTATCCAAAAATATCTCCGTGTATCATTGTGGCGGTAACTTATGGCGATAAACTACTTATGGCGCGCCATCCAAGCTGGCCAGAAAATCGCTACAGCACGCTCGCCGGGTTTGTTGAGGCTGGAGAAAGTGCTGAACAGGCCGTGCACAGAGAGGTTTTTGAGGAAGTTGGAATTGAGCTTGATAATCTGCGCTACGTTGGGAGCCAAGCGTGGCCTTATCCGGGGCAATTGATGCTCGGTTATATCGCTGAGTCGGTTAGTGATCAGGTTGTCTTGGATAACAAAGAAATAGCTGAGGCGCTTTGGTTTGACTATGACAATTTGCCGTCAGTGATAGCGCCACCCACCATTATGGCAGGTAAATTGATTCAGCATGTGGTGATGGAAGCTCGGGCCAAATATGGTAAAAAGCCCATTGCTTGATATTGATACATTTAAATTTGGAGTTTATTTTGGAATTTTTATTTGAGTATGGATTGTTTTTTGCAAAGACGGTGACATTTGTTGTCGCGCTGGTGATTATTTTGAGCCTGCTTGTTGGAGCAAGTCAGAAGGCTAAACAGAGTCATGGCAAGGGGCATTTGGAAGTGACTTCACTGAATCCTCAGTTTGAGGATCTTAAAGAAACTATGTTGCTGGCAACCACCGATGAGTTGCAGCAAAAGGATCAGGAAAAAGAACTGGCTAAAGCAAAGAAGAAAGAAAAAGCCGAGGCAAAAAAAGCATTAAAAAAATCTACCGGTACTGCGGATGAACCGCGGAGTAAAGTGTTTGTACTAAACTTTCAGGGTGATATTAGTGCCAGTGAGGTAAGTCATTTGCGCGAAGAGATAACCGCAGTTTTAACCCAAGCAACCGAGCGCGATGAAGTGGTGTTGCGTCTGGAGAGTCCCGGTGGCATGGTTCATAGCTATGGATTAGCCAGTAGTCAGTTGGACCGCTTGCGTAAGAAAAATATCCCACTCACCGTATGTGTGGATGAGGTGGCTGCAAGTGGTGGTTACATGATGGCCTGCGTGGCTGATAAAATATTTACAGCACCATTTGCCATTATCGGATCAATCGGTGTCGTCGCGCAGATGCCAAATTTCAATAAAATTCTTAAGAAAAATGATGTCGATTACGAAATGTTGACCGCGGGAGAGTACAAGCGGACCTTGACGGTATTTGGGGAAAATACAGAGGAGGGGCGGGCTAAATTTATCCAAGATCTAGAGGAGACGCACCAACTCTTTAAAGAGTTTGTCTCCTCGCGAAGACCTCAAGTAGATATTGAGAAAATTGCCACGGGAGAAATTTGGTACGGGACTAAGGCACGGGAAGTAGCTCTTGTGGATGGCATACAAACCAGCGATGAGTATATTGTTTCTCGATTTGACGATGCCGATGTTTTTGAAGTTCGCTATGTCATTAAAAAGAAATTACATGAGCGCATAGGGTTGGCCGCTGAAAGCAGTATCGATAGGCTTGTCAGCAAGTGGTGGTCGAGACTTACCGATCGCTCCAATAGATATTATTGAAATGGTTCGCACTAATCTCTGCGCAGGGCATCTTTCACTGCGATGGGTGTTGGAAAATTGAATACCACCAGATAGCTTGAGATTAAGAAAGTAATGATTGCAGTGGCTTGTATCAAATGGGACGCTTCTGTGGTAAGTAGGCCGTTGCTAAAAGCGAGGTAGGCGATCATCAGTGAGAATTCGCTGTTTTGGCCGAGTCGAAAGCCAATATCCCAGGCGAGACTGTGAGATTCGCTCTGTTTGCGTAATAAATAGTGATATACAAAAGGCTTTACAGACAGCATTAAAGCGGCCAAGACAATTGCGGGAAGGGCAACAATCGACAGAAGCTCTAGATTGAAACCACCACCTAGAGAAAAGAAAAATAAAATCAAAAAGAAGTCTCTTAAAGGTTTGAGATTCAGGGCGATTATTTGTGCGATTGGGCTAGTAGCAAGAGAGATTCCAGCTAAGAATGCGCCAATTTCGTGGGATAATCCCATGTGATGAGCCAGTTCGGCTGTGCCCAGGCACCATCCGGTAGCTAACAAAAATGTGTATTCTCCAATCCTGTCAAAACGCAGAAAGAGGGGTAGAAGAACAAATTTGACCGTGGTAAAGCAGGCTCCAATCAACAGTGGAAGGCTTATGATGGTGCCACTCAAGGCGACAAAGTTGCCACTTCCAGTATCACCCGACATGATTAGCAGTAATACTGCAATGGCTAAAAAATCTTGCATCAGTAACATGCCAATCATCAGTTCACCGGAGTGTCGGTGGTGGAGAACAGTTGTCGGGAGCAGTTTGATGCCGATAATGGTGCTGGAAAACATCATAGCACAGCCGATAATTGCGCTCTGCAACTCAGAATAGCCGAATACGCGCGCGATGCCATAGCCAATGAGGGCAAACAATAGAGAACTGATAAGCGTAATGTGGGTGACTTGTTTTAATACTCTCCACAGCGCTTGAGGCTGCATATCTAAACCCAGTAAAAACAATAAAAAAACGATTCCAATGCTACCAATTTGTGAGATCAAATCGATGTCTGAGATCAGTTCGAGGCCGAAAGGCCCCAATAGGGCACCGAGAAAAATATAGGCCACTAAAAGGGGTTGGCGGCTGTACAAGGCCAATGATGCGACGATAGCGCCAAAACTAAAGATATAAAAGAATGATGTTAGTACTTCATCCTGCATGGAGAATAGCCCAGTGTCAGTTAGTATTATTGCCGAGTTGCTCGGGTGGGTGGATTAGAATGCGAATGTATTCCCACCTTAGCTCAGCCGCTGTAGTTTACCACTGACAGATGCCCTTGCGACCCTGAATATGTTTTGATTTTACATTTATTGATAAAACTTAATGAGACAGCATAGTTGTAGCTTGCTAGAATAGCGCCCACTTAAACTTTAGGAAATTGATGATGAATGATGACAATGATCCTTTTGCAGAAGCTGATTCGAAAGCCGATGCCATCGCAGTGACGGTGATGCTGTTGATTGTGGTGACAGCAGTTGTGTATTGGCTGTCTCAGTTCTAAGTCAACCACTACGAGATTGTCGACAATGGCACCAAATCAAGACAGCCCAGAAATACTTGTTGAGGAACAGCGGCAAATAGTTGAAGCCTATCTCGCTGCGCCAGCAGCGGACATTGATCTGTCTGGCGCGGACTTGGATGACCTTCGCCGACAAATTTTGACGCGATTACGTGAGATTGATGGCGTATTGATTGCACATTATTACACTGATCCTGTGATTCAGGAATTGGCTGAATTGTCTGGAGGTGTGGTATCGGACTCCTTGGAGATGGCTCGGTTTGGTAATCATCATGCGGCCGACACATTGGTGGTAGCTGGAGTCCGTTTTATGGGTGAAACGGCAAAGATTTTGACTCCGAATAAACGAGTCTTAATGCCGACCTTGGAAGCAACTTGCTCCCTTGATGTTGGATGCCCCATTGATCAGTTCTCACAATTTTGTGACCAGTATCCCGACCGTACAGTGGTGGTGTATGCAAACACCTCAGCCGCAGTGAAAGCTCGCGCAGATTGGGTTGTTACGTCAAGTATTGCTGTTGATGTTGTAGACTATTTGGATAGTTGTGGTGAGAAGATCCTGTGGGCTCCAGATAAATACCTTGGGGGTTATGTTCGGAAAAAGACCGGGGCGGATATGATTCTATGGGATGGAAGTTGTATCGTCCATGAAGAATTTAAGGCCCGTGGAATTCTTGATCTGAAACAAGTCTATCCAGATGCTGCCGTGTTGGTGCACCCCGAGTCACCAGATTCGGTGGTTAAACTTGCTGATGTTGCTGGCTCCACGTCACAATTGATTGAAGCGGCCATCAATCGGCCTGAAGAGCGTCTAATTGTGGCTACAGATCAGGGTATTATGTACAAAATGCAACAGGCGGTGCCGCACAAACAGCTACTGGTGGCTCCAACGGGTGGCAGTGGTGCGACCTGCAGAAGTTGTGCTAGTTGCCCTTGGATGGGTATGAACAGTCTGGAAACATTGTTGCAATGTCTAGAGGAGGGCAGCAATGAGGTGGTTGTAGATGCTGACATTGCCAGTGCTGCAATTAGATCACTTGACCGCATGATGCAATTTAAAGCTGAGCATCTGAGCTAAAGTTTTTCTGCACGCTCCTCCATGGCCACTATATCGCGCAAACGCTGTCTAAAGATGGCTGAACGCTTAAAGTCATGGTTAACCAGTTTTAAGGCCAACACAAGCTGTTCTCGAGCCAGAGAGAAGGCGCCCACGAGTATGAAGTATTCTGCTCTCGCTTGATGGACGCCTGGGATATCACCAGCTAACCCGCGGACCTCTGCAAGCTGATACCAAACCGCTGGATCTTGATCGCGCTTTCTAGCTAAAATAGTGAGATCTTGGCTTGCCTGGTCATACTGATGATCTAACCATAGAGCTTCAGCTCGAAGCGATAGAAGCGGGTAGTTATTGGGATTGCGCGCCATGAGTTTTGCCAGCTCGGTGAGTGCAGTTGCATAATTTTTTCGGGCAATTTCTAATTCAATAGCAGTGTAGTTGAAAATAGGATGCTGGGGGTTTCCTTGCAGCAGTTGAGCTAGGGAAGACTCCGCCAGATCAAAGCGTTCCAGTTTTATATAACTCAAAACTAGTCCATATAAGGCTGCCTGTCGCTGAGGCGAATTCTGTTTAAGTTGCACTTTAAAGGCGGCCACATTATCGACAACTCGTTTTGTTGTGGCGACTGCCGCCCTTGCCTGCATGAGATAAAAATCAGGATTGTCCGGGTAATAGCGCATGGTATTGCCCAGTGTGCGAGATTTCGCATCCGCTATGCGTTTCTCCGTCACGGGGTGCGTCAGTAGGAACTCTGGTGGCCGGTTGCCCGCGAAACGAAGTCTCTGCAACATGCTTTCAAACATCGCTGCTGCGGCCCGAGGGTCTCGCCCAGATGCCTCCATGATTCTCAGCCCAAAGCGATCGGCTTCTTTCTCATTTGAGCGACTGTAGCGTAGCTGGTTTTGAGTACTCAGTGCCTGAGTTGCACTGAGCGCGGCCATACCGGCATCTCCACCCACAGTGGCGGCCAGCACTAAGCCAGCCAATAGTCCGGCTAGGCCGAGTGAGGATGAATTTTTTCGAGCTTCCACACCTCTGGCAAAATGTCGCTGACTCAAATGTGCGAGCTCATGTGCTAACACGGAGGCCATTTGATCTTCGTTTTCAGCGTATGCAAAAATTCCGGTATGAACGCCGATAATGCCCCCAGGCACGGCAAACGCATTCATTGTTGGGTTGTTAACAATGATGAGCTCCAATCTTGGGTTTTCCAGTTCGCTAAAAGTTGCCAAGTTATAGATTAGGTTTTCAAAGTAATTTTGCATCAGCGGGTCATTGAATTCTTCAACCCGACTGCGAAAGGCTTTAAGCCAAGCCCGACCAAGCTGATATTCCTGTTGTTTTGAAATGATTCCGGAGCTACTGTCGCCGATTATTGGAAGTTGTATGTCGTCATTTCCCGCCTTGAGTTCAACAGTGCTAAAGCTGAGCACCAGAAGCAAAAGAATACATCGCAGATGTTTATTACCGCGGTGGATTTGGGGAGTTGATGGAATAAGTCTCAAAATAAGGATGTACATGCTAGCTTTAAAGCACCACTTTAGCGGATAATTCAGAAAAGTTCGACAATTCAATTGGATTGAAGTTTCTTGGTGGACTTTTATTGTTATGATTCATTGATGTATTGCCATTAACAACCCAAAGGGGTCATAAGGTCTTATGAAAAAAGTGCTAAGTGATTGGTTAACGCGCTATTTTAATAATGAAGAAGTGGTGTTACTAGCAGCGATATTCGTTGTCTTCATCGTGGTAATTGCAACCCTTGGAGATGTGCTTGGTCCTTTCTTTACCGCACTTATTATTGCCTTTCTGTTGCAGGGGATTGTCAATGGGTTGCGAAATCTTGGGGTCTCCCATCGCTGGTCTGTGGTGAGCTCATTTGTGCTCTTTCTTATGGCATTAGTTGCCACACTTGTGGGCTTGGTGCCTATCGTTGGGCGCCAAATATCACTGTTAGTTGGCGAAGTCCCCAATATGATTGGGCGTTCTCAAGCCTTCCTGGCTGGACTACCCGAGCGCTACTCTGAGTATGTCACAGAGGCGCAGTTTCAACTTATTTTTTCCAGAATTTCCACTGAGGTTGCTGATATCGCTGAGCAATTACTGACGTTCTCTCTGAGTAGCTTTCCCAGTTTGTTAGCGCTGGCAATATATCTGGTGCTGGTGCCGGTGTTAGTTTTTTTTATGCTATATGATAAAGATCAATTAATCGCCTTTGTCACTAGCTTACTGCCTGATAAACGACCAATGATGTCATCGATTTGGTCTGAAATGAACGTGCAGTTTGCCAACTATGTCCGAGGCAAAGCTATTGAGATACTGATCGTCGGGATGTTGTCTTTTTTTGCTTTTCTCATTATGGACTTAAATTACGCGGCTTTGTTGGCGCTTTTGGTGGGGCTCTCCGTGCTGATACCCTACATCGGAGCGACAGTGGTTACTATTCCGGTACTGATTGTTGGTTTTATGCAGTGGGGTTATTCGTCAGAATTTGTCTGGTTATTTTTAGTGTACGGGGCAATTCAGTTTTTTGATGGCAACGTGCTTGTACCGCTGCTCTTCTCTGAGGTGGTAAATTTGCATCCAGTTTCCATCGTCATGGCAGTATTATTGTTCGGTGGTATCTGGGGATTTTGGGGTATATTTTTTGCTATCCCGCTAGCTACCTTGGTAAAGGCGGTATTTAACGCATGGCCAGATTCGCAGTTGGTTGAACTCGATGAAAAAAGTGATTAACTGAGGCTATAAAAAAAGCCCAAATACTGCGTTAGGTCGTATCGATAGCGACATCAGAGAAGAGATTATGATAAAAACTATTGAGCGATCCGACGAAGTGGTTATTTGTCTTGAGCCCAACAGGTCTGCGAGTTGGTATCAGACTAAAGTCGTAATACTGTGCCTCTCCGGCTTTATGTTGTTAATTGGACTGGGATGGTTCATTGCCGGTGTCTGGTTAATTCTACCCTTCGTGTTTCTTGATATTGTCGTTTTCTCATATTTTTTTTATCGTGTTTGTCAGGCGACCTACAGGCGTGAGTTTATTATAATATCTCCCGATAAGGTTGAGTATCGATCTGGTGTTCGCCGCCTTGGGACATCGGTGAATCTTAGCAAGCCGTGCTATCTTGTTGTTCACAAAAGACAATCGCCTCGACACCTTTACAGGTTTTCGCTGAGTGATGACGCTCAATGCGTTGCAGTGGGGAGATTCTTAAATGAAGACGATCTCTATCAGTTACGACAATTGCTAAGAAACCATGGTTTTATAGAAGTTAATCAGCAGTGGTGGGGTAAGTTTGAGCAGGGAATTAACGCGCTGTAAGGCGACTTTGGGCGAACTGCGCTAGATTTGGCTGAATCGTCTGTTTTTTTTCGGTTTTTAGCTTTTTCCAATGTTTTATCGCTAGAAAGCGATGATATGTAGCTTAACTATTTTTTAATTACATAGTATATTTAAAAAATCGTATAAATATCAGTATTTTATATAAAATTGTTTTTTTTGCTATGTGAGATTGCGCTTTTTTCTTTTGCATTTTGTAGTTATACTACACGCCCAAGTGAGACACTCATGGTGCTTTATAACACGCTTTGAGCAGACGGCCTTTACAGCAACCAATCGCCTCCCCGAATTGAATAAAAATTGGAATTCTTATATGGATGATTTAGATCCCACAGAAACTCAAGAATGGCTCGACGCCTTAGACTCAGTTTTGCGATCTCATGGCGACGCAAGAGCAAGCTATATTGTCAATCAACTCAGCGCTAGGGCCACAGAAATTGGTATTGACTTGCCTCAGTCAGTGACCACTAGCTTCTGTAATACTATCCCTGTGGTGCGTGAGCGAGTGATGCCCGGCGATCTTTTTATGGAGAGACGAATACGCTCCTTGGTCCGTTGGAATGCTCTGGCAATGGTGATGCGAGCCAACAGTCAAAGCGAAGGTATTGGTGGCCATATAGCTAGCTTTTCGTCGGCTGCGACACTCTATGATGTTGGGTTTAACTATTTCTTTCGTGGACCAGAGGGTGATCATTTAGGTGACCTAGTTTTCTTTCAAGGACACAGCTCTCCTGGCATGTATGCGCGGTCCTTTCTTGAAGGACGTTTGTCCGTTGATCAATTGGATAAATTTCGCCGCGAGGTAGATGGACAAGGGCTTTCGTCTTACCCCCACCCCTGGTTGATGCCTGATTACTGGCAATTTCCCACCGTATCCATGGGTTTAGGCCCCATTCAGGCTATCTATCAAGCTCACGTGATGAGATATTTGTCTGCCCGTGGTCTGGCGCCCCGTGGTGATCGCAAAGTGTGGGCATTTCTCGGTGACGGAGAATGCGATGAGCCTGAAACCTTGGGCGCCATATCGCTGGCTGGGCGAGAGGGACTAGAGAATTTGATCTTTGTTATAAATTGCAACCTTCAGAGGCTTGATGGGCCAGTTCGTGGCAACGGTAAGATCATTCAAGAGCTTGAAGGGGTGTTCCGCGGTGCTGGTTGGAATGTGATTAAGGTTATTTGGGGCAGACATTGGGATGCTCTGCTTGAAAAAGACAAGAGTGGTCTACTGCTGAAGCGTATGAATGAAGTGTGCGACGGCGAACTTCAAAATTACAAGTACAATGGCGGTGCGTACACTCGAGAGCATTTTTTCGGCAAGTATCCAGAACTGTTGGAGTTGGTTAAGGATATGACAGATGACCAGATAATGGCGCTTAATCGTGGTGGTCACGATCCCTATAAGGTCTATGCAGCATACTCAGAGGCGGTGGAGAATAAGGGCTCGCCTACTGTCATTTTGGCGCACACCGTCAAAGGTTACGGATTGGGTGACGGGGGGCAAGCAGCGAATGATACCCATTCGGTCAAGAAGCTTGATGTTGAAAATCTTCGCGTATTTAGAGATAGATTTGGTATTCCGATTACTGATGATCAATTGGAAACAGTGCCTTATTATCGTCCGGCTGATGACAGTCCCGAAATGATCTATATGAAGACTAGGCGCGATAGCCTCGGTGGATCACTACCTGCACGAAAGTCAGAATTCACTGCGATGACAGTGCCATCTCTTAAAGCATTTGACAAGCAGTTAGCCAGTAGTGGCAAAAGAGAAATCTCATCCACAATGGCCTTTGTGCGAGTGCTGTCAAGCTTGGTCAAGGACAAGGACATTGGTCAATATGTGGTTCCCATCGTTCCAGATGAGGCGCGGACCTTTGGAATGGAAGGAATGTTCCGTCAGTTAGGTATCTACACGTCCGCTGGGCAGAAATATGTTCCTCATGATCGCGAGCAGATTATGTATTACAAGGAAGACAAAAAGGGTGTGATCCTCGAAGAGGGTATTAATGAAGCTGGCGCGATGTCCGCCTGGCTGGCTCTGGCCACTTCCTACAGTACCAGTTCACGACCCATGATTCCGTTTTATATATTCTACTCGATGTTCGGTTTTCAGCGGATTGGCGATTTAGCATGGGCTTCGGGTGATTCTCAAGCCAGAGGGTTTCTTATCGGCGCTACTGCTGGACGCACTACACTTAACGGTGAGGGCCTGCAGCATCAAGATGGGCACAGCCTGATTTTAGCCAATACCATTCCCAATTGTAAAAGTTACGACGCGACCTACAGTTATGAATTGGCGGTCATTATTCAAAATGGTCTGAAGACTATGTTCGAGGACAAAGAAAATTATTTTTATTATCTCACTACGATGAATGAAAATTATACCCATCCAGAGATGCCAGTGGGTGTTGAGGAGGGTATTGTTAGGGGTATGTATCCGTTTTCTCGATCCATAAAGCGAAAAGCAAGTAGCCATAAAGTCACATTGATGGGTGCAGGTACTATCTTCAATGAAGTTCTTGCAGCGGCTGATTTATTGAAGGAAAAGTTTTCTGTCGAGTCTGATATTTGGAGTCTGACCAGTGTTAATGAATTAGTGCGCGAGGGGCAGGAGGTTGATCGCTGGAATCTTTTGCATCCAACTGAGACACCAAAAGTAAGTTATGTGCAACAACAGCTTGGTTCGTTGGATGAGCCAGTAGTTATAGCAACAGATTATATGAAAGCTTACGGCGAGCAACTTCGCCGTTACATTCCGGCGCCTTTACATGTACTGGGCACTGATGGATTCGGGCGAAGCGACAGCCGCGAAACTCTGCGAAAGTTTTTTGAGGTGGATCGCTATTTTATTGCTATTTCTGCTCTGAAGGGGCTGGCGGATGCTGGGTCAATTGATGCAACAGTGGTTGCCGATGCAATTACTGAATTTGCCATTGATGCAGAAAAATTGAATCCTTTGTATTTGTAAAGTTTGTCTCCTTGTGCAGGGGTGAGTTAGCATTGTCTAAGAATTAATGAGGTATGTTTAGTGGCGAATAAAACAGTGGTAGTACCAGACCTTGGTGGTGCGGAAACGGTCGATGTAATCGAGTTGTGTCTCGCAGTTGGAGACAGTATTGATGTCGAAGGATCTTTGGTTGTATTGGAGTCTGACAAAGCTACTATGGATGTGCCGAGTCCTGTAGATGGCCAGTTAGTATCCTATCTGGTCGCCGAAGGGGATTCCGTCAAAGTTGGAGATCCCATTGCAGAAGTTTCGGTATCTACTGGAAGTGAACAAGACGCTGAGCCTGTCGATGAGACGCCCGAAGATGATGTGTCTACCGAGGAGACAGAGGCGGTGGCGGAGGAAGCGCCAGTTGTTACAAAAGCAGAGCCGGTTGTCACTGAGGTAGTGGCCAGCGCCACTCAGTCAGAGATTGTGTCAGGCAATGTGCAGGCTGTCACCAGCGACTTGGAGGTAGAGGTGTATGCAGGTCCTGCCGTCCGATTGTTAGCAAGAGAGCTGGGTGTGACGTTGTCAGAGGTCAATGGCACTGGTCCCCGAGGGCGTATTATTAAAGATGATGTTAATAATTACGTAAAACACCGCCTCGCTCAGGGCAGTGCTGGACAACCAGCAATATCCGGCGCTGGAATTCCTGCTGTGCCTGCAGTTGACTTTGCTCAGTTTGGTCCCGTTGAAACAGTGGCTATGACCAAGATTCAGAAGGTTACGGCCGCCAATATGCAGCGAAATTGGCTCAATGTTCCTCATGTAACTCAGTTCGATGATGCCGACATTACAGATCTTGAGTCTTTCCGTAAGAAACTTAAGGCAGAGGGAGAGCAGCGGGGCATAAAACTTTCGCCAGTTGCCTTTATTATCAAAGCCATCGCCATTGCATTGAAAGACAACCCAGTTTTCAATCGATCCTTACTCCCCGATGGGGAAAATCTCGTGCAAAAGCACTATATCAACATCGGCATGGCGGTAGATACGGAGCGCGGTCTGGTGGTTCCAGTCTTGCGCAATGTCGATGAGATGGGTATCTGGGATATTGCTGCTGCAGTTGGCAATTTTGCAGCCAAGGCCAGAGCCGGCAAGTTAATGCCTGCAGATATGCAGGGTGGCTGCTTTACCCTCTCAAGTTTGGGTGCCATTGGCGGCAATGGATTCACGCCTATTGTCAATGCCCCAGAAGCGGGCATTTTGGGTATTTCTAAGTCTCAAATGAAGCCCGTTTGGGATGGCGTCGAATTTCAGCCACGTTTAATGCTACCAATGGCGCTATCCTATGACCACCGATTGATTAATGGTGGCGATGCTGGGCGATTCTTAACCCAAGTTGTTCAACTGTTGAGCGATATTCGACATTTAGCGCTCTAAAATTAGGTATTTCGGGGAGTTACCTATGCAATATCTACACACGATGGTTAGGGTGACAGATTTAGAAGCCTCGCTGGCTTTTTACTGCGGTGCGCTTGGTATGACAGAGATATCTCGCAAAGACAGTGCGGCTGGGCGATTCACCCTAGTTTTCTTGGCTGCTCAAGGTGATGTAAGTCTGGTCGAGGAGCGACGCGGACCGGTTCTTGAGTTGACCTACAACTGGGATCCTGAGGTTTATGGTAGCGGGCGTAATTTTGGTCATTTGGCATACAGAGTAGATAATATCTATGCCACATGCCAGCACTTACAAGATCTCGGCGTGGTAATCAATCGTCCGCCAAGGGATGGCTACATGGCATTTGTTAAATCGCCGGATGGTATATCGGTGGAATTACTCCAAGCGGGGGCTCCTCTGGCACCTCAAGAACCGTGGCAATCCATGCAAAATGAGGGTTCTTGGTAAAACAGAGCTATTGTTGTTTAAATGGAAGTAGCGTTTTTGCCTGTTCGATATGGTTTCTCACAACTTGCTTCTCTGAGGTAGTGAAACGCCTGATAGCATCTCTGAATTGCTCGTCTTTGATCCAGTGGAGTGAATAGGTTTGCACTGGCTCAAACCCCCTGACCAACTTGTGTTCGCCTTGCGCACCCGCGTCATAGCGCTGTAGTCCAAGTTCAATTGCAAACTCTATTCCACTGTAATAACAGAGCTCAAAATGCAGATACTGGAACTCATCAACGCTGCCCCAATAGCGTCCGTAGAGAGTGTTATGATCAAATAGATAGAGTGCACAGGCTATGGGTTGACCGTTGATATAGGCCACAGCCATAGCGATCTGTTCGTGTAGATCCCGGCTGATGAGATCGAAGAAAGAATTTGTAAGATAACCTCGAGTGCCATTTCTTTTAGCATACGTGCGTTCATAAAGTTGGTAGAAAAGCGCCCAGATATCAACGTCGATTTCGCTACCTTGCAAAATTTTTATATTGATGTTCTGGGCACGAACATGCGCGCGCTCTTTGTTGATCATTTTTCGTTTGCGCGAGGTCATCGCCGCCAGATAGTCTTCAAAATTCTTATAATTTTTGTTAAACCAGTGGTATTGAACACCTTGACGGGTGAGTAGGCGCTGATCATTGAATACTGATCGCTGTTCATCGTTGGGAAATAATAGATGCCAGCTGGAGGCCGCAGTTTCATCTGCAATGAACTCAATTTGATCAACGATTTGCCGAGCATGTTCACAGCGGAGTCCAGCGGGACCTCTCAATCTTTCTCCAGTGGACGGAGTGAATGGCACAGCGGTGACTAATTTTGGATAGTAGTTCATTCCGTGCTGATGATAAGCATTCGCCCAAGCATAATCGAATACGTACTCGCCCATTGAGTGATTTTTAAGGTAAAGAGGCATGAACCATGTTTTATCCTCGTCATCCAATTTAATGTGCACTGGTTGCCAACCTGAAGCAGAGTCTGCGCTTTGACTTTGCTCGAGAGCGTCGAGAAATTGTGGAGTGATAAAGGGATAGGTCGAGATTGTCATATATATCCTGCAAAAAAGTGCATGATGTTCATCGAGTTAAACGCAAAGCAAGAACTAGTTCAGGCCCTGGGTTCGGAACCCATTGTCCAAAAATGTAAATACGATGCTGTGCACTGCTCTGATCATCTATTTTGTGCATAATTCCCACTCGACCGCGGCCTTTTCGTTTCCGACATCTCAATCTAATCTAAATCTATATGGTCATCGCAAAATTGTTACAGTAATGTTGAAGTTAACGATTAATTTTCATGACTATTCCACCTAGCCGAGTCGGCTTGGGTTATCATACTCACTTGGATACGATTTGTGTTACCTGCTATTGGAGATAGTTTAATGATAATTAAACCCCGCGTTCGAGGTTTTATGTGTATAACCAGCCACCCGTCAGGTTGCGAGAAAAATGTGCTTGATCAAATTGATTTTATTAAGCGACAGTCGCCCATCCAGGGGCCGAGCAGGGTGCTGGTGATAGGAAGTTCAACTGGTTATGGGTTAGCGGCTCGAATCACCGCAGCTTTTGGTTCGGCCGCTTCAACACTGGGCGTATTTTTTGAAAAACCAGGGACTGAACGCAAGCCGGGCACTGCGGGTTGGTATAACAGTGCAGCGTTTCACAAGGCAGCGGAGAGAGACGGGCTGTATGCTAAAAGTATCAATGGCGACGCGTTTTCTGATGAAATTAAACAGCTAACTATAGATACGATCAAGAAAGATCTCGGTCAAGTTGATTTGGTGATATACAGTTTGGCTGCTCCACGTCGTCAACATCCAGTAACCGGTGAAGTGTTCAATTCAACGCTCAAACCGGTGGGCAAAGATATCACTATGAGAGGTATTAACACCGACAAAGAAGTGATACAGGAATTCAGTTTAGAGGCGGCCTCTGACCAAGAAATCGCTGATACGGTTGCTGTCATGGGTGGGGAAGACTGGCAGATGTGGATAGACGCGCTGGCGCAGGCAGATGTGCTTGCGCCAGCCGCTAAAACCACAGCATTTACCTATATTGGTGAGAAGATGACTTGGGATCTCTATTGGCATGGCACCATCGGACAGGCGAAAAAAGATCTTGATGACAAGGTGATCTCGATTCGTGAAAAGCTCGCTGAGATAGGTGGAGATGCTCGCGTGTCAGTGCTCAAAGCGGTAGTGACCCAATCCAGTTCAGCTATTCCCATCATGCCATTGTATTTGGCAATGCTATTTAAAGAAATGAAAGCTAGCAACACCCATGAAGGCTGTATTGAGCAGCTGTATCGTCTTTTTACCGAAGGCCTCTACACGGATCAACCGCGGTTGGATGATGAGGGCCGACTGCGTATGGACGAACTCGAGATGATTCCCGAGATCCAGCAGAACGTCGCCAATTCCTGGGCTCAAATCTCTACCGAAAATATGTATGATCTCACTGACTTTGCTGGATACAAGCACGAATTTTTGTCGTTGTTCGGATTTGACGTCGATGGCGTCGATTACGATGCCGAAGTCACGCCTGAGGTTGGTATTGATCAGTTAGTAATTGGTTAAATTGTTGAACAGCAAAGCTTCAAAAGCCACAGCGTTTTCATCGCACCTACTGCACCCTCGGTATTGGTTGTTGTGGTTCGGTTTGTTGTTATGGCGCTTGATCACTTTGTTTCCTTATCCCGTCCTACTTGTTTTGGGGCGCGGGCTTGGGTTGCTTTTGTACGCATTCCCCACATCGCGCAAGTCCATAGCAGAAACAAATATCAACTTATGTTTTCCAACGTGGAGTGTTGAGAAACGTCGTCAATTACTACGCAACAACTTCATTAATATGGGCATCGCTACGATGGAGATTGGGATGGCCTGGTGGTGGTCAAAATCCCGTTTAGCAAAGCTCTTAGATATAGAGGGGATCGAACACCTCCGAGAGATTCCCAGTGGTCAGGGTATCATGCTACTCGGTATTCACTACACGACTTTGGAGATAGGTGGCGCAGCGATTTCAATGTCCACACAAATGGATGCTATGTATCGGGCTCATGGGAATCCGGTTTTTGACTACGTGCAAGCCAGCGGTCGAATATCAAAGGGTAGTGGTGATACCGTTGTTTTCGAGCGTGCGGATGTCAGGGGAACCATGAAGGCTCTCAAAGCTGGCCGAACACTGTGGTACGGTCCCGATCAAGACTATGGCCTGAAACAGGGATTGTTCGCGCCCTTTTTTGGTATTCCTGCAGCTACGGTTTATGCGACGGCGCGATTTGCGGAAAAGACTGGTGCTGCGGTGATCCCGGTTAGCCACATTAGATTGCCGGGGACCAAGGGCTACAAAGTTCGTTTTTATCCTGCGCTCGAGTCTTTCCCTAAAGGGGACGATCTGGTGGATGCGACACGTATTAATCGTATCATCGAAACTTTTATCCTAATGCAGCCAGACCAGTATCTTTGGGCTCACCGCCGATTCAAAAATCGGCCCGAAGGTGAGCCTGATGTTTATTCAAAGAAGAAGGACTCGATTTGAGAGCAGAACAATTTATCTTAACTCAATTTCACTTGTGTGTCGGATCAAGCATCAGTAACATGACGCCGCATGATTGCACCAGAGGAAGTCAATATGATCACCGGTAGCATCGTAGCTTTAGTTACACCGATGCATAAAGACGACAGGTCTATCGATTGGGTGGCACTAGAGAGTCTAATCAATTGGCATATAGCTGAGGGCACCGATGCCATTGTGGCTGTGGGTACCACGGGAGAGTCTGCGACTTTAAGTGTAAAAGAGCACGCCAGTGTGATTGAGTTTGTCGTCAATAAGGCGAAGGGCAAAATACCAGTGATTGCTGGTACCGGAGCCAACGCGACCGATGAGGCCATATATTTGACGAGGGCGGCAAAATCGGTGGGTGCCGACGCATGCCTATTAGTGACTCCTTATTATAACAAGCCTACTCAAACTGGTTTGTACGAGCATTTTGGTGCCATCAGCGATGCGGTGGACATAGACCAGATACTTTACAATGTGCCCAGCAGGACTGCATGTGACATTCTTCCTGAAACGGTACTAGCTTTGTCAGCCCGATCAAATATTGTAGGTATCAAAGAGGCTACGGGTAATTTACAGCGGGCAAAAACATTAATTGAAACGCTTCCGCCTGATTTTGCCGTTTACTCTGGCGATGATGCAAGTGCCCGCGAGTTGATGTTATTAGGTGGCCATGGAGATATTTCAGTTACGGCGAACGTTGTACCTAGATTGATGTCAGAGATGTGTGCTGCGGCACTCAAGGGAGATTCGCAACAAGCGTTGATACTAGATAAAAAGCTGTCTTGGTTACATGAGGCTCTGTTTTTAGAGGCTAATCCCATTCCCGTGAAATGGGCATTAAGTGAGCTAGGCATGATCGAGTTGCGGTTGAGATTGCCTATGACCGAGCTCAGTGCAGACCACCATGTTCAGGTCAGGCGCGCTCTGGAATTTGCTGGCGTTATTTAATCGATATTTTATGTAAGGTCCTACCCATATTATGAAATTAGTTTCCTCCATGATTGTTGTTTTGTTGGTTCTTTCCATTTCAGGCTGTGGTTGGTTTGGTATAAGAGACCGGAGCCAAGATTATTTGCTCTCCGAGGAAATTGAACCTACGGTCGTTCCAGTTTACAAGACGGCGTCGCCTCTTGGTCAGCTGTATCCTATTCCTGCCTTGGATACTAGTCCTGAGAAGTTAACATCTTTCGATGTGCCGAGACCGCAGCCAGCATCAGTCAACACGTTCGAGAAATTGGTAAAAATCCAGAGCTTTGATAAAAAGCGGTGGGTTTTAATTAACATCTCTCCAAGTGAGTTGTGGCCGCGACTACGAAATGTGTTAAACAGAAACGGAGTTCCCTCCAGTCGAGCAGAGGGTTCCGCGGGAGTTATCGAAACGGTGTGGGTAAGCTTCAATTCTGATGAGGCAAACTCTCATCGTTTTAGCTTTAATGTTGCACCAGGAGTACAGGTTGATAGTACGGAGATTAGGGTTATTCACAATCAAGCGGCAAGAGGAGAAGAGCGTGACGCCGACTGGCCGCAGACATCAGATGATGATCAGCGAGAGCTGGATATGTTGACCCTAATCGCTAACGACCTCGCGGGTGCCGATAATTTTGCCAGTGTATCTCTGTTGGCTCAGGAAATTGGCGGTACATCCAAGGTCTCCATCATTACACCGGAGGTTGCTTCTCCGTTTATTTTAATGAAGCTTGGCTTTGACCGTTCTTGGGCGTCCGTACTTTACTCTGCGGAGCGTGGAGGATTTACGCTGATTGATCAGGATAGAAGTAACGGAGAAATGTATGTTAATTTTAGTGAGCCAAGTGATGAAGATACTGGTTTCTTCTCCAGGTTATTTGGAGGTTCCTCCACTGCGCAAGAGATTGAGTTTAACTACCGTATTTTACTCACGACAGTAGGTCCAGACATTGAGGTGAGAATTGTAGGGGCCGATGGTGAACAACCAGATCGTGCGGTGCTCCTCAATCTTCTTGCAGTTTTACGAAGTAATTTGTCCTAAAAGGTATTGCATGCGCTTCGCATCACTGGGTAGTGGCAGTAAAGGTAATGCAACGCTTGTTGACAGTGGTGAAACCATAATATTGGTGGACTGCGGATTTTCTCTTAAAACAGTCAGCTCACGCTTAGCAGCCATAGGGGTTGCTGCGGAGAGCATAGCCGCAATTATTGTTACTCACGAGCACAATGACCATTGGAGGGGGGTAAAGGCATTTTCCGATCGCTATAACATCCCTGTTTATCTTTCCGCTGGTTGCTTTCGTGCATTAGAGCTCAATGAGGACGCAGGCCGATTTAATATTATCGACTGTCACACCCCATTTATGCTTGGTAACTTGCATGTTTTACCCGTTCCGGTCCCGCACGATGCAAAGGAGCCTGTTCAATACGTAATAACCAGTGGTGGTTGCAAACTGGGAATTTTGACAGATCTGGGGCATTTTACTTCCCACGTAGTATCTTCTTATTCAAACTGTACTGGATTGCTTTTAGAATGTAATTACGATGAGACAATGTTGCTCTCAGGGCCCTATCCTAAATTTCTAAAACAACGCGTGGGTGGTAACTACGGTCATCTGAGTAATCGTCAAGCAGCGCAGCTTCTATCGAAAATGGATTTGTCTAATTTGCGAATATTAATCCTCGGGCACGTCAGTGAAAGTAACAATCATCATGAAGCCATTGTGGATGAACTTCAGCAGGTTACTCCGATTGAAGTCAAGGTGGCTGTAGCGGAGCAAGATAGGGCCAGTTCGTGGTTCTGTCTAGCAGGCACTGCCGGTTATACTCTTTAATTATAAAAAGCAAGTGCTGGTTAGTATTTTTTCGTTTTCGGCCATCGTTTTCCACAGATAGCCCTATATTTTAAAACAGCTTCTTAACAATGGTGCGTAAGTCATTGATTATTTTCATTGATCAATTTAAGTTATTGATAATTAACGATATTTTTATATGGTTAAAATTTGATCAATTTAACTGATTGCCGCATTTTGTGCGGATTTATCACAAAAAAACACTGATAATCCACAAAGTTATCCACAGAAATTGTGGGTAACTAATCCATTGTTTAGTCGGTTAAATGACCTAATTTAAAGCTAATAACAGCTTGTTACTCCTGCTTCAGGGTGTTTTCGTTGAGCGACGCGATTTTAAACTAATTTGTATTGCCTTTTAACGAATTGGACTGTACTTGAGTATCCCATTACCAATGTTCACTTGTAATTGGCGTTCAAGAGTAAGGATATTAATCCAGCTAATAATCTTCAGAGCGCAAATAAATCATTGCGCAGAGAAAAAATTTTGTTTTTTCCACTGATCACAGCATAATTGTAGAGAGGGTTGGGGTATCCAAAGCCTTTGCAGTATCTTTGCCAGTGTTAGCTTTAGTGGCTATTTAATCCATATCAGGAGCGAGTTCATGCATAATATTGCACTTATATGCCGTGATCCATATGTTAAGAAACAAGCGCTGTCCCTATCATTGAGGTTGAATTTACCATTTTTGGATCATACGAGTGTGGATAAAAGCAGACTCGCTCGAATGGATTCCGATCGGTACCGATATTATCTTGCTTTCGATACAGATGGGCTGTCCCTGTGCCCATTAAATTCCAGAGATCACGGAGCTGTTAGAGTGGATTTTGGAGCTGGAGCTCAGGCTCACCGGCGACATTTTGGCGGTGGTAATGGTCAAAACATCGCCAAAGCCTTAGGTATTTCAGGCTCTTTCAAACCCTCAGTTTTTGACTTAACTGCTGGCTTGGGTGGTGATAGTTTTGTGTTTGCCTCCCTGGGTTGTAAGGTGGTGTTGTTTGAGCGCCAACCGATCATTGCTGCGTTACTCAAGGATGGGATTGATCGCGCTCTTATTGACAATGATCTCGAATTGAGAGAAATCGTGGCGCGACTGAGTTTACACTCCTGTGACTCCATTGAAGTCTTAGGCCGAATGACGCAGGGCACCAAGCCTGACGTCATTTACATAGATCCGATGTTTCCTGAAAGACAGAAATCGGCAAAAGTTAAGAAGGAAATGCAAGTTTTCCATAACATTGTCGGTGGTGATCACGACTCTGCCTGCTTATTGAGGAGTGCGATTAATTCGGCACGTTACAGAGTGGTGGTCAAGCGACCATCAAAGGCTCGCTTCCTCGGGGATATTCAGCCAACTTATTCACTTAAAGGTAAAAGCACTCGGTTTGATATTTTTGCCATTAAAAAGCTGCCAGTTTAAGATTTTCGCATGACGAGGAAATTACCCAATAGTGCAGCGGCGAACCCAATAACTGCAAACATGCTCCACTCGTAGTTCTCGAACAAGGTCGACAGCATCAGTGCCACGAAAGGAATCAGTAAAGCACCATAGCTAGCCCTTTCCGGACCTATTCGAAGCATAAGTTTTAGATAGGCACCGAACGCGAAAATGGTGCCAAAAAGGGAGAGATAAACGAGTGATGATATGTAGGCAAAACTTTGCTCGAAATTAAATTTGCTCCCGGTTATCAAGGCAATGATAAATAGTGAGATAGCACCGTAGGCCGTTGACCACGCATTGATTTGCCATATTGATAACCCGCGTAATCCGGTTCTGGTTGCCGCCATATTGCCTAGCGAAGCGCTAGTTACTGCAATCAAGGCGAGTGTCAGACCTCGAAAAGCCCGCTCATTTGTGTCTACATCGGTCAGTTCAGGATAGAATAGTAACATCAGTCCTGACAGCCCAATGAGTCCACCCAAAATAGTGCTTCTTTGGATTGGTCGATCCAAAAAAATGCGGCCATTGACTAGATTAAGGAAAACAATTAAGGAAAACACGACAGCGATTATGCCGCTGGTGAGGTACATTCCCGATAAATAGATACACCAGAAGTTGATACCAAAACTCAATATACCTTGAATCATAAAGAACCATTGGTCCTCTTTTGATGCGCGAAGTTTGATGCCAAGTAATCGGCAGTAGATAAACAGCGTCGCCGAGGCGATGGCCATTCTATATATGACCGAGACTAGTGGTTCCACAGTTCCCAGTTGGAATGTTATAACTAGCCAAGTGGAGCCCCATATAGCCACCGTGGTGACATAGAGAAAAAGTGTTTGGTAACTCATGCGTTTGCGCTAATCAAATTATTCAGGTTCGTTCAACTGAGAAGCTTACTGATTATACTTTGATAAACTTCGGTAAGTTGTTCCAGATCGGCGGTTGATACATTTTCGTCTACTCGGTGTATCGTTTTGTTTAGGGGACCCAGTTCGATTACCTGTGTGCCCTTAGGCGCTATAAAACGTGCGTCAGAGGTTCCTCCTGCAGTGGATAGGACGGGCTTATTCCCAATAGCATCCGTTAAACACTGGACAGTGGTGTCCACCAGCTCTCCAGCAGGCGTTAGGAATGGCTGACCACTTAAATGCCACTCGGCACTGTATGCGAAACTGTGTTTATCAAGAATTGTCTTAACCCTAGCGCACAGATCATCGGCAGTTACTTCGTTTGAAAAGCGGAAGTTAAAGAGAACTTCAAGACTACCTGGAATAACATTACTAGCACCTGTTCCTGCATTGATGTTTGATATTTGAAATGAGGTCGGTGGGAAAAAATCATTTCCATCATCCCACTTCTCGTGAATTAGATCATTTAATGCCGCGGTCGATAGGTGGATGGGATTGGCGGCAAGATGCGGATACGCGACATGGCCTTGAATTCCGCTGATGGTCAGGCGGCAGCTCAGCGATCCGCGACGACCATTTTTAATTGTGTCGCCAAAGACGGCGGAGCTGGAGGGTTCTCCGACGATACACCAGCGGGGGATCAGGTCTTGTTGTTCTAGCCAATCCATGACACGGACAGTTCCATTTTTTGCCACTCCTTCTTCGTCACTGGTTATTAAAAAGGCGAGACGTCCCGGATGACTTTGCTGCCGAGAGAGGAACTGTTCGCTTGCGACTACCATAGCTGCTAGGGACCCTTTCATGTCAGCAGAGCCGCGACCATACAGATGACCATCTCGGATGGTTGGTTTGAATGGTGAACTTGTCCAGTCCCCCTCAGGTCCAGCTGGAACTACGTCAGTGTGCCCAGCGAAACAAAATATGGGTCCCTCATGTCCATGAACAGCCCAAAAATTATCCACGTTTTCGAAGGGTAGGCGAGTAACGGAAAAGCCACATTTCTCTAGACGATCAATCATAAGTTGCTGACAGCCCTTATCATCAGGGGTGACTGATGCTCGCTCTACGAGTTCCATTGCTAATGTCAGTGTTGGACTGTTTGAATTCATATATATTCCGATTGATTATGGGCAAAAAATTTCCGATCCTATTGTAGTCCTCTACGGTGGCATCCGCTATATGATGCAAGGCAAGTTTTTGCTTTAATAGACTAAACATTTTGAATTATCCAGTGCTATGAAAAATGACCGTAATTTTGATGATCTTGCGGAAAGGTTTGAAAGCAAGGTTTACGGCGGACTAAAGGGTGATATTCGCCAAGCCGTTATCTGGCGGGATCTGTGTGAGACCATGCCATCGATACTTGAGCAGAAACCGCTTAATATTTTGGATGTTGGCGGTGGTCTTGGGCATTTAACTGTGCGGCTTGCCCAGGCCGGGCATCGAGTGACCTATAATGACCTCAGCGAGGTGATGTATGCCAGAGCAAGAGCTTCCGCTCGGAAAGCGAAGGTCGAAAGTCAGATTCATTGGCAACTTTGTCCTTATCAAGATCTGGCAACAAAACTAGATCAATCCTATGATCTAGTAATCTGTCATGCGCTCATAGAGTGGTTGGCTAGACCTGATCGATTATTGCAACACTTGACTACCCATCTTGCCAGTGAGGGATGTGTCTCCCTCACCTACTACAACGAAAATTCATTGATTTACAGGAATTTGATCCGAGGTAATTTCAAGGTATTGCAATCAGGGTTTCAGCACGACAGTGGCAGTTTAACACCTTACAGCCCGATGCAACCCGCTGAAATTGAGGCCTGGTCAAAAGAATGTAAATTGGAGATCAAACAAATCTCTGGAATTCGCGTATTTCACGATTACGTTACCACGGTTCGCGGCGGACATGAAAATCCACAAGCAGTTTTACAGCAGGAGCTTGCTTTCTCGCAGTTAGAGCCATTCAAGTGGTTGGGCCGATATATCCACTGTTTTTTTACAAGAGAGAAGTAAGTCGACCCCTCAAAGTGAATCTTCAGCCGACGATTTTGTCTTTTGCGGCATTGATTTTAGCAGCCAGATAGTCACTGCCACCGCGATCTGGGTGCAATCTTTGCATTAATCTTTTGTGGGCTTTTACTACCTCTTCATCGGAGGAGCCAGATTGCAAACCCAGTATCTCGTATGCTTCTGCCTCAGTCAGGCCAGAAAAACTTTCCGAATTGAATTGCGACTCGCCCTGATTACCAGTATCACCATTTCGCATCCGATAGGCGTAGAGCAGCGCATAGGATTCCTTGTCCGAGTCTTTAAGACTTTCAGCTAACTTGTCCAGCTGTTCAGTTGACAGCTCAGATAGCGTCTTGCCAGCAAATTCGCCAGTGAGTACCTCACCTTCCATTGCTCTACTGGCAAAGTTAATGGTAACTCTTAGTGATTTAGTGCTGAACTGAGACGGGCTTGTCTTGAATCTACTCAGCATACTTAAAACCGGAAATGCTCGGAATGAAAGTACTAGAGCGGACTTAACTAACGGGATTAGGGCAGCAAGACCGGCTCCTACCCAGTGCATCTTACCCGTGGCAACGAGGACGATGGACCCCCCAAGCACTAGCCAGAATGCACTTCTCCACAGAAACGCGCGCCGCGCCTCAGAGGGCAGAGACTTTTGTTTTGACCACCACAGCCAAATTAAAAAGGCTGCTGCGATAAGTAGTAAAATTCTAGGCATTTTTGTGTCTGTTATTATGTCTTGTACTTGGTTGAGAATATCTCAGTTCACCGACACCGGAAACCATTTCGATGCCGAGTATATCAACGTCTGTTCTTTAGCACCTCACGGAGTTTATCAGCCATCGACAGTAAACTTGCTTCAGTTGTGTCCCAATCAACGCAGGCGTCAGTTACGGAAACACCATAGGCTAAATCATCTAGATTACTCGATAGCTTTTGATTGCCAGCATTGAGATGACTTTCAATCATAGCACCAACGATGGAAGTGTTGCCCTCAAGTATCTGATTTGCGACATTATCTAATACGAGCGGCTGAAGATTGTGATCTTTGTTTGAGTTTGCATGGCTGCAATCCACCATAATATTAGGATTGATGCCAGCCGCGAGCAGTTCTTGCTCACAAATAGATACACTTACGGAGTCATAATTTGGCTTGCCATTGCCCCCGCGTAATACCACATGGGCGTAGGGATTGCCTTTAGTGGTAATCACTGAAACTTTGCCGTCTGAGTTGATCCCCAAGAATCGGTGTGGACTAGCCACAGACTGCAATGCGTTAATGGCCACGGTTAAACTTCCATCAGTGCCGTTTTTAAATCCTACGGAAGACGATAACCCAGACGCCATCTCCCGATGAGTCTGAGACTCAGTAGTCCGCGCTCCGATAGCCGACCAAGTGATTAGATCTTGCATATATTGTGGTGAAATAGGATCCAACGCCTCTGTCGCTGTGGGGAGACCAATTTCTAAAACATCGTGGAGCAGCTGGCGACCAATGTGCAATCCGTCAGTGATCTTAAATGAATCATTCATAAAAGGATCGTTTATTAACCCTTTCCAACCAGTGGTAGTGCGAGGTTTCTCGAAATAAACCCGCATAACAATGAGTAAGGTGTCACTGACTTTGTCAGCCAGTGCTTTCAGCTTATGAGCGTATTCATGTGCCGCTTCAAGATCATGGATCGAGCAGGGGCCAACCACCACAAAAATTCTATGATCTTTGTGTGCAAGAATATTCTCAATTGCTTTTCTACCCTGCGCAACTGTCTCTCTCGCTTTCTCAGATATAGGAATCTCAGATTTCAGTTCGGCTGGCGTCACCAGTATTTCTGGTGACTCGATGTTAATATTTTCTACAGCTTGGCGATCCATTGTGTTGTTAACCTAGGGAATAATGTGGGAGCGCGTTATTGTACTGAAAAATGCAATGATTTGAAGTTCATTCAACACTTAAGAGAGCAAATTCAGCGATCATCGGAAAATAGAGCGCGCAGTGAACCGGTTGTTTGCCCAGTTTTGCCGCTAGTTTGGCGTAGTGGGCCATTTGTGCAGCATATGTTATGGACTGATCACGTAGAAACGTAGTTAAAGGTTGGCCGTCGTTGGGCCAACTATATTTATAATCAATTACCCATCGCACATTATCGCAGATAAAGGTTCTATCAAGCACTGATGTACCCCGCATAGCATGCTCTTCCAGAGTGTAAGAAAGTGATAATTCGCAGGCTGATTGGTCGTGATCAGCAAGAATCCAGCGACCTGTTTCGTCACCGAGCATATTAGTGATGGCTTTTTCAAGATTCTTTAGTTCTTCAGTGGTGGCAAGAACACCCATTTCCTTAAGCTGCGTCTTCCATACTATCTCACGAGCTCGTACTTTCTCCGAGGACCACTGTTCAACACCATCTCTGACGATTTGTTTCAACGTCCGATGTAGAACAGTCCCCAGATGACGCAGCCTTGGAGATAGGGCATCAAAATCCATGGTTCGCTGAGCTACACTGGCATTGATTTCAACTGGTTCAAATCGCGTATCTACCTCTTGAGAAAAGTTTTGTGGTAAGCGACGCAGCATTAATGGTTTGAAATTTTGTTGACTCTCAGATCCCGCTCTGGACGTCTCGGTTTTGGTAACATGCCAAATACCTTGTTCAATGGCAGTCTCAATCGACGGCCATATGGAATGCAAAAGAGTGCTTTTGCCCGGGGTTCTATACTTGCCATCTTTTAATTCTGTCAGTTTAGCGGACAAATACAGATGCTTAATTGCCCTAGTAGCTGCCACATAGAGCACGCGGGTATCCTCTAGCTTTGATCTGACAGACTCTTGATGTCTTAAGTAGCTATACACAGAATCATCGTCTTGGTCATGTGCCCCCAGTGGTGCCATCAGCAGGGTCCATCGATTATGTTGATCCAGACGTTTTTGCCAATGAAGGAGAGGTTTGCTGTCCGTACCCGAGGCGCTGTTTAATCCAGGGAGAAAAACATGATCAAATTCCAACCCCTTAGATTTGTGTATGGTCATTATCTTTATACGATTACTCTGTATTTGACTGGACTCTGAGGAGGTAACTGGGTGCGCATAAAGAGCCTCCACGGCGCGCTCAAAGCTTGGCCAATTGCGCACAAGGCCGACGTCATCCCAGGTTTCGATTAAATCTAGATAACGTTGTAGATCGATGGCATCTTGCGCAGCAATTAGTGTGTAATCACCACCTAAATCGCTCCAGCAAGACTCCAAGAGACTCCGCAAGGGTCTATGACCACGCTGCTGCCATGCTCGTTTTAAGATAGGCACCACGCGTGACAGTGTGGCCTTCCCGTGCTCTGATAACTGGGCAAAAATGGATGCGTTAAAAATGCAAATCAACTGTTCAAAAACCGCATCGCCCCGACTTGGATTCAGCAGGGTACTATTCGAAATGAGTAAGAGGTCTTCTAAGCTGAGGCCACAATAGGGTGAGCGCAGAACCGATAACCATGAGACTCGGTCCGCTGGCGATATAAGTGCTTTGGTTAGGGAGAGCATATCCATCACTGGCATTCGCGCTGCCAACGGCGTAATAGCGTGCGCTTCCCACTGCAACCCTGCCTTGTGTAGTGCCGGGATAATATGCTTTAGATGGCCGCGATTGCGCACCAAGATAGCAATACTGCCGTTGTCATTAGAGGCTATTTCGAGACATTTCTCAGCGACATACTGTGCTTCAGCTTGTCCAGCTGAAATTCCAGTAAACCCGTGAAATGCAACAGCTTCCCCCGGAGCAGGAGGATTGAATGCAGTGGATGGCGAATAGGGTATTGCACCACTAACAATATCCGGTTGATCTGGGAAGCCTTCACTGAAAACGTCATTGACCCATTCCACTATGCCCTGATTTGAGCGAAAATTCGTTGATAATGATAGTGGCTGGCATTGTATCGCACCGATAGGATGACGTTGACTATTGATAAATAGCCCCACATTTGCATTTCGAAAACCGTACAGCGATTGCATCCCATCGCCGACAAGAAACAATGTCTTACCATCTGCTGGATGCCATCCACTGACAAGATTGGTTAGCAGCTGCAGCTGAGAGCCAGAGGTATCTTGAAACTCATCCACTAAAATGTGACTGAGTTGATAATCAAGCCGCAGAGTGATGTCGGAGATAGATGAGCCATCATTTTCGTTGGCTGTTGCTTCAAGCGCTGCCAGAGTCACTGCCGGATAGTCGCACATATCATTAGTTTTAAAGTAGACATCTAACTGAGCGGCCAAGTTGGGCAGAACATAGCTCAAGGCATCGAGAACCTGCTGTTGATCATTGCTGATTTCTCGATCCGGTAAAGCTTGAATGAGTCCTGCATGCACAAGCAGCTGTTGTTCTGATCGGCACCAATCGAGTAGTTGATGCATGCGCTGCTTTGCCTCTTTCAAATGGCTTGGAAAGCCAATGCTTTTGTCAATTTTCTTTCGTACAGCCCCTTGATCAGTGATCAGACATGAGAGCACTGTTTTCCATGTAGGCAGGTCCTTCAATTCCGTTTGTGGCAATTCAAGAAGTCCTTTGAGACTGGAGAGCTGCGGGTTGTTTTGTTCATCTATGTGTTCGGCCGCCGTATTGATTAGTTCAACTAACTCTCCTGTCACTGGTAGCAGGATCTGTTGTAGCAGTGATAAATTCTCATGGACAATCTGAGAAATCACTTGGTTAAAATAGTCGCGATTATCTTTGCTATCAAAAATTAGAGGCAACCACTGCTCACGCTTGAACAGGAGCTCCGATAAAAGCCTTTCGCATCTAGCTAAATCATTGCCTGTGTGAGCGAGAAGCACCATCAGATAGGGTCTCAGCGTTTTGTCGCTTTCTAAGCGCTCTAACAACATTCGACTTGCCTCTTGGTAGGCTAACTCTGGATGCTCCGTGGGTTCAGCCAACTCTCCAAGTTTAGTTTCAAGAGAAAATTGTCGAGCGATATATCGGCAAAAACTGTCGATTGTTTGGATGCGCAGTCGCCCGGGAGATGACAGCAAATTCCAATTAAGTACCTTATCTCTGGCCAGTGCGGCATTTGCCAGATCCCATGTTTGAGCTGAATAAATGTCATCAGGCCTCTCCTCGGTAGCAGCAGTAATGAGTGCCTGCTGGACCCTTGATGCCATTTCTCCCGCCGCTTTTCGAGTAAAGGTGATGGCGAGAATCTCCTCTGGATTCTGTACCTCAGCCAGGAGTGCCAAGATACGCTGAGTGATGAGTCCGGTCTTTCCCGAACCGGCCGGCGCTGAGACTATAAAGCTCTGACTAGGGTCTACTGCCTGAAGGCGCTGTGCCTGATCTGAGATTGTATTCACAATACCTTTTTGCCTCTATTTACAAGCTCTTTGATGTGAGATTGTTCCGCTGAACGATTGAGTGGGGCGAGGTAGGATTGATAACGAGCGATATCCTGATTATAAAAAATGACACTGGTATCACCGCTGACAAATTCCTCAGCTAAATCGCTAATAGAGCGGTGCCAATCATGTAAGGTCGCCTGCCAATCATGATGAGGCGATGAATCAGGTAAAAAGGTTCCATTATCAATGCCTGAAAATGTGATATTGCCAGCCCGCACTTGAGCATAGGCACAACCTTGTGCAGAGGGACAGCTGGCCAAAACATAGAGTGGTAATTGAGGATCTCTGGGTCTTTCTCCCAACCAGTGACGGGGAGTGACATTGCCAGTTTTATAGTCAATGATGAGTGTTTCATTGCCGATTTTGTCAACCCTGTCGAAACGCATGGATAAGGACAGGCCCGGAAATTCAATAGACTGATCTAGCTCGAGGCTTTGCACCACAAACGGAGGCCTGGTGCATTCAAATTCAATCCATTCACCGAC
>CAXRFT010000009.1:0-40305 GCA_964230135.1 Porticoccaceae bacterium | reverse complement strand
TAAAGGAGCCTATTACCTTAGCTTTGAAGCGTGGATTAATCGACATCTCCGTTTCGCTACCCATTGGTAGCACGTCTGAACCCCCGTTGATCAAGTCAAACCAGACCAACATGCGGTGACCGCTGGTACCGTAGACTTCGCGCCGCTTCATAGCATCCCATATGGCGTCGCGATCGCGCCCACGGGCGTGCACTGCAGCAATACCTCCCGCGTTGAGAAAAGACGTGGTTCGTTCAAATTCGGAAGCAAATATTTTTGCACTGACTGGATCAATTTGATCTGGTCTCAATGACGAGGGCGCAGCTTTCGGCACTACGGCAGTACTGGCAAAAACAGCTTCCCAGAAGGAATCTCTGACGCCTGTAGCATCGGTGGTATGAATACGATGGTTCTGTTTAAAACCGTGGCCAGCGCGTGCTGAATGAGTATCTGTAGAACCGATAAATCCCCAGCGGTAACGCAGTGGTTGCTGTGGATCTTCAAAGGATTGCAGTGCCAAGCCGTATTGCACAGATTTTCGCGGTTTGTAGTTAAACGCGGGAAGAAAGACATCGCGAGCTTGGCCCGCGTCCAACCACTCCTCTGGCGTGCTGCCGGGAACGGTCATAAAGCCATAAATGGTGTCCACATCGACAAAGTTTTGGCGTGCCTGCCTGGCTCTGTGGTTGCAGGTCTCTGTGCTTTCACCTGCAGCCACACAGCGGTCATAGATAATATTACCAGCTTGCCAGCAGGCAGGGAGGTAGTTCCCCTGCGGTTCTGGGCAATACCATTGTCCATTGCTGTTCAGTTTACGCACGGCAAAGTCTCTGAAAACCTCTGAATTGCCGTGACCAGAGTAGACTTCGATTAAGCGTGTCTTGTCTAGGTCTGTATTGGCCTTGGTCAGCTGATGCTCCCAGTTGGCGTTGGGCGGCGTATAGAAGCCCCAGCTGGTGCCATGGGGAACAACGATATTATCGAAACCCCATTGGTCGAGTTTTTTAAATAACTCGCCAGGTGTGGCGGCGGTTTCGTAGCAGTTAGCCGGAAGCTCGGGGCTGGCCAAGTTTGGATCACAGGGCGCTGTCGACGCCATTTGTTCAACCCAGGTGTTATAACTGGCGTAGTAATCTTTGTGGCGGGGATCGAGAACACCCAGTAGGGCAGATTGTTTTCCCTCTTGGGAGCGCGCAGCAATGGTGGCAACACCGACACCCACTGATGCAATGGGGCGACTGGGAAGTTTTGCCGGATCATCATCTTTAAACAGAATATTGTGGTGACCGTAGTGATTTTCTGCCACTGTGCCCACTTGAGTCCACTCCCAACCGATAAAGGCGACAATATCTGGATTTAATGGATCTCCCGCTGTGAGGTTGCACTGTCTCACTGATTCAATTCCGTCACGCCATTGCTGGAGTGTAAAGCTCTCTGCGTGATCGGTGAGAAAGTAAAAATCCAACTGCGAGATAAAGCGTGCATAGTCGCAGGCAAAAGCGGGGGGATAGGCCCCGGACGCGCCATGCATCATGGGTAGGCTGTACATAAAAGCATCGGCTGAATTGGTGGTGTGAACATGGGTGTCACCAAAGAGAATCTGTTTCTCTGTAGCCTGTTCATCGATGCGCGCTTTAATGCGTTGTTCGATGACCTGTTCTGGGATTCGCTCTGGGGTAATTGATGCCGGCGTTAGCGGTGTGTCTTGCCAAGCTAAATGTGGGTCCTCAAAATAACCAGGAAACAGTCGGTAAATTGGGTCGGGCGCTTTGTTTTCCAGTACCAGCACAACCATTACCGTTAGCAGTAATAAGGCAATTATTGTTTTTTTTGTCATAGTGACCCCCAGATTTTACTAAATGATTCCATAACTGCGCCCAATAAACCAGTAAAGTCCTAATCCACAGAGTGCCGCAGACGACCAGTCGGATACACTGCGCCGGTTGTCAGACGGGAGCCATCGAGACAGCCAAGTCGAGACCACCCAGAGCAGTAAAATAATCGCCAGTTGCCCAAGTTCTATGCCGAGATTGAATCCCAGCAGTGACCACAGTAGTTGGTTACCGGCGAGGCCAATATCACTCAAGGCTCCGGCAAAGCCAAAGCCATGAATCAGACCGAACACGGTGGTGATAAATAGACGGAAGGGTTGTGATTGAGATTCACTCTTCGTGGGCCAGAGATAGCTGATACCAAGTAGAATAAAGCCCATCAAGCTAATACTGCTGAGACCAATGTTCCACTGGATATTTACCATTAACATGATGATGAGGACAGTGGCAGTTATGATCGTCAGACGTTTACCTTGATTTGTAGTACCCGAAACTTTCTCCACCGCCACCAGTGCAATGGTAAAGCCAATGGCTGCTTCCACCAGCGACATGTCGGGCCTCACCCAGTTGAGACTAGCAAATGCCAAGGTCAGGCTGTGCCCTAGAGTAAAGCCGGTAATTGCCCACAACAAGTCTCGTTTTCGCCCACAGACCAACACTAGCGCGAGTAAAAAGGCGATATGATCTATACCGCCGACAATATGTTCTGTGCCAAGCATTATATAGTTCCGCAGAATATCGCCGACGCTCTGCTCAAGGTCACTCAGAATAGTGTGGCTGCGGTTTTCGTGGGTGAAGAGATATTGTTGTGACAGTTGATTGCCCTTGCGAATATTGGCGTAGTGAATATGAGACTCTACGAGATTGAAAAAACTGTCTATTTGAACAGTCAGATGACCGGGGGTTGAACATTGAAAATTGAGCTCTAGGCGCATATAACCCTGTGCAGAAGCCAGTGGAGTGCTCTGAGCCACTCGTTGGCAGATGACATTCCCACTGGAGACAATAATACTCTTATCTAAATGTCGCATTAGCCGGGCATCCAGTGATCCTGGAGCAACAGGTTGGAGACGAGTAACTTCCCGCGTTTTGACGCTAAACTTTAGTTGGACGTTGTCGTTGTCAATGGTCCAGTCGGAAAATGACTGACTAGGATTGTGGGCGACAGCTCCGTTTGCTGTAGCAAAGAGCATTAGCATAAGAATCCAGTGCCGGAGGAAAGGCGTCATTTTGACACCTCGGAGTGGACAGGATTGCGTTGCTCTGGATTTAGATGAACTATTGTCGCCATTTGACGCTGTTGTTGAATAAAAGAGTCTAGTGTTGTTGCTGCGTCCGTGTTCGCGTCCAAACCGATGGCAGATTGCCCGGCGATGGTAGACAATAAGGTTTGTAGCACTCGCTGGCGCACATTGGGATTTTCGCGCAGCAGTCCTTGATTGAGGGCCTGCTGCAGCAACAATTCTTCATCAATTAACCGATTGAGCACCAGCTGTCGATCTGCAGAGGTCAGCGTATCGCGTTTATCGGCGCTGAATAGTGCCAGTGCTTTGTCAAAAGTGACCCGAGTAATGGGCTGATGATTGACCATAGCGACAATAGATGGATCATCCAACTCAGAAAAAGATGTACCGGTCAGACCAAGAATTATGCCCAGACTGGCGCCGACGAGTAGGCGCAACAGGGACAGTCGATTCATCTGCATAGTGCGGTTGTCTGTACTTCTGTGATTTCTCATCTCAGATTATCCTCTAGGACATTCGGATTAATATTGATATCCGCCTTCGATCGAAAATTATTTAGAGCATCTGACAGTAGCTGGTCCCTTTTACGCTGTTTGTACTCCCCCAGTACCTGCTGTTGCGCCTGTGCAAAAGTGGGAACATGGCTGGGCTGAATCTCAATTGATTGAATGAGATAGAAAGTGGATCCTTGACGGATTGGCGGAGAAATTTCTCCTTGGTGAAGCCCAAGAGCCACATTTGTCAGGTGAGAGCCAAGGTACGTCTGTATCGTGTTTCTTGGCAGTAAAATCTGTGGGAGTTCTGTGCTGGTTCCACTGTAGTCGGCCTTGATATCATTCACCGTCGCGCCTTTAGTAAGGGCGCGTCGCGCTGCGACAGCGTCAGATTGATGATCAAATACGATTGCTGCAAGTTTTCGTCGCTGCGGTTGCTCGAAAACGGCGCGATGACTGTGATAAAAGGCTCTTAGCTGGTTGTCGTCAATTACTAGATGTTGGTCTGAGTGAATAATCTGTTGAATCATTGATTGCACGACAAGTTTTCGCAGCCCAGGGTCTGTTTCTGGCAGCAGCAGCTGCTCACCTTTTTGGATTAAGAGTTCGTCATCGATCAGCCGCTGGAGTACTTGCCCTGTCTCATCAGTGCTGGGTTCCGCTCCCTTGAAGGCGGTGAATTTTCGTAAAGCCTCCGTAAACTGATCCTGTGTAACAAAATTATTGTTGACTCGCACCAATGCTGAGGCAGGCTGAGCCATCCAATTTATAGAGGTGTCTGAGCCACTGAATAGCAGACAGATGGCAAGGGTCGCCGCAACTGGACGGACATAGATTTTGAGTAAGCGGGTGACAGCGATCATCAATTAACGATTTTTCTTGTTATTGAACCCTATGATAACTCAGGCGGCGTGGTGGGCACTGTCGCTTTGAGACATTTTGATCACAAAATACGACATTTTCACTTAGCTGAGGTTTGGCCATCGCTAGGTCATTTTTGTCTCTCACAAGACTTTTCTCAATGTGAGTTCTTGTAGCGAACTGTATTGATAATCATTTAATATGAATGAGGTACCATCTTTTTTCGTCATTCATCCTGTAATCGCCTGATAATATTTGGAGTAATATTATGTTTAGCAATATCTTAGTGCCTGCTTATATGTTGATTTTGATCACTTTCATTGTGAGTTTTATTCATCTTTTTGCCACGCTTAAAATAAGCAAGCCCAACCAGCAGTGGGCTGATGGTATTCCGCTGATGCCCTATGCATCATCGCCAGACAATTTAAAGTTAATCAAGAATAATATTCAAAATTTGTTTGAGATGCCGGTCTTGTTTTATGTGATGACGCTATTTTGTTTTGTTCAAGGGTTGCAAAATGAAATTCTTATTGCGTTGTCTTGGTCCTACGTCATGCTTAGAGGGATCCATTCTGCGGTTCATATTTTTACTCACCACACCATGGCTAGAGGGTTGATTTATGTTTTTAGTAATCTAGCCTTGTTGGCTATGTTGTTCATTATGATGAGAAGTATTCATTAATCGTCAGAGGGAAAAATCATTAGACAAAAAAAGGGCAGTGAAAACTGCCCTTTTTTAAACACTGCAACTATTAGAAATTGAAGTTGAGCGTCGCGCCCCACACACTGCCTGGGAGTGTATATTCCGCATGAGAGCCTGAGGCTAAGGGAACAGGGAAGGCGCCCGATGGTGTGATTTCATCAAATACGTTTTTGCCGTAAACCATCAGAGCCCAGTTGTCGCCTCTAAGTCCCGTTCTGAAGTTGGTCTTCGAGAAACCTTCCTGATACTCAATTGGATCAGCTGAACCGCCCATCTGGTAACCGTCAGTGAAGTTCACATCTAGGCTGACAAACCACAGCTTGTCATTAAACACTGGTCTTGCATAGTCAGCGGTCAAGGTTCCGTTGTAGTCTGTACCCACAGGGAATCCAGTGAGATCCTGCGCTGAACCACCTTGAACCCCGTCTTCTCTAAAGATGGCTTCACAACCACCAGCAGAGGTTACTGGGTCAGTGGAGAGCAGCAGATTAGTTGGTCTACCAAAGGCGTCAGTGTGGCCGGCGGCAATAGCCAGACCTAAAAGCTCAGACGCTTGCTTATTGGTACAACCAGCACCTGGGTAGCTTCCGTACTTGCCATCGTTGAGCGCTATATTAGCCCCGAGTCGAAGATTGTCGGTCGCTTGCCAAGCAAGGTCTACCTCTAGCCCTCTAACCTCGGTGCTAGCGGCGTTGGTTACCACGAAACCTAAGCCAACGAAAGTGGAGACCTGCTGATCTTCATAGGTACTGTCAAACAGTGCCCAGTTTACTGTCATTGCGCCATCCATCAGCGTGTGCTTACCACCGATTTCTATGGACTTGGCGTTCTCATCATCGTATTCGAAGCCGAGGCCAGGTTCGTCATAGATAGGAGTGCCATCTTCAGTAAAGGCTGGTGCCTGGTCGTCTACTGCATTGAAACCACCACTTTTGAAGCCTTCGGAGTAGCTCAAGTAGAACATGCTATCTTCCGACTGGGTCCACTCGAGATTTGCCGCGGGCAAAAATTGGTTGGTAGTACGCCTTTCAATAAACTCGTGATCATAGGTTCCGAAAAGCGAAGCCATCAGACCAGCCAGTAATGGATGATTATTGGGGGTGGCATCACCGGTGCTGCTGGTTGTTATTGCAGTGAAGGCACGAGCTCTCTTTTCTTCTTCGGTGTAGCGAGCACCCGCAGTCAGAGCCAAGGAATCGGTGATATCGAAAGTTCCCTGGAAGAATACTGCACGAGAATTGGTATCCTGTTTCCAGTTGGATACTCGACCAGCTCTCTGAAACTTTGTCACGCCTTCGACACCAACTTTAAAGGTAAAGTCTTGACAGGTCGGAGCAGCCACAGCACAGCCTGTTGCGTCATACAGGCTTTGCAGCGTGAAGGGTGTTCCCGGAACAGGTGTTGTGAGGTTTATGCCGGCGACTTGCTCAGGAGAAAATGCTAAGAAAGTATCCAAGCCGACGATCAGCGGCATAATTTGAGGAACACCAAAGGTTCCATCCACGACGACCGTGCGGTCGATCTCTTGAACCTGCTTGTCGAGATAAACACCACCTACCCAAGAGAAACGGCCGTCAGCGGGCGACGTTATGCGGAGTTCCTGACTGTCATGGTCATAATCTGAAATATCAGCTCGACCAATAAAGCTGAGAGGTAACCAGTCCGCATCTAAACCATCTTGGTACTGATACTCGTTTTTACCTGCCACGGCAGTCAGCGTATGACCGCTGGGTAGCTCCATTTCAAATTTGAGCGAGGTGTCGGCTGTAGTCGTATCTGTGCCTTCGGGTCTCTCACCACCGGCATCACAGACTGCAGAACTCATTCCCATGCTAGCCTCAAGCGCACAACCACCTATGGTACGTGAATCCCGGTATGGATCGTATGTGCCGCTATTAACAACACTGGAAAATTCTGGATGGACAACCCCCATGGTGCCGTACATCAAACCTTGAGCCGCACCTAGGTTCGCCACTGGTTCAAAGGTAGTAACCAAGGAATTTTGTCCGAGGCGGACGTTATCACTTTCAGCACGTTTGATTTCAACGCGAGTTGACTCTGTTGGTTCCCAAGTTGCACTGAGACGCCACATTGACTCATCGACAGTGGGCATAACTTTATTCATTGCCCCAGCATAGGTGTTGGTCAGATACCCATCGTTCTGGCGATCTTTGTAGGCGAAGCGCAAGCCAACAGAATCACCCAGAGATCCTGTGACGTGACCCTCTACGTTGGTGCCGCCAAAAGACTCTCTGCTCAAGGATATCTTGCCACCAAATTCTTCACCCGTTTCCGGGGTTGCAGTGGTCACATTGATTGCGCCCGCGAGGGTGTTTTTACCGAACAAGATTCCCTGGGGACCTCTCAAGACCTCAGCCTGCTGTAGGTCAAAAAGGGCGGTTCGAATTTGACGAGCCTTTCCGTAGTGGACTCCATCTACGTAGACCCCCACTGATTGTTCAAAAGACTGGTTTGCGCCTACGCCCACACCTCGCATGGCAATGATAGTATTCACTGCGTTTTCAGTGATGCTTAAGTTGGGAACGTATTGAGAAAGTTCGGCGAAACTGTGCAAGCCTGCTTCTTCAATTTTTGCGCCGCTTACAGCGGACACCGACATTGGAACGTCTTGCAAGCTTTCTGCTCGTTTTTGCGCCGTTACGATGATTTCCTCCAGTTCAGCTGCAACTGCTGTCCCTGAGGTTGCGGCAATGGCCAGCGCCATGCTACTCCCGAGAAGTAATTTTTTCATTCTGGACCCCTGAATCGTTGATTTGAGTAATTTATAATTATCTTTGTGGTTCTTAGCGACACCGGTGAAATTAAAACATTTGACGTAAAATAGCAATAAAACTGGCTGTAAAGTTAATTTTTGTAAACAAATTTTCTTGTTTGGCACTAAAACCGTGCAAAAGTTTATGATATCGATAACTTATTCACTCTCCGTACAAGGCCAATGATCGATTTCTATCTGTTGATGGCTGCGGTATAACTCTGGTTCAACCGCGGGCGGTGGTTTCCCTTTTTGTCTTGCAACGTGATAGGGTGTGTGAAAAGGGGTGGGTTTTAAATGGGACAAGCGGTCACTAAAAAAAGCGGTAATGAAATTGGCTTTTGGCGAGGCTGGTCAATTGCGGTGGGCTGTGCCATAGGCTCTGGTGTATTCATGATGCCCACGTTGTTAGCACCCTACGGTTTGCTCGGGCTGATGGGTTGGATAACGGCGGGTACAGGCACTCTACTGGTGGCGCTGTCTTTGTCGCGGTTGGTGAGAAGAGTCCCAAAGTTAGGAGGTCCCTACGCCTATGTGCAGGCTGGTCTGGGAGATCTCGCTGGGTTTTTAATCGCTTGGACCTATTGGATCGCCTGTATTGCCGCAGTGTCTGGTATTGCTATTGCTTTTGTGGGTTACCTTGGAGTCCTTATCCCAACGGTTACTGCGTCCTCTATGGCAAGTTTGATAGTGGCTTTGGTACTAGTCTGGACGGTGATTGGGATTAATGTAAGAAGTATTTCTGAAAGTGGCACTTTTCAAGTAATCACTACGGTATTGAAAATATTGCCTTTACTTTTTGTTATTGGTTTGGGATTTGTCAATATGGATACCGCGAACCTTCCTCCCGTTAATCCAACTGAAATGCATCCTGCTGTGCTTCTAGCTGTGGTCACAACCATCGTTATGTGGTCTTTTATCGGCATCGAAACAGCGACAGTGCCAGCAGACAACATTGCCAATCCTGAGACTACTATTCCACGGATTCTTATCGCCGCGCTGTTTACCGTACTAACCATTTATCTTTTAGTGAGTATCGCCATAGCACTGCTTGTGCCGGCACATGAGCTGGAGAATTCTGCGGCACCTTTTGCGCTAGCGGCAACCAAAGTAATGGGCCCATTGGGTGGCGCTGTCATCACCGTTGGCGCCTTAATATCGACATTGGGTTCACTCAATGCAAATACTCTCACCGCTGGGCAAGTTCCTGTTGCAGCGGCGAAGGATGGTTTGTTGACGGCTAAATTTTTGACTCTGAGTGCGTCGGGGACACCTGTTTTTTCCTTCTTGGTGGCTGGTACTTTTATATCAATTCTACTAATGCTTAACTACACCAAAGGGCTTGTGGCTGCGTTCACTTTTATGGCGATGTTGTCTACTTTATCCACTCTAATGGCTTATGCGTTCTGCGCTGTTGCCGAGTTTTATTTTCTCAAAGGTGATGCCAAGACTCGGAGTCGGACACGAGCGATTATTTTGGCCTCAGCGGCATTTCTCTATTCATTTTTTGCGATTTGGGGAGCGGGCGCCGACATAGTCTTTTACTCATTTTTACTTATTCTAATTGGTATGCCATTCTACGCACTGGTGAGAAAAAATCCCGAGAATAGCTGATATGAGTCAATTTAATGAATACTCTCGACTGCGGCAAGTCGCTGTGCGCCGTCCTGAAAATGCTTTTGTTGACAAAGATAGAATTGATTCCCAGTGGCAGGCGTTGCGTTTTCTTGAGGCGCCTGATATTGATCAAGCCAATGATGAGTTTGCCAATTTTATTCAAATGTTAACTTATCTTGGCGCTGAGATTTTGACTTTGCCGAGTGAGTCGAATTTAACGCTTGATAGCATCTACCCCAGAGACAGTACTCTTGTCAGTCCGAAGGGATTGATTTCGTGCAATATGGGGCGAGCATCTCGAACGCCTGAGGCAGCTATCAATGGTCAGTTTTATGTTTCTAACGGCTATACCATTGCCGGTGAAATTGTCGCCCCGGGTACACTTGAAGGTGGCGATTTTATCTGGATAGATGAGTGCCATGCTGCCGTGGGCAGAGGGCCGCGCACCAATGACGAGGGAATTGCCCAGCTTCGACGCATCTTAGGTGAAGAAGTTGACTTAAAGGTAGTACAGTTGCCGGATCCAGCGCATCCCGATGATGTATTGCACTTGATGTCAGTGATCTCTCCCTTGGACAAAGATTTGGCTTTGGTCTATCGGCCTCTGATACCAGATGATTTTGCCAGTTGGCTGGCAGATCTCGGTATAGCTTTGATAGACGTGCCAGAGGATGAATACATACCCATGGGTTGCAATGTTCTAGCCATCGCACCGCGGCAGGTGGTGATGCTGGAAAACCTTCCCGGGGTTAAAGCGCAACTGACGGCAGCGGGCTGCCATGTTTTGACCTACAAAGGTTTAGAAATTAGCCGTAAGGGTGAGGGTGGCCCCACTTGCTTGACACGGCCGCTAATTCGATCTGATTGATCCTAGCTGATATACGGCGAGATCCACATGCGCAAGTACAGTAAAAAAATCCTTTTATTTAGCTTTTTGAGTATCGTTTTGTGTTCCTGCACCGACACTGGCGATGAATCGTCTCGGGAGTATACTCAGGAAAACTATAATGTCGGTTGGTCTTCTCCAGCAGGGATTGACTCGGTATCACCAAATTTGAGTTCAGATTTACTCGGTCGACCGATTTTAAGTTGGATAAAATTGAATGGAGATCGCGCGTCACTGCAGTACTCGCGATGGTTGGATAATCGTTGGAGCCACCCTGTCACAGTGGCTGGCGGTAACAATTGGTTGGTAAATCGCGCTGATTTTCCCTCTGTGGTGCAGTTGACTGAAAGCCTGTGGGCGTCGCACTGGCTAGTGATGACCGATGTGGCGAAGTTTGCCTACGACGTGCGTATAAGTCTGTCCGATGATGGAGGTCAAAGCTGGGGAGAGCCCTTTAGTCCCCACACAGATGGCACAATTTCTGAACACGGTTTCGTTAGCTTTTTTTCTGATGGCGAGGACATTGGTGCAGTATGGTTGGATGGTCGAGAGATGGAACAGGGGCACCATCACGGAAGTCCCGAGACCGGTCTAAAAGGATCCGGCATGACCCTTAGGTCTGCGACCTTTGATACCAAGGGCAACTTGGTAAATGAGCAACTGATCGATAGTCTAGTTTGTGACTGTTGCCAGACAGATATTTCGAGTACTGGCAAAGGGTCAGTGTTAGTGTTTAGAAACCGTACCTCTGATGAACAGAGAGATATTTATTTTTCTCATCGAAAAGATGGGCGATGGTCTGAACCTAGACCAGTTTCAGAAGACAATTGGTTTATTGGCGGTTGTCCGGTAAACGGACCCTCTGTGGCTAACAGCGGTGAGGTTACTGCTGTCGCCTGGTTTACTATGGCCAATGGCTATGGTGAGGTTAAATTCGTGCGCTCGATTGGCGAAACGATTGATTATGGCGCTCCCATAATTATTGAACAGGGAAGCTCTGTGGTTGGTCAAGTGGGCTTGGAAGGTCTTGGAGACGGTAATTTTATAGTCAGCTGGATGACAGCATCAGGTTCGGGCTCCGCGACTTTGCAGCTTGTTCGTGTCGATATGCGAGGCGGTATGGGGCCAGTTGTGGCGGTGTCCAGTAATCTATACCAACGCCGTGCTGGACTTCCACAGCTCGCGTCAGTGAGCGACGGTGCTATTATGGCTTGGACTGGGGGTGATGATACCCACAAGGCTGTTGTGGTTGCACACATTCCAAACAGCGATTTTTAGAAGATAACTTTGGGAGTATATGTCTTTGCAATTCTTATTGAAAAAATCTCTCGTTGCGACAGTAGTTGTTGTAATCTGTGCTTTTACCGTGCAGTCTTGTTCTATGACTGAGACATTCAATAACTCGGATCCCAGCGTTAAACTCAAATCCTTAGGTGATGTCATCAAGTGGCGCATCACTAAAGACCCTGCGCCAGCGAGAGAGGCCATAGATCAGTCCGATGAGTGGCTGCAACTGACTGAGCAAAGCACTGATTATGCTGTCTGGATAGGTCATGCAACCTATTTGATCAACAATGGTGATTTGACCATTATCACTGATCCTATTTTTTCCGACAGAGCATCTCCGGTTTCATGGGCTGGGCCAAAACGGTTAATTCCACCGGCAATCCCGTTGAATGCGTTGCCCGCTATTGATGTTGTAATAATAAGCCACAACCACTACGACCACTTGGATTTGCCTAGCTTGAAAGCGATACAAGAGCGCAATCCCGGTGTCAGCATACTTGTTCCTCAAGGAGATAAGGGTTTACTTGAGAAATATGGCTTGGCTAACGTCAGACAATTTCGGTGGTGGCAAAATGTTCGAATACAGCGGACAGAGTTTACTTTTACGCCAGTGCAGCATTGGGCTGCAAGAGGGGCGACCGGTCGCAATACCAGCTGGTGGGGTGGTTGGTATATGAGCATAGAATCACTGGCGCTTTATCACGCTGGAGATACGGGTTACTCTGATGATTTTGTGGCTACTCGGGAACGTCTGGGCGCGCCCGATTATGCGTTTATTCCTATCGGCGCCTACAAACCCCGCTGGTTTATGAAAAATCAGCATGTTAATCCAGCCGAGGCAGTTCAGGTGGCCCTTGATTTGCAGGTCCCCAAAGCTTTTGGCATGCATTGGGGAACCTTTATTCTTACGGATGAGCCGGTGACGGAACCAAGGGCGGCATTGGCAGAGGCGCTGCGAAATAGAGAATTAGCAGAGGATTTTTTTATTGCGCCGGTGCCGGGAAGTATTATCAAGTTTAAAAAATAATGAGATTGATGCAACTCAACCGATGACAAGAGGCAAGATGAATGGCTGAGCAATTGGTGTCAGGTTACTGTGATCCCTGCTTTCAAGCAGTTGGTGATGTTTTTAAACAGTCTTTGCAGTCGAAATTCGAGGTGGGTGCTTCACTGGCCATTGAGTATCGAGGCGAAATGCTGGTGGATCTGTGGGGAGGATATAAAGATGCAGCCCGCACTCAACGGTGGCAACAGGATACTATTGTCAATGTGTGGTCGGTCACCAAAGGCGTAGCAGCCATATGTGCTGCACGATTAATTGAACAGGGCAAGTTGGACCTCGAACAAAAAGTTGCTCATTACTGGCCGGAGTACGGTTGCCATGGCAAGCAAAACACTACAGTTATGGATATTCTCTGTCATCGCGCTGGCTTGTTTGGTTTTGCCGATGCGATTCCCACAGATCAATGGCGAAATTGGCATTTATTTACTGAGATGTTAGCTAATCAGAAGCCATTTGTTACTCCTGGCAGTATTCAGGGTTATCATGCCATCACCTTTGGCTGGTTGGTTGGTGAACTTATTCGAAGAGTGGATGGTCGCAGCGTGGGAACCTATTTCAAGGAGGAATTTGCTCAACCGCTAAACCTAGATTTTAGTATCGGATTGAGTGAAGAACATTTTAGTCGCTGTGCAGACACACTCCTAATGGATAGTTTACCCAGCATCCCGCAGCTCCAATTGCTTAGATATATCCCAGGTTTTCTGCTTCCTAGTTTGCTAAAAGATATCAAGAGTGCCATTGCAGCTGGTCACAACGATGTAGCTTTTGATGCCTCCGTGTTTGAGGATACCAGTTTTGTTAATCAAGCTGAATGGCGTGCAGCAGAGATTCCAGCAGCTAATGGCCATGGGGTGGCGACTAGTCTGGCAAAACTGTATGGAATTCTGAGCGCGGGTGGAAGTCGAGACGGGTTTACTGTGTTGAAGCCTGAGACTATCGAGTTGATGCGAGCGGTACATTCCCGAGGGCCAGATATGGTTTTGTTTGGATTTCCTTACCATTTTGGTCTGGGTCAAATGGTCAATGCACCGATGACGCCGATAACAAACAAGCGCAATATGTTCGGTCACACGGGAATTGGTGGCGCAGTAGCCTTTGCTGATGTGGACAAGCAGTTGGGTTTTTCATTTTTTAGTAATCAACAGCACTCGGCTCAGGACATGTACAAGACTGCAAATGCTCTGTCTAAGGCACTCTATCAGTTAATTTGAATGGGTTTCTCGAGATAAAATCTGTTGAAGCTGCGCAAGAGCGCCCTCCATACTGCTTTTTACGAAAGGCTCCAATTCCACAGGCTCTATTTTAGCTTGCCACAGAAGTCTGCATCCGTGGTCCTGCTCCACAATCTGCATGCTGGCGTAATGGGATGTCATAGGGCCGGGCGATTCGAAGCATGAGTACTCGATTGTCTTATTGGCATGGTCTCGACTGAGAATACGTTCTTTTATCGCACCTGCGCCCGGTAGTTCAAGAGAGCGCACTTCGCCGTCGAATGTGCATTGCTCGACGCCGGGGACCCAGTCTACTCGGTCGGGTGTTCCAAGTATTTCCCAAACGGCATCAGCGCTAAAATCTAGTTTTTCCTCAAAGTTAATCGGCATATCCTTACTCTAGTATCAAGACGCCATAGGAGTGTATAAGAATCTTTTTAAAAGACAAGTTAATCAGGGCTATTATTAGGCATCCGCGAGTCCAAATACGCTTCAATTTCTGACGCAGACATCCTTGTTGCATCGGTAGCGATAACGCCATCAATTAGGTTTTCATCTCTTAGTCCAAAGAGATAGCGCAGCAGTAACAATCCATCGGTCAGAGCATCAGCCTCACCGTTACCATCGATATCCAAATCAACACTCGCGCTAATCAGGTAATTGGAGATACTGTCGGCGCTTGTTCGCTTGGCGTCGCTGCCAATGACCTCAGAGATTAATCCTTCGCCATTGATACCGAACAGATGACGAATAAACAAAAGACCATCGGTGAGAGCATCTGGTTGATTATTGTTGTCGATGTCGAAGTTGAAGCAACCGCTGCGACAGGAAAATGCATCGAGAGGATCGGTGCCATCGATTAACTCTTGTTCATCAGAGTAGCCATCATTGTCATCATCGGTATCTGCATTATTACCCATTCCATCACTATCAGTGTCGGTAGTTTCGTTACTGTCTAGAGGAAAAGCATCTGAATTATCGCCAGCACCATCGCCGTCGGAGTCCATGTGTTCGGTGGCATCCAAGGGAAACACATCCTCATCGTCTGGATAACCATCGTTGTCGTCATCACTATCACAGGCGTCTCCCTGATTGTCTTCATCTGTGTTGAGTTGATCAGTGTTGCCGATATTTTTACAGTTGTCTTGGATATTAATGACAGCATCGTTGTCGTCGTCGTTCAGCACCACGGTCCATTGCACTGTCTGTTGTAATTTATCGAAATCCCTACGTACCAAGTCCAGCGGGTGAGGGGCTTGGTTAGAGGAGAAGGCGTGATCAATAACCTCATCTCTCGCGACAACTGATATCTCATATATTCCCGGGCTGCTGACGTAATGTGAGAGTTCAAAATTTTCTGATGAATTCTCTGCTACAACTTGGTCATTGATGCTCCAGTTGACTTTGATAACTTCAGGATCAATGACTTTGATCTCTAACCTTTCGATATCAGTGAGTTGTGTACTGTTGTTTGTGTAACTGTCGATGGGGTCAACTAGATCGTAAATATCTAAAATAATTTTTTCGATACCTATGGCATTGTGACCGCAGTCATTGCCTATGAAATGACAATTGCCAGGCCCACCATTCATCTTGCTGGATATTGTTGGTCGGTAAATTCCTTTGTCATAATATCTTCCTCCTTCATAGGCGCCCACCAGCGCTCCATCGGGCATGGTGTATTTGAGCCAGTTGGACCACTTGGCACCCTCTGGATCTTTAGTAACATTAACTTCACTCGGCTCCGAGTAGGGGTAGGTCGAGGGGTCTCCGCCGTACTCGTCGGCGAGGTAATGCCAAGCATGGGCTCCTTCGTGGAGGGCAATATCGCGCATATCCCAGTTGCCAACGTAATGCGCTGAGTAGATGGGTAGAGGGCCAGCTGCTGGATAATGAGCTGCGGCATTATAGGAGTCATCATTGAGCATAACTAGGCGCCAGTCGGTGGTGAAATTAGCTAACTGCTCTGCCTGATCATACGCACTGTGAACCAGTGACCAATTGGCGCCGCAGATTCCGATGGTCCAATCAGTACAACCGTTTTCTCCACCGAGTGGCGTATCGAGGTATATCCCATTGGTTAAATCATCTACCCCCGAATCAGTGCTTGGTAAATCAATACGGTAGATATTAAAAAAATTCTTGTAGCGCGGGTAGGGAGTTGATTTCCTCGTGTTTTTGAAAAAGTAATTCAATGATGACTCGACCATAGGATGATAGCGAGAGACGAGTTCGTCAGCAGTGTACCCGTCGCCTATTATGGCGATAGTTATTCTGTTCTCAGCCCCAGAAATAGTAATTGGAGTAACGGTTAAATCGAAATCTGTATGGGTTTGGCGTTTAAATTGCTGTTGAGTTTGTAGGCTATGAGATCCACTTTGGATATCTAAATGTGGGTAACTCTCACTGGCATGGGTCGCAACGACTAGGCCAAACAAGCAAGTTAAAAATGTATACACTCTTAAAAGTATTTTCACCTTATGATCTCTGTGAAAAACACATGTTTAAGCCCATACCAAACAGATTATTTTTGATTTCACTCATATGAGGAAAGAACCTAGAAACTTGTTACAAATGATAATCACAGTTAGCCCGCGATAGACATCAGATTTTCTATTTTGTTGCCTCGATAGTTAATTATTTCATTGGTTCACATAGCAGGCAAGTTAATATTTATTGTAAATTGTAATCATACAAGCTAGAAAAGTTGACCAAATTATTCAAACCTGTATCGTGTCAGTGACGCGTAGTTATTTGGGGAGACTAACATCGTCAATGCAGCTTATTTGAAAATCGGAATATTATTTGTTTGGCTTCATATGCCACTGCTTATCGCTCAAGAGCAAAGTTCAGCTGATATGGTCCAGCGAGCAGAATCTGGTGATCCTGAGGCCCAGTATTTACTCGGGAAGAGCTATAAAAAATCTCAGAATAATTTACTGGCAGTCGACTGGTTATCGCGGTCTGCAAAGCAGGGCTACACGCAAGCACAATATGAATTAGGGCACATGTATGATGAGGGGTTGGGTATTCCGGAGAATAACCGCCTTGCGGCAGAATGGTACCTCAGCGCAGCAGAAGCGGGTTTAGCATCCGCGCAGTTCAAACTTTCACAGATGTATAGCTCCGGAAAAGCTGAATCGGTTAACTCTAGCGATGCCATATTTTGGATGCGAAAAGCAGCTGAAAGCGGGCTGTTAAAGGCACAGACTCAAATGGGCGATCACCATTTTCAGAACAGTGATTCGCAGTCTGATCTAGATGCGGCGGTAGGTTGGTACAAAAAAGCAGATGGTCAGGGAGAGGTTGAGGCAACCTACAAACTGGGTAAGATTTTCTCTTATGTATCTTATGCCGGCAGTAACAGTGAAAGAGCATTCGAGTTTTTCTCAAGAGCTGCTAAAGCCGGTCAAGTTGAGGCTCAGGCTGAACTTGGGCAACGCTATCTTCATGGCACTGGTGTTGCGGTGGATATTGATGAAGGGATTTTATGGACAAAAAAGGCAGCCGACCAAAATAATGCTATTGCACAACGCAACATGGGTATTCTTCACTTTGAGGGTCGATATTTAAACCGAGATTACCAGCTCGCTGCAGAATTTTATCGGCGCGGAGCGGAACAGGGAGATGCTGTCGCACAGCGAAATCTTTCATCAATGTACCGCTTGGGACAGGGTGTCGAACAGGATGATCGGCAGGCGTTTATCTGGGCGCAAAAGTCGGCATTGCAAGGCTACGGACCAGCGCAACTGAATTTGGGATACGCCTATCGTTTCGGTCAGGGTACTTCAAAGAATCTGGTCAAGGCAATGCAGTGGTATGTTTTATCTAAATTTGAGGGACAGGCTGCTGCAGAATTTAATTTGCGCAAAGTTGCTCCAGCGCTTTCCCCTGAACAGAGGGCGGAAGCAAGATTTCTCGCTGATCAGTGTGTGAGTTCAAACTTTTCTAACTGTGACTAGTGTCTCTTTGCATCTTGTGACTCGGCCTCCTTCAGGTAGTTAATTGCAGCTGGAGACCCGCACGAAATCAGGGCTTTGCGATGGTAGTGTCCGGCGGGAGCACAGTGGAACATCGACGAGATCCTGAATCTGAAAAGACTGGATCAAAAGGTAAGCACCTCAATCAGTTCACAGGTGGCGCTGATATAATGCTGGCGTAGTCAGTAGAGCTAAAGTTGTTGTGTCTGCTTTGTCGCAGAAAATCTTGTCGAATAGGCCGACAGCCCAAAGCACGGTTGTCCGGCACGCGTGCTGACCGGCTACTAATCTGTGACGTGTTTTTGGCTGGACAGATCTCAGGGAGCAAAGGAGTGTCGTTCTTGGGAGTCACTGAGGTTTACTGTTGCTTAATGGCGGACCGGACGGGACTCGAACCCGCGACCTCCGGCGTGACAGGCCGGCATTCTAACCAGCTGAACTACCGGTCCGTGAAAGCGTATTATCTCTTGGTGGGTGGTACAGGGATCGAACCTGTGACCCTCGCCTTGTAAGGGCGATGCTCTACCAGCTGAGCTAACCACCCTACTAGAGAGACGCGCATTCTACCGAACTATTAATCGCTGTCAAACTTTTTCTCAAGCGATACGCCGATCTTTTGCACAAGCCTGCAAAAGCGCCCCGATTTGAGCTTCAGCACTGGCTGAATTGAAATCTATGAACAATCCATTCTTGAGGCGACATTGTACTTAATCGATGTGCCCGTTTATATTTTCCTGCCCCAGAAGATCAATCCATGTTGACTGGTGGGTCCCTTCGGTGTCGTGTCTTGCCTAACGATGGCTTTCGGACATTTAAGGATTGATATCGCACTGAGGTATGAAGACGAAGTCAATCTGAGGTCATTGCTCTTTCGCACTTGGCAGCGCTGGGGAAATAATACTGCTGAACTATGGTGTTAGTGCGGCGATTTTTGAATGTTCTTGGATCTTTGTGATGTCTCCCAGAGTATGGTCAACGCCATGATGACTATTGGAACTGCACAGGCCAGAAGCATAGGTTTCCAGCCGATAAGGTTTAGAGCCCAACCTGCTGACAGAGCTGCTAATGCTTGAAAGGAAAATACAATAAAGTCGTTGATACTCTGTGCTTCATATCGATTTTTTTCACAGTGCGTGGTTGGCAGCAGGGTAGTAGCACCGATGAATAGGAAATTCCAGCCGATGCCGAGAAGCACCAGCTGTGTCCAAAAGCTGTGCGCGCTAGTGCTCGAGTAGCCTACAGCTATGGCCACACAGTAGAGCAAAAGGCCCAGTGACATCATACCTCTGATACCGGTGGCACGAAGTATCAAGGGAGTGAAAAATGAGGGTAGGAACATGGCGGCGATATGGCTTTGGATCACCCATTTAGTATCGACCAGTGAATGATTGTGGAGCTCATGCATACTGATAGGTGTTGCGGTCATTAAAAAAGACATGACGACGTAGGAGACAGCACCACTTACAAGTGCAAGACAAAAACTTGGGTTCTGGAATAGTTGTTTTGACGGAATATCTCTTTTTTTGCCCTCGGTGGCAGTTGCATCAGGTGGCTTGTACATGGTCAACAATAGACATGCGATCAAGATGCAAATGATCGCCATAATGAAGGAGCCCTGGTAAGGAATCTTGAAGATGTCCTTTCCCAATACTGCAATTTCGGGACCTAAAAATGCAGCGATAATGCCGCTGCCCATATACATTGAAGCCGCAGTGGCGCGATGTTGGGAACTCACGGATTCCATCGCCGCAAAGCGTCCCTGAAGAAGTGTTGCGTTGAAAGCTCCGAGCATAAAGGATGCAAAGCAAAACAATGTAAAACTTCCCATTTCAAGTGCAGCGGTGGTCATCAGACAAACCGCTATACCCAGCCCCAGAAATACCAAGAATCCTATCTTTCGACCAAGACATAGCATTATTTTGGAAACCGCGACTACACTGCAGGCCGTTCCGGTGATCATCAGCGCAATCGGGGCTGTGGCCCAGTCTAGCGATGGTGCTAGCCTGCTGCCCGCTAGGGTCCCAGCCAGGTGCATTAAGGGCAGTGTAGAGCCTGCAATGGCGTTACTGATACTTAGGAGCCACACATTTTGGAATGAACGAGAAAAAATCAGAGCCATAGTCAAACCTATCTTTTAAGCTAACTCTTCGCAGGAGATATTAGCGGTGAGAGCGCAATCATAAGCTAATAGACGTTATAATGGGTTGCAAAGTTCGGCGCCAAGGGTTTTCTGTTGAGAATTACTTGCGTTACTTTTCACTTTTTTTTCAGGATTCTGCTTTATGGGCTCAATAGGAACCTTTAATAAACTCCAAGTGGTCAAGCGAGTAGACTTTGGTGTCTATTTAGATGGTGGTGAGCTGGATACCGTTCTACTCCCCCGACGCTACGTGCCCGATCCCTGCGAAATAGGAGACTGGCTCGATGTGTTTTTGTATTTTGATTCGGATGATTTATTAATTGCTACGACAGACAAGCCTAGAGTAGAAGTGGGAAGCTGTGAGATCCTTAAAGTCGTGGATATTAACCATGCTGGCGCATTTCTTGACTGGGGGATACCGAAGGATCTTTTAGTTCCTTTCAGCGAGCAACATAAGCCAATGCAGGTGGGCTACTCCTACATGGTCTACGTTTTTTATGATGAACAGACCAATCGAATTGCGGCGTCGACCAAACTTAGCCATTACCTAGATGAACATCCCTTGTGGCTAAAAGCAAAACAACCGGTTGATTTGCAAATTGCAGCTCGCACAGATTTGGGCTACAAAGCCATCATCAATGAAAAATATCTGGGTTTGATATTCAGGGCGGACGCATTTAGGCCATTAAAAATCGGTGAGCGGCTTCCGGGTTTTGTTAAAACGGTTCGTCGGGACGGGAAGATTGATTTGCTTATTTCGCAGAGCACATTGCAGAGTAATTATGATTTGCACCAACAAATCCTGAGTCACCTGGTTGAAAGTGGCGGACTATCGACGCTGACAGATAAAAGCGAACCTGAGGATATCTATCGACAATTTCGCGTTTCAAAAAAGAAATACAAGCAGGCGCTGGGTAATCTTTACAAAGACAAAAAAATTGAGATTTCCAAGACAGCAATTCGTCTACTATCCAGCGCAGACGGAAGTGTTAAGGAGTGATATTTGAATTTTCTACACCAAATGGAGCTTTGTTGTAAAGTGCCCATGAAGGCATTAATAATCTTAACTTATTAAAGCATTTGTGTTTTTTATTTGCTCATCATTGATTACTGGGCGACGATCAGGAAAAAGAAACTAAAAATAGTGTTCGATGTGTGGTATGGTTTACATGAACATAGAACTATAAAAAGCATTCGAGGATAAACTTACTCAAATCAGGGGAGAAATACATGTTCCATAAAACAAAAGTCAACCGTGCAGTGGCGTCGGTAATTACCGCAGGTATGGCCTCAGCAGGTGCAAGTTTTGCCGCTTCTCAAGCAATTGAGGAGGTCATAGTGACGGCGACGAAAACCTCCGCAAGCACTCAGGATATCGCGGTCACTGTATCCGCACTCACGTCTGAAAAACTTGATCAGATGGGTGTAACCAACTTTGAAGATTATCTTGTGCAGTTGCCCGGTGTGACCGCGGGAGGTAGTGGGCCCGGACAGAATACCATATACATTCGTGGTGTAGCCTCTACTACGCCAGCCATCTCCATTGCTGGTGTGGCTGGACTGGCTCCTAACGTAGCTTTCTATCTCGATGAGCAGCCCTTAGCTCAACCGGGTCGTAACCTCGATGTCTATGCGGCTGATATGAATCGGGTTGAAGTGCTCGCCGGGCCCCAGGGAACCCTTTTTGGAGCGAGCTCTCAAGCTGGTACAGTCAGGCTGATCACTAACAAGCCCGATCCCTCCGCAGCATATGGTAAGTTAAAAGTTGGAGTCGGCACGATTAACGAAGGCGACACGAATAACAATGTTGAGTTGATGTACAACCTTCCAGTGAGTGATCGGATAACCCTTCGAGGCGTTGTCTACAGTGACACCAAGGGAGGTTACATCGATAATGTTCATGGCACGCGAACCGCTGAAGAGAGCGCGAGATTCCGTGTCGAGGGCTTTATGCGTACTAATGGTGTTCCCGTTAGTGCGAGGAGAACAGGATTCCAGGCAGGTGCTGGTTACACCGATACCGACGGTGACGGGTATGTCGATTTACCAAATGTTACTTTCCTTGAAGCGGACAACGCTGACTTAGTGGAAGATGATTTCAACGAGACTACATACACCGGTGCCAGAATCAGCGCGTTGTTTAATATTAGCGATGACTGGGATCTGTTGTTATCACATACCTCTCAAGAACTGGATTCGGATGGTGTTTTCTTCGCCGACCCAAATCTGGGTGACCTCGAAATCCAAGCCTATGCTGATGACACAATAGAAGATGAGTTTGAGAATACCAGTTGGACGCTAACAGGACGTATTGCTGGTCTCGATGTTGTCTACACAGGCGCTTACACTGAGCGCACCACCGATCAGGTGATTGGGTATTCCGATTACCTTTATGTAGGACAGTACTTGCCCTATTACATCTGTGATTATTCAGTGACCTACGGTGATCAGACGGGAACCTGTCAAGCACCGAATCTTTTAGCGCCAAGTCACTCCACCACCGAGGTAAGTACCCACGAAATTCGTTTCACTACGGATCAGGACAAGCGCGCTCGATTAACTGGTGGTGCGTTCTTTAGCGACACGACACTTCAGGAGCGAGTGAGCTTTACCTACCCGGGGAGTGTTTTCGCTCAGGGTTGGGCCGGTGAGGGAAGTGGCCCTGGTTTTGCCGATCCTAACTATTCCTATGGCGATGGGTTTTTGTCAACGAACGACCCCTATGCGCCCGGTGAAATTTTCCGTAATGATGTGCAGCGAACTGACGAGCAGTACGGAGTATTTGGTGAGTTGAGCTATGATATCACAGACGACTTATCGGTTACCTTGGGTGCCCGTTACTATGACGTAGAGATCGACTTTGATGGCAGTGCAGCGGGGTCATTCTATAATTTCTGTGGTAGCAGCAATCCAGATTGTGTGGACGCACAGGTGTTTGGCACTAACATTGCCGATTTGTATGACGGCGATGGGGTTTATCAGGGGAATCCAGTAGAGGGTATTCCCGATAAGGCAACGGCGGACGGAGTGGTATCTAAATTTACCCTGTCCTACACGCCCTCTGAAGACACCTTGCTCTATGCGACCATTTCTGAAGGCTTCCGAGCCGGATTCCTCAACCGTCCCGGTGGTCGTACGACAGCTGATGGAAGCTATACTGTGCCCTATGCTTTTGATACAGATGATCTGACCAATTATGAGTTTGGTTGGAAGTCGGATCTTATGGATGGTCATATGCGTTTTAACGGCAGTTTTTTCCTCGCGCAGATTGACGGATTACAAACCACCATTTTCGACCCCAGTATCGCCAATCTATTCTTCTCTGATAACGCTGCAAATGCCGAAGTCAAGGGTTTAGAGGCAGACATGATTTGGGCCCCAGTCAGTGTTGACGGTCTCACAGTAAGCGCAAGTGTCTCTTTGCTTGATTCGGAAATTACTGAGACTTTGACGCCGTCTGGTGATGTACAGGCGGGTGACTCATTGGCTTTTGCTCCTGAGTTTCAAGCCAACTTGCAGGCTCGATACGAGTGGAACGCAGGGTCTGGCATGACAGGACACGTGATGCCTCACATAGCCCATTCTGCCGAGTCTTACAGTGACATCATTCGGATCAACCGTGACCGAATTCAGGGTTGGACGATGATTGGGTTGACTGCTGGTGTGACGACAGAAACTTGGGGGGCAGAGTTCTTCATTGATAATCTCACTGACGAGCGTGCCGAGTTGGCCCGAAACTATATCAACGACAGAGAACGTATTTCTTATGCCACACCAAGAACCATGGGTGTCCGTATGTCATACAACTTTTAAACATTGATAAGTTAACTAAAAAGTAACACCATAATGCCCCTTTTCAGGGGCATTATTTTTTATAGCCGTGGCCTAATTATAGGAAAATTTAATGGATACAGTGTCTGACATTAATGCGACTTTAGCGGTGGCTAGGCAACTAGTTCAAGCCGGCGATTATCTTGCCGCAGAGAAGCAGTTGATGGCTATGGCTTTGGATTCGCCAGAGGATGCGGAGCTTCTCTACATGTTGGCAGTTTGCCGACGTTATTTGCACAAGTATCCATCAGCACTGGAGACCCTTGATCGCCTCAAGCAGTTGGTTCCTGAGCACGGTCGTGCCTACCAGGAAACTGGCCATGTATTTCGAGCGTTAAATAATTTGCCGGCGGCACTGAATGCTTACAGTCGAGCTATACAGATAAATCCAGCGCTGGTGGCCAGTATTAGAGCGCAGATAGAGATATTGGATAGCACCGAGCGAAGCGGTCTTGCCAGTCAACTGAGAAATCAGTTAAAAACCATAGAGTCGTTACCGAAGCCGTTGATTGCGGTGACTGATTTAATCGGTCAGGGTAAGCTTGTTAAAGCCGAGCAATTATGTAAGGCCTTTATGCAGAGGGCGCCGCGACATGTGGAGGGTATGAGAATTCTTGCTGACATTGGCAACCGTTTGGGGGTACTTGAGGATGCTGAGTTTTTACTCGAGAGTGCGGTTGAATTTGAGCCAAATAATGCGGCGGCGAGAATCGACTACATTCAAGTGTTGAGGAAAAGACAAAAATACTCAGAGTCACTTCGGCATGCTCAGGCGCTATTGGACTCAAATCCGAAAAATCCGCAATTTCAGTCTGTTTTTGCGGTGGAGTCCATGCAGTCTGGAGATTACGACACTGCGCTTGAGATGTTTGATGCCGTGCTCCAAACATTGCCGGAGGATCCTGTGACCTTGACCTCTCGTGGCCATGCCTTAAAAACCCAGGGTCGAACCGAAGAGGCTATCGACTCTTACCGGCGAGCGATAGTGAAACATGCTGCTCACGGTGAAGCCTATCATTCATTGGCCAATCTCAAGTTGTTCAGTTTCACCGATGACGAGATTGCGGCGATGGAGCTGCAGGAATCCAGTGACCACATCTCTCACATGGGTCGGATACATCTGAGTTTTGCGCTGGGGAAAGCCTACGAAGATAAAGGTATGTTTGACAAAGCCTTTGACTACTATAAGCGTGGTAATGCCGCTAAACAATTAACCAGTCGCTATAAATCAGAAGACCTCACAGCCGAATTTAAGGCCCAGACCGAAGTCTTTGATACAGACTTTCTGTCTCAGCATTCGGGCACCGGCTTTACAGCGCCTGATCCCATTTTTATTGTCGGATTGCCTCGCTCTGGTTCCACACTGCTCGAGCAAATCTTGGCCTCTCATAGTCAGGTTGATGGCACCATGGAGCTGCCCAACATGCTAGCTTTGGCGCAAAAATTGCGGCGAGGTGAGAAATTGAGTGGGACTAATCACTATCCCGCCATACTTCGAAAATTAACAGCAGAAGAGTTCCATGAGTTCGGTGAGCAGTTTATTCAGGAGACTCGAATTCACCGTGGTTCGGCGCCGTTTTTCATCGACAAGATGCCGAACAATTTTCGTCACATTGGTTTGATCCATTTGATGCTCCCCAACGCCAAGATCATCGATGCGCGTCGTCATCCCATGGGATCCTGTTTCAGTGGCTTCAAGCAATTGTTTGCTGAGGGCCAGGAGTTTACCTATGGGCTTCACGAAGTGGGAACCTACTACAAAGACTATGTAGAGCTGATGGATCATTGGGACAAGGTTTTGCCCGGTAAGGTTCTCAGGGTTCAATACGAAGACGTTGTAGACGATTTGGACACCCAGGTGCGTCGCATTCTCGATTACTGTGGTCTTCCATTTGAGCAGAGCTGCATCGACTATCATCAGACCGATCGCTCAGTTAGGACGCCCAGTTCAGAGCAGGTGCGGCAGCCCATCTACAAAAGTGGAGTCGAACAGTGGCGAAATTTTGAGGCCTATCTGGATCCATTGAAGCAAGCACTGGGCCCTGTATTGCAGCGTTACCCCATTTCAGATTGAACAGTTCGCCTACTTAAGTCTAGCGACCTTACTCAGTACCTGACGTCAGTTGCAAAGCTTCATTTGAGTCTTTCTATTTCTCTGCCCGTCTACATCATGCCACTAGGTCAACCTTCTCAGTGTTTGAGCGTTTATAACAACATTACAAACAAAAAAGGTTGTTTATTATGAAAAAGCAATATATTTCCTATTTCATAGTTGTCATAACGCTGATGATGTTACAAAACCCCGTATGGGCGGCTAGCTGGCACTATTTAGGTGGTACCACAGTCAATGATTTAACCGAAACAGATGTCATTATGGTGGGCGCTGAGCATGGAAGATTGAGTAAGTTGCGTCTGGATATCAACCGAGCTCCTGTGGAGCTCAAACGAGCAGTGGTCACTTTTGGTAATGGTGACAAACAAATTATTGAGCGAAATAAGATTATTGGCAAACAGGGTAAAGGACCTGTGTTACAACTGGATGGTGGCAAGCGATTTGTCAAAAGTGTAAAAATGGTATACGAGACAGTTAGTCCAGGCTTTAAACGAGCTAAGGCAAAACTCTACGGCAAATAGACGTTTTTGCACGGGTTTGTTGTTGCGCGCATTCTATGTTAGCTTGACGATTTCTTGGGAGATGCCCTGTGTCCGATATGAAAATGACTCAAGCGGAAATTCTTGACCTAGTTGAAACAGGCCTGCTTGCCAACGGTTGTAATGGAGCCAATGCCGAAGCGGTGGCTCGAACCATCGCAGCAGCCGAGCTCGATGGTTGCGCCGCTCATGGTCTGTTTCGCATGCCAGGCTATGTCGCTTCGCTGCGCAGTGGCAAGGTGAATGGTAAAGCAGAGCCGACAGTTTCACGAATTGCCCCTAGTGTAGTTAAAGTGGATGGAGATCATGGGTATGCGCCCCTTGCACTGGAAGTTGGGCGCTCCAGCTTGATAGAGGCAGCGAGGGAAACCGGTATATCCGCCATGGTTTTGGTCAATGTCCATCATTTTGCCGCGCTTTGGGTAGAAGTGGAGCCCATTGCAGAGGCTGGACTTGCCGCTATGGCGTTTACCACCTATAAACCGGCGGTGGTTCCAGCTGGAGCGAAACAACCTCTGTTTGGCACAAACCCTATGTGTTTCGGTTGGCCCAGAGGAGATCAGCCACCACTGGTGTTTGATCAGGCCTCCGCTGCAATGGCAAGGGGAGAGGTTATGATTGCCGCCCGAGATGGTCATCCGGTGCCACCCGGCACCGGTGTGGACGCTGATGGCAGTGTTACTACCGATGCAAATAAGATCATCAATGGCGGTGCGCTACTCCCCTTTGGTGGTCACAAAGGTTCCACCATCGCCATGATGATTGAATTGTTGGTGGCTGGGCTCAGCGGTCAGGATTTTAGTTTTGAAGCGCAGAAAAACGACAATAATGACGGTGGTCCTCCCAACGGTGGCGAACTTATGTTGGCAATAGATCCGAGTAAATTTGGCGACACTGATCAGTGGTTATCTCATTCTGAGTCTTTCCTTCAGTTGCTAGGGGGAATGGAGGGCGCCCATATCCCGGCAGATCGTCGTTATAAAAACCGCGCTGAGAATCTCGTTAATGGTATTCCTGTGAAGTCGTCTGTGTACGATGCCTGTGTGGAATTTACCCAGTGATTTGATTGGTTTTCCCTAGGGCTCCCAATCCGCAGGAGATAGATTATGTCGTATTATCTGCTCCGCCATTTCCCCAGTTATGGTTTTAATCATGGCCTCGGCAGCCGGTGATAGAGTCCACTCTTGTTTAGTGATCAAATAGATGCGACGGTTTTCAAGGGGGGACAATAGTCGTGATGTCAACACAGCATCATGTCGAGGTACGGCTAGCGAGGGCAACACACTGACGCCGAGATTTGAGCGTAGCATGGCCAGTAATGTGGTAATGTTTGGACATTCAAATCTGGATTTACCCAGGGACTGACGGGATGCCAGATTTTTTGTTATTCCTGAATCAATAAATGTTTCGTCGGCTAAAGATAACCATTCAATTGGCTCTGCACTCGCCGCTAGGGGGTGATCGCTGTGGAAAACAAGCTCAAGGTTATCTGAAAAAAGTGGCGTAAATCGCAACAATTTGCTCGGTTGCCAGACACTGGCAATGCCAAAATCCACCTCGTTACGCTCGACTCTTTGCTGAACACCTCTGGTTGTATCGTCAGTAAGAAGAATATCAATACCTGGATAATTTGCGGTAAAGGTTTTCATAATGGGGGGCAACAATTGGGTAGCCACAGAGGGAACTACCGCAATACTTACGTTGCCAATGCGGCGCTCGGCCGTTGCTTTAAGATCCGAAATCGCGCTGTCAAAATCCCTCACGAGTCTCTCAGCCACAGGGACAAAATTTTCTCCCTCCACTGTGGGGATAACTCGTCTTGTGGTGCGTTCCAGAAGTTTTATTCCGACAAATTCCTCTAGCTGCTTAATGGCCAGTGTAATTGCAGGCTGAGTTCGAGATAGTTCTTCAGCGGCTTTGTTAAAACTTCCATAACGAGCCACAATAACGAAGGTTCTTAAATGCCGTAGGGTTATATTAAGATATTTCATGGTGATCTGTGCACTAGTGACAAATGAGGCGATTAGGGTTTATTTAAGTCATTAGTTATTCTTATATATTTATATAAATTTGTAAATAGACTTATTATTGAGTGAGATTAACATGATCCCCTCATAAGCTAATGCGATTCCACTAGTCAAAGGAAATACTATGACAACTAAGGTTCATCAAAACTATATCAACGGTCAATGGGTAGATGGGTACGATGTGATTGATAACGTCAATCCTTCCGATATCAGTGATGTTGTCGGACAGTATGCCAAGGCAAATGCAGATCACTGTGCCGTGGCAGTGGCTGCCGCTAATGCAGCATTTGACAGCTGGTCTCAAAGTGCCCTAGAGCAGCGTAAAACCATTTTGGATATGATCGGAGCTGAATTGATAAACCGTAGTGCAGAGATAGGTGAGATCTTGGCCAGGGAAGAGGGGAAAACATTGCCCGAGGGCATTGGTGAAGTGGTCCGTGCTGGTCAGTTCTTTCAATATTATGCTGCGGAAGTGCTGCGTTTGATGGGCGAGAATACAGCCTCTGTGCGTCCCGGTGTTGACGTGGAGGTTCATCGCGAACCCCTGGGTGTTATTGGCATAGTGACGCCATGGAACTTTCCCATGGCAGTGGCAGCCTGGAAAGTTGCACCGGCTATCGCCTACGGCAACTGTGTGGTATTGAAACCCGCTGAATTGGTGCCTGCCAGCGCTTGGTTGTTAACTGAGATCATCAGTCGCAGCGGCTTGCCCGATGGCGTGTTTAACCTGCTCATGGGTGCTGGTAGTGAAGTGGGTGAAGCACTCTGTACATCTCCGAATATTCAAGCTGTAACCTTTACTGGCTCAGTGGCAGTGGGCAAGCATATCGCGCGCAATGCGATTGATAATATGGCCAGAATTCAGCTGGAAATGGGCAGCAAAAACGCCTTGGTCGTGTTGGATGATGCTGATGTGGACGCTGCAGTCCAATGTGCTGTTGCCGGTGCCTATTTTGGTACGGGACAAAAGTGTACGGCGTCATCTCGACTCATAGTGCAATCGGGTATTCATGATGAATTCGTCACCAAGATGTCCGCAGCGATGGGCAATCTAGTGGTGGGAAATGCATTGACACCTGGAGTTCACATAGGTGCTGTGGTTGATCAGCGTCAGCTTGAGCAAAATCTGAAATATATGGAAATTGCTAAGCGTGAGGGTGCGGAATTACTGCGCGGAGGTGAGCGCCTACGTTTAGACACTGAGGGATACTTTATGTCGCCCGCGCTTTTCATCAATACTACTAATCAGATGCAGATAAACCGTGAAGAGGTGTTCGGGCCCATTGCTTGTGTCATAAAGGTTGATAGTTATGAGGAAGCTCTGAGCGTCTCCAATGACTCCGATTTTGGGTTAACCTCAGGTATCATGACGACCTCTTTAGCTCACGCCAGTCATTTTAAACGTCACTCTAAATCAGGCTGTGTGATGGTCAATTTGCCCACAGCAGGCACTGACTATCATGTGCCTTTTGGTGGTCGAAAAGCCTCCAGTTATGGACCGAGAGAACAGGGTCAATACGCCCGGGACTTTTATACCATCATCAAGACTAACTACAGTAAACCCTATTAAATTTTCGTGAAGTTAGCGATGAATAAAACAAATAAGGGAGTTCGAGATGCGCCGTGATATTCTGATGATTGATGGTTTGCAGTACGTCAATTGGAATCGAGAACTGTTTGAGCAAGCTCAACAGTCCGGTGTGCATGGCATCCATGTCACTATTGCCTATTGGGAAAATATCCGCGAGACACTGGAGAATATAGGGACTTGGAATAGGCACTTCATCGATCATGCAGATTTGATCATGCCTGTACATCGTGCGGATGATCTGCTGGATGCTCGGCGCCTGGGGAAGGTTGGTATCATTTTTGGATTTCAAAATTGCTCCCCTATTGAGGACGACGTGAAGATGGTGGAGATTCTGCACACTCTGGGTGTGCGCATTATGCAGTTGTCTTACAATAATCAAAGTTTTCTCGCCACCGGTTGTTACGAAGAGCAAGACGGCGGAATCACTCGGTTTGGCAAGCAAGTCATTAAAGAGATGAATCGGGTGGGAATGGTTATCGATATGTCACACAGTGCTGAAAAGTCCACTTTAGAGGCTATCGAGATATCTCATCGGCCTATTGCCATAACCCATGCAAATCCGTCGTTTTTTCACCCTGCGCTACGCAATAAATCCAATACTGTGTTGCATGCAATCGGTGAATCTGAGGGTATGTTAGGTTTTAGTGTTTACCCGTTCCATTTAAAGGGAGGGTCCGATTGCACCTTGGAAGCATTTTGCCAAATGATTGCTGCGACCGTGGATATGATAGGTATAGATCGGGTAGGTATTGGCTCTGATCTGTGCTTGAACTGGGATTACAAGGTACTTGAGTGGATGCGCAGTGGTCGCTGGACTACTAGCATTGATCATGGTGAAGGGTCTGCAGATAAACCTGCGTGGCCAGCACAGCCAAGTTGGTTTCAGGGGCCTGCAGATATACACAATGTGGCGGCAGGTCTAGCCGATCAAGGCTTCAACGACGACGAAGTTGCCAAGGTGATGGGAGAGAATTGGCTGTCGTTTTTTGAAAAATCCTTCCCCAAAAGTTTGATAGACTCATGATAGTAAAGCGGCGTTGTAAATCATCTCAGCGTCTTTTCTCAACAGGTGCTGGAGCCTGCGATGTCTATCGCAAATTATTGTTTTTAGGTTAAATTTTAAAATAATGATTCACCAACAGGTATCAGACAAAGATCACATGTGCGGCGCCTTGGCTGCTCCAGACGCACTTTCCATGCGGCCCGCATGTCAGGTGATGGACTTAAATCGGCTCGGTAGTCTACATCAGTCACGACTCAGTTTTATGCGCACCTTGATACGTCGAATGGTGTCCGAAAACTGGAAAGTCGATATCTCATTATTCGATCTTGATGCCCAGGGTTACGGTACGGTGATCTATGAGATAAAAGCCAACTACGGAACCTTTAGTTTTGTTGTGTTTTCTCATTATCTGTCGCCAGAGTCTCGTAATGATCGCGTGATTGCCAATCAGTGGGATCTTACTATGGCTCTCTGTGAGGGAACTGTTGATGCTCAACAGTTGAACTATCTGTCTGCAAATGTTCCCAAACAAGAGGCAGGTCGAGTAGATGCTCGGGTCTTGGTGTTATCTCGTGCAAATCGCAGTGCGAGAACATTTGATTATGTTGTCGATCAATTGGCCTGTGGTCAGCAACCCGATGTCGATGTTATTGCAGAGGTGGGCTATCTCTACAGAACAACCGCTGCTTACGGCAGTGGAAAAATGGGTATGGCGGACTGGGAAAAGGTCTGGACTAAGCATAAAGACTTTGCTCGCCCCTTTGCTGCCGAAATGTTTACCTGTTACATGCTTAGGCACTTCAGTGTGCAACAGGCCGAACATCTGGCGGCATATCGTTCACCATCATCTTGTGTGAAACTCAATGAGCAAATAAAGCGTTATATTGGCATAGGTAACTCCACCGGTTTAGGTATGGCTCCTTTCTTGATCAATCATCCCTTACTGATCAGTCAATGGATAGAGATGCGAGAGACGGCATTGGCCAGTGTTATGTCAGCTGGTCAAGCGGGTGTCTCAATGGTCGTGATTGACCAGTTGATTGAGTGGATTGATGGTGTTGTCCAACATTTGTCTGAAATCTCCACGGAGGATAAGCGGCAGCACAATATAAACATCCTGGTCATCAAACAGCTAAATTCATTAGGTTTATGGCTGGGGAACAATAGTTTACGGCTGTCCAAGGGGCAAAATCCATGGGCTGCGCTGGTTCAATACGCTGAGGATCATTGGCATGTTGAAACTCAAGAAATCATCAATACGCTGCTAATGGAACTGTACCCTGATTTGGTGGATAAATATGAAGACACTATGTGGGTGGAAGAGTTATATCAAACGATTCCCGAGATGCTAGTAGCAGACTTGCTACTGCTGATCGAGGACAAATATGACTGGGCCCTGGCCATTGATTTTTCTGATGAAGAATCTCAAGGGGTGTTTTGGTACAGATCAGAGGAGAAAATGGAGCCAAGACTGGGACAAACCCAAATTGATTTAGGAATGGATAAGCAAATGCCGCTGGCTGTGGGTCGCCGCGTGCGCCAATGTTACGACCAGTTGGTGCGATACAATGATGATACGCCAGGCCAGGATGTGGCTCACTTTATTGTGAAAAACCCGACGTACAGCGGTATTGTGGTGCGTATTCAAACCATGGCGCAGAGACGCTACGGTGATATTCGTGAAAATCTCGTTCACAAGGATGTACTGCCAATACAGCTGTTGCGGTGTAAATTGTCTTTCTTTGGTGTCAGTAAGTTTGATCCACGATCCCGTTTATGGGTGAGAAACACTATGTTTCAAGGTGCGCCATTGATCAGTGATTTTGGTCATGGTGATGGTGACAACTGGCAGTTTCCAACCAAACCCAAGCTCGCCCAGCCCTCTGTTCTATGAAGGTATCAAGAAATGAACTGATTGCAGTGCTGAAGAGGGCCTTTGAGGCACTGGGCTTTCAGCCCGGTGACTACTATGATGCCGCTGACATGGTGGTATGGTTGCAGACCCATGGTTTTTACGGTTTTGATCGCTTACAGACGGCACTTGCCTATCTGGATACCAACGCGCCGCTGCACGCAGATTTATCGCGAGAAGATGAGACCAACTTTGTTCTGAACGGTAAGGGAACCTCTGTTCTATTGTGTGGCAGCGAAGCGGTTAATCTGTTGATATCAAAGGCCATAGGGGGGCGAGCTGTGAGCCTTGATGTGGTCAACTGTTTTAATCGATCTTTCATTATGCAGCGGTTGATCAATGCTACCCGGCGTCATTTAGCATTTATTGCCTACTGGCGCCAGCAGGATTATGTGGTCAAAGTTACTGTGGATTCTGGTGTCGATCTACCTGTATATCAGCGATTTAATCAGGCCTCCCGTTTGCAAGCGCAGTCATTGCGATTATTGGCTGGTCCGTCCCTTGAGAGTATTACTGCGGAGTACGCTGAGGAATTGGCGTTGGGAGACGAGGTTGATGTGTTTTCCGCAGCCGATATGCATCAATATTACAAAGAGTCCATTGAGTATGGTATTGAGATAGATGAAACGCTCTGGTCCACACTGGAGGCGCTGAGTTCAAAGATTTTGGTGAAATCCACAGAACAGTCTCGAGCGGGTGCCGGCGATTAACCGTTCTGTTCCATTATGTTAGTTTGATGTGGGCAAACTAAAGGCCACGATATAATCTCCCAGCACACTGCCAGAGCGCGCGTTGCCGCCGGCATAGATCACTACGTATTGAGCGCCGTTCCACTCATAGGTCATTGGCGTGGCTTGACCAGCGGCGGGCAGTTTGGCTTGCCAGACCTCTTTTCCGCTGGCGGTTTCGAATGCACGAATATAACTATCCATGGCGGCGGCGATAAAGGTGAGGTTTCCAGCAGTGATCACTGGACCGCCAAGATTAGGTGTGCCCAAGTCTAAATCTACGCCAGCAGGCGCCAATTCCTCGATGCTACCAAGTGGTTTCCGCCATACGATTTCACCACTGTCAAGATTAACCGCGGCCAAAACTCCCCAAGGTGGCTTGTTACAAGGCAGTCCCAAGGGTGAGAGTAATAAGTCTCTTTTCAATGCGAAGGGCACTCCCATTTGCGGAGCCAAGGTACTGTCATGCATGGTTTTTGAATTAATTTCTTCGCTCGTTTTCTCTATCAGTGTGACCTCATGCGCCATGTTACTCATATTTACCAGCAGCAAATTTCTTTTCGGGTCATAGGCTGTGCTACCCCAATTGGCGCCACCGCCGTTCATAGGATAAACCAGAGTTCCTCTAATTGATGGCGGTGTAAACAAGCCGTCGGCATCTGCTTGGGCAATTCGTTTTGCACAGGCTTTACGATCGAACCAAGTGAGACCAAAGGCATCGTTGGGGGTAATGCTGCTGGGCACTATGGGCGGCGTTTTTACTGGAAAAGGTTGAGTTGGTGACAGATATTCTCCAGTCACCGCAGTCTGGGGCACAGGCCGCTCTTCAATGGGCAGAAAGGGTTTACCGGTGTCTCGGTCTAGCACAAACACCAGCCCAGTTTTTGTTACCTGAGCCACGACATCATGGGATCTACCACCGCGCCAGACAGAATAGAGGCCGGGTTGAGCCGGCAAATCATAATCCCAAATGTCATGGTGTACTGTTTGGAAGCTCCAGGCAATATCACCATTATCAACATTCAAAGCAACCACCGAGTTGGCGTGTAGATTGTCGCCGGGACGCATGCCACCGTAAAAATCTGGACTCGGACTGGAGGTGGGAAGAAACACTAAATTTCGTTCCTCATCAACTGACATGGGGGCCCAGACATTGGCGTGGCCCTCGGCAGGAATTACACCATTTCGCCAGCTGTCATGACCATTGTCATCCCCGCTTCTGGGGATGGGGTCAAACTGCCATTTGGGCTCACCGGTGACAACATTAAAGGCTCTCACCACACCCTTGGGCGCTACTCTGCGGACATTATCGGCAATGGCTGAACCAATAATCACTGTGTTGTTAGCAATCACAGGTGGCGATGTAAATTGAAATTCTCCCGGCCACCAAAGGTCAATCTCTGGCGTTATGTGGATGGTGCCCTGAGTTCCGAAATTGTTACAGAGTTCACCATTATCAGCATTGATGGCCATGAGGCGTGAATCATTTGTCGCCATCAGAATTCGTTTGGGGCATTCGACAGTATTATTCTGATCTTGCCAGTAGGCGACACCTCGGCAGACAAATTGATTGGCTGGGTATTGCGCTAAATCGGTTTGGGCATCAAAACGCCAACGCACTTCTCCGTTACCCGGATGCAGGGCTATAACTTCATTAAAAGGTGTGCAAAAAATTAGCGAGTCATTGACGAGAATAGGCGTCCCCTCGGTAGCGGCATTGCCCATGGCATCTGCTTTTGTTAGCAAATCACCAGTCTGAAATTGCCAGGCGATGTCGAGGTTTGACACATTAGACAAGCTTATTTGATCGAGATTGCTGTATCGATGACCACCTTGATCACCGCCGTAAGAAGTCCAGCCATGGTTGAGTGTTTTATGAATATTGTCGGCACCCACTGTTTCGGCGTAACCATCAATTGTAAGCCACTCGGCTTGTCTTGAGTAATGAGACAAGCAACTGGAAAGACTGATAAAAATAAACATGAAACAGGTAATGTATACGACATTTTTCAGCTGCATAGAAACCGCTCTCTATTTACTTATGTTATCACTGGGTAAGTTATTTTCTGTTCCATCCGGATCTTCACTGATCAAGGTTCCTAGTTCTCTCGCCGCCTCATGTAAATGGGGTACATACGTCAGCAGTTGATCAAGACTTTTTCTAATCACTGGTGCATGGGTGAACAGGCAGGCGAACAGTTGACCATTGGTATTCAGTACGGGTACAGAGCAGGCCACCATGCCATCGACAAATTCTTCGTTGTCAGTGCCAATGTTGGTTTTAGCAGTTGCTCTTAGTGCTATATCCAGCTGATCTGCGTCGGTAATGGTGTTGCGAGTGTACTGCGTCAACGGTAATTTGTTGACTAGACGTTTGCGTCGATCGCGGCTTAGACTACTGAGGTAGAGTTTGCCACTGGCGGTGCACCAGGTAGGTGTTTGGCTGCCGACGGTGAGGTGTACCTGCAGTGGCCAGTCTGTCTGCACGCGATCGTAGTAAATCATGTTGACACCATTGGGCAGTGCGATGCCACAGGTCTCACCAATTTCAGTGGTTAATTTCTGCAAGATGGCCTGTCGTAGTGCCTTGAAACGGCTGCTGTAGAGAATCCCTAGAGCCATGCCGTGAAGTCGATCTGCGGGCACAATCATGCCGCGCATTGACGTCTGCACATAGCCCTCGTCTTCTAGTTGACTGAGTAATCGATGCATGCTGGGTTTTGGAATGCCCAATTGATGAGAGAGATCCGCTGGCGATAGCGGACGCTCGGCCTTGGCAATGGCTTCAATAATGGCCATCGCCCGACTAATTGCCGAGCCCTTTTCTGCTATCTTCAGATGCCTGCTCTCAGTCATTTGATGATTATTCAGCTCATGGTTGGCATGGAGAACTGCGCACCTTCTCGCACCCCAGCTGAAGGCCAGCGCTGGGTGATGGTTTTGCGTTTGGTATAGAATCGCACGCCGTCTGGTCCATAGGCATGAAGATCCCCAAACAGAGAGCGCTTCCAGCCACCAAAACTGTGGTAGGCAACAGGAACTGGCAACGGTATGTTAATTCCCACCATGCCAACTTGGATGTGATCCGAGAAATAGCGAGCTGCTTCTCCATCTCGAGTGAAGATGCAGGTGCCATTGCCGTATTCGTGGGCATCAATTAAATCCATGGCCTGTTGCATGGAGTCCACTCGAACAATTTGCAGCACGGGTCCGAATATTTCCGCCGCATAGCTGTCCATATCAGGTGTTACGCCATCAATCAGAGTGCCTCCCACATAAAAACCATTGTTATAGCCGGTCACTTGTGGGTTGCGGCCGTCCACCACCACAGTGGCGCCTTGAGACTCTGCACTGTCAATATGGCCAAATACTTTTTCTTGATGCTGCTTGGTAATCACCGGCCCGAAATCATTATCTGCATCATGGCAGGGACCGATTTTAAGGGATTTCATTGCTTCGGCCATTTTACTCACCAACTGATCCGCCGCAGCGTCACCCACTGCAACAGCGACTGATAAGGCCATGCAGCGCTCACCGGATGAGCCAAAAGCGGCACCTAATAGTTGGCTGACAGCATTATCCATATCGGCATCGGGCATGACGATAGCGTGATTTTTCGCACCACCCAGCGCTTGGCAGCGTTTGCCATGGGCACTGGCGGTGGCATAGATGTATTCTGCAATGGGGGTGGATCCAACAAAGCTGACCGCTTTGATTCGCTCGTCGCTGAGCAACACATCCACGGCTTCCTTGTCACCATTCACCACATTCATAACTCCATCGGGCAGACCGGCTTGTTTGAGAAGTTCGGCTATGAACAGGGTAGAGCTTGGGTCGCGTTCAGAGGGTTTTAATACAAAGCAGTTGCCACATACAATAGCCATGGGATACATCCACAGAGGTACCATCGCGGGGAAGTTAAATGGCGTAATACCGGCGACGACACCCAGGGGCTGGAATTCACTCCAAGAGTCAATGTTGGGTGCGACATTTTTACTGTGTTCACCTTTTAACAGCTCTGGAGCACAGCAGGCGTATTCCACATTTTCGATACCGCGCTGCAATTCGCCCGCAGCATCGTGAGAAATTTTACCGTGTTCTTCTCCGATTAGCTCACAAATCTTATCCGCGTGTTGCTCCAGCAGGTCTTTAAATTTGAACATAATCCGAGCACGTTTTATCGCCGGCGTATTACGCCAGGCAGGATAGGCTGCTTGAGCAGCCGCTATGGCCTCCTCAACAGTGGCCACCGAGGCCATGGCTACCTGTTTACTGACGTCGCCAGTGGATGGGTTGTATACATCTTGGGTGCGCTCGCTGTCGGTGCGTATCTCACCGTTGATAAGGTGTCCTACTGTGGTCATTGTATTCTCCTTGTGGTCGGAAAAGTTATAGTGTTAAGTTATGGTTTGGTACTTAGTTCCAAAGTTTTTTATACAGCGCCATAATGGTGGCTGCATCTGGTTGTCTTGGATTATTTGCCGGAGAGCCGGAAGCAATAGCCTGAGCCGCCATGGTTTCTAGGTTGTTGAAAAATACTGTCCGATCAATGCCAAAATCCTCCGGGGTTGGTACGTGGAGTTCCCTATTCAGTGCATTCAGCTCATCCAGCAGATTGGCGCAGGCTGTCAGGTCATCGTTATCCTTAGTTGCAATGCCCATGGCGCGAGCGCAATCCGCATAGCGATTTTCAGCCGCCGATATGGAGTACTCCGTTACAGTAGGCAGCAGCATGGCATTGGATAAGCCGTGAGGCACATGGTAAGCCGCGCCTATAGGTCGACTCATACCGTGTACCAGCGCCACTGAAGCATTTGAAAAGGCAATGCCAGCCAGTGTGGCGCCGAGCATCATCTTTTCCCGAGCAGTTCGATCGTTACCGTCGCGATAGGCTATACGCAAATTGGGGCCAATTAACTTCATCGCCGCGAGAGCTTGTGCATCGGTGTAGGGACTAGCTTTCTTGCTAACGTAAGCTTCAATTGCATGGGTGAGAGCGTCGATTCCGGTGTCGGCGGTAGTGCGAGCAGGTACGCTGAGCGATAGTTCGAAGTCAACCAGAGCTGCGGATGGCATAAACCCCATGCCCATACACATCATTTTTTCATCAGTGGATTCATCGGTTATCACGGTGACTTTAGTCACCTCTGATCCGGTGCCTGCGGTGGTCGGGATGGCAATAATGGGCAGGCCACACTCGTTTACCTGTCGGGGAAATTTGTAATCTTCCATATTGCCGCCGTGTTTGCCGAGAATGGCAATGGCTTTGGCGCTGTCAATGGGACTACCCCCACCTAGAGCAATAATACAATCGAACTGACCCAGACGCACTTTGTCGACACCGGCTTGGATGGATGCCACCGTTGGTTCTGGCACTGTGTCATCAAAGATGTCACTGTCGATGTTGTGCTCATCCAAGTGCTTTTGTAGTCTCCCAACGTAGTTCAATTCAACCATGATTTTGTCGGTGACAATTAGCGGTGTGTTCACACCCAAGGTTTGCAGCACCGCATAAAGATTGGCGCTGGCTCCTGCGCCTATTTCAAGTATTCGTGGAAGAGCAATGGTTGCTGACATAGTGACCTCTGATGGGCGATTAAACGGATTTCTTTGTTTTAACGAGGGCTAAGCCCCTCAGTGCCAATTATTTTTTGTAATTTATCATCAAAACGATACAAAATATATTGTTTTGCTTTAATTTTGAGTATCAATTTCAATGATTGAGGAAGTAATGTTGCGCTGCAGATTTATTCCCTTGCGTCGGCACAATTGACACAGTGGATGTAAGTAGGGTCTATTTTTAGGCGTCCCTCGGCGATTAGTTCGTCGCAGGCGATACAAAAACCGTAATCGCCGTCTTGAATGCGTTTCAATGCTGCTGGAATTTTGGTCAGTAGCAGGCGTCGGCGGCGGGATGCCTCGCGCGCCATTTCGGCCCCTTGCATTGCGTCCATTCTAGATAGTCGGCCTACCATAGTTTGATCAAGCTGCACAGGTTTTCCAGACTCTTTGGCTATATCTTCAAGGTCTTCTAGCTCAGATTGAAGTTGTAATAGTGCGAGACGAAAGTATTCGACCGTGGACTCATTCATATGAAACCTAAATCGCAGGCATTTCGGTAATTGAGTAAGCTTGTTCAGGAAGCCAAGAGGCGATATACCGCATTTTGATAACGGTATCCTGGTCGTAAGTAGCACGACAGATTTCAGCTATTTTGGCTGGCCAGTGACCCAATTCATTATTCCTACAAATTAGCGTCAAGTATCGAGCATTGGCGCCCTTTAACAGAGGAATGACCTCTATTTGTCGAAGTAGATCTGGGTAGGGCACAAGACAGAGTCCAGTTGTCATTGCCCAGCCCTGGCCAGATTGGACGAAGCGCAACAGTGTCTGGGTACTATCCAGCTCGTAGTGCGATTCAAGTTCGATATTTAAACGTCGCGCGATAAGGTCGCTGAGACTCCCGAGTCTTGATTGACGATTGTAATGAA
>CAXRFT010000008.1:0-25876 GCA_964230135.1 Porticoccaceae bacterium | reverse complement strand
TCCATACCACCTTTCATGGCATTGGCCGCAAGCAAAACCTCGGGAACAAAGAGAATACCGTCGCGGAAATCTATGCCAACAATGGTCATGCCATCAACCAGCGCCTCGCCAAGGACCTTTTCGGCTGACCAACCGCGCTCCAGTAATATTTCTGTTCCCTCCATGATCTCTTCTTTAAGTCCATCGTAGAGATCATCGTGCATTTGCAGTACCAACTCGTCGTCTGGCAATTCACTTAAGATAATATCGTCTTCATCTGACATAGATGGTAGCCCTCAGTCAGTTTTAGTAGTCTCGATCCGCGAAGGATGACTTGCGTCGCATCATAAAATCTTGCAAAGCGTCGTCAATGGAAGGATCAAGTGCCGGCGCTTGGTAATCATTTAGCATTTGTTTCCACAGACCATTGGCTCGCTGAGCTGCATCCAAGGCGCCATCAGCAGTCCACTGTTCAAAACTGTTGTTGTCGGCCACTGTGGATCGATAAAAAGCCGTTTCAAAGTTTTGCAGTGTGTGTGCTGAGCCGAGATAGTGCTTGCCTGGCCCCACTTCACGCACCGCGCTCAGGCCCTGTCCATTCTCGGACATGTCCATGCCACCCAGAAGCACTGAGATCATGCTCGCCTGATCACAGTCCATAATAAATTTTTCATACCCCATGGCCAGTCCACCCTCTAACCAGCCCGCGGTGTGCAACATAAAGTTTACCCCGGCAAGGGATGCAGTCTGTAGTGTATTAGCCGCCTCGTAAGCCGCCTGAGCGTCGGGAATTTTCGATCCACAAAGGCCACCACCGCTGCGAAACGGAACGCCAAGTCGGCGCGCCAATGCAGCCGCCGCGTAGAGGATTTGACTGGGTTCCGGCGTGCCGAAGGTCGGCGCACCCGAGGCCATAGAAACCGCCGCAGCGAAGGTCCCGAACACCACTGGCGCTCCGGGACGGCAGAGCTGGGTGAAAGCAATTCCGGCGAGCGCTTCGGCGAGAATCTGAGTCACCGTTCCAGCAGCTGTGACCGGCGACATGGCACCGGCCAATATGAAGGGAGAAATCACAGTAGATTGATTATTGCGCGCATAGACTTTCAATGAACCCAGCATGGTGCCGTCGTAGGTCATGGGCGAATTGACATTGATCAAACTGGTTAAAACGCAGTTTTGATCAACGAACTCTTCACCGAACACCAGTTTGGCCATGTCCACTGTGTCCTGAGCACGCTCATAGTGGGTCACAGACCCCATGAGGGGTTTGTCACTGTATTTAAAGTGACTATAAACCATGTCGAAATGCCGCTTATTCACCGGCAGGTCGACGGGCTCACAGACTGTGCCACCGGAGTGGTGTATTCCTGGCGCCATGTAGGCGAGTTTGACAAAATTATTAAAGTCGTCGATGGTGGCGTAGCGCCGCCCCTGATCAATGTCATGGACAAAAGGTGATCCATAGGCGGGCACAAGCACCGTGCGCTTGCCCCCTATAATGGTGCTGCGCTGCGGGTTTCGAGCGTGCTGCACATACTCTTTAGGTGCTGTTGCCTGAATCAGCGATCGACATAGCCCCTTGGGAAACCGCACTCGGGTACCCTGAACATCGGCGCCGGCCGCTTTCCACATGTCCAACGCCTCTGCATCATCGAGAAAATCAATGCCGATTTCCTCCAGTATGGTGTCAGCATTATCTTCTATGATCTGCAGGCTCTCTTCACTGAGATACTCAAAATAGGGAATTTTTCTCTCAATAAATGGACTTATTTCGGCCACAGCATTGGCCCGGGCCTCACGACGCCCCTCGCGACCTCCGCCATCTCTGCCTGCTCTTCGTCTGCCACTTCGCTCAGCCATTGTCACTCATCCCAAAAGTAGTTTTATAGTCCCATCAGATGCCTTCTATCCTGCGCAGTCTGTTACTGTTTCACTGCCACCGCATACAGTTCCGCGACCTGGACATATACGGTCGCGACAGCCACTAATACCCTAGACAGCTAGCTGATTAGCGCCCTATTATCTGGGTCAAATGCAGACTCCGGTATTACCGTCGCCGCATACCTCTGACCAAGAATCTCAATTTCCAACGCTGTTCCAATATCGGCGCAGTCGGTTCGAACCAATCCCAAAGCCAGGGACTTGTTCACCCTAAACCCGTAACCACCAGATGTGGCTCTGCCCACAAGCTCGCCATCGCGATAGATACCTTCAGATCCACGGGCATCAGCATCGTCAATATGGTGCACTTCCAAGGTGACAAATCGATTTTTGAATCCCTTTCTCTGCCAAGCTTGTAGAGCCGACTTGCCGACGAAATCACAGTCTTTGTCCAGTTTGACAAATCGATCCAGCCCCGACTCTAATGCAGCATATTCAATGGACATTTCACGGGGAATCAATCGATATGATTTCTCCAGGCGCATGCTGTCCATGGCGCGAATGCCAAAGGGTTTAATATCAAATTCCGCACCCGCTTTCATCAACTCGTCGAAGATATAGTTTTGCATTTCAATGGGATGGTGAAGCTCCCAACCCAACTCACCCACAAAGTTCACTCTGAGGGCCTCGGCCTGGGCATACCCGACATTAATTGGCTTGCCCGTCAACCACTTGAAACTGTCATTGGACAAGTCTGTATCGGTGAGTTTCTGCAGTACAGCGCGAGATTTTGGTCCAGCCAGCACCAACACGCCCAGCTGGGTAGTTATCTTTTGCAACTGCACCGAGCCATCAGTTGGCGCAAGCTTGGTGAGGTAATCCCAATCATGACGCTCACTGGCACCGGCAAACACTAAGTAATAACTGTTTTTACCTCGCTTGTAGATGGTAAATTCAGCGCGCACGCCACCATTTAGCGACAGCATGTGACAGAGCCCGATTCGACCGACAGCCTTAGGCACCTGGTTGGCCACGATGCTATTTAACCAGGCTTCAGCGCCCGGCCCAGTGACAGTGGCTTTGGAGAATGCCGACATATCCAAAAGGCCAACATTTTCGTGCACATGACGGCACTCAGCACCAACAAAATCAAAGTAATTGGAGCGCCGGAAGGAATTTTTCTCAACGATACGGCCATCATCCAGTGCCGTTGAGTGATTTTTATTCCACAGGGTGTCATCTTTGTTTAAATCCTCCTCTGACAAAGCATAATCCAGTGGCGCAAACCAATTGGGCCGTTCCCAGCCATAGACGGAACCAAATACTGCTCCGAGCTTTTTCATTCGATCGTAGCAGGGCGCGGTTTTCAGAGGTCGAGCCGCACTGCGCTCCTCGTCTGGGTAATGGTTTTTAAAGACATGATCGTAGGCCTCTTCGTTTTTAGTGCGAAGGTAACCGCGCGACGCATAGGGACCAAACCGTCGAGGATCTACACCCATCATATCCACCGTGGGTTCACCGTCGACAATCCACTCCGCCAATTGCCATCCAGCGCCACCCGCCGCTGTAATGCCAAAACTGTGCCCTTCGTTTAGCCAAAAGTTTTTTAATCCCCAAGCGGGCCCAACAATCGGATTACCATCGGGTGTGTAGGCAATAGCGCCGTTGTAGATGGTCTTTACTCCCACTTCGGCAAAGGCAGGCACTCGACTCATACAGGCTTCAACATGGGGCATTAGGCGATCCAGATCACCATTGAAAAGCTCATACTCTGACTCTGCGCTGGGACCGTCGACATAACAACAGGGGGCACCCTCTTCGTAGGGTCCAAGAATCATACCCCCCGCCTCTTCACGCAGGTAGTAGCCCGCGTCGGATTCCCTGAGCACGGCCTGTTCGGGCAAGCCTGCGGCCTTGCGGGCAAGGATTTCAGGATGGGGATCAGTAACAATATACTGATGCTCCACGGGGATTACCGGGATATCTAAGCCCACCATCTCTCCGGTCTTTCGAGCAAAATTACCCGTGCATGACACCACGTGTTGACAATGAATATCGCCTTTGTCCGTCTTAACAATCCAGCTGTGGTCACCCTGTTGGTCGAGCTCAAGTACTGTGGTATTGCGGTATATCTCTGCGCCGCGAGCGCGCGCACCTTTGGCCAGAGCCTGGGTCAAATCCGCTGGCTGAATGTAACCGTCCTCAGGGTGCTGAATCGCGCCAATGAGTCCGTCGGTATTGCACATGGGCCACGCTTCTTTTACCTGTTCAGGGGTCAAAAATTTAACCTCAACACCTACTGTTTGAGCCACGCTGGCGTAGTATCGGTATTCGTCCATTCGATCTTCTGTAGCCGCTAATCGGATATTGGAAACCACACTGAACCCCACCGTTTGTTCGGTTTCTTTCTCCAATTCATGGTAAAAGTTCACTGAATACTGATGCAGTTTACCCACTGAATAACTCATGTTAAAAAGGGGCAGTAGACCTGCCGCATGCCATGTTGAGCCCGAGGTCAATTCTTTGCGCTCGACCAATACCACATCAGTCCAACCCTTTTTGGCCAGGTGGTAGAGTGTGCTGACGCCAACAACACCACCGCCGATTACAACAACACGTGCACTTTTTTTCATAGAGAACTCTCAAACGCCGATTTAGGTATCAATGTAACCCCAAAGTGTAACTGGCAAGCCTGTAAAACTAGCGTACAGTTACGACTGGTCCGTATCTGAATGCGCCACCCTCAGCTCGATCTGACAGAGGCGCATGACGCAAGTCGTTTTTGGAACAGCGCTTGCCGGTCTTGGAAATTCGTTAAAAGGATGCTTTACCGAAGATGACGACCATTACTATAAGTCGCACACTAGAAGGAATTATCGTCATGAGTGATATAGAAATTGCCCGCAGTGCAACCCTGGAGCCAATCAATGATATTGCTGCGAAACTGGATATCCCAGAGTCTGCAGTGATTGCCTATGGCAAGACTAAGGCGAAAATCGATCCGGATTATCTTTCCACCTTGAAAGACCGACCGGATGGTAAATTGATATTGGTCACCGCCATCACACCAACACCCGCGGGAGAGGGAAAGACAACCACATCTGTGGGACTGACTGACGGCTTGCGGCGGATTGGTAAAAAATCTCTGGTCTGTCTGAGAGAGCCGAGCCTTGGACCCTGTTTTGGCATGAAGGGAGGGGCTGCGGGCGGTGGTTACGCTCAGGTAGTACCCATGGAAGATATCAATCTACACTTTACGGGCGATTTCCACGCCATCGGGGCCGCGCACAACTTGCTATCTGCCTTGATAGATAACCATATCCATTGGGGTAACGCCCTTGAAATGGATGTCCGCCGGATGCAATGGAAGCGGGTTATTGACATGAATGATCGAGCCCTACGCAATATTACCTGTGCCCTCGGTGGACCCGGTAACGGTTTTCCGCGACAGGACGGTTACGATATTACTGTGGCCTCGGAAATAATGGCAATCTTTTGTCTCGCCACCGATCTCGATGATCTGAAAGCACGTTTGGAAAAGATTGTGGTCGCCTACACCAGAGACCAGAAACCCATTCTGGCCAGTGAAATACAGGGTATTGGTGCGATGGCTGTACTACTCAAGGATGCAGTGGCACCCAATCTGGTGCAAACACTGGAAAACAACCCTGCCCTTATCCACGGTGGCCCCTTCGCTAACATCGCCCACGGTTGCAACTCCGTGATCGCGACCAAAGCGGGCCTGAAAATGGCAGATTATGTAGTCACTGAAGCCGGTTTTGGTGCAGATTTAGGTGCGGAGAAATTCTTCAATATCAAATGTCGCAGTGCCGGGCTAAAACCATCTGCCGCAGTAATCGTAGCCACTGTCAGGGCGCTTAAAATGCACGGCGGTGTGGCCAAAGATGATTTGTCTAGCGAGAATGTGGCGGCACTGGAAGTTGGCTGTAGCAATCTTATCCGCCATATTGAAAATGTGAAGTCATTTGGCGTACCGGTGGTGGTGGCGGTGAATCGGTTTATTACCGACAGCGATGCAGAGGTCGCCATGATTCAGCAGGTAACACAAGCGATGGGTGTGAAAGCAGTATCCTGCACTCACTGGTCGGACGGCGGAGCCGGCACTGAAGAATTAGCTCAGCACGTGGTCTCACTGGTGGAAGCAGATACCGCCAACTTTGCACCATTGTACGCCGACGAACTGCCGATTTGGGATAAGGTCAAAACCATCGCCACCAAGTTGTACCGGGCCGATGATATTATTGCTGACCAAAAAATAAGGGATCAAATAAAGCAGCTGCAAGAGAATGGTTACGGTCACTTTCCGGTGTGTATCGCTAAAAGTCAGTATAGTTTCTCCACTGACCCCAATCTCAAGGGTGCACCCACAGGTCATGTGATGGCCATTCGCGAGGTTCGCTTGTCTGCCGGCGCCGGATTTATTGTGGTGGTCTGTGGCGACATTATGACCATGCCGGGGCTGCCAAGGGTGCCTGCGGCAAATCATATCGACATTGATGACAGCGGCGAGGTGGTTGGCCTGTTCTGACATACATGCACGCAGAGGCCGCTGAATTCAGGTGTCCGAATTGTCGCCATTCCCTAACAGGCAGCGACGCTTCAGGGACCCTCCGCTGTGATAATAGTCATACCTTTGACATAGCTCGTGAGGGCTATGTCAATTTGCTCTTGGCACAAAACAAACGCAGCAAGAATCCTGGCGACAGCGATATAATGATAAAAAGTCGGCAGCGATTTCTGGGCGCTGGGTTCTACGAAAGTTTGGGTCAAGGGCTGGCTGAAATAATCAATCAGGACTGTGAAAATACCCCGTTTAATGTGCTCGATATAGGTTGTGGCGAGGGCTACTACTTACAACAACTAAGCGATGCGTCAACACAGAGCAACTTACAACTCGCTGGGGTGGATATCGCTAAAACCGCAGTAAGGCTCGCCGCCAAGCGCAATCTGGCAGCCCAGCTAGCTGTCGCCAGCGCCTACGACATCCCGTTTTTTGCCAATTCCTTTGACGTGGCCCTGTCAGTATTTTCTCCGTTGTGCCCGATGGAAACAGCCAGGGTACTGAAACCCAAGGGCACACTGATTATGGTTGGCCCCGGCGCCAACCACCTAAACGGGCTAACCGATAAAATATACACTGAGCATCAACCGCATAGAGGTAACTTTCGCACAGTGGACGATAGCAAAAATTTCACTCTGCGGACTCAACTCAACATCTGTGAAGAAATTTGCGTTACCGGTACCCACATCCAAGATCTTCTGGCCATGACGCCCTACTATTGGCACACCCAACCAGAACAACAGGCTGCACTGGCAGAATTGGGTCAACTGTCAACTACGATTGATTTTGATATCCGAATTTACCGCATCCAGTGAAAGTCGTAACAAACATGTACCAAAGATACTGAATCTTGTATGGTTGGAGTGTAAATTAAAAACATCGATACGTTTAATCGCTGGGCGTTTAATCAGGAACAAAACAGAAACCTATCTTGAAAAGAAAAAATAGGCAATAAAAAATGAAGAAAACATTTAAGTTTAAGTATGTTGTTTACGCTTTTTTGATCAGCTTAATTTTTTTGATCGGGGGAGGTATTTATCCTGATATTTCTGTAGACGAATTAAAAAATGAATACGCAAATGAACATTCTCAATTTGTTGATATAAATGAAATGCAAGTTCATTACAGAGATGAAGGAAAAGGCTTTCCTATAGTTTTGGTTCATGGGACAGCGGCATCATTGCATACTTGGGATGCTTGGACGAATGAATTAAAAAACACAAATAGAGTTATAAGAATGGATTTGCCTGCATTTGGAATTACAGGACCCAATAAAGACGCTGACTATACAATAGAGGCCTACACCGCTTTTTTACATTCTTTTTTAGAAAAATTAGAGCTTAAGAAATTTCACATTGCAGGAAACTCACTCGGAGGAAATATAGCTTGGAATTATACTGCTGATCATCCAGATAAGGTTGAAAAACTTATCTTGGTAGATGCCAGTGGGTTGCCTACGAATAAGGAACCTCCATCAAGTTTTAAAATGGCGAAAACACCCATATTAAATTCACTGTTCCTATACTTAACGCCAAAATTTTTAATTAAAAAAAATCTAGAAGAAGTCTATGCAGACGATTCGAAAATAACAGATGAATTAGTTACTCGTTATCATAGAATGGCGCTAAGAGAAGGTAATAGGAAGGCGTTTATAGACAGGGTAAAAACCGATTACAAACTAAATTCGACAGCTAATTTAAACAAATTAAAAAGCATTCAAACACCTAGCTTACTAATTTGGGGAGCAAAAGATTTATGGATTCCTCTAGATAATGGCATCCGTATGGATGGTATCTTAGTTGATTCTAAATTAGAAATTTTAGAAAACTCTGGGCATGTGCCAATGGAAGAAAATCCAAAGGAAAGCTTAGAAATTTTGAAAAACTTTTTATTTGAAAAGGTTTAGAGTTTTAAGATATTAATCTTGATGAGCTTATCGAACCATCAAAGATCACACCTTTTAATTAAAAGAATGATAGCCAGTCTGCAGCCTCTCCAACCTGCTAAATTTGAGATAGGTTCGAATTTACCGCATCCAGTGAAAGTCGTAACAAACATGTACCAAAGATACTGAATCTTGTATGGTGAGTGTGTTAATTGCAAGTAATCCATGCCAATGAAATTAATACAGCAGTATCACTCGGTTCGCGAGGCAGAGATTGATGGGCTGCTGCTCGAGCAAGCGGGTATTTTCACCCATGTTTCATCAAAACACTCTCACTCGCTCTCTGGCTTGGTCACCGGCGTATTTAGTGTAGGACTGTGGGTGATATTTGATCACCAAGAACAGGACGCCAGCGCATTCCTTAAGGACAACGACCACCCGGTGACAACAGGATTTTCAGCGGAGCAAATGGCTGAGATAAAAACCACCTCAGACCTGCAATCCCACCGCACACTGAATCGGTTTTTAATCTATGCAGTGGTTGCTTTGGCCACGGTTATAGGGGTTTTGGCAGCCATTGTTCACCACAACTGGTAACTCAATTACTGTCTGTCGTCGACACATCCTGTGCTGTTCGGAAACCAATATGGGATGACGCCAAAGTGACGTCCTGTGCCTGCCGTGCGGCGGGCCGAAATCGCTGACAGTAATTGTCGGAGCAGAGGAACGATCCTCCCTTGAGAGTTTTTACCTCTATTCCTGGCTGTTGTGGATCATAACCCAGTGCGCCGTAGTCTCGTTTTCTATCGGGGCCATAGGGCGTGTCAGTCCATTCCCATACATTGCCAGTCATATCAAAAAGGCCATAGGCATTGGCCGCATAGCATGCGACCGGGGCGCTGCCGGCGAAGCCATCCTCCTTCATATTGGTGTAGGGAAAATGACCCTGCCAGGTATTCGCCTTTGACTTGCCAACATGTGGCGCCTCCTCACCCCAAGAATAGGAAGCACCGTCCAAACCTCCGCGAGAGGCATATTCCCACTCTATTTCCGTGGGCAAGCGACGCCCTGCCCAATTCGCATAAGCGAGAGCGTCAGCATGAACTACCTGAACCACCGGAAAATCGTCCTTATTGTCAATTGAGCTGTCTGGCCCCAGTGGATGACGCCAATTTGCTCCCGGCACAAATTGCCACCAGGAAGCCACTGAACTTGGCTGATCGGGATCTGGCGCCATAAACACCATGGATCCAGGAACACGGAATTCAGCGGGAATCTCAGGGAACGCCTCCGCAGACAAACCTTTTTCCGCCGCGGTAATGTAGCCTGTAGCCTCCACAAAACGCTGAAATTGAGCGTTGGTTACCTCAGTGGTATCCATGTTGAAACTCTCAATCTTTATGGTCTTAACAGGCCCCTCATCAAAGTAATAACGATTGTCACCAAATTGGAATGAGCCGCCCGGTATATTGACGCTGAGTTTTTCACTGGCAATGGTTTGACAAACACTCGGCTCAGGACGCTCACTACATCCGGCGAGAAAAATGGTTAGCATCAAGAAAACGATTTTTACAGACAATTTCATTGTTTGGGTCCATAGGCATAGGGCTCTGTCTTATTTAAGGCACGACGATAGGCGGGGCGATCCTGCAATCGCTGACGAAAAGCTGCAAGATTCGGCAGTTGTCGCTGTGGGTCCAAAAGCGGTGCAATTTCAGCGACAAAAGATAATTGAATGTCGGCACCACTAAAGGTGTTGCCCACAAACCAATCAACGCCATTGAGCGAATGATTGAGATAACCCAGATGTCTCTGTAATTCGTCGTTAATTCTGGGTTGCAAGGCAGCCCCACCGTCTTCCAAGCGAGAGGTGTAGAGTTTGAGCATAAGCGGCAAAACTGCCCCGCTCTCACCGTAATGCAACCACTGCAAATACTGTTCGTGTTGCCATGAATCCGGCTCTGGGCGAAGGCGTCCAGCGGCGTAGCGACGGATGAGGTAATCGATAATAGCACCGGATTCAATAATGGTGTTATCACCATCACAGATTACCGGCGATTTACCCAGTGGGTGAATTTGCTCAAGCTCTGGCGGCGCCAAGCTGGTCACTGGATCCCGTTGATAAGTGACGATTTCATAGTCCAGCCCAATTTCTTCGCACAACCAGATAATTCTCTGAGAGCGAGAATGAACCAAATGGTGAATTGTAATCATGTCGTTTATCTCCCAATCAACGCGCCATTCAGGCAATAGGGTAAAAATCTCTTTGCAGAGAGACAGTACGCATAGTCTAATTGATAAAGCGCCAAAGAAACCAATAAAACAATAAGCATTTGCTCCGTATCTGGTTTACACTTGTATCCAGCAATCTGTCAGCACTCGCAGCAAGGCTTGTAAATCCATTGAACCCAACACTATCACAGTTTCTTCAGCGAAATAGCTTAGATCCCTCGTATCTGGTATCAGCAGAGAAAAACTTCGGGGCTCTGGTGAGGGAGATTGGACTATCATCAAAGCACTCAGGCACTCAGGTGATCGGCATCAACGGCTGTCAGGGGTCGGGCAAGTCAACACTTGCTGACTATTTGTGCACAAGGATCTCCTATGAATTCAACATTATCTCAGTGCCATTATCACTGGATGACTTTTATCTAACGAAAGTGGAGAGGCAGCAACTAGGCCGCGATATTCATCCGCTTTTAGCAACTCGTGGTGTGCCTGGAACCCATGATATTCCATTAGCTTTAAAAACAATTAATGACCTAAAATGCGCGAAAACGACCCGCGTCACGCGGTTTGACAAAAGTATAGATGACCGAGCCGATATATCAGATAGTAACTTAGTTCAGGGGCCCGCAGGCTTAATAGTCATTGAGGGTTGGTGTTTTGGTGCCACAGCAGTGACTGAAGCCGACTTAAGAGATCCCATAAATTCGTTGGAGAGGGATTGCGATGCCGATGGCAGATGGCGGCGCTATATTAATCAGTCATTGGCTGGGGATTATCAGACTCTGTTCAACTGCGTCGATAGAACAATCATGTTGGCTGCACCCTCATTTGATCAGGTGCATCAATGGCGTTTAGAGCAAGAGCAAAAGTTGATCAAAAAACTCAAATTCTCTGATCAAGAGCTGTCCTCCACTGACATTATGAACGAGGAACAAATCGCCGAATTTATCGCCTACTTCGAGAGAATCACTCGTCACTGTCTGCAACAACTGCCGACCAAGGTAGACCACCTCTATCGGCTCAACAAAGATCGTAGTATCAGTAGTTAACTCAGTCGATGCTCAATATGATCAAGAGCAACGCTGATGTTGCATAACGTCGCTCTTGCAACCACATGGAGTTAAGGGCTAATAGAGTCCAAATGCGCCTCAATCTCAGCTGCTGTAGTGCGTGATGCTCCACTGCCAATCACACCGTCAACAAGAGGATCACCACGCAGGCCAAACAGATACCGCAGCGTCACCAAACCATCGGTGAGCGCATCAATACTGCCATTTCCGTCAACATCAATAAGATCACCGAGAAGATCTATTTGCGCCAATATATCCTCCGAGGTGGTATAGATAGCATCACTACCGACAGTGCCACTAATCAGTGCCTCATCGGTCAAGCCAAACATGCTTCTAAGCAACAATAGACCGTCTGTCAGTGCATCGTATTGACTGTTACCGTCAACATCAATAGAGCCAAAGGGTGGCGTACCCGCAAGGAATTCCTCCAAATTACTAACCCCATCACCATCGGCATCCATAGCAGCATCGGCAGGATCATTCGGATCTAAACCAAACTGAACTTCCCAGGCATCGGGCATACCATCGACATCGCTGTCAGCTGAGTAACGGTCATCAAAGGGGAACGCATCAGTATTGTCGCCCACCCCATCAGAGTCTGTATCAGTGGTTTCTGTTGCATCTAACGGCAGATCATCCGCATTGTTCGGAACGCCATCACCATCGCTATCATTGCTTGGATCTAAGGGGGAGGTATCTTGGGAATCACTGACACCGTCGTTATCATCATCATTGTCAGCATTGTTACCTACGCCATCTCCATCAGTATCTAACCACTCTTCAGCATCCGTGGGGAAATCATCAGTACTGTCTTCGTAGCCATCATTATCATCGTCAAGGTCGGCATTATTTCCGATACCATCACCATCGCTATCAAGCCACTCTGTAGCATCGAGGGGAAAGTCATCAAGACTGTCCTCATAACCATCATTGTCATCGTCCGCATCTGCGTTATTGCCTATTCCATCTGAATCTGTGTCCTCTGTTTCCGTTGGGTCCTGAGGAAATGCATCAAGTTCATTGGTGACACCATCACCATCGTCATCTAGCAGTATGGTGATACTGACTGTGGCAACAGCACTATCGAGCCTTCCGTCATTGACAAAAAAGTTAAATGAGTCCGATTCAGCATCTTCTGTCGTCGTTGTATAAGTAAGAGTTTGCGTGATCTGTTCGCCAACTGCCGCAGATGAGATATCCAAATCAATCACATCAACGCCAAAGCTGCGCGCAGTGAACAACGTGCCATTATCAGGTGCTATGGCAAGTCCATAGGTGTTGGAGCTGGTACTAATCGAGCTCTTAAACACAGGAGCTGATGGTATGCTCACATCAAATACCTGAATATCGTTGAGCTCTGCCATGAACACATAGGCACCATTCTGAGCCAGTGCTAAATCCCTCGCAACACCCCCAGTGCTGATGTTACTCAGGATAACTGGATTAGTTGGATCTGCTACATCAATAATATGCAGACCTTCGGATTGATCGACAACATAGGCAACGGTCTGATCAACAGAGAGCTGGACAGCTCTGGCATTAAACATGGAGTCCATGACACCCACCTTTACAGGGTTACGCGAGTCGGAGACATCAATAATTTCCAAACCAATGCCATCGGAGGCCACGTAGGCAAGGGATCCGTCATCAGAGACAGTCACACCAAAAGCTGACCCATCCAGTGGCAGTGATGCCAACAAGAATGGAGTACCACTGGCACCCACATCAATTATCTGGAGTGTAGCTGCGTCGGCAACATAGGCGATATCTTCGGCACTCGAAAGGGCAACCCCGTAAGCCAACCCATCAGTGTTGAAATTACCTAAAAGAATCGGATTGGTTCTGTCACTGACATCAAATATTTGTAATCCTTGTTGTTCATCTGCCAAATAGACTCTGTTCCCATCATCAGAGATGGTGATGTCAAAAGCTAATCCCTCTGTATCTAGCGATCCTGTGACAAATGGATTATCGCGATCAGTCACATCAAGGATTTGTAGACCAGCCTCATAGTTTGCTACATAGGCTGTGTTGCCGTCGCTGGACGTAACAATGTCAACGCCGATACTCTGCACAGCCAAATCACGAGCCGACCCGAAATTAACAAGCTCGGAAAAACTGCCGTTTTGAGGTTCCGAAGCGAGATAATAGGTTAACTCGTCATTTTCGGGATCAAACCCCTCAAGACTTATTGCGGTGGGTATTTTCTCGACCAGGGTGACATTTTTGTCCATGGCTGTAGGGCCATCATTTGGATAATCTCCCAAGTTAACAGCAGCGGTACCCTGACGACCAGAGGTCAGCGATCTTGTAATCAGACTATCACCCAGCGTAGATAAAACTGTGAAGTTAGCTCCGTTCCAACCATCTCCATAGGAGTCAGACATCTGTAGACTGTATCGACCATCCGCTATACAGACCATCTGCGATGTCGGTGCCTGTCCCTCATATACGACCTCACCAGATGCGTCGACGAGCTCCCAACCGATCTCCTCAGGATATGCGCCTGCAGTCACCTGAATAAAATATGAAGTAGAAGAACAGGAAGACAACCCACTATTAACCGTGTCAATCAAGCTTTGTATCTCATAGATCTGATCAATTTCACTTCCTCCACTGAGAATTTCAATTGCCGTTTGGTAAATCCCTAGATTATCCTCGACAATGTTATTAAGGCCGATAATGGCATTCAAATCAGCTAGGGTAATGCCGCTGGCATCGCCGGCATTAGCAGCATCAGAAAGTTGACTTAACGCTATGTCGCTTCGATTGACCGAATCACAACTTTCTACGGGATCTATATCGACGGAACCTATGGGCACAGAATCACCGGGCCATCCAGATTTTTCTTCGCAATAACTCAGCAATTGCATGTTGCGATTACCAAAAAAGCTATGGTTTCCAAGTGCGGGCCTATCCCCGAGAAAGCTGACGGCAGAGAGGTTATTGTATGCAAATGCATTGTCGCCAATGGACGCCACACTCGCGCTAATAGTCAATGTGGTCAGGAAATTTCTGGCGAACGCGTGATTACCAATTGACTCAATGGAGTCCGGGATGAACAGCGAAGTAATACCGCTTCCGGCGAAGGCTCCATCACCAATTCCAACTACTGGTGACGCGAATAAACCGATGGTCTCCGGAATGATCATATTGGTCGGGCAAACATCAACACAACCTACTATCGTTACATCACCACTGGATGATCTGAGAAAGTTCCACGTGCTGTCATTACTAAAGGAGTCCATCCACACATCGACTGAAGCGAGATTACTATCTAACTCACCGTCATTGACTTTAAAAGTAAATGAATCTGACGGTACTCCACTGACGCTAGGTATTGCGGTATTGGTATAAATCAGAGAAGAATTGATCTCATCACCAGCTGAATATATTTGTGGTTCTACGTTTACAATTTGAACACCATTAGTGCCATCGGCCAAATAAACCAAGGATCCATCCTCAGAGAGTAACAGGCTGGTTGTCTGTGAAAATGCGTCTGGACTAGCAACGAAGGTACCCAGAGTGGGTGTCGTCGGACTTACAATATCTATAATCTGCAAACCTCCATCGCCCGCTGCAACGTAAGCAACTGCGTTATCAGCTGACAAATCCAAATCATAGGCGTAATTGTTGGTGGCTATGGAAGCTAATCTGGTAGGTTCAAAAGAAAAGCTCACATCGACTACCTGAATACCTGCAAAACCTGCCGCTATATAGGCGCTCTCGCCATCATCAGATAACTTGATCGCTCGACTATCTCCCGGAAGATTGACCGATCCAAGAAGAGCAGGATTCACTTCATCATCCAAACTGAGGATTACAACACCGAATCGATCCGCCAAATATGCCTTGCGTCCGTCAGATGATAACGCGGCACTGTAAACAACACCGGATGTATCGTAAGATCCTAACAGCACCGCATTACTTGGGTTAGACACATCAACCACTTTAAATCCAGCCCCACCATTAGACAGGTAGGCCCTGCCTCCATCCTGGGAGAGCATCACATCGTAAGCATAATCATCCACTGCCAGTTGGCTGATAATCTGCGGTGCCGTTGGCTCAGAGATATCGACAATCACTAAACCTCCGGATCCGGCCGCGACATAGGCTAGGTCTGACCGAACAGCTACAGCTGTCACTTCGCCGTCTATTGCTAGGGATGCGACAGATTGCGGCGCTGCGGTATCTGATAGATCTACAATCACCAGAGCGCCATCGTTGGCAATATAGAGATAGTCGCCATTGACTGAGAGGCCTAAAGCATTGTCCAACCCACCGACGGTGGCCACTTGCGACGGCTGCACGACACTTAGGTATCCACTTTCGGGGACACTTTCAAGTGTATAGGTAAGAGGATTTCCCTCCGGATCAATGGCGTCTAAAAGCAGCTGTATCGAACTTAATGCCTCTGATTCAACCGTTTTCGGCAAAGCAATTGGCGGTTGGTTGACAAAGTCACCATCTGTGACTAATTCGAGGGTAAAGTTATCGATACTACCGCCATCACCACTGTAAATATCTTCAACAGTGAGCACCCAATCACCGACTGTGCTCTGATTATTGAATATTCCTAATGATCCCACCTGCGGTTTCATTTTACCTCTAACCACTGGATCAGATGACTCACATTGTAGATCCGCAGCAACATCATCAAACGATGCATCGACACCTGAGATAGGATAAAACTGGTCTGTATAGCACGCATATTGTAAGAGCGTCACCGATGTTCCGTTGGGCGATGAAAGTGTCACTAACAACTCTGGGACATAGGTGTGATCAATATCTACTCCTACGTTTATGTCAGATATAACCAAGTTGTCCGAGATAGATATGGTGGATCGAACGGTGGTAGGAGAATTACTTGGGATATCAACCGGCAAATTTTGCGCTTGGAACAAATTTGGTGTTGTGAAACTATAGGGTACACCTTGACCGGCGACACCACAGCTGTTGCGAGGAGAAACCCGCCAGTAATAAGTTGTATCCTTTTGCAAATCTACAACAGTTACAGAAGATGACTCCGTAGTAACAGTCTGATAAATTTGACTAAAGCTCTGGTCGGTGGCAATTTCTACTAGATAGCTTGTTGCATTCTTTTGAGCCTCCCACTGTAATTCAACCCTCAATCCATCGACTAAACTTTGATCTGTGGGTGACTCGAGTGATATCTCCGAAAAAATATCGCTATAAACTGATAAATTTAAGAAAATAGACTGCTGTCGAGTATCTGATTTAGCAAGGATTTGAAGCACATAGCTATCAGGAGTAGCCTCATTGGAAGCTGAAATAGTCGCCAAAACCTCTGTATCATGTACCGAGGCACTCTGTGGCTGATATTCAACTGAAACTCCAGACGGCGCGTTCGGTGAAGAGAAGATCGCTGTATCTGTATATACCGGCAGCGTTTCATAGGTAAATTGTGCTGCCACAGTGTTATTGGTACAAATATCATAATCCAAGGTGGAATATGTCAACACGATGTCATCACGCGTCACAGTGAAGTCTTTTGAATTGATGGAATAAAATATGTTGTCAATTGATTGAACTTTGATCCTAACATTTTCAGACACTACATCTGGGAGAATAACTGAGTGGCTACCATCATTGGCAGTTGTCTCAGCTAACACGTAGGGATAGGTTAGGCCGCCATCGTCGGACATACTAATGGATACAAACCCAACAGATATTGGTTCTATATCTGTACCCGCAACGCGCCATGTCACCGTTTGCTCAGATCCAGTTAAATATACCTGACCATCGGCTTGAGACGTTACAGCGAAGGCGCCACCATTATCAACCGCTGTTATTTTAGTATTAGTGTAAGCTACACCACCGCCCCCCGGAGCATTATCTCTTACCGTCAGCGCGAAATTATACTCCCGTGGGATTGTGGACAGCGTCTCCCAAGTGGTGCTCACATCAGGATTGGTTAGCGTCAATTCCCCAGCAATGACACTTTCCAACCTAGGGAAATATCTAGTGGGAGAGGAAGACGGAAATAATGATCGAAAATTAGCACCCTGAGTATTTTCCGGACCAAACACACTGCTAGTGACTATTCCGCTATCCACTTGCTCCCATGTGTAAGTGAGCACATCGTTTGTATCTTCGTCGACTGCAACACCGGTCAACACAAAAGGGGTTCCCACGGGAATTGAGTAATCACCTACAGGTTCTACCGTGGGGACACTGTTGGATATGGCAGTGGTGACATCACAAGATTGACTTCTCAAATAGTTCAAACCCTGAATAATGCTCACATTGTGGTAATAGTCCTCACCAAAATTTGACACATCATCTGGCCCGGTTATACCGGCATAGCTCATAATGGTGGTCCCACTGCCAGGCTCCACATTGACACCGGTGCCCTCTGACCGCATTGAAAAGGTGTGGTTAGCACCGAGTTGATGACCCATTTCGTGAGCGATAAGGTTAATAAAGTAACTACCCTCCGGCTCAGTGGAGGCCGACCATGCACTGCCCTTGACATTGTCGTTACAGAAAGCGCCGATGGCACCCGCATTACCGCCACCGCCGATACCACTGTAAACATGGCCGACATCGTAATTCTCTGTGCCAATCACAGTATCCAATGTTTGCTGAAGCTCAGCATTCATTGTGCCATTGAGATTGCTGGGGTCATCTTGAAACGGATCAGTGGTAGCGTCGGTGTAGATAACCAGATCATTGTTTTCAATCAACTCGAGCCGAATGCCAATATCTGTTTCAAAAATTACATTTAAGACCGTCAAGGTCTCATTGATCGCGCTGAGAGCTGACTCGATCGTGCCTCCATGATAAGCCGTGTATTGCCCATTGGTCGCAACTGCCAACCGATACGTAGTTAGGGTGCTCTCATCTGCAAACTTTATCAGTGGTGACATTTCACCAGCAAGATTGATCCTCGATCGACTGGTGAGATCAGTTCCGGTCTTTCCTGACTCTGGTTCCGGCGTCGAACACAGCAAGTCGGGGTGATCTCTTTTATCCTCCAAGTTAGTGTAAGCGACATATCTCTGATCCTCTTTCGATACTCTCTCTATAGTCGTCTTAACTTTTGATCGAACATCAGTAAAGGCGGCCGCGATGCCCGACGGCGACAAACTTAAATGTAATTTAACCCACGGCTGATCAACGGAGTAGCCGCGGTATGATTTAATATTAGGGTATTTTTTCGCTAGTCCAGGTGCAAAATTTGACCTTTCCTGTACTTGGAATGCAATCCACTCTCCGTCCGCGCTGGGCAACTCGACGAAACCACCAGAACCACCTCTTGCAGCAGATTGGCTTAAGTTCCTTATTAAGGCTTTCTGATCAAGGGAAAATGCCTTGAGATCTGAGAAGTCGCTGAAGGAAGACGCATCAGATCTCTGTTCAGAATGACTCGCATGATCATGGCCTTTGTGGGAGTTGTGAAGATGAATATCATGGTCTTTTTTTGGTGCTTTGGGAGCGTGATCATGACCCTTGAGACTATGTTCATGAACATGATCTGAATGTTGATTCAAGGCGAAGGTAAACGGTGAGATAAGAATTAAAATTACAAGCACAATGCTAGCGCGAAAAATCTCACCCATTTTCTTAATCTCCATTTTTATGCTCTTTTTCATTAAACCAGATTAGCAGCACAAGTTATAGCAAAAATAAGCAGCTTCCATGAGCAACGGGCACGAAACTGATGCCGAATTCGGCTACCTGAATATGCACAGGACATAGGCACTTTTAACAGGAACTACGACTCGCAAAGCCGAGGGTTGAGCCAGGTTAGACATTTGAATCTCTAACTTTTATCAATCAAATGGATGCTTTAACACTATCGTTTCGACTCGATCTGGCCCCGTCGAAACAATATCTACCGGGGCACCAATAAGGATTTCAATCCGCTCAATATAATTCCGGGCAGCTGTGGGTAAGGCATCCAATGTTTGTGCACCTACAGTAACTTCTGACCATCCAGGCAAAGTTTCATAGACCGGTGTAATGTTGTCAAAATCATCCGCGTGCATCGGCACACCAGCATCCTGACCAGTGGCATCCTGGTAGCCGACACATATATTGATTTCATCAAGACCATCAAGAACGTCAAGCTTGGTCAAACAGATACCTGAAATACTGTTAACTCTCACAGCCTGCCGCAGTGCCACCGCATCAAACCAACCACAACGTCTCTCTCGCCCAGTTGTGGTGCCAAATTCATGTCCCTTCTCACCGAGGTGACGACCTACATCACAATGCAACTCAGTGGGAAAGGGGCCAGAGCCCACACGAGTGGTATAGGCTTTTGTGATACCGAGAACATAGTCAAGATACAGTGGGCCAAAACCCGACCCCGTAGCCGTGCTGCCAGCGGTGGTATTTGACGAGGTGACATAGGGGTAGGTACCGTGATCAATATCCAGCAGAGAACCCTGAGCTCCCTCAAACAATATATGCTCACCCGACTCTCTTGCTTGGTGCAGCAATCCTGTCACGTCAGCCATCATCGGCAATAACACATCAGCCCATTTTACTGCATTGGCCAAGGTTTCATCAAAATCAATCGCGTCCGCACCGTAATACTGGGTCAGGGAAAAATTATGGTAATCGAGGACATCTCTTAATTTCGACGTGAAACGTTCCATGTTAGAAAGATCACTCAAACGCAACCCTCGTCGAGCAACCTTGTCCTCATAGGCAGGACCTATACCCCGACCAGTAGTACCAATTTTGGCCTTACCTCGAGCTGCCTCTCGCGCCTGATCGAGAGCTATGTGATAGGGCAAAATTAATGGGCAGGAACCGGACACCTTGAGCCTCTCCCGAACTCCCACACCACGATTCTCAAGCATGGTAATTTCTTTAATTAGAGCGTCGGGCGCCAGCACTACCCCGTTGCCAATCACACATTGCACGTTGGGTCTCAAAATCCCCGAGGGAATCAAGTGCAATGCTGTTTTCTCTCCATCGATTACTAACGTATGGCCCGCGTTATGGCCACCCTGGAATCGCGCCACTAGACCAGACTTATCAGTCAACAAATCAACAATTTTTCCCTTGCCTTCGTCTCCCCACTGGGATCCGAGAATCACTACATTTTTACCCATAAATTCAATTCTCAACTAACTGATGTTTTTTATCATCTGGGGAGAACCTGCACCACGTACTCACCGTCGTTCTCCACTAACTGCCGGTCACACTTCATTTCTTGAAAATCAACGTGCTGGCCCTCAAACCCAAACACTACTCGCTCTCCCTTACTGCGCAACAATTCAATCTTCGCAGATGCTTCTGCATGAATAGAGAAGGGAACAAAAATACCGGAGGAGTTCTCCACAGCGAACTGGCTTTGTGACACAAGGGATTTTAGATCGAAGGCAAATCCCGTCGCTGGTCTGGCTCGTCCAAACGCTTGGCCAATGTGATCATAACGGCCACCATTACCAAGCGCCCGCCCATAACCTTGAACATAGGCCGCAAAAACGATACCCGTGTGATAGTGGTAGCCGGGCATTTCTCCCAAATCAATGTGCACATCGGCATCCATTTCTTGCACTAAAGCCACCACCGAATCAAGCTGATCAAGTGCTCGCAAAACCACTTCTGAAGATCCTTTAAGTAACTCTTTGGCCCTATTGACCACCTCAACCCCCCCGGCTAGACCGGGAAGAGCTGCCAAATGACTGGCCAAGTCTTCGCGTTGCACATGCTCAGCGATCCAGTCAGTGAGTTCCGCCTTATCCTTGCGCAGCAACAAATCAAAAAGCTCGGCCTCTTGGTGTTCCAACAAATTGGCCTCAACAAATATTCCACGCAAAATATCCACATGACCGAGGTCGATAGTCACCTGCTCAACACCCGAAGTTTTTAATGTCTCCAAAAACAGTGCGATCACTTCCAAATCGGCCGTCAGTGATTGCTCACCAAACAACTCAACACCAACCGATATTGGTGTCCTTGACTGTAGAGGACCTCTGGAAAGAGTGTGCAAAACAGTGCCGGCGTAGCACAACCGACTGGGACCTTGCCGATGTAAACTGTGAGCGTCCATCCGCGCGGTTTGTGGTGTTATATCCGCTCGAACACCCATCATCCGACCACTTATCTGGTCAGTCAGTCTAAACGTCATGAGATCTAAATCTTTGCCAGATCCGCTGAGTAGAGATTCGGTAAATTCTAGCATTGGGGGAATGACCAAGTCATATCCCCAACGATGATAGAGATCAAGAAGTTTACGGCGGTAGGTCTCAACCACCTTCGCTTGTTCAGGTAAAACCTCATCAACACCATCGGGTAATAACCAGCGATCTACATTTGTCACAACAGCCCCTTGAATTCGTGTTTTGACATATTTAACGCCACAAAAACAAAATAACTAAACCACCAAACATGCTCGCAAGACCCGCCAAGCGCATGTGTTTTTCACTCAACTGGGCCAAAACCAGCGCCATATTGCGCCAACGATGGGGGGCAACAAAGGGCATAATACCCTCAAAGACAAGCATTAATGCAATGGCACGAGCTATATCATCGAGCATGGAGTGGACCTTTTTCGTGGCATAAAAAAACCGGGTTGCCCCGGTTTTTGGATTTTAGCAAAATCTCAACCAATGTGGCAGAGATTTTTCAGCTAAATAATAACGCACAGTTCAACAGCTCCAACTAGTTGTCTTTAGATTGGTTAAGATACTTGAAGAACTCGCTGCCTGGCTCAACCAGCATAATGTCCCCTTTGTTGGAAAACGCTGATTTGTATGCGTTGAGACTGCGCATAAATGCGTAGAACTCTGGATCCTGCTGATACGCCTCAGCATATATCCGCGCTGCCTCCGCATCACCCTGCCCTCGAAGCTCTTCAGCATCTCGGTAGGCATTCGCCAACTCAATAGTTCTCTCTCGATCGGCCGATGCCCGAATCTTTTCCGCTTTTTCCTTACCAGTAGAACGTAATTCTTGCGCCTCTTTGTTCCGCTCCGCGGTCATCCGGCGAAATACAGGGTCACTCACCTCTGAGGGTAAATCAATACGCTTCACTCGCACATCCACAACCTCGATACCCAGAGAATTTAACACTGTGCTGTTAAGCTCATCAGTAATGTTTTTCATCAGCATATCGCGCTCTCCAGAGACCACCTCGTAGAGTGTCCTCGTACCAAACTGGTTTCGAAGACCATCATTGACCCGTTTTGCTAGACGGTTAGCGGCGACACGCTGATTACCGCCAGTGGATTTGTAGTAGGTCTCCACATCTGCTATCCGCCATTTGGCATAAGAATCAACGATCAAGCGCTTCTTTTCAACGGTGAAAAAGCTCTCCGGTTGGGCATCAACCGTCAAAATACGCGCCTCAAAACGCTTCAAATCATCAACCAACGGGATTTTATAATGCAAACCCGGTTTGATATCCGCTTCGACAATTTCACCAAACCGCAGTGTGACACCACGCTCCACCTCACTGATAACAAACAGTGTGTTACTCACAATCACCAACAGGAATAGGAAAACGCTCATAACCTTTAACAAATTATTCATCGACCTCTTCCCCCTTGCAGCTGGCTACTGTTGCGTTGCAGTTTTTCAATCACTTCATTAGCCACACGATCGATCAACTGATTGTTAGTCTCATTAGGTCGCGCCGACGACCCGCCCACACCCTGCTGAACCAACTTGTCCAACGGTAAGTAAAGCATGTTGTTTCCGCCTTCATTATCAATCAGCACCTTTGTACTATCTGACATAACTTGTTCTATGGCGTCAATATAGAGTCTTTCGCGCGTCACTTCCGGCGCCTTTTCGTATTCCGTCAGCAGCGCACTAAAGCGACTAGCTTCACCTTGAGACTTGGATATTACCTGTGATCTGTAACCCTGGGCTTCCTCTCGCAAACGCTGAGCTTCACCGCGAGCCTCCGGGATAATTCCGTTTGAATAGGCTTGAGCTTCGTTGACTAACCGCTCTAAATCCTCCCGTGCCTTGATGACATCATCATAGGCTGCTTTTACATCATTCGGCGGTTTTGCGTCGGCGATATTAATGGTCACCACGTTAATTCCGCTAGAATACAAATCCAAGAGCTGTTGAAGCTTATCTGCGATGTCCACCGCAACTTGCTCTCGCTCAGTTGAGATTACGCCATCCAAACCCGTGCTGCCCACCACGTGCCTCAGCGCGCTGTCAGTCGCCTGTTTAAGGCTGGTTTCAGGCGCGAGGATACTTAACTCGAAGTCCTTGGCGCTAGCAATGTTGTATTGCACCGACAGGGCAACCTCAACAATATTCTCGTCTTCGGTGAGCATTAATCCTCGAGTGGAGTACTGCCGTTCCTCAGTAACATTGACTATCTTCTTAGACTCCAAAAATGGTGGATACCAGTGAAGTCCAGCACCCAGAGTTTCATGGTATTTACCCAAGCGCAGCATCACCGCTTGTTCTTTCTCGTCGACCTGAAAGACACCCAAGAGACCCCATATAATTACAAGTACTAAACTCGCTATGGGTAGAATGCTCTTGAAACTATCTGCCGACGGACCTTTTGAGCCATTACCCCCACCGCTGAAAGCGCCAAGCTTTTCCTTAAGCTTTTTAAGCGCTTCATCTATGTCTGGTGGTCCCTGATCATTTCTGTTGCCACCCCATGGGTCTTTGCCGCCACCCGGCTCGTTCCAAGCCATAACCATCTCCGATCATCAAATAAGTTAGATATATGAGTACCCTACATTGCTGTAGTGTACCAATAGTTTGTTACATTGTGGTCAAATCATCTAATTTCAAGTTCGCATTTTTTAAAATTCTGAAAAAATCGCTTTCCGGCAAACGAATTTCCATAGCGATGACACCATTATCCTCTACGGTCTCGGAAACCACAGCTCGACTGCTGTAAAATGCTGATCGCACAGCACCTTGATCAGGTTCTAATCGTAAACATTTATGTACCGTTTTCCCGGGCAGTCTCTCACCTATAGCCTCTAACAGTAGGTCTAAGCCCTCCCCAGAGAGCGCGGAAACCCACACAGCCACGGCCTCACCATTAGCATTACGTTCAACCCTTGGATGTGGCTCATGTAAAAGATCAACTTTGTTATAGACCAACAAAGTCGGCAATTGATAGGCATCTATTTCTTTAAGCACTTCGTCGACGCGAAGAATATTAGTCGCTTTATCCTCGGCGCTGGCGTCCACCACATGGAGCAACAAATCCGCTGACGACGCCTCCTCTAGCGTCGCTCGAAAAGCATTCACTAAGCGGTGAGGAAGATGACTAATAAAACCTACAGTGTCAGCGAAGATGACAGATCCCACATCATTCATTTCCACACGACGCATAGTGGGATCCAAGGTAGCAAATAACTGGTTGGCAACAAATACGTCTGCTTGTGTAACTGTATTGAATAGAGTAGATTTTCCGGCGTTGGTGTATCCCACCAGAGACACGGTGGAAATCTCTGATCGCTTTCTCCCCCGTCGACCCTGATCCCGCTGTTTGCGAACTTTTTCTAACCTTGCCTCAATGGACTTTATGCGATCTCGTACCATTCGACGATCAGATTCCAGCTGGGTCTCCCCAGGCCCGCGCATACCGATACCGCCTTTCTGTCTTTCCAGGTGAGTCCATCCTCGGACCAGTCTTGATGACAGGTGCTGTAATTGAGCCAACTCAACTTGCAATTTACCTTCATGAGTGCGCGCCCGTTGAGCGAATATATCAAGAATTAAGCCAGTTCTATCAAGCACCCTGCAGCGCAACTCCGCTTCAAGATTTCTCTCTTGGCTGGGGCTCAAGTTGTGGTTAAAAATAACCAGCTCTGCGGAGGTATTTGTTACCGTTGATTTAATCTCATCAAGCTTTCCCGAGCCCACAAAGTACTTGGCACTGGGGGACGTTCGAGAGCCAGTGACAAAGCTAACAGGATCACCGCCAGCCGCTATAACTAGCTCTTCAAATTCTCTTGGATCCTCAGGCTCAGACTCGCTAGCGAGCTTGATATGGACCAGAACCGCGATTTCACCCGATTCTGGCCGCTCAAAAAAAATTGCCACAGACTAGTATTTTTGTCCGATAAACTCGCTTTGATCATCACCCTGAGATTCTTGCGAGTCGCTCCCGCCAGTTGGTAATCGAACAACCCTGGATGGAACAATGGTAGAGATCGCATGTTTATATACCATCTGGCTGACAGTATTTTTCAACAACACCACAAATTGATCAAAGGATTCTATTTGCCCTTGCAACTTTATCCCATTGACCAAAAAAATTGACACGGGAACACG
>CAXRFT010000007.1:0-16852 GCA_964230135.1 Porticoccaceae bacterium | reverse complement strand
TGGTTGTGCCGAGGTTGAGTTGGTTCAAACGATTCATGTCTTCCGGTGAAAAGTTATCCAACATCACAACATCCACTGATGCGTCCAGCGCCTGATTGAGTTCGTCTAAGGTTTCCACCTCTACTTCCACCGGTTTTTCTGGGGCAATTTCTCTCGCTTTGGCCACTGCCAAGGCGATGCCACCACAGGCGGCAATGTGATTCTCTTTAATTAAAAACGCATCGTACAGGCCGATACGATGGTTGTGGCAGCCGCCCACAGTAACCGCGTATTTTTGTGCCAGGCGCAATCCGGGAACGGTTTTGCGGGTGTCTAAAATCTTTACCTCGCTATGGGCACTCAACGTGGCGTAGTGTCGCGCCAGGGTGGCGGTGCCAGATAGCAATTGCAAAAAGTTTAATGCTGTGCGCTCGCCGGTAAGCAGCACCCGTGCATTGCCTGACAGGGTCAGCAAGGGCTGATTTGCCTCCACAGTATCACCATCCTGCACCAGCCAATGGAGCTGCACACTGGAGTCCAGCTGGGCAAACACCTCGTCAACCCAGGCGCAACCGCAGATAACAGCAGGTTGGCGGCAGATAATCTCGGCTTTGGCCTGTTGTCGTTGTGGAATAAGCAGCGCCGTAATGTCACCAGTGCCAATATCCTCTTTCAGTGCCCGAGCCACGCAGTGCGGTATGTCAGCCAGCGTGGCCTCTCGTGTGGTAGTCAATATGATCTCTCTCTTTAAGTGGTTGGTGTATGTCCTCTGCAGACGTCTTTGACCTTGACGGGTGGTGTCAACGGCACTAACAAAATTGTACCATCAAACCGAGGTTTGGCTTTAGTCTAATCATCTGTTTCAATAGGTCTTGTGCTTTTAGTAACCGATGAGACAGAGTTAGGCAGGGCTATGCAATCTGAGTCGAACCGTTATTCACACCTTGAGCCTCAAATTGAGTCGGGCTGGTTGGCGTCTGCCAAAAGAGTAGAGTCACCCAATGCCGATTGTCGTACCGATGAATCTGACATTAGTCTGTTGGTGATACACAACATCAGCCTGCCGCCAGGCCAGTTTGGTGGCCCCCATGTAGAACAATTATTCACCAATAGGTTGAACCCCGAAGAAGATCCTTATTTTGCTGACATTGCCCACCTCAAGGTATCCGCGCATCTTTTGATTGATAGACTGGGCCAGATTATCCAATTTGTGCCCTTTCATCGCCGTGCTTGGCACGCCGGGGTATCCGAATTTGACGGTCGCTCAGCCTGCAATGACTACAGCATTGGCATTGAGTTGGAGGGCACCGACGATCTGGCCTATACAGAGAGTCAGTATCAGAGCCTGACTGCTATCACTCGGTGTCTGATGATTCATTATCCACAGATTTCTAAGGAGAGGATTGTCGGTCACAGTGACATCGCACCACAGCGCAAAACTGACCCCGGCGCAGCCTTCGACTGGGCTTATTTTAGGTCTCAGATCCTACGTAGATAATTCAATCATTATTGGATGGGTGATTGTGCCAAGGGGCGACTTTTATCAATAGCAACATTCCGGGAACGGCCATCAGTGTGCACAGATAAAAGAAAGATTCCCAACCCATGCTGTTGACGATAATTCCCGTAGAGGCACTGGCAACAGTGCGCGGTATGGCGGTGAGCGCAGTAAATAAGGCCAGTTGCGTGGCGGCAAACGCCGGATTGGTGGTACGTGCGATAAAGGCGACAAAGGCGGCTGTGCCGAGGCCAACACCAAGATATTCAAAGCCGATGACTAAACCTAACAGCCACAAGCCTTCACCGATGCGCGCCAGCACGGCAAAGCCCAATATGGAAATAATCTGCACAAAGCCGAATAACCAAAGCGCACGGTTGATACCTATCTTTAACATCAGCACACCGCCCAACATACCGCCAATGATCACTGGCCACAGTGCGGCCTGTTTGGCCACCAAACCTATTTCTGTTTTGCTGTAGCCCATATCCAGATAAAAGGGGGTGGCCAGCGCGGTGGCCATGCTGTCGCCCAATTTATACAGCAGCATAAAAGCCAAGATCAGCAGAGCTTGTTGTGTCCCTTGGCGAGAGAAGAACTCTGCAAATGGCGCCACCACTGCATCTTTGATTGAGCGCGGGCTGTTGGGCACCCCGGGTGGTTCCTGGATACTCAGTGTCAACAATATACCCACCGACATAAAGCTTGCGGTGATCATAAACACTGTATCCCAAGCCATGTTGTCCGCCAGAATAAGAGACAGTGAACCCGGCACCAGGCCGGCAATGCGATAGGCATTGACATGAATTGAGTTGCCTAAACCCAGTTCGTTGTCCGATAGGATCTGGCGGCGATAGGCGTCAAGCACAATGTCTTGCGTAGCACTGAGGAAGGCGATGCCAAGACACAACCAAGCGATGGGCCACAGCTGCTGTTGTGGATCCAGCGTGCCGAGCGCGGCAATAGACACCAGCAACAGTACCTGAGACACGAGCATCCAGCTGCGACGCAACCCGGGTTGATACTTGCCTATTGAGAGAGAGTAGCGATCCAGTAGAGGAGACCAGATAAATTTCCAGGTGTAGGGAAGTCCAATCAGGGCAAAAAAGCCAATTTCCGCCAAACCGACGCCTTCTGTGCGCAACCAGGCCGGCACCAGAGAAATGAGTAAGTACAGCGGCATCCCCGAAGCGAATCCAGTAAAAATACAGATCAGCATGCGTCGATTTAATAACGCCTGTCTCAGAGTGGTCTCAGTCATCCACAGGCTCGCTCAAAGAGTTAAGCGGATTAATTAGCATTAGGGCCGCCATTGATAGGTGTTTAATTTGATTCGCAACTGATTGATTTCAACGCCCTCGTCGAGGAGACGATGCTGCTGCCGATAACAAGACTCACTCTGCGGCGGTAAGCTGATTTTTCCCGATGCGGCAATGACTCGGTGCCAAGGTAGATCGCTGTCATTAGGCAATTGGCTCAAGGTTTTCCCCACCAGTCGGGCGCAACCCGGCAGGCCGGCAAGTTCTGCCACCTGACCATAGGTGGCGACACAACCCGCTGGAATTTGTCGAATGACACTGTAAAGTTGCTGCTGAGGATTATTGTGGCTCATTTCACACATTTCACAAGGGTGCGCCGATAGCATGTCTGTTGAAATCACTCAAACTACCCCAATGTATGACAGTAGACAAGCACAAAGGAGTATTTAATGAAGTATCTGCTGCTGGTATTTATTGTTATGCCCATTGTCGAGATGTGGTTACTGATCACCGTGGGAACTCAAATTGGTGCCTTGGCCACCATTGGTTTGGTGTTATTTACAGCTGTGCTTGGCGCTGGTCTGCTGCGACAACAGGGGTTTGCCACACTGTGGCGTGGCCAACAGAAGTTACAAGATGGCCAGTTGCCGGCCACCGAACTTGCTGAAGGTTTTATACTTGCGGTGGCGGGTGCGCTACTGTTGACGCCCGGGTTCTTTACTGATGCTCTGGGTTTTGCCGGCTTAGTTCCTGCACTGAGACTTTGGGTTGCCAAGCGAGTGATCAGTCGTATGGTGGTTGTGGGCGGTCACGGGGCAGGTTTTGGAGCGCAGTTCGGCGGTAGAAACAACGGTCAAACCAAAGCTAATAACGATGATGTGATCGATGGAGAAGCCTGGGAGCGAAAGGATATAGAACCTTGAAAATTTTTGTTAAAAAAAACTGTTTTTGCCCTTGAAAAGTTCATCGGCTGTCGCCATATACACAACCAGCAGCGAAACAACGGGGTTCGCATGTTAACTCGACCCATGTAAATAGATAAATTGGAGAAGAAAACTATGAAGATTCGCCCATTACACGACCGAGTTATCGTTCGTCGAGAGGAAGAAGAGCAAACTACTGCGGGAGGCATTTTGTTGCCCGGTTCCGCACAGGAAAAGCCCAATCAGGGTGAAGTTGTTGCCGTCGGCAGTGGCCGCGTGCTAGATAACGGTGAGGTGCGGCCAGTTGATGTGAAAATTGGCGATACCGTGGTATTTGGCCAGTATGCCGGTAATGACAAGATTGATGTGGATGGTGAAGAGCTGATCATCTTGAGCGAAAACGACATTAAAGCGGTTATCGAAGCTTAATCGCCATTGATATAAACAGAATTTGTAAGGAAGAAAACCATGACAGCTAAAGAAGTAAAATTTGGGAACAATGCCCGTCAAGGCATGCTTGAGGGTGTGAATGTTCTGGCTAATGCAGTAAAAGTTACCTTGGGCCCCAAGGGTCGCAATGTTGTACTGGACAAATCTTTTGGTGCTCCGACGGTCACTAAAGACGGTGTCTCTGTAGCCAAAGAAATCGAGTTGAAAGACAAGTTTGAAAACATGGGTGCACAGATGGTTAAAGAAGTGGCCTCAAAAGCATCTGATGACGCCGGTGACGGAACCACTACGGCCACCGTGTTGGCGCAGACCATTGTCAACGAAGGTCTAAAATCTGTTGCTGCTGGCATGAATCCAATGGATCTCAAGCGCGGTATCGACAAAGCGGTAGTTGCCGCCACAGCTGAAATTGCTGCCATTGCCAAACCCTGTGCAGACAACAAAGAAATTGCTCAAGTGGGCACTATCTCTGCCAACAGCGACAGCATGATTGGTGACATTATTGCTGAAGCCATGGACAAAGTGGGCAAAGAAGGCGTTATCACTGTTGAAGAGGGCAGCGGTCTGGAAAACGAATTAGATATCGTTGAAGGTATGCAGTTCGATCGCGGCTACTTGTCTCCTTACTTCATCAACAATCAAGACAGCATGAGCACAGAGCAGGAGAGTCCGCTGATTCTGTTGGCTGACAAGAAGATTTCAAACATCCGTGAACTGTTGCCTCTGCTTGAAGCTGTAGCTAAAGCGGGCAAGCCACTGTTGATTATCGCTGAAGACGTCGAGGGCGAAGCGCTGGCGACTTTAGTAGTGAACAACCTGCGTGGTATTGTTAAGGTTTCTGCCTGTAAAGCACCAGGCTTTGGCGATCGTCGCAAAGCTATGCTTGAAGATATTGCCATTTTGACTGGTGGTACTGTGATCTCTGAGGAAGTTGGTCTGGATCTTGAAGGTGCAACTTTAGAGCACTTGGGAACTGCCAAGCGTGTCAGCATGACTAAAGAGAACACCACTATTGTTGATGGTGCTGGCGACGTCGCTGCCATTGAAGCTCGAGTTAAGCAGATTCGCGCGCAAATTGAAGAGACTAGCTCCGATTACGACAAAGAGAAATTGCAAGAGCGCGTTGCCAAATTGGCCGGCGGTGTTGCGGTGATTAAAGTGGGCGCTACCACTGAGATCGAAATGAAAGAGAAAAAAGCCCGTGTTGAAGATGCACTGCACGCTACCCGTGCTGCGGTAGAAGAAGGCGTAGTGGCCGGCGGCGGTGTTGCGCTGATTCGCGTGTTGCAGAAAATTGCCGACATCAAAGGCGACAATAACGACCAGACAGTGGGTGTATCCATTGCGCTGCGGGCCATGGAAGCGCCGCTGCGTCAGATCGTTGAGAACGCCGGTGAAGAGGGCTCAGTGGTTGTGGACAAGGTAAAGCAGGGCTCTGACAGCTACGGCTACAACGCGGGTACTGGTGAGTATGGCGACATGATCGAAATGGGTATTCTCGATCCCGCCAAGGTGACCCGTACAGCGCTTCAAGCTGCTGCTTCGATTGCCGGTTTGATGATCACCACCGAAGCTATGGTGTCTGATGTTGTTGAAGAGGGCGCTCCTGCTGCTGGTGGCATGCCTGATATGGGCGGCATGGGCGGTATGGGCGGTATGGGTGGTATGGGCGGCATGATGTAACCATCATGTAGCTATTTCATTCGCATTCATTGCGTCTCAAAAGCCTGCAAGTCTCTGATTTGCAGGCTTTTTTATTTATTTACCTGTTTAATTTCTGTTCTTGTTGTTTCATCCAGTCCCAATGTCTTGCACAGTCGATAGACCGCTTTTAACATATCACTGGTGATAAAAGTGCTCTGCTAAACCGGTCAGGATTGACGTAAAAAGTTCGCCAAAATCGATGGAGATTAACCACTATTTTGTTGTTATCATAGTGACTTGTGGCATTGGTAATCTTGGTGTTTGGTGCTGTGTCCGCGCAAATAATAATATAATTTCAGCTTATAAAAATTTATCTAAGGAATCGACATCATGTCAAAAGCAAAGTATCTCGCTCTCGCCAGCTTTGTATTGTTTACTCACATGTGGTCACCACAGGCTGTTGCAAAGGAGACACCTGATAATCCACTGGCCAGTATTGCTTTGCGTAACATTGGTCCTGCCATGATTTCCGGGAGAATTTCTGATTTCGCCGTTAACCCCAAGCATTCAAATGAATTTTATGCCGCGACGGCATCGGGAAATCTGTGGAAAACCTCCAATAATATGACCACCTGGACCCCCCTGTTTGAAAAACAGGGCGCCTACGCCATCGGTGTTATCGAAATGGCGCCGTCAAACTCCAATGTGCTGTGGCTGGGGTCAGGTGAAAACAACTCCCAGCGCTCTGTCGCCTACGGTGATGGTGTTTATAAGTCGAATGACGCTGGCAAGTCTTGGACCAACATGGGACTGAAGAACTCGGGCCATATATCTCAAATCTGGATTAATCCCCAAGATTTGAATCATGTATTGGTGGCCTCTCAGGGGCCTCTATGGAGCAATGGTGGAGACAGAGGACTCTATGAAACCACCGACGGTGGCGCCTCTTGGCAGCGTATTTTAGATATCGATGTGTACACGGGAGTCAACGAATTTGTGGTGGATCCTGCAAACCCCAATAACATTGTCGCCAGCAGTTATCAGCGTCGCCGACATGTTTGGACGTTGATCAACGGTGGTCCCGGTAGCGGTATTCACAAGACCACCGATGGCGGTAAAACCTGGTCACAGATTAAGGCGGGATTACCCTCCGACAATATGGGTCGCATCGGCTTGGCCATGGCGCCCTCTGCCGCCAATATGTTGTATGCCATTATTGAGTCAAACGATAAGGACAAAGGCGTTTACCGATCGCAAGACTTCGGTCAAACATGGGAAAAACGCTCTGGGCATATGACCACGAGTCCGCAGTATTACAATGAATTAGTTGTCGACCCAAAAAATGCTGAACGGGTCTATTCCCTCGATACGTTTACCAAGGTTTCAGAAGATGGTGGAAAATCCTTCCAGCCATTGTCCAATCAGTTTCGTCATGTTGACGACCATGCGCTGTGGATAGATCCGAGCAATACCAAACACCTAATTATGGGTGGTGATGGCGGTGTCTACGAAAGCTGGGACCGTGGTCAAACCTGGCGACACGCGCAAAACTTGCCTCTGGGTCAATTCTATCGTGCGCAACCGGATAACGCAGAGCCGTTCTACAACGTCTGCGGTGGCACCCAGGACAACAATTCATTGTGCGCGCCTTCGCGCACGGATGTGGTTCATGGCATTACCAATGCCGATTGGAACATTGTCATCGGTGGCGATGGTTACAAGCCTCAAATTGACCCCAATGATCCCAACATTATCTATGCGCAGTACCAGTACGGCGGTTTAGCCAGATATGACAAACGCACCCGCGAACGTGTCTCAATTACTCCTCATCCAACCATGGGTGAGAATGCTTACAAGTGGAATTGGAACTCTCCCTTGCTGTTGAGTCCACACAGCTCCACGCGGCTTTTTTATGCTGCGGAAAAGGTCTTTCAATCAGATGACCGCGGCGAAACCTGGCGAATTATTAGCCCCGACTTGACTCGTCAAATTGATCGCAATCAATTAAAAGTGATGGATCGGGTGTGGAGTGTTGACACCATCGCTAAAAATGCGTCCACGTCTATGTATGGTTCGATCATCGCACTCAGCGAAAGCCCCTTGAGGGAAGGACTACTGTACGTGGGATCTGACGACGGTCTGATCAGTGTGTCAGAGGACGGCGGTGACAATTGGCGCACCGAGGATAGCTTTAGAGGCGTGCCCGACATGTCTCTGGTGGAAGATATTATTGCATCTTTGCACGATGAAAATGTCGCTTATGCGGTGTTTGACAATCACAAAAAGGGCGATTACAAACCCTATGTTCTGAAAACCACCAATAGAGGCAAAAACTGGAAGCTCATCAGTAACGATTTGCCGGAATGGGGTTCAGCCCACACCATAGCCGAGGATCACATTGACCCCAACCTTCTTTTTGTCGGCACTGAGTTTGGCTTGTTTTTCAGCCAAAATGGCGGTGAGAATTGGACAAAAATGACTGGTAAATTCCCAACGATTTCGGTGCGTGATGTTGAAATTCAGCGCCGAGAAAGCGACTTGATTGTGGGAACTTTTGGCCGAGGTATTTATATCTTGGACGACTATTCACCACTCAGAACCGGCCAGGCAGACCTGCAAGAGCGTGAAGCGACCCTGTTTGATGTGAAAGATAGCTGGCTTTACTTGCAGGGTTATCAATATGGTGGTGAACGTAAAGGTTCCAACGGAGACGCTTTCTTTAGTGCGGATAATCCGGCTTATGGCGCGGTATTTTCCTATTACTTAAGAGACGGTTATCAGTCGATGCAACAGCAGCGGCGTGAACAGGAAAAAGTTATTGAAAAAGAGGGGGGTGACACACCCTATCCGAGTTGGGATACCTTGCGCAAAGAGGACCGAGAGGAGGCGCCCACTGTATTTTTAGAAGTGAAAGATGCCAATGGTGATGTTGTACGACGCATTGACACCGTGGCCAAAAAAGGTTTCCACCGAGTTGCATGGGATATGCACTATCCCTCATCGGCACCGGTTAAGCTATCAAAGCCCTCCGGCTATGTGCCACCCTGGGCTGTTCCTCCAAAGGGGCCTTTGGCCCTGCCTGGAGAATATACAGTAACACTTAAAAAGCGCCAATTTGGTGAAGTGTCAGTACTTTCTGAGGCGCAATCATTCAATCTAAACCTATTGAACAACAGCCCTGAAATAACCACTGATCGGGTTGCCCTGTTAGCTATTCAAAAGCGTGTTGCCAACTTATTCCGCTCTGTGCGAGGAGCCTCAAGGGCACAGGCACAAATTAAGGATCGAATTAACCACTTAACTGCTGCTATTGACTTAACCCCGAGCTCCACCGAGCAGCATGCTCAGGCGGTACGTGCGTTGACAGCCCGTGTCGCGCAATTAAGTGTGCTCTTAGATGGCGATGACACCGTTCGTGCCCGTCAAGAGCCCGTGCCTTGGTCGGTCTCTGGTCGCACATCCAGTTTGTACTATGCAATCACTGGCAGTCAAAATCGGGTGTCAGGCAATCATCTCGCCTCTCTGGACATTGCTGAGGCTGAATACACTCGAGTAGCAGATCAACTGAAGGTATTACAAACCGAGCTAGCTGGGCTTGAAGCAGAACTCGAGGCGATGGGCGCGCCATGGACGCCGGGGCGCATTCCCAGCATTGACTAGGACAAATACGGGACTGCCTCTGCAAGGTAGTCCTCAATTTGTAGTTCAATGGGTACACTCACAGCACTGATGGAACTCGGCCGAGCAGTTTATGGTGGGAGACTCTTCTGTTGTTTGGCAAGATAACACCAGTTCACGCAACACAAGGGAGAAAAGTGCAGAGTGAAGAATCAACGTTGGACTGTGCAGTGGATGATTTGAATTATGTTTGCACAAATACAACTGGTATGTTTTGTTCAGCTTCTTTTCGCTGGTGTATCGTAGATAAAATTATCTTTGATGCTTTTATCTTTGCACTGATATCAGCGTATAATTTAGCAATCATAAATTGTCAGAACCCATAGGGTGTCTAGCGACACAGGAACAGAGCATGGACAAAAAACCAAGATCTCCAATTACCGCTCAGCGCGATGATATGATTGGTCGTAACATGGGTGATTCTCGAGGCGACTCCAATGGGTCGAAAACACGTTCGAATTCCTCGGGCAATACCACGGGGTCTGGTGGTAGCAATACCATCGCTATCATTGCATTGGTGGGCTTAGTTGCAGCGGCTGGCTTTGGATGGTTGCAGTATCAGGATTTATTAGCAAGACACGACAGCTTGCAAACTCGTTTTGAGTTGCTTGAATCGCGATTGAGTAGTACCGATGAGTCGGTGACCCAATCCGGTGCTGCCATGCAGTTGAATATCAGTAAAAATAAGGATGAATTGAAAAAGCACTGGAGTGAAATCAGAAAACTCTGGGGTGTATCCAATGACAAGAATAAATCGAAGATTGCAGCGAATAAAAAGGATATTGCCTTTCTAGCGCAAAAACGCACGGCCATAGAAAAATCCGTTGCCAAATTGAGTTCTGAGTTAGACGCCAAAATTGAGAAAGCGAATTCACGCATCAGTGACATTGGTGTCGAAGCATTATCCTTGTCTGAGGAACTCAATGTCACCAAACAAGCGCTTCGTAGCTATAGCGACAAACTCAACCAGCTCAAGACGTCAATGGCGAAAACCGATGCCACTGTGGAGAAAAACGTTGATGCCATAGAGGCGATGGACAGTTTTCGCCGCAGTACCACACAAAAGATCTACCAGTTGGAACAGAGGTCTCAGCAGCTGCAGACAATATCGGAACCGCAGTCGTCTGATGAGGTTTCCGGCCCATAGTTCCACGGGGCCTTGGAGATAGTACAGGAGTTACCCATGGCCAACACCTTTTATTGGCACGATTACGAAACCTTTGGTGCCGATCCCTCGCGTGATCGGCCGTCCCAATTCGCAGGTCTGCGTACCGACGAAGATCTCAATCCCATCGGCGACCCGCTAGTGATTTACTGTCAACCGCAACGAGATATACTGCCGTCTCCTCAGGCCTGTCTAATCACCGGTATAACGCCTCAAACCGCACTGGAAAATGGGCTTCCGGAACCTCAGTTTATCGAGCTTATCCATCGTCAGCTGTCTCAGCCGAATACCTGTGGTGTTGGTTATAACAGCATCCGCTTTGATGATGAAGTCAGTCGTTATTGTCTTTACAGAAATTTTTATGACCCCTATCAACGGGAGTGGCAATACGGCAACTCTCGCTGGGATATTTTAGACATGTTGCGTCTGACCCGCGCACTGCGCCCCGATGGAATCCAGTGGACCGACCACAGCGATGGCAAGCCCAGCTTTAAATTGGAGCATTTGACGGCGGCGAATAATATTGATCACGCCTCTGCACACGATGCGCTGTCGGATGTTACCGCTACCATAGCGATGGCTAAATTGATCAAACAGAGGCAACCGAAATTATTCGATTATGTGGTTAATCATCGTGGAAAAACAGCGGTGGCCAGTTTACTTGACCTAAACCGGCGCAGTCCCTTTTTACATGTTTCCGGTATGTTGCCGAGTGACAAAATGTACTGCGCCATTATGATGCCACTGGCTAAACATCCGACAAATAATAACGGCATCATCTGCGTCGATCTGGCCGCCGATCCCGATATGCTGATTGATTTGGATGCACAGCAAATTAGACGTAGGGTGTTTACAAGCGCGGATGATCTTGACGACGATGAGTCTCGAATCCCACTGAAAGTTGTGCATTTGAATAAGGCGCCAGTGGTGGCCACACATAAACTTGTGGATTCAGTGGTGGCCGAGCGCCTAGGTTTGGATGTTGTCCGCTGTGAGCAACACTGGCGTCAGTTGCTTCAAATCGATGTATCTATCAAGTTGCAGGAGGTATTCTCGGCACCGGACTACCAACCCAAAATCGAAGCCGAGCAGCGGCTCTATGAGGGGTTTTTGCCCAATAGCGATCGTCAAATTCTCGAGGAGGTGCGAAAAGCCACTGCAGCAGACTTTCAGCAACACCGCTATCAGTTTGCCGATCAGCGCTACAATGAATTGCTATTGAGTTACCGTGCGCGCTATTTCAATGACACCCTGACTGGTGAGGAGAGGGCGAGTTGGAGGGCCAACTGTCGCTGGAGACTTTACGATGAAAGCTCCGGTTACCTGACCATTGAGCAACTATTTAAAGAAATTGATTCGTTGTTGTCCGCAGAGGGTTTAGCGCCTCAGAAAGTTGACATTCTTCAGTCCCTGAAGCACTGGGGGCAACAGGTGGATAGCGAATTTGCACCAACTCACTAGAGTGTCAGGCCGAAACAGGCTACACTCCCCGAAACTTGACTACGTCGTTGGTATAGCAGTTTGGACTTTACCGGTTCGCACATATTATCCATAAGCCAGTTTCAACGGGAAGATGTTGATAAAGTATTCTCTGTGGCTGATAGGATGGAGCCCTACGCGCTTAGAAAAAAAGTCACTAGAGTGTTAGAGGGTGCCATTCTTGGCAATATGTTTTTTGAGGCCAGTACAAGAACCAGAGTCAGTTTTGGCTCTGCGTTTAATTTGCTCGGTGGAGAGGTGCGCGAGACCGCAGGCTTTGAAAATTCCGCACTGGTAAAAGGTGAATCGCTGCAGGATACAGCGCGAGTCCTGTCGGGATTTAGTGATGTCATCTGCATGCGTCATCCACAGGCTGGATCGGTGGCTGATTTCGCCTCCGCCAGCCGTGTACCGGTTTTGAACGGGGGTGATGGTGCCAACGAACATCCCACCCAGGCGCTTTTGGATCTGTACACCATACGCAAAGAAATGGCGGACAAGAATCGCGATATTGATGGTCTGAGTATTGCCATGATTGGCGACCTGCGCCATGGACGCACGGTACATTCGCTCGGCAAGCTGTTGTCTCTTTATAATGGCATTCGTGTGGTGTTGATCTCACCTAAAGAGTTGTCTTTGCCGGCGTCAATAATCGAAGATATGCGCAGTGCTGGCGTCGAGGTGACAGAGTCACATGAATTGACGCAGAGTATCGCCGATGTGGATATCGCCTACTCAACGCGTATTCAGGAGGAGCGTTTCTCTAGCAAGCAGGAAGCCGATCTTTACCGCGGCAAATTTCGGCTCAATCAGGCCATTTACACGCAGTATTGTCAGCCTAATACAGTGATCATGCATCCTCTGCCGAGAGACTCGCGGGCTGATGCCAATGAATTGGACAGTGATTTGGATGACAATCCAAACTTGGCTATTTTTCGTCAGACCGATAATGGTGTGCTAGTCCGTATGGCACTCTTTGCTCTGGTTCTCGATGTCGCTGACAAGGTCGACAAATTTTCTTGCCCGGTAAATTGGTATAATGCCCGCCAGCGTTAGGTCTACCACTAAGTGAAACCAAAGGTTAACTGATTACTTCAATGACTAATTTCGATGATATTCGTCCCTATCATGACAGCGAAGTACCGCAAGTGCTATCGCGATTGGTGCATGATCGAGAGTTGCTCGATCTGCTGTTGTCGCGGCAGTTCCCCTGGCTTCCGGCACCTCTGTCTACTCTGTTATTTGCGCTGATCAGGCCTCTGTTATCGCTGAGTTTACGCAAGCGCGCTAGCCGTATTAAAACGGTCAGTGACTTGCAAGAGCATATGAGGGTTCGTTTATTGGAGGTGTTGGCGCGCACCACTGATAGTTATGATTTCGTCGGATTGGAAAATTTACAGGGTGATAAGCCCTATCTGTTTATGAGCAATCACCGGGATATTGCGCTGGATCCTGCGATTATTTGCCTCGGTCTGACCATGGCAGGTAGGAATACTGTACGTATCGCCATTGGTGATAATTTGCTCAGCAAGCCCTTCGCCTCTGATTTGATGCGCATCAACCGCAGTTTTATCGTTAAACGCTCCATCACAGGACGCAGGGATAAACTGGCTGCCCTGAAACATTTGTCTCACTATATTCGTCACAGTATTGTTGAGGAAGATGTTTCCATCTGGATAGCTCAAGCCGAGGGGCGGGCAAAAGATGGCTATGATCGCACCGAGACGGCGCTTTTAAAAATGCTCGCCCTGTCAAAAAGTAAGCAGCAATCTTTTGCCGAGGCAATTGCTCAGCTCAATATAGTCCCAGTGTCTTTGGCTTACGAGTACGACCCTTGTGATAGCAACAAAGCTGATGAACTCCATCAACTGAATATTGGCAATACCTACACCAAAGACCCGTTTGAAGATTTAGACAGTATCAAGCAGGGGTTTGTCGGCTACAAAGGTCGAATTAAGGTTACTTTTGGCGCACCTATCAGCACTCAATTTGAAGATGCTGATGCTCTGGCAGCTGAAATTGATCGGCAAATTCTGCAAAATTATCAACTCTTCCCCAGTAATATTATTGCTTGGCAGCTGCGCAACAAGGATGCCGATAGTGAGGTTTTGAGACAATTAAAAAGCCAGTGGCCAGATGAAAATTGGACCATCGCAGAGCAAAAATTCAAAACTCGTATTAGCGCCATGCCTCAGGATCACCGCGTAGTGGCTCTTGCTGCCTATGCAGCGCCGGTTGAGAGTCAGTTGGCTGTCGCCGTTAATCTCTAGGAGTCCTAACATTTGTTAGATGCTGACCTAAGAGACATCATTCAAACAGGTTACCGAAATTTCCTCGATAAGCGGGAACTGAAACCGCGTTTGGGTCAGAAGCAAATGATAGCGGCGGTGGCAAACAGTCTCAGCCAAGAGGATGCTAGCAAACGTCTGGCAGCGATTGAAGCAGGCACTGGCACTGGAAAGACCGTGGGTTATTTGATTGCAGCGCTGCCCATTGCCCGAGCGCTGAAAAAGACTGTCGTGGTATCCACCGGAACAGTGGCTCTACAAGAACAGCTTATACACAAAGACATTCCCGAGCTGTTGGAGGCATGCGGTTGGGACCATTCCTGCGCCTTGCTCAAAGGGCGTGGCCGCTATGCCTGCAACCTGCGGATGGAACAACATCTAGATGCAATAAAAGCCAAGGAGGCCGGTGTTTTTCTCTTTGAAGATACAGACTCCTTTAACCCTAATGTGCAGACTGAGGCGCTCTATCGCGAGCTGTGGGACGCACTTGAGGAAGGATCTTGGAGTGGTGATCGCGATACCTGGGATACTCACATTAGAGATATTGAATGGCAGGCTCTGACTGTGGATCGGCGTCAGTGCACAGGCCGTCGCTGTCGGTTTGTCAATCAGTGTCCATTTTTTAAAGCGCGTGGAGATCTCGAGGAGACTGATTGTATAGTGGCCAATCACGATCTGGTTATGGCTGACTTGTCGCTGGGTGGTGGCGCTATTCTTCCACCTCCAGAGGACTGTATTTACATCTGTGACGAGGGCCATCGATTAGGAGATACGGCTATTCGACATTTTGGTGCCCAGTGTCGAATTAACAGCACCTTGACCTGGTTGGAGAGAATTCCAAAACAGTGCAAAGGTCAGGCGAAGGTATTTTCCAAAGACCTTAGTTTGTCAGAGCAACTCCCGAGAATTGAGCGCGAGGCAGACGCTCTCAGCGAGTTACTGTCGTTGTCTTATCCTCTTTTCAAAGAACGAATTGATACTGCCCAAGATGATGAACGGCGCTTTCGTTTTGCCCATGGTGACGTGGGCAACACCATTCGAGACATTGCTGCGCAAATAACCCGGCATACCAGTGGCTGGCTTGGTCGTCTGGAAGTGCTCGAGGATACCTTGAGCGAGGCTCTCAGTGATAAACAGTATCCTGTGCCTGGCCCCGACATAGAATTATTTTATCAGCAAGTGGGATCTTGGCTGTCCAACGCTGAGCGGCTACTGGCGTTGTGGGATCGCCTGTACAGGGAGATTCAACCTCAATCAGCTCCCATGGCTTGCTGGTTGACCTTGGATGAGGGCTCTTCTGGCAATTTAGACATAGCGGTTAATGCCAGCCCAATTCAGGCCGCGGAAATTCTTGCAGACAGACTTTGGGGCAGTTGCTTTGCCGCCGTGGTGACATCGGCCACATTAAAATCCCTGGGTAGTTTTACTAGTTTTCAGCGCGAGACCGGGATGCCAGATTCAGCTCATTTTTTAACCGTCGCCGGTGCCTTTGATTATGCCAATGCGGCGATCATAAAGGTGCCAACAGATGCGGTGGAGGGTAATGATGTCAGTGCTCATACGCAGTATATGGTGGATAATCTGTCTGCCATGATAGATAAGAATAGCGGGACCCTGGTGCTGTTTTCATCGAAACGGCAAATGGATCAAGTCTATGACCAGCTGTCCAATGATATGGTGCGAAGGATTTTAATTCAGGGTCAGTATTCAAACCGAGAGATGATTCGTTTGCACAAAGAGCGTATTGATCAGGGTAAGACCAGTATACTGTTTGGTTTGGCCAGTTTTGCTGAGGGCGTGGACTTACCGGGAGATTACTGCCGTCATGTGATCATTGCGAAATTACCTTTTGCGGTGCCCAATGACCCTCTGCAAGAAGCGTTGGCTGAGTGGATTGAATTGCGGGGTGGTAACTCATTTTTCGATATCGCCTTACCCCTGGCATCGCTGCGTTTGACCCAGGCCAGCGGCCGGTTACTGCGCACCGAGTCAGATACCGGTGTTGTATCCATATTGGATAAACGCCTGCTGACAAAGCGTTATGGTAAACAGCTTCTCAACGCGCTGCCACCATTTACCCGCGATATTGGGGTGCACTAATTGTGGCGGTAGACTCGGCGATCTACAGGCAGCTTATGGATTCTTTGAATCAATTGGCGTCTGAGATGCGAGCTGCTGGTCAGTGGTCCGAGCAATCACCGTCTCGAGACGATTTATCCAGCAGTGAACCTTTTGCAGTAGATAAACTGACGTTTGTCCAGTGGCTGCAGTTTATATTTGTCCCGCGGATGCAAGCCCTGTGTGAAACTCAACAGCCACTGCCAAAGGAGAGCGCCATTGCACCCATGGCGGAAACCTATTTTGCTCTGAACCGAGTGGATGGTAGTAACCTCATCGCCATACTGGCTGCCATCGATCGAACCATCAAGAGCGCTTAGGCTTTTTTGTGTAGCTCTTTTTCTTTTTGGTTAATGGCGCACTGCCGTCCA
>CAXRFT010000006.1:0-81055 GCA_964230135.1 Porticoccaceae bacterium | reverse complement strand
AGTGGCATCTTTTTGTTCAACAATAGCTTCAATTGCTCCTTCATCGCTGCGTACGATACGTCCATAGCCATGGGGATTATCTAAATCAACGGTGAGCAACCCCATCTGGGTGTCACTGACTACCTCCAGCATTGCGTTAATGGTGGTGGGCCGGATAAGTGGCACATCACCGTATAAAACAACAACAACCGCATGATCATCCAACACCGGCAGCGCCATTTGTACCGCGTGCCCGGTACCAAGCTGTTCTTTCTGCTGAACAAATAATGTGTCACCGCCTTGGAACTGCTGCTCAACCAAGGCCGCACCATGGCCGGTAACAATAATTTTTTTTGCGTCACTGCCCAGAGAATCAACTGCATCGATCACATGGCCCAACATGGAACGTCCGGCAATTTTATGTAAAACTTTTGGCAGAGAAGACTGCATGCGGGTGCCTTTACCGGCGGCTAAAATGACAAAATTTGTCTGCTTCATAAGAAATAGTTAGTTCTTCTCAAGTTTAGTTTTTACAATACGTTGATTGCTTCCACAACTCAAGGTTGTGCACGTCATGAGCTTAGGTAATAACAAAAAAAAGAGCGGCATAGCCGCTCTTTTTAGTCAGACTAAAACCAATCAGCCACCCAATTTTTTTCGCAATGTCTGGATAGTACGCAGCTGCGCTGTGGCCTCTGCCAACATAGCAGCTGCCTTGGAGTACTCTATCTCACCGGCCTGATTAACCATCGCCGTCTCTGCTGACTGCAAGGCTTCAGCCGCCGCAGCTTCGTCAATATCACCTGCGCGCACAGCAGTATCAGCCAAAATCGCTATGCTATTTGGTTGCACTTCCACATAACCGCCTGAGAGATAGTAAACTTCTTCTTCACCATCTTCTCTCACCAAGCGCACCGGGCCAGGCTTGAGATCGCTCAACAGTGGCGCATGACCGGGCATAATGCCCAAATCACCCAGTGATCCTGTGGCAACAATCATCTGCACTGTCCCCGAAAAAAGGGATTCATCTGCACTTACGATGTCACAATGAACGGTTGTTGTCATTTTTCGTTGCCTTTACTTTCTACCACTTACAGGTTTTTAGCTTTGTCTACCGCTTCTTCAATAGAGCCTACCATATAGAAGGCTTGCTCTGGAAGATCGTCGTACTCACCGGCGAGAATTCCCTGGAACCCAGCAATAGTGTCCTTCAACGAAACATACTTACCAGGGGACCCAGTGAAAATTTCCGCCACGTGGAAGGGCTGAGACAAGAAGCGCTCAATCTTACGCGCTCGCGCCACTGCAAGTTTGTCATCCTCAGATAGCTCATCCATACCCAAGATAGCAATAATATCTTTCAACTCTTTGTAGCGCTGTAACACAGACTGTACACCACGGGCCACTTCGTAGTGCTCATTGCCAATGATCAGTGGGTCGAGTTGTCTAGAGGTAGAATCCAGTGGATCAACCGCAGGATAAATACCCTTTGAGGCAATATCGCGACTCAGTACCACTGTGGAATCCAAGTGCGCAAATGTGGTGGCAGGGGAGGGGTCAGTCAAATCATCTGCGGGGACATAAACCGCTTGCACCGAGGTAATAGAACCCGTTTTAGTTGAGGTAATGCGCTCTTGCAGTACACCCATCTCTTCGGCCAGTGTCGGCTGATATCCTACCGCGGATGGCATACGCCCCAGAAGTGCAGAAACCTCAGTTCCGGCAAGGGTATATCTGTAGATATTGTCAACGAACAACAAAACGTCCTTGCCTTCATCACGGAATCTCTCCGCCATAGTCAGTCCTGTCAGTGCAACACGGAGTCGGTTACCCGGAGGCTCATTCATCTGGCCGTAGACCATGGCAACCTTGGAATCACTTGGAGTCTCCACATTAACAACTCCAGATTCCTGCATTTCGTAATAGAAATCGTTACCTTCACGGGTTCGCTCACCAACACCGGCAAACACCGATAGACCACTGTGTTCTGTGGCAATATTGTTGATTAACTCCATCATATTTACCGTCTTACCTACACCGGCACCACCAAATAGACCTACCTTACCGCCTTTGGCAAAGGGACATACTAAGTCAATTACTTTAATACCTGTTTCCAACAAGTCGTCGGAGGCAGCCAATTCGTCATAGGCTGGCGGCTTGCGGTGAATCGCCATGCGCTCTTTCTCACCGATAGGGCCTTTTTCATCGATTGGATTACCGAGGACATCCATAATACGACCTAGAGTCTCAGTACCCACAGGCACAGAAATTGGCGCTTTGGTATTATCAACACCAAGACCGCGGCTAATTCCTTCAGAGGAACCCATAGCAATGGCACGAACAACGCCGTCGCCCAACTGCTGCTGTACTTCCAGGGTTAGGCCCTTGTCATCAACGACCAGGGCGTCATAGACGTTGGGCACTTGATCGCGGGGGAATTCCACGTCGATCACAGCACCAATGATTTGTACAATACGTCCACTACTCATGTGCGGTTCCTCTTTCCTAAACCTTTAAATTTCGTTTGGCTTTAAACGGCGGCGGCGCCACCAACAATTTCCGATAGCTCTTGGGTAATTGCTGCTTGTCGCGCCTTGTTATAAAGCAGTTGTAATTCATCAATCATATCGCCGGCGTTATCCGTTGCATTTTTCATCGCCAACATACGAGCGGCCTGTTCACAGGCTTTGTTTTCTACTACGCCCTGATAAACTTGAGACTCTATATAGCGAACCAGTAAACCATCCAACAATTCCTGGGCATCGGGCTCGTAAATGTAATCCCAGTGATGACCTAAGCGCTCATCTGAAGAGGCCTGCAACGGCAAAAGTTGCTCCACCGTTGGCGATTGCGTCATGGTGTTGACAAATTCGTTGCTGACCACATAAAGCTTATCGATGCGACCCTGATCAAAAGCGTCTAACATCACTTTGACACCGCCAATTAGATCAGCGGCCACTGGTTCATCACCAATGTCTTTAACAGCAGCCACCACATTGCCGCCCACCGTGGCGAAAAATGCAGACGCTTTGTTACCCACCACACAGATATCCACTTCCACCTCTTGATCAGCCCAGGCTTTCATAGACTTGAGTGCGGTTTTGAACAAATTGATGTTCAATCCTCCACAGAGACCGCGATCAGTGGAAACAACAATATAGGCAACGCGCTTAACCTCGCGCTCAACCAGATAAGGATGCTTGTACTCAGAGACTGCATTGGCAATGTGGCCCACAACATCGCGAATTCTCTGCGCGTAAGGCTTTCCCAATGCCATGCGATCTTGGGCTCGACGCATTTTACTGGCGGCGACCATTTCCATCGCGCTGGTAATTTTCTGCGTACTACCAATACTTGCGATCTTTGTTTTTACTTCTTTGCCAATTGCCATCTTATGTGCTCGTTTAGAACGCTTTGTTTACCAGGTTTGAGTTGCAACAAACTGGTCTAGCGCTGCCTTAAAGGATGCGCCAATTTCATCGTTGTAGTCACCAGACTGGTTTATCTGATCCATCAAATCACCATGCTCAGCCTTCATATAGGACAATAGCGCTGATTCAAAGTCGCTAATTTTGCTAACCTCCACCGACTGCAAATAGCCATTATCTGCTGCGTAGACCATGACACCCATTTCAGCGATGCTCTGAGGAGTGTATTGCTTTTGCTTCATCAATTCGGTGACTCGCTCACCGTGGTCGAGCTGTGCTTTTGTGGCGTCGTCCAAGTCAGAGGCAAACTGAGAGAAAGCAGCCAATTCGCGATACTGTGCCAACGCGGTACGAATACCGCCAGAGAGTTTCTTAATGATTTTTGTCTGCGCTGCACCACCAACCCGAGATACAGAGATACCCGCGTTCATCGCTGGTCGAATACCTGAGTTGAACATGTCTGCTTCGAGGAAGATCTGACCATCTGTAATAGAAATTACATTGGTTGGAACGAAGGCAGAAACGTCGCCCGCTTGTGTCTCAATCACTGGCAGAGCGGTCAATGAGCCCGTCTGTCCCTTAACTTTCCCATCTGTGAACTTTTCAACATAGTCGGCATTGACTCTCGCAGCTCTCTCTAGAAGACGTGAGTGCAGATAGAATACATCACCGGGATAAGCTTCTCGTCCTGGTGGACGCTTAAGCAACAATGAGATTTGACGATAAGCCCAAGCCTGCTTGGTTAAATCATCATAAATAATCAGAGCATCCTGTCCGCGATCTCTATAGTACTCACCCATAGAACAACCGGCGAAGGGCGCCAAGAATTGCATCGCGGCAGGGTCGGAGGCAGTAGCTGCCACAACCACGGTATGCTCCATGGCGCCGTGTTCTTCTAGCTTGCGCACTACAGCGGCAACCGATGCCGCTTTTTGGCCAACCGCCACGTAGATACACTTAATACCGGAACCTTTCTGATTAATGATAGCGTCCACAGCGATAGCGGTTTTACCAATCTGACGGTCGCCGATGATCAGCTCACGCTGTCCGCGACCAATTGGAACCATTGTATCCACCGCTTTCAAACCGATCTGTACTGGTTGATCAACTGACTGACGAGCGATTACCCCTGGAGCAACCTTCTCTACCGCGTCAGTCAAAGCTGCATTGACCGGGCCTTTACCGTCAATTGGATTACCCAGAGCGTCAACAACTCGACCCTCTAATTCAGGTCCGACGGGAACTTCCAACACTCGCCCAGTACAACGTGCTTTTTGACCTTCGGCCAATGTTTGGTAGTCGCCCAAAACCACGGCACCGACAGAGTCGCGCTCGAGGTTTAGTGCCATTCCGTACACCCCGCCATCGAACTCGATCATCTCGCCATACATAACATCGGCTAAACCGTGTATACGAATGATACCGTCGGAAACGGAAACAATAGTGCCCTCATTTTGGGCTTCTGATGAAACATCAAGGTTATCAATACGACCTTTGATAATTTCACTGATCTCTGATGGATTCAGTTGCTGCATGCTATGGCCTCAATCCTTAGGAATTAAATGACTCTGCTAATTTGGTCAAACGACCGCGAATAGATCCGTCAATGACGGTATCCCCGGCGCGGATAACCGCACCACCCAACAGGTCCTTATCCAAACTAACCTGCATATTTACTTCTCTTTCTAACTTTTTACTCAACGCTTTTGTTAATGATGCCTGTTGCTTAGCATCCAATGGTTGCGCTGAAATCACCTCAACATCCACGGCTTTTTCAAAATTGGCTTTCATTACATCAAATTGATCGCTGATTTGAGAAAGCAGTGTCAAACGGTTATTTTCTGACAAGATGACAATAAAGTTTTTTATTGTGTCACTGATCTCTTCCGCACAAACCTCATTTAAGGTAGCCGCTTGTTGGGCAGAGGTGGAACTAGGCGATCGCAAAAGCTTCACCAGCTTAGGTTGCTGTGACACTGATGCGGCCACCGCCAACCCAGTTGACCAAACCTCAAGCGCCGATGCATCCACAGCATACTCAAAAGCTGCTTTTGCATAGGGTCTTGCAATGGTGCTCAATTCTGCCATGGGATCCTCTGTTACAACTGTGACGCTAATTTGTCCACTAGCGCTCGGTTGGCTTTATCATCGATCGACGCTTCCAATACCTTTTCCGCGCCCGCTAATGCCAAACCAGCCACCGATGCTCGCAGTTCTTCTTTGGCTCGGTTAACTTCTTGATCAATCTCAGCCTGTGCCGCTGCTTTGAGACGATCTCCCTCAGCAATGGCTTGCTGCTTAGCTTCATCGACTATCTGATTGGCTCGCTTGTTTGCCTGATCGACAATTCCAGCCGCTTCCTGCTTGGCTTCTTTCATCTGATCAGATGCCTTGTTTTGAGCCGTCTCCAGATCACGCATAGCACGGTCCGCTGCGTCTAAACCGTCAGCAATTTTCTTTTCTCGCTCTTCCATAGCTCCGATAATGACGGGCCACACAAACTTCATGCAGAACCATACAAACATTGCGAAGGTCACCATCTGACCAAACAGCGTTAGATTAATATTCACGCTAATACCTCTTTAATGAAGGTCCGGTAAGATTCAAGCAGTTAAGCACCAACACCAGGTGCAACAACAAAGATAAGGTACATTGCGATACCTACACCAATAATAGGCACAGCATCAATCAGACCCGCTAAAAGGAACATTTTGCCTTGCAGCATGGGACCAAGCTCCGGCTGACGAGCAGTTCCTTCAATTAGCTTTCCACCCAGCAGACCCATGCCAATAGCCGCTCCCAGTGCGCCCAAGCCGAGCATAATTGCCGCAGCAATGATTACAAGTTCCATCGTAGACTCCCGATTTCAATAGTTTTAAAAATTAATGGTCTTCTTCGTGCGCCATACTTAAGTAGACGATCGTAAGTACCATGAAAATAAATGCCTGTAGAGTAATAACCAGGATATGGAAAATAGCCCATCCCCACTGCATTAAGCCACCACCTAGAGCAAACACCCCACCAGCGATCGTCAGCAGCGCCAACATCACCAGAACTGTTCTGCCCGTAGATAATTTTTCTTTGAGGTTAAGCCAGCAAACCCCACAAACCATAACAAAAATAACTGCCCAAAAAATGCCGTTTGTTCCATCTCCAAACATCTGAGCATTGAGGCCGCCAGACACCAAGCCAGTACCGGCACCAGCAGCAAACATCATGGCAATCAAAATAAAGATCATTTCGCCCGCATACATATTGCCGAAAAGACGCAAGCCAAGAGAGAACGGTTTAGCCAGCAAACCGACCAATTCCATAAACAAATTAACAGGAATGAACGCCCAGTGATTGAAGGGGTGCATGGTCAATTCTTTGATAAAACCAGTGCCTTTAATTTTGATGTTGTAATACAGCATCAACACAAAGACGCCAAGAGCCATTCCCATGGTAACGTTAGGATCAGTGGAGGGGACTATTTTCTGGTACTCTACGCCGGCCATCATCAATAATTTTGGTACTAGATCAACGGGAAGAAGATCCATTAAATTCATTAGAAAGATCCACACAAAAATAGTCAGCGCCAGTGGAGCCACCATTTTGTTTTTACCGTGGAAACTGTCTTTGACAGTGCCATCAATAAACTCAACAATTAATTCGACAAAATTTATGAAGCCAGAGGGGACGCCTGTGGTGGCACGAACAGCCGCTCGTCTAAACAACCAGCAGAAAATTAAGCCCAACCCGATGGACCAAGCCATGGAATCCACATGGATTGCCCAAAAACCCATCGCCGCTACTTCGTCTGCTCCGTGGGCCATGGTCCACATGTCAGCGCTCAGCACTTCAACACCATAATCAGTTTGGCGCTCAAAACCAGCAGGCAGCTTCCCGTAAACGAGATTTTGCAAATGATGTTGGATATATTCCGTGGTTGTTGCGGGATTTTCACCGGCCATTTAATCAACTCTTCCCATTGTCCCCAGGTAACAGGGTTCTTTGGTTCTCTCTACTGGTTAAAGACTTTAGCTAAAAGCAAAATCTGTACGCTTAACATGGTTATAAACGCGCTCATTAACGCGATTACATTTAAATCCTCAACTATGATAAAAACGGTAACAAAACCACATGCCGTCAATATCAACTTTCCTGTCTCGCCACGGTACATTGATCTTACAATGGCGGCGGCTTGGTTTGCTCCGGCATATTTAAAGGCTTGCCAAGTGAACCATGCCTGGGGTATCAGTTGAATCAGTCCACCGAGTGCAATCGAGACAGCAATTTCTGCATCGAAAAATAATACAATTCCACTCATTAATATGAGTAACAAACCTTGAAATAGAACAACCTTCATTACCGCAGGTTTGGGAATAGTATTCATAAGCTCTGTGGACGCTACCTTTTCCTTCTTTAACTAGGAAAACTCACCCCGTAATCAGGCGAGCGCATTATAGGGATACTGTGCAACAGTTTCAACAGAGGATTGCTATCTATAGTAGCAATTCATATAACCAATATTGGGTGGTATTACTTTATTCTCGACAGGATTCCTTCAAGCTCGTCTAAACTGTGATAGTTGATTACGAGCTTACCCCCACCACTGGTTTTGTGTTGTATTAAAATTGCTGCGCCAAGGCGATGGGAAAGCGACTCTTGCAAATGCAAAATATCTGGGTCAGGACACGATTTAATTAACTGAGGTTTGTCTAAACTGCCATTTTTAACTTGCTTTACTAAAGTTTCTGTTTGTCTTACCGACAACGCATTGGCGGCAACCTGTCGACCAGCAATAATTTGATCTTCACCATCTAACCCCAGTAGACACTTGGCGTGCCCTAGCTCAATCTCGCCCAACTCCAGTTGTTTTTGAACTGCGCCTTCTAAACTGGCCAATCGCATAAGATTGGTTACCGCAGTTCGAGATTTGCCCACCGCATCTGCGACCTGTTGTTGTGTCAACCCAAATTCGTCTTGCAAACGCAACAGCGCCCGGCTTTCTTCAATGGCATTAAGATCTTCTCGCTGAATGTTTTCAATAAGCGCCATGGCAATGGCGGCTTCATCTGTCAATTCTCTGATAATTGCTGGTATGGTGGCCAGTCCGGCTTGTTGAGTAGCTCGCCAACGGCGCTCACCAGCAATAATTTCATATTTCTCGAGAGCAACTTTGCGAACCACTATGGGCTGCATAACGCCTTGCTGTGCAATTGAACTGGCAAGTTCAGCTAATGCGTCTTGATCTATGTCTCGACGAGGTTGATATTTTCCTCGTTGTAAAAACTCTACTGGCAATTCTAGCAAGACACCGTCACTCTCTGATTCTTTTGAATCAACAACAGCTACCTCATCACTAAAATCCAGCAGCGCGTCTAACCCTTTACCTAAACTTTGTCTCTTAGCATTCATTACATTAGACTCTTGCCAACTCTTGTTTTTCGGTTAATTTCTCTAACTTAAGAATTTCTCCAGCCAACGCCAAATAAGCGATAGATCCTTTAGAATTTCGATCATATGTTAACGCTGGAACTCCGTGGCTAGGTGCTTCGGCGAGACGGACATTCCGTGGAATACTGACTCGGTAAACTCGGCTACCAAAGTATTTGCGCAACTGAGCTGTGACAGCTGAGGTCAAACTACTTCTCGGATCATACATAGTTCGAAGGATGCCTTGGATATGTAACTTTGGATTAATTAATTTAGCAATTTGCTTAATAGTATTGTTGAGATCGGCTAAACCCTCCAAGGAAAAATATTCACATTGCATTGGAATGATAACACCATCGCTGGCTACGAGTGCATTTACGGTCAACATATTTAGTGTTGGTGGACAGTCAATAATGATGTAGTCATAAGCCTGCTGGATTGGCTCAAGGGCGTGCTTTAATCGAGATTCTCTACCGATTTCTTTCAATAGCTCCACCTCTGCAGCCACCAAATCACGGTTTGCCGGCAACAGGTCATAATTCCCTGATCCCTGAGCTTTGACGTCTTCTACTGAATTTTTACCGGTCAACACATGATAAATACTAAGTTCACAGGATTGCTTTTCTAGTCCCGATCCCATAGTAGCGTTACCCTGAGGATCTAAATCAATTAATAGGACTCTTTTTTTATAGGCCACGAGAGATGCAGATAAGTTAATGCTGGTTGTTGTCTTTCCAACACCCCCTTTCTGATTCGCAATTGATATTATCTTAACCAACCGTAATTTTTCCTTCACCAGTATGGATGATTGTAATAAGGTGACGGTCAGCTTCAACCCCAGGAACTCTGAGAGGATAGGTGTTAGTCACAGTATAATGTTTTGGTAAACTATTTAATTCAAGGTTGTCCAAACGACCTTTCATAGCATAAAAACATCCCAAATCAGCCACCAAATGATTACATCCATAAAGCATATCATTCAATGAGCTAAATGCTCTACTTAATACACCGTCATATTTTTCTTCTGGAGTAAAATCCTCCACTCTAAGATTTAGCTCTTCCACATTGTTTAAACAAAGTTCAGTTTTCGCTTGAAACAGAAATCGTGTTTTTTTTCCGTTGCTGTCGAGTAAACTGAAAAATTTAGTTGGATTGACAATAGCCAAGGGTATGCCAGGTAATCCAGCTCCAGTGCCTACATCAATGAACCGTGTTTTTTGCAAATATCGAGAGATCGATAGACTATCCAATATATGTAGTCTGATCATATCAATGGGATCTTTTATGGCAGTGAGGTTATAGGCTCTATTCCAACGACAGAGAAGTTCTACATACTGCTGTAACTTGACGATTTGTGCATCATCACAACACAACCCAAGGTCTGTCAAACCAGAACGTAGCAGAGTTATTAAAGTTTCATCACTAATGACAGACATAGGGTTCCGGTTATTTTATGCGGCAGACTTTTTTAACTGCACTAACAGCAGCGAAATTGCCGCCGGAGTGACTCCCGGAATTCGGGATGCCCTGGCCAGCGTTTCAGGTAGAGCTTCTGACAACTTTTGTTTCACTTCATTGGACAAACCTTTGACTAGAGAATAATTGAAATCAGAGGGTATTCGAGTATTTTCGTAGCGTTTTAAACGATCAATCTCACTTCTCTGACGATCAATATAACCAGAATACTTGGCATCAATTTCCACCTGTTGACCAATGGTTGCGTCACATGGTTCATCGGGGGTTAGTTGAGTGATAATTTTATGGTTAAGCTCCGGACGTTTAAGCAGATCAAAAAGAGAATATTCATGAGAAATAGTATGTTCGATGTGATCTTTTAGTTGCAAAGCTATCTCTGTATTTGGTTGTATCCATGTGTTTTTCAGTCGCTGAGTCTCCTTCTCAATAGCCTCTTGTTTCTCACAAAAAACTTTCCAACGACTATCATCGACGAGACCGAGTTTTCTGCCCACTTCTGTTAAGCGACTATCGGCATTGTCTTCACGTAACAGCAACCTGTACTCGGCTCTGCTAGTGAACATTCGATAGGGTTCGTTTGTACCCATAGTGATCAGGTCATCGACGAGAACGCCAGTATAGGCAATGTCTCGTGTGGGGCACCACGCTTCTTTTTCCGCTGCTTTTAACGCAGCATTAGCGCCAGCAAGCAACCCTTGTGCTGCTGCTTCTTCATAACCTGTCGTACCATTGATTTGACCAGCAAAGAAAAGTCCCTCTACTGCTTTGGTCTCGAGAGAGTAGTGCAAGTCTTGAGGATTAAAATAGTCATATTCAATGGCATATCCGGGACGAGTAATATGCGCTTTTTCAAAACCTTTTATAGAGCGGACAAGTTCGAGCTGAACATCAAAAGGTAAGCTGGTAGAAATTCCATTGGGATAGAGTTCATGGGTATTCAATCCCTCCGGTTCTACAAAAATTTGATGTTGATCTTTATCAGCAAAACGTACAATTTTGTCCTCAATAGAGGGGCAATAACGCGGTCCAACGCCATCGATAACGCCAGTGTACATTGGCGACCTATCCATGCCATTTCGAATAATGTCGTGGGTTTTGTTGTTTGTGTAGGTAATCCAACAGCAGGTTTGTTTTGGATGATGATCCACACTTCCAAGATAAGACATGACGGGTTCTGGTTTATCGCCCCACTGCTCTTGAAGAATGGAAAAGTCCACAGTCCTCGCATCCACACGGGGAGGCGTACCTGTTTTTAAACGCTCCACTCTAAAGGGAAGGTGGCGAAGTTTTTCGGCTAATTTTTCAGCCGGTGGGTCACCGGCTCGCCCAGCTGAGTGATTTTCTAGCCCAATATGTACCCGTCCCGCAAGGAATGTGCCCGCAGTCACGACCACGGTCTTTGCAAAAAATGAAAGTCCCATTTGAGTGGCCACTCCAACCACTCGCCCATTTTCGATGATGATGTCATCCACCGCTTGTTGAAAAATAGTCAGGTTATTTTGATTTTCAAGCGTTGTTCGTATCGCCGCTTTGTAGAGCGCCCGGTCTGCCTGAGCGCGAGTAGCTCTAACCGCGGGGCCTTTTTTTGCATTTAACACCCTGAATTGAATACCGCTAAGATCTGTGGCCAATGCCATTGCGCCACCGAGAGCATCAACTTCTTTAACTAAATGAGTCTTGCCAATACCTCCAATTGCTGGATTACAAGACATTTGTCCCAAGGTTTCGATGTTGTGTGTTAGCAATAGGGTATTACTGCCCATCCTGGCAGCAGCTAAACATGCCTCGGTACCAGCATGACCTCCCCCAATGACAATGACATCAAAATGTTCTGGATATTTCATTTATATTTATCGCCTATAGATGTTTCGTCGAGCATTATACGGTTCGGGGAACGAAATATCTTGTCGTGTTATTTTATAACTCAGTATTTATAAATAACTTTATTAGTTATTTTATTTAATGATTTGTTTTATTGTTATTGTTATTAACTGGACTCACTTTTGTGAATGACTTATTTTTCTTCAAATTTTTTAAATACTTAGTAAGAAATTAACTATGTATATTTATGTTTTTTTTCAGGGCGACAACACATTGTAATGATGTGAACAAGTTTCTGGATAACTTTGCCCTGATTGTTTTAAGCCAAGACCGTGTTAAAAATGTGACTAAAAAGTTGTTTAACTAAGAGGTTAATCACAGGCTTTCATCACAGCACGTCGGGTTAACAACAACAACTTAACATACTGTTAGTTACTGTGTATTGATGGTGGTTATTTCTCAGTGAAGAAATATTTTTGGCTATTTTATGTTTTAAGCTAAGAAAATGATTGAAGTGAAAAGCTATTTTCTTTAGACTCCGCCACCCTGTAAAAGCAACATGACATTTTGGATGAATTAAGCCATGAAAAGAACATTTCAACCAAGCAATTTGAAACGCAAGCGCACCCATGGATTTAGATCAAGAATGGCAACCGCTGGTGGTCGTGCTGTTATTAACCGTCGTCGAGCCAAAGGCCGCAAGCGTCTGTCTGCTTAAGGTTTGGGCCCGGTGCCCAGTTTGACTTTTGGTAAATGCAGGCGTCTACTCAGACCCTCCGAGTTTCAAGACGTCTTTGATACTAACACCTGTAGAATTTCACACCCGAACCTTTTAATCTTAGCCAAGCATAACGCCTTGTCTCACTCACGTTTAGGTCTCGTTGTGGGTAAGAAAAATATCCCCCTAGCAGTCAGACGAAATGCTGTAAAGCGTGTGGTGAGGGAAACGTTTAGGCAAGAACAATTTTCTCAACCTGTCGATGTGGTATTTTTGGCCCGTCGAGGTGTTGATCGGCTTAACCCCTCAGAAACAGCCTTGTTGTTGCAACAATCTTGGGGCAGACTACAGCGTCGTTTTCGGGGTATATAGGAAAAACATGCAACGATTATCTTTATTGCTTATTCGAGGCTATCAATTGTTAATCAGCCCGCTGTTGGGAAATAATTGTCGTTTCCATCCCACTTGCTCTAGCTATGCGCTTCAAGCAATCGAACGTTTTGGTGTGATCAAAGGGTCTTGGTTGTCGCTGCGTCGAATTGTAAAGTGCCATCCATTTAATCAGGGTGGACACGATCCAGTGCCAGAGTTGGATTGTGCAGAAAAAAAGTCGTGTTTAAATAAAAACCAACAGAGATATGAATAATATGGATTGGCAAAGAACCGCTTTAATCGCCGGTATGTGTATTATCGCTTGGATGTTGATGATCCAATGGAATCAATCCCAAGAGCAACAGCGCATAATAAATGCCACTAACGATCAAGTAACCAGTGAACAACCGGCTGTGGTGGCATTTGAAACCTTGCCAGAAGTGAATCAATTGGTCGATGATCTGCCTCAACTTCAAGTTGCACAAGAGTTACCACCTGAGTCTGCGTTTGATAATGCCGGTTTAGTCACGATAAAGAATGACGTGCTTGAACTTGTTATCAACACATTGGGCGGAGATATCGTTGGTGCCAAATTGTTACAACATTTTGATCGCAAAAAAGAGAAAGGTGGAACGTCTTTTGTCATGTTGCAAAGCAGTCAGGACAATACTTATATAGCTCGAAGCGGCATTATCGGACCCAATGCCACTGATACGGCAAGTGGTAGACCTCAATTTTCTGCAGATCGTCTGTTTTATGAGTTAAATCAAAATGATGATCAGCTCCGGGTAGAACTAACATCGACCATTAACGGCGTAAGTCTTGTGAAGAGTTTTACACTCAACCGTGAAAGTTACATAGTTGATGTGGGTTATGTCATCAAAAACGGCTCTTCTGACATGTGGAACGGGACTTTTTACGGCCAGATTAAACGTGACTCAAAACCACCGGTAACCGATGTATCCGGGTTTAGCATGCAACCTTATCTTGGTGCTGCGCTTCGCCAACCAGAAAAGAATTATGCCAAGTTTGATTTTAGTGACATCAGTGATAATACAGTGAAAACAACCATTGAGGGTGGTTGGGTTGCCATGGTGCAACATTATTTTATCAGCGCTTGGGTACCGCCAGTTAACGATACTAATAGTTTTACATTGCGTAAATTGTCGAGCCAAGATATGTATCTCATGTCATTTACAGGCTCGCCTATCGTTGTTAGACCGGGGGAAGTAGGTAAATATCAAGCGAGTTTCTATGTGGGACCGAAGGATCAAGAAACATTAGCGCAATTAGCAGATTACCTAGACAGAACTGTGGATTACGGCTTTCTTTGGATTTTGGCAGAACCTATTTTCAAGGCGATGAAGTTTATTTACGGTTTTATTGGAAATTGGGGATGGACCATAATTGTTCTTACTTTTGCTATAAAGCTATTGCTATATCCACTATCGGCGGCAAGCCTCAGATCTATGGCTAAAATGCGAAGTTTACAACCAGAGCTGACACGTCTTAAAGAGTTACATGGGGATGATCGACAAAAAATGTCTCAAGAGTTGATGAATCTCTACAAAAAGGAGAAAGTCAATCCCGCGGGTGGTTGCTTCCCCATGTTGCTACAAATGCCAGTTTTTATAGCTCTCTACTGGGTACTGATGGAGTCAGTGGAAATTAGGCATGCTCCATGGTTTTTTTGGATTCAAGATTTGTCTGCCAAAGATCCCTACTTTGTATTGCCTATTATTATGGGGGTGAGCATGTTGCTGATGCAAAAGCTACAACCAATGCCCACAGACCCCATGCAAGCCAAAATTATGCAAATTATGCCTATCGCTTTTACCTTTTTGTTTATGGGTTTTCCCTCAGGTTTAGTGCTCTATTGGACGGTAAATAACCTGCTGTCTATGGCGCAACAATGGTTTGTAAATCGACAAATTAGCAACAATAAAAACTAAAAGTGTCCAGGAAATTCCCTCATTGAATACAAATTATGATGGAAAACGATAAAGATGTGATTGTCGCTATCGCCACTGCGCCAGGGCGAGGTGGAGTAGGTATTGTGCGATTATCCGGTGATAATGTCGACTTATACATGGAAGCGATTTTGGGCAGAAGGATCAATCCACGTTCTGCAGTTTATAGTTCTTTTTTGGACCATGCTAATAAACCAATTGATCAAGGAGTGGCGATTTTTTATCCATCACCCAACTCATTTACCGGTGAGTCTGTACTAGAACTTCAAGGCCATGGTGGGATGGTTGTATTAGATGCTCTTGTGTCGCGCTGTATCAAATTGGGAGCGAGATTGGCACGACCCGGGGAATTCAGTGAACGTGCGTTTGTTAATGGCAAAATGGACCTTACTCAAGCGGAAGCGGTAGCTGACCTTATTAATGCCGGCTCTATTGAGGCCGCCAGGTCCGCAGTTTTATCCATGCAAGGGGGTTTTTCGACGTTGGTTACTGAGTTGTTGGAGACATTAATTCAGTTACGCATCTATGTCGAAGCGGCTATTGATTTTCCTGAAGAAGAGATTGATTTTCTTAAAGATACGGCCTTGTTTCAAAGGCTGGATAATTTATCCGAGCAGTTGCGTACAGTTTTAATCCAGGCAGCTCGCGGTGCACGTCTAAATGATGGATTGAAATTAGTATTAGCAGGCAAGCCTAACGCGGGCAAGTCAAGTTTACTTAATGCTTTTGCTGACAGAGATGTCGCTATAGTGACGTCAGTTGCAGGGACTACAAGAGACGTGTTGCGTGAAACAGTCACATACAAAGGGTTGACATTAAATTTTGTTGATACAGCGGGTTTAAGATCAACCAATAATGAAATTGAAGCAGAGGGAATTCGTCGAGCGCAGAGAGAAATGGAGAGTGCCGATTATGTTGTGCTCGTCGTTGACAGTGTTGACAACAGCAAGGTTGATACGACGGCATTGCTGACAGAATTTTTTAGCGAAAAAGAAAGAGTTACTCAAAAGTTTGTTATTTTGTTGAACAAATCTGACTTATCAGGGATAACTTCAGACGTTCTCCATGGGGGCGTACCAGTATTTGCTGTATCCGCTACAAAACAAATGGGCTTTGATGCATTTTTTGATTATTTACGCGCTGAATCGGGTTTGACCGATCAAACAGAAGGCGTTTTTTCAGCGAGACGTCGTCATATTATCGCACTTGAGAAAACACTAGAGCTGGTTAAAACGGGAACTCTACAATTACGTCAAGCTGGCGCTGGAGAGTTGTTAGCGGAAGATCTCAGACAGGCACAGGTAACACTGTCTGAAATAACCGGGGAATTCACTTCCGATGATTTGCTTGGGCGTATATTTTCTTCCTTTTGTATCGGAAAGTGACCGCATGAAAAAAAACAGTCACGCATGTAATTAAATTATTACTGTTATCACAGAGAAAACTAAAAAATCCGTTAAAATCACTGCATTCCCACTGATAAATAACAAGTTATCCACAAAATTTGTTTATATATTAACCTATAAAAAAATATTTTGTGTTAGTAAATAAAACCTTGTTTTTTTATAAGTAACTGATTTTTAGTGTATTTTTTAGTCTAATTATTTTTTATTTGTTTTTTTATTTGTGGATAATTGTATTCTTGTCCTATACACTCGGTTAAAAAATAATAAATCGCAATTTTTGTGAATGTATGCGTTAATTTTCTTTGGGGTGGGGTTTCAATGAGGGATTTTTTTCGAATGGGCTGTTATATCCCGGTGATGTCAAAAAACAACTCGATTTGGTTTATGTGGGTGAGGCGGTATTGTGCAAAGTGATTTAGCGTCTATGGTTTGGCCCCAATGCCAGTCTCAACTTCAAACAGAGATGCCAGAGCAACAATTTAATACATGGATACGTCCATTGGTGGTGCAGCCAGGTTTTGAAGGCCATGTTCAGCTAGTGGCGCCGAATAGGTTTATCGAAGATTGGGTAAAGAACAAGTTCTTATCGAGAATTGAAGAGCTTATGTTACAGCTTGGTGGAAGCCAGGTAATTGTAGATATAACGGTGGTGGGGTCTCCGGTGTCGGAGTATCAAACACACAATGTTAATCAAGTGTTTGCTCATGTCGGCGACGCTAGCGAAGATGCTCAAGCGAGAAAACCCAATCCTAAAGTGGTGTTGTCAAAGCAAACCGATATGTCTGACAAACCCATAACATCTGCCGCAGAAATCAGTCTGAAAACCAATTTAAATGTCAATTTTACTTTTGATAATTTTGTTGAGGGTAAATCAAATCAATTAGCGTTTGCTGCAGCACACCAGGTGGCAGAAAATCCTGGAGGTTCATATAACCCACTTTTTATTTATGGTGGTGTTGGGTTGGGTAAAACTCATTTGATGCATGCTGTGGGTCATGCCATGCGACAGAAGAACCCAGAAGCAAAAATTGTTTATTTGCATTCAGAGAGGTTTGTTGCTGACATGGTAAAAGCGTTGCAGCTAAAAGCGATTGATGAGTTTAAGCGTTTTTATCGATCAGTTGATGCTTTGTTGATCGACGACATTCAGTTCTTTGCCGGTAAAGAGCGATCTCAAGAGGAGTTTTTCCACACCTACAATGCTCTGCTCGAGGGTGGTCAACAAATGATACTGACCTGCGACCGCTACCCTAAGGAAATTGATGGCGTGGAAGAGCGTTTAAAATCGAGGTTTGGTTGGGGTTTGACTGTTGCTGTGGAGCCGCCCGAGCTTGAAACTCGAGCAGCGATTCTTATCAACAAAGCAGAGCAGTCAGGTATGAACTTGTCAAAAGATGCGGCTTTTTTTATTGCTCAGCGCATTCGGTCTAATGTCCGCGAACTTGAGGGTGCTTTAAAACGCGTGATGGCTCATGCCCAATTCACTGGGCGTATCATAGATATCGACTTGATTAGAGAATCACTGAAAGATTTATTGGCGCTTCAAGACAAGCTGGTCACTATTGATAATATCCAAAGGGTAGTGGCAGATTATTACAAGCTTAAAATGTCAGATATGTTATCTAAACGGCGTAGTCGATCGGTAGCTCGGCCCAGACAGTTGGCGATGTCTATTGCTAAAGAGTTGACCAGCCACAGTCTTCCTGAGATTGGCGAGTCATTTGGTGGCAGGGATCACACCACAGTACTTCATGCTTGCCGCAAGGTAAAAGAGCTAGAGAGCATGGACAGAGAGGTTCAGAGAGATTTAAAGAACCTCTACCGTACTTTGTCGACTTGAGTTTTGATACAATATTAGTTAATTGTAGGGGACATCGAATACCATGGAATTTAGTTTATCGCGTGAATTTTTTTTAAAGCCTTTGCAGTTGGTTGTGGGGGTCGTTGAAAGGCGTCAAACACTACCTATATTGTCCAATGTGCTATTAAGTTTAGATGGTTCAAGGTTGTCGGTTACCGGCACGGATTTAGAGGTAGAGATCGTTGGTGTGACGGATGTTGATACAGGAGATAATGGAGATGTCACTGTGTCAGCGCGAAAATTGGTGGATATTTGCCGTTCTTTACCAGAGGGAGCTGAGATTAAGTTTTCCAGCGCTGACGGAAAAGCGTCATTAATTAGTGGCAGGAGCAGGTTTACTCTAGCTACATTGCCAGCGAATGAATTTCCATCGGTTGATGAGGGTGAAAAAGCGGTTGAGTTTGTAGTGCCGGGCACAACATTGAAAAGCCTTATTGAGGCCACATCCTTTGCTATGGCGCAACAAGATGTCAGATATTACCTCAATGGTATGCTGTGGGAGTTAAATACAAATCAACTTCGAGTTGTAGCCACTGACGGTCACCGCATGGCGCTCTGTGACGGCTCTTGCGAAGTGTCAGTTAGCGGCCCTATAACGGCTATCTTGCCGCGTAAGGGTATCATTGAATTATCTCGTTTGCTCGACGAGTCAGATGTAAAGGTTACCATGGGATCAAATCATATCCGCGTTACTGGTGAGGACTATTGTTTCACGTCTAAGCTGGTCGATGGCGCTTATCCTGATTATGATCGAGTTCTTCCTAAAGGTGGTGATAAGGTTATTGTTGGTGATCGTTCAGTGCTTAAACAGGCTTTCAGCCGAGCCGCTATTCTTTCTAATGAAAAATATCGCGGCGTCAGGGTTACTGTTTCCGAAGGATCCATGAAAATTGTTGCTAATAATCCCGAGCAAGAACAGGCTGAAGAGGAGGTGTCAGTTATTTATTCAGGTGAGTCACTGGAGATCGGTTTTAACGTCAGTTATTTGCTCGATGTTCTTAATGTGATCACTGGACCTGAAGTGCGTATTACCCTATCTAATGCTAACAGCAGCGCACTTGTAGAAGATGCCGCCAACGGTTCGGCGGTCTATGTCGTCATGCCAATGCGCCTTTAAACTGCGTGGTGTGCCTATTGTGTTGTCTCGCTGATGCATATCTCTCGCATTGATGTTCGTGAAGTCCGTAATTTAAAAAGTGTTACCTTGAATTGCCATGGTCTGGCAAATATCATCTATGGGGAAAACGGTAGTGGTAAAACCAGCCTGTTGGAGGCTATTCACTTGCTGGGCAGGGGGCGCTCTTTTCGTCATCGCGATTTACGCTTAGTCGTTAATCACGCTGCTGAAGAATTGGTTGTCTCTGCTAGTTTCGAGCGTATTAAGGCGGCACGCAGTCAAAAACTTGGCGTTATGCGGTCTCGATCAGGCCAGTTTACCGCGCGGTTAGATGGTTCTCCTCTGCAGACGTCAGCACAGCTTGCGGCGCTTATTCCTTTGCAATTAATTGATGCTCATAGCTTTAACCTACTTGAGGGCGGGCCTCTGTTGCGTCGCCAGTATTTGGATTGGGGTGTGTTCCACGTGGAACATTCCTACACAAATCTATGGAGGCGCTTTCAAAAAACATTAAAACAGCGGAATCAATTGTTGCGGCATGATAGAATAGACGAGGATTTATTGAAAACATGGACCGCTGAGCTGATTCCTTTAAGTGAGAAAATTAGTTCATACCGAGAACGTTATTTAAGTGGCCTTCTCGGTCATGCCCAAGCTGTGGCCGATGCCTTCGATGGGTTGGGAAAACTAGAGATTGAGTTTTATCGGGGCTGGAAGGATGATACAAGCTTGGTTGAGATTATGGACTCCCAGAAACAAAGGGATATTTCACTGGGAACCACATCTCAAGGTGCACACAAAGCGGATGCAAAAATAAAGGTCAACGGCCAGCTTGCTGCGGACAGTCTGTCGAGAGGTCAAATTAAGTTATTGGTTTATGCGTTGAAGCTGGCTCAGGCAGCGTATTATCAAGATAAAACCGCAGAGCCCTGTTTATTTTTGTTGGATGATTTGCCTGCGGAGTTAGATTACCACCACCGCCAGCAAGTGATAGATTGCTTGATTGGTTTAAAGTGTCAGTTTTTTGTTACTGGCGTTGATAAGGGTGATTTTGAAGGATTGTTTAACAATTGCGAACATGCAATGTTCCACGTGGAACAAGGTGCTGTAAAATCGAATTGAAGCATAGGATAATAAAACGCCATGGCTGAAGAACAAAATTATGATTCATCAAGCATTAAGGTTCTAAAGGGACTTGATGCTGTTCGCAAGCGACCAGGCATGTATATTGGCGATACTGACGACGGTACTGGCTTGCATCACATGGTGTTCGAAGTGGTGGATAACTCCATTGACGAGGCTTTGGCTGGACATTGTTCAGAGATTCGTATCGTTGTTCATCCAAATGAGTCTATCACTGTCTCGGATAATGGCCGCGGCATTCCAACTGAAATGCATGATGAGGGTGTCTCAGCCGCAGAGGTGATTATGACTGTGCTGCATGCCGGTGGTAAATTTGATGATAACAGCTACAAGGTGAGTGGTGGTTTGCACGGTGTGGGTGTCTCGGTGGTCAATGCGTTGTCAAAGAAGATGCGGCTGACTATTCGGAGAAACGGAAAAGTGCATGAGCAAACTTACTCTCACGGAGTTCCTGACGGTCCGCTTGCGATAATTGGTGATACAAAAGAGTCGGGCACCGAGGTGTTCTTTATGCCATCGGAGGATACTTTTACCAACATCAAGTTCCACTATGATCAACTGGCCAAGCGTCTGCGCGAGCTTTCTTTTTTAAATTCGGGTGTTCGTATTGTTCTCCATGATGAAAGAACCGGTAAAGAAGAGGTTTATGCTTACGAGGGTGGCCTAAGTGCCTTTGTTAATTTTCTGAATACCAATAAAACCACTGTCAATAACATCATGCATTTTACTGCCGAAAGAGAAGACGGTATCAGTGTTGAAGTCGCTCTGCAGTGGAACGACGGATTCCAAGAAAATATCCTTTGTTACACCAACAACATCCCGCAGCGTGACGGTGGTACTCATTTAGCTGGTTTTCGGTCAGCGTTAACCAGAGGACTCAACTCCTATATAGACAAAGAGGGCATTAACACAAAATCGAAAGTGAATACTACGGGCGATGATGCCCGGGAAGGATTGACCGCCATCATTTCGGTCAAGGTCCCTGACCCCAAATTCTCGTCTCAAACAAAAGACAAGCTGGTGAGTTCAGAAGTAAAATCGGCTGTAGAGCAGGAAATGGGAGATAAGTTTAATGATTTTCTATTGGAGTATCCTCAAGAAGCCAGAGCAATTGTCAATAAAATGATTGATGCTGCGCGAGCCAGGGAGGCAGCGCGCAAAGCTAGAGAAATGACACGACGGAAAGGGGCTTTGGATATTGCAGGCCTTCCCGGAAAGCTCGCAGATTGCCAGGAAAAAGACCCAGCGTTGTCTGAACTTTATCTGGTTGAGGGTGATTCTGCGGGTGGCTCAGCAAAGCAGGGTAGAGCACGCAAGACTCAGGCAATTTTGCCTCTTAAAGGAAAAATACTGAACGTCGAAAAAGCTCGGTTTGATAAGATGCTATCCAGTGCCGAGGTGGGTACTCTTATTACCGCTCTTGGTTGTGGAATTGGCGCCGAGGAGTTTAACCTCGAAAAACTGCGTTATCATACCATTGTGATTATGACTGATGCAGATGTTGATGGGTCGCATATTAGAACCTTGTTGTTGACCTTCTTTTTCCGGCAAATGCGGGAGTTGGTGGAAGCAGGACACATATATATCGCCCAGCCACCACTCTATAAAGTCAGCAAAGGCAAAAATGAGCAGTATGTTAAAGATGATGCAGCCCTGTTGGATTATTTGACTCAAAAAGCTCTGGAAAGTGCCACTTTACATGTTAATCCTGAAGCGCCAGCACTACAGGGTGCTGCGCTGGAAACGTTGGTCAATCAGTTTCGGTTAGTGGATGCACTGATCGAACGCATGTCCTTGGTTTATCCGAAAGAGATCTTGGAATCCATGGTTTATATTTCCGGATTAAATGAAGAACTTCTTAAAAAAGATGCTGAAGTTGAGGCCTGGTGTGTCGAACTTCGCGAAAAATTAGTGAATTTTGAAAATGGAACGCACCGTTATAAAGTTTCCATTATTGAGGACAATGAGCGACAGGTGTGGTTGCCAAAAATTGAAATTACCGCTCATGGTGTCCCTCATTATCACACCTTGAGTCGTGATTTTTTCATCTCTTCCGAATACGCTGCAATTGTTGATTTGGGTAATACTTTGCAGGGGTTAATCGAGGAGGGCGCTTACGTCCAAAGAGGTGAGAGAAGTAAACCAGTGCGGGATTTTAAAGAGGCTCTTGACTGGTTGATGACAGAATCGCGCCGGGGTATCAATACTCAACGTTACAAAGGCCTTGGAGAGATGAATCCTGAGCAGCTCTGGGAAACCACCATGGATCCTCAGACTCGACGAATGTTGAAAGTTACCATTGAAGACGCAATAGCCGCTGATCAGATGTTCACCACACTGATGGGTGACCAAGTGGAACCACGCAGGGATTTTATTGAAACCAATGCTCTTTCGGTTGTTAATCTAGATGTTTAGGTCTTTTACGCTTTAGCCAATTTAGATTGTTTGCTTACAACCCAGCTTTCAATGTTTTTTGATAGCTCTTTCTCACTGGCTGATGCGGCATCGATTGGCTCTCCGATTACCAATTCTATAGTGCCCGGTGTTTTTACCCAGCGGCGCACTGGCCAGTGGGATCCGGCATTGTGGGCGATGGGTAATATTGGGACACCTGCCTGCTTAGCCAGTGCGGCAGCGCCTGTTTTAAATGAACCAACTTGCCCCGGGGACTGTCGAGTACCCTCTGGATAAATGACAACGTTTATGTTGTTATTTAATCGTTTATGGCCTTCTTTGAGGATATATCTGAGAGCCTTTCGTGGTGTCGAGCGTCGAATGGCGATAGGTTGTAGCGCTGCTATGCTCCAGCCGAAGAACGGCAGCCAAAGCAACTCTCTTTTTAGGACAAAACTGGCTGGTTTCAGTAGGCGCTGTAAAAAGAATGATTCCCAAGCACTTTGATGATTGCATACAGCAACATAGGGACATAGAGGGATGTTGTCTAACCCGGTCACCTTGGTATCAATGGAGCAGGTAACACTTAGCCATGCCAATATTGCTCCATTGCCACTGGCAAAGAGTTTATGCCGGGTGGAGACGGGAAGTACCCAAGTAAAAAAACTCAGTAAACCCAGTGTCATTGTAATAATTACTAGACCAAGATAAAAGATAAGCGTCTTTATTGAATAGAAAAAATAATTACTAAAGTCCATTTTTGGAGTTACTTACTTCCTGCAATCTTGGCAATATCGGCAACGTTTAAGAACAAACTCCTGAGGTTTTGTAGTAATTGTAGACGATTGTTTCGTATTTTATCGTCGTCCACCATAACCATGACGTCATTAAAAAATTTATCTACGGGATCTCGTAACGAGGCTAAATCATTTAAGGCTTGTTCATAATTTCTTTCTGACACCAGTGACTGAGTTGATTCAGTCAGTGATTCAATAGCTGAGGCAAGTGCGCGCTCAGTGCTTTCAATTAATAATTCTGATTCCACAGTGCCAGATGAAAAATTATTTTTCTGTTTGGCTAATATATTTGATACTCGCTTGTTAGCAGCGGCTAAGTTTTCACTTTCCGGAAGTTTCGTAAAAGCTGCAACAGCTTGGACACGTGCATCAATATCCAAGGGGTTAGTAAGCTCAAGTCCGTCTACGGAAAGGAATATTTCAGCAGCGTAGCCTTCATCCTTGTACCATGATTTGAACCTTTCAATGATATAAGTGAGCACTTGCTTACATACTTTTTTGCGTTCACTAGGTTCCAGATTAAATGGTTCTGCTGCAAGATTGATAGCTGATTCAAGGTCTATATCAATTTGGCGGCCGAGTAGTATTCTCAATATACCGAGACTGGCGCGTCTCAACGCAAACGGATCTCTGGAGCCCGATGGTTGCTGACCGATGCTAAAAATTCCTACAACTGTATCCAATTTATCTGCAATAGCCAACGTGGTTCCAACTGCGTTGGTTGGTAATTGATCGTTAGAAAACCTTGGTAGATACTGTTCTAAGAGAGCATCTGCCACATCTTTGTGCTCGCCATCGTTGATCGCGTAATAACGCCCCATGATTCCCTGTAAATCTGCAAATTCGCCCACCATATCTGACACCAGGTCGGACTTACTTAACTCAGCTGCCCGGGAAGCGCGATCTGGATTTGCACCAGTGATATGGGCAATTGGTTTAGCTAGACGCGCCACTCTCTCTGTTTTGTCATAAATTGAGCCAAGCTTCTCTTGAAACACGACGCTTCTTAAACTTTCACGGCGTTGTTCTAAGCTGATTTTGGCGTCATTTTTGTAGAAAAACGCCGCGTCTGCCAATCTGGGTCGAATGACTCGTTCGTTGCCGGCAATTATCTCCTCGGGCTGTTTGCTGTTGATATTCGCTACAGTAATAAAAGCCGGCATTAAGTCATCGTTTCTGTCGACTAAATGAAAGTACTTCTGATGCTCTTTCATTGATGAAATCAATGCCTCCGCAGGCACAGAGAGAAAACGTTGTTCAAATCGCCCCAGCAATGGTATAGGCCATTCGTTTAGTGCGGTGACTTCATCGAGAAGCTCTGTATCTATCACTGCTCGACCACCAGTGTTTTCCGCAAGCGCCTTTACCCCTTTTTCGATGACTGCCCGGCGCTTTGTAAAATCGGCGATGACATAGTCATCGTACAGTTGCTGTTCATAACTGGTGGCCGACTTGATCACAATGTCACCATTGCCTAAAAAGCGATGACCTTGACTGACGTTGCTTGAACGCAAGCCGAGGATGGTTTCTTCACAAACCTTGTTATCGAATAGAAGCACAGTCCACTGTATGGGGCGCACGAACTCTTCTCTACTACTTCCCCAGCGCATGCGCTTTGGTATTGGCAGGTCTGTGAGGGCACGATTTATGATAGATGCTAATAAATCGCCGGTTGCCTCGCCGGCTACAATTTTACGTACACAGAGTTTATTTTGCTGCCCATCGTTTTCCACTAAACTGGAAAGATCATCTACAGCGAGATTATTTTTTTTGGCAAAAGCTTGTGCTGCTTTTGTTGGTGCACCTTCATTATCAAAAGCAATTTTTACTGGTGGCCCCCAAGTAGTGGTCTCCAAATCGGGGGTAAATTTATCGAGTCCCGAAACAGTCAGCGCCAACCGCCTTGGTGCGGCAAAAGAGCAAAACGTATCCCATGTTAAGTTCTTTTTCGCCAGCTCACTGGTCATATTTTCCTCCAATGCAGCTGATAGGGCGATCAGTGCTTTCGGAGGTAGTTCCTCTGTGCCTAGCTCAAACAGTAGATCGGCTTTCATTGATCACCACCTTTATGCTGGGCAAGGACCTTTTGTGCAATATCTGGATTCGCCAAGGGAAACCCAGCTGCCATGCGTGCATCAAAGTAACCCTGTGCTACTTTGCGCGCGAGCGTTCGAACTCGCAGGATAAATCGTTGTCGCTCTGTGACCGAGATAGCCTTTCGAGCGTCTAATAAATTAAATGCATGAGACGCCTTCATCACCATTTCATAAGCTGGTAATGGCAGTTGATTGTCGACTAATCTTTCACAATCGAGCTCATGCTGATCAAAGGCTTGGAACAGTGACGCTACGTCGGCGTGTTCAAAGTTGTAGGCTGACATTTCGATTTCGTTTTGCAAAAACACGTCGCCATAAGTGACATCGCCGTGGGGACCTCTAGCCCAAATAAGATCATAAATACTATCAACACTTTGTAGGTACATAGCAATGCGTTCTAAGCCGTAGGTAATTTCTCCAGTAACTGGATAGCACTCCAGACCACCAACCTGTTGAAAATAGGTAAACTGTGACACTTCCATCCCATTTAGCCAAACCTCCCAGCCAAGGCCCCAAGCGCCAAGTGTGGGTGATTCCCAGTTGTCTTCCACAAAGCGTATGTCATGCACCAATGGATCAATTCCCAAGGACTGCAAAGAGCCCAAGTAAAGCTCTTGAAAGTCGTTTGGCGATGGTTTCATCACCACTTGAAATTGGTAATAATGTTGTAGGCGGTTGGGATTTTCCCCATAGCGGCCATCGGTAGGCCGGCGGGATGGCTGTACATAGGCACTGTTCCAATTTTCAGGGCCAATGGCTCTTAAGAATGTGGCAGGATGAAAGGTTCCAGCGCCCACTTCCATATCGAGAGGTTGCATAATGACGCACCCGCAATCAGCCCAATACTGTTGCAGTTTGGCAATTAATTCTTGAAACGTTTCTGGTGTTTTTTGGCTTTGACTCACGGGTTACTCACTGTGGAAACTTTGCTCAGTGCGCAATTATAAAGCCGCGCGGAGATAAAGATAGGGGTAGCCTGGCCAATTCATGCAATTAGCTGGCGGCTTTCGCCAACCTTTAGATATAATGAATGCTACTGGAATATTCACAGGCCTTTAAAAATTGGCAGTTAACATTTTTGATATACCCACAGAGCAACAAGTCGAGTGAAGAACTTTCTTGTCCTCGGACTATTGAAGCTTCTCTCCTGGGTACCCCTAACCGTTGGGCGACTAAAAGGAACAGCCATTGGCTGGCTTCTTCATAGGTTGAATGCAAGCCCTGCAAAAGTTGCGAGAATCAACCTGCGGCACTGTTATCCCGAGATGGATGATGTTGAGCTAGATTTGCTGTGTAAGAATCGTATGCAACATTTAGGTAAAGCGGTTTTTGAAACACCAAAAATATGGCGTAAAGGCAATCCTTGGGTGACGGAGAAAATAACGGCTATACACGGTGAGGAATTATTCACTCGCGCGATTAACACGCCCGATAGAGGCACAATTTTGATCATTCCGCATCAGGGAAATTGGGAAGTAATGGGGCTGTGGGCAGCGCAATACAAGTCCATGACCTCGTTGTATGACCCTCCGCGCATGGCCGAGCTGGAACACTGGATTAAATCCTCTCGTGAGCAGTCCGGCGCTACACTGGTCCCCACGAATGTTCGTGGTGTAGCTGCCTTGGTCAAGGCCTTAAAGCGCGGACATATTTCTGGAATACTGCCGGATCAACAGCCGCCGGCCTCTAGTGGTGAATTTGCCACCTTTATGGGAGTATCGGCGCGGACCATGACATTGATCTACAAGTTGTTGAAACGGTCTGGTGCTCAGGCGTTAATGGCCACTGCGTTGCGGGATCGTTCCGGATGGCATCTCCACTTTCTACCAGTGGATGAAGACATCTACAGTGATGACCAGCAGGTGAGTCTTCAGGCCTTGAACAGAGGAGTGGAGGCCGTCGTAGCCTTGGCTCCGGAGCAGTATCAGTGGGAATACAAACGATTTCGTGACCAGCCTGAGGGCCAGCCATCTTTTTATGGCTGATGTTGGCTGGTATGGTAAAAATTTTGTTAAAAAAGGCACGATTTTGTTAAGGTCAAAAAAACAACTTGCGGACAACCTTATAGATTGGCGCTCCCTCTCACCTGAAGTGGAAACCTCGATACCAATAAACTGGGTCACCTGGCTATCAGATAGAGGCTCACTTACCGATCGCTTGATCGACGCCAGTGAAAACAAGTTTAGGGTGGACGTTATTGACCAGTGTGAGGGTGTTCCGCTGCAGAATGAGGCGCTGGCGTTGGGTATTTCTGCCGATACGCCGGTTTTAATTCGTCGTGTCGTGCTTCAGGGTAAATTATTGAACTGGGTATTTGCCCGCAGCATACTGCCTATGAGCACGTTGACCGGCGACCAGGCTCGCCTCAAAGCAATTGATGATCAACCGCTGGGCGCCCTATTGTTTGCGGATGCCTCCATGACGCGTGAGCCGGTTGAAGTAGCCCATCTTCCGGCACTTGAATTCGATGTGCCCGAAGGTTTATGTCAGGCCAGCGATTTATTGTGGGGGCGTCGCTCGGTTTTTCGCTTAGACCAGAAACCTCTCTTAGTGAGTGAAATATTTTTACCGACGTTTACTCCCGCCAATTAGTGACCACAAAAGTTTTGTTGAGGAAATAATGACCCAGTCAGGCGAATCACCCGTTAATTTTTTGAATAATCCGTGGCTGCGGCTTGTGCGCATGGACAGACCCATAGGGATTTACTTGTTGCTCTGGCCAACCCTTTGGGCTCTTTGGTTTGCGGGTTCGGGGAAACCGTCGGTGTCTAATGTGGTCATTTTTGTTCTGGGTTTGCTAGTGATGCGAGCAGCTGGCTGCGTTATCAATGATTACGCTGACCGCCATGTCGATGGGTTGGTAGAGCGGACTAAAAGCCGACCCTTGCCTTCGGGCGATATTACACCAAAACAAGCTTTGTGGCTGTTTTTTGCATTATTGGTGATTGCATTGTTATTGGTGTTAATGACTAACCCAATGACCATCGCATTATCTTTCGGCGGCTTGGCCATCACCGCTTTTTATCCCTTTATGAAGCGTTTTACCAATTTGCCTCAATTCGGTCTTGGTGTTGCCTGGGCATGGGTAGTACCCATGGCATTTGCCGCCGAACAGCAAGCATTGCCGATGGGAATTGGATTTATTATTACGGCCATTATTACTTGGACCGTTGCTTTTGACACGTATTATGCGATGGTGGATCGAGATGATGATTTGATTATTGGCGTGCGCTCCACGGCAGTTCTGTTTGGCAATTATGACCGTGCTGCCATTGCTATTTTGCAGACCATGACGATTTGTTCATTGGTGCTTGCGGGGTTTTGGTTTCAGCGAGGGTTGTTGTATTTTGCCGGATTGGTGTTGGCAACAGGCCTGTTTTATCACCAGTATCGCAGCACGGTTCTAAGAGATAGACAGTCTTGTTTTGCTGCCTTCCTAAACAACCATCGGGTGGGCATGGTAATTTTTGTCGCTCTGGCTGCAGATTACTGGTTCGAGGGGCCAGCAGTAACCTATTATTTTAGTTCTTAAGCCAAACTAGCAGTCGATTGTTTGCTGGCATGGCGTTGTCCTCTACCAATTGCAAGTCGCCGTTGGTGGCCAGTTGATTTAGATCGTTGACGTCTCTGATTGCACGGTGGGGACAGTCTGATTTCAGTTTTTGATTAAATGCGCGATTGCTGGCATGTTCGATAATGCCATCGTATTGCATGGGCCCGTACAGGCAGAAATATCCTCCCTTGTAGAGCCCATTAGAAACCAATTGAAACATTTTTTCGACTTCCTGCCAGGCCATAATATGGGCGGTGTTGGATGAAAAAATCATATCGAATTGAGAATCTGGCCAGGGGTCTACCGCAACGTCTAGTGCGATGGGAGGATAGACATTGGTTAGGTTGCTCTCAGCCACCCACTGTTGTATGGCTGCATGATTGTCGCATCGGTCACTGGTTTGCCAAGTAATAGATGGAATCTGTTGACCAATCCACACTGCATGTTGCCCAGTACCACTGCCAATTTCTAACACTCTTTGTCCATCAGCGAGCAAGCGCTGAAGCACCGCCGTGATGGGTTCTCGGTTATTCACACAGGCTTGAGAGAACGGCTTATTCAATACGATTGCCCTCTGTCAGCTGAGATGAGCACCATCATCCTCTCGAAAAGACCCATTTGTCTGCTTCAGACAGAGCCGCATTGAAGGAATAGCCATCACTATCAAAGTTTTTGAGTAACTCGACATCGGTTATTTTATTTTTAATGATAAAGGCTGCCATCAGTCCTCTGGCTTTTTTTGCGAAGAAACTGATCATCTTGTATTTGCCGTCTTTATTATCCATAAAAACCGGTGTGACTATGCGTGCCGAAAGCGTCTTTTCCTTTACTGCTTTGAAGTACTCATTTGATGCAAGGTTCACTAGTACAGCATTGGGCTCTTCGAGGAGGCTGTTTAGTTGATTGTTAATTACACCGTCCCAAAAGCTGTAAAGGTCCTTGCCGCGACTGTTGGCAAATTTAGTGCCCATTTCTAGACGGTAAGGTTGCATAAGATCCAGAGGTCTCAGCACACCATAGAGGCCTGACAATATACGCAAATTATCCTGGGCCCACTGTAAATCTTCATCCGACATGCTCTCGGCATCTAAGCCTTGGTACACATCTCCTTTGAAAGCGAGCACAGCTTGTTTTGCATTTTCCGTTGTAAAGGGCCTTTGCCACTCTTGAAAACGCTCATAATTCAACGCGCCTAATTTGTCACTTAAACCCATCAGGGCGCAGACGTCTTGTGGTGACAGCGTCTTTAAGTCACTGAGAAGTTCTTGCGAATGATCCAGTAGTTCAGGCTGTGTGTGAGGCCTGTGATTGTCTTGCCGTTCGTAGTCTAATTTTTTTGCCGGAGAGATTAGGGTTAACATGATATCTTTACTCCCTGAGTGTTAATTGCTATAGATGCTATTATACCAATGCTTTTCTCTAGCAGACCACAGATACCGTTGAAACAGGGAATTTGATTAATACTGTCAATGTGAAGATTTTATTACAGTGATTTGGATTCACAGCTGGCTTTCCCAGCGGCGATGGTTAACCCTTGGGTTTTAAGTTTTGTTGCTCATGAAAACCCTCCTACTGTCGATTGAGACTCTATGGCTAAATGGGCAGACAATCGATATAAACAGACCGTGCCTTGCGAATTATGTCGCAGGATAAGGATCCTTTTGGTAGTGTTTTTTTTATTGCTAGGGTTTTTGGCGTCTCAGGGATATTTGCAATTTATTTCTAGGATAAATTTGACTGCGGTCGCTGCAGACTTGGTTTGTGTTTCCGCTGCTGTTATTATTTTGTGGAAGTACTATCATGAACACTGGAAACCAAAGCATGGCCAGTCAAGCGATCAAGATTAACTGTTTTGAGTGTGTGCACTTCCAAATTACGCATGACAAAAGGCGACCCTACGGTTGCAATTCAATGGGATTCAAATCCAAAGTATTGCCATCCTTGGAAGTCATTTCTGTTCAAGGACACAGTTGTCTCGCATTCACGGCAAAGGATCGGCCAGCTCGAAAGAATCAGCAGGCGGTGAACCTTCATCTTTAACCATCATAAATGGACGTCCGGTGGTTTTGATATGTCTGCAAGAAAACGCACCATTATAAGTATAAATAGTACATTTTAGGTTGTCATTTTGATCTCGCTGTGTCTTTGTCCAGAGGTTAACTGGTTCCACCGTGGGGAAGACTTGGGGGTTCAATGCCGGATTTACGCAACCAGGGATGATGATCGACCGAACCTCCTCCAGTGATGCCATGCGCCAAGCAATTCCAGAGATTTCAGATAACTCGGCGGTGTACTCCACTGCGCCGTCCCAACTGAGCCTAAAGGCGTTTCCAACACAAGTTTCCTTGTCGAAATAAGATCCAGCAGGACATCTATACCAAGTAATCCCAGTGGTTATATCGGTGGCAGACCCCTTGTCATCAATGGTAAATCGGCCGAAATCGGTTTGTGGAATTTGCTCATCACAAGCAGGTAAAATTTGGTATCGATTGTCGCACCCTGCCAGTGCCAGAGTTAAGACGATTACACTTTGAATCAGCCCATTGCCAGGCGCTCTAAAAAAGCATTTTTTAATAGTTTTTACCATAGCAGTGTTTGTATTTGACATAGTTTTAGCATCCCGATAAGTCCAAAAATAAAGCTTATAAACTTATATTCTGTCAGATCTACCATATTCTCATTATTGTATATCGGCAAAAGGTTGAAGAATATCCACTTAAAAATTACTGGGCACCTGATATTTTTTTCCTTTTCGATTGATTCGTTAAATTGATTAAATCATTGGAGAAAAGTGTCGATCAGAAAGGGAGATGGAATTACGCCGCTGTAACTCGGAGAGGCCGGCGCGGAAAGCAGAGATGTTGGGAAGTATCTGTTGCTGTTTAAACAGAAAAGATTTGTAACTAGGTGGATACATGGACATAGCAACGATCGTGGGTTTGTTGGGTGCATTCGGCTTTATCAGTATTGCCGTGCAGGATCCAATGGCTCTCTGGGACCCCAATTCGGCAGCGCTTGTATTTGGTGCGGCCATTATGGTGACCGTGATGCGGTCGAAACTTTCAGATGCCATGAATTTGCCTCTAGTAATTGGAAAAGTGTTCGCAAATAAAGTGGAAGAGCCAGAGGAGCTCATTGATAAAATCTTTGAGTTGGCCACCATTGCTCGAAAAGAGGGAATGATCGCCCTTGAAAGGGTAGAGATAAGCAACCCTTTTCTAGCTCGAGGTGTCTCTGGTCTGGTGGATGGAACCAAGGCCGAAGCTCTTTTAGAGTCAATGCAGCGGGTGAAAGAAAAAACCGCTTCTCGCCACGAGGCAGGAGCAGACATGCTCAGTGCTGCGGCAGAACTGTCGCCTGGTATGGGTATGATTGGGACGCTTATTGGCTTGGTTAACCTTTTGGCAAATCTCTCTGATCCTTCCGGTATTGGTCCGGCAATGGCACTAGCTCTATTGACTACCCTTTACGGCTCACTCATGGCGAACGTATTTTTTATTCCCATGGGAATGAAGTTAGAGGGTTATGCTCGATTGGAAGAGAACAACAGTGACCTCATAATCTTGGGCATCATGTTTATCAAAGCGGGCACCAACCCAAGATTACTTGACGACGCACTTGCACCCTTTTTAGCACCGAAGAAATTAGCTAAACGGGTGGCGGAAGCGAGTTAGGTTTATAGCCTTTGTAAGTTAACGGGTATCGGTGTTGTTATATAGCCGGATAGAGGAGACTAGATATTTCGGATGTAGCCAAGCCAGTAAAGTGTCCTAAGTGCAAGCCTGTCGCACCTATGTGGATGGCGACCTTTGCCGATATGGCTATTCTTTTGATGGCATTTTTCGCTTTACTCTATTCTTTTACAGAAATTAATATCATGCTGCAGTCTAACTTCGCCGCATCGATTCGCGCCGCCTTTGGTGTTGACAGAAAAGTGGTCGTCAATGATATTCCCACAGCAACCAGTATGTTAGATGAGCGCTTTGCTGCCGTCATTGCAAAAGGAACACCACTGTCAGCACCGTTTAACGACGCTGACGACAATTTACGTCAATTTCGTAAGCGATACACTTTAGCCAACATTGGTGACTTTAGTGTTGAATCAGCCTACCGCCGTTTGACCGAAACTTTATCTGAGGAGATGAAGAGAGGCGAGGCCCTGGTTAAAGTTGAGGGAGAACAGGTAGTAGTAGAATTACAATCTCAATTTACCTCTGGAGGTTCTGGCGATTCAGATGACGGTCTTCGAACCGGCGCTAGAGTGCGTCAGAGCACCATAGATATTTCTGCCAAAGTTTTAAGTATCACCTCTCAAATGGATATCAATGTAGAGATACGCACGCAGGACTTACGGGTTGTCCAGGCGGCTAAAGAAAAGCAAAGGCAACAACTAAAGGATCAATACGATGCGGTTGTTGACGCCTTTGAAGACGAAATAAGCAAGGGAACACTCAAGGCAGTTTTGAAGGACGATCGTTTTTCAGTACGTTTAGCTAACCAAGATTCGTTCATATCGGGTAGCGCTAAGTTGAATGACACTACCGCAGAATTGGTTGGTCGTCTCGCCGAAAAATTAGCTGAGCAAGAGGGGCGTATAAGAATAGAGGGCCATACAGATAATATTCCCGTCATGTTTAGTCAGAGCTTTCAGTCCAACTGGGATTTATCGACGGCACGCGCCTCCTCGGTGGCGGCTGCAATGATTGAACGGTCTTCAATACGGCAAGGTCGCTTGAAAATAGCGGGTTTTGCCGATTCTAATCCTCTAGCAAGTAATGAAACGCGTGTTGGGCGCGCAGCTAACCGTAGAATTGAAATTGTGGTCACGCCTGAGAGAGCGAAGATAGTCCCATGAGTGATGCACAAGAATCGCCAGACAAAGAATGTACGCCATGCCCAGCGGGAGTGGCCATGTGGATGGCCACCTTCGCTGATATGGCTATTCTATTAATGGCATTTTTTGTACTGCTGATTGCTTTTGCTGACATGGACACGGCCGGGGCACAAACCGTAACCGGAACTGAGGATGATGACTTCGGTGTACAAAATGAGGTCCCCATTGTTGACAGGCCAGAGGGCGATAGCGTGATTGCCAAAACATTCTCGCCAGCCCAAGTTGATCAGACATTAGAGGAAAAGCTACAAGAGGATACAACTGACATCAAACCTCCCAAAGATATCATATTAACCGCTTTTGATAAGACTGAGGAGTTTAAAACCAATGACGACATTCAGTTGATTAAGCGTTCGTTGGCAAGAGAAATTGCCGAGGGGAAAATTCGAATACGATCGGGTACATACAAGAACATTGTCGAAATCGTAAACAAAGAAGAGACAGGGATATTTGGTGAGGGAGACAGATCATCCTCCGGCGTCAGGGTACGGGAGGAAGATATCCAAATCTATGCGAAAGTGGCCGCGCTGCAAGCGGAATTAGAAATGGATGTGTCGGTTGTTGAGATTTCAGAATATAAGGATGCCATTCAGAACGACCTTTTGGAGCAAGAGGCAGTCTTCGCAGATACCTACCAAAAAGTAAGGAGAGATTTGGCGTCTGAAATTGACAAGGGACAGGCTGAGGTATTGAGAGAGGGCGATAAGATTATTGTTAGGCTTGCAGAGCAGGGTTCTTTTGATAGTGGACGAGCCGAGATAAAAACAACGTTTAAGTCGGTGCTTGACAAGGTAGGCGCCTCCTTGGTCGATGTTGATGGTTTAATTACTGTTGAAGGACACACGGATAACGTTCCCATGGCTTTCAATGAAAGATTTAGATCAAACTGGGATTTGTCAGCGGCACGTGCCGCTGCTGTGGTGGAATATGTGATGGATATAGCGCCCTCCACCAGAGGGAACATCATGGCAAGTGGGATGGCTGATATTAAACCGCTGGCACCCAATGATACCTCTTCCCGTCGCTCAAAAAATCGTCGTATTGAAATTGTTATAGATGCTAGTTGATAGATATGTCGACAGGCGACTGCTGTAATCGCCGAAGCCCGAAGACCAAAGAACGGTTTCTGATATCGTTGCCTCTAAACTTTCCCCACTTCTTGCCTTATTGGTAACCACGTCATCCAACAAGCGTTATTACCTTACAGGATTCATAATCGGTCATTGCTATAACTTAAAGTATCTGTTTGCAGGCGGCGATGTATGGGATCTGTAATGACTTAAAGACACTGACGTTAACTGATATGTGGATCGCGACCGGGAGGAGTTTGTCATTTATATAGGTACAAAAAAAGGGGCTTATAGCCCCTTTTTGGTAGACAACCTTGCCAAGATATTTAAGATGCCATGGGAATAGAACGCTGATTTAGAGATCTAGGTAAGGACTGCCATGCATCATTTATTTCAGCGACAAGAGAACGAATCTCGCTTACTTTATTAGCATCGTTGTCCAAACTTGCTTTCAAAAGTTGACGCGAGCAATAGTCATATATGTCGGACAGATTTCTGGCTAGTTCCTTTCCATCTTCAAAGTTTAAAGAACTTTGGAGTCCACCAAGGATTTTGAGGGCTCTCTCCACTGACGAGGCTCTTCCCTCAACGTCCTTTCTAATGAACTGACCTTCCGCCACAGCCAAAGTTTCTATCAAACCGCCGAACAACATTTGAATCAGTTGCATACTGTCTGAATAGGGGATGGTTGAGGCTACTCCAACGTTATTATAGGCTTTAACGCCGCTATTTCTTGATGCTAACATAGTGAATCCACTTATCTATTGACTTGTACAATTATTATCGACAAAAGCCACCAATACCTTAGCTAAAAAACAAAAATTAAACAATTAATGTTGATCAAACTTTTTCATGTGGATTATATGTTGGGGGTTATCTGTTGAAGTCATTGCTGTAGACTATTATAAAAAGAACACTCTTTGACTCAAGAGGGTCTGCCAGTAGTCAGTTTAATTGCTTTAGTCGCTCGACATGTGCCACACTAATTACTATGATGCAATTTTGCATAGTGCGTTTTTACATAGCAAGCAATGGTTTGTATGTCATATCTGATGATTAGTTTTTTAACATCGTTCTTTAGATGTGCCTTGAAACCTATAATGCTATCAATAGTAGAAAGAGAAAGCCATTGTCAAAATTAGCCACTATTGTTGGTTCCAGTGCAGAAATGCTCGAACTTAGAGACCTTATCAAGGCTGTTGGGCCGAGTCACTCCACGGTATTAATTACCGGTGCGAGTGGCACGGGTAAGGAGCTTGTCGCACAGGCGATACATGATTGTTCTCCTCGGCAGTCTGGTCCTTTCGTTCCCATCAACTGTGGCGCTATCCCAAAAGACCTGCTGGAGAGCGAGCTCTTCGGTCATCGAAAAGGCGCCTTTACCGGTGCAATTACAGACAGAAAAGGCCGATTCCAACTGGCTCATGGTGGCACTTTATTTTTAGATGAAATTGGCGACATGCCGGCTGACTTGCAGGTGAAATTACTGAGGGTGCTTCAAGAGAGAACCATTGACCCAGTGGGCTCGGCTAGCAGTGTTTCTATCGATGTCAGAGTGGTGGCCGCTACTCATCAAAATATTCAGAAGCTTATTGATTGTGGCCGTTTTCGGGAAGATTTATATTATCGACTGAATGTAATACCTATTGAAACAAAATCATTGGCAGATCGTCGAGAGGACATACCGGAGTTATTTGAGACGTTCGCGTCTCAGTTAGCCGAGGTATCACAGAGTCCGATTCGACTGACTCAAACGTCAATGAACTTGTTTATGAAGTACCATTGGCCGGGTAATGTTAGAGAGCTATTTAATCTAACAAATCGCTTCACTACGCTTTATGCAGGCCAGCAAGTTGATCTAAGAGATGTACCTTCCTCCCTGATTCCACTTGGTATTAAGGAATTGATGGGAAGCGAACTTGGTCAAAATACCACAGTAGAAAACAATGTCGCACATCTTGCATCCCCGTCGTCTACCAGTGTGGCAGATGCTCTATCATCGGTGACCGCTGACCAATCTGTTTTGGAGTCTTTTAATCACGTTCAGGGAGTTATTGCCTTGGCACAAGGCAGTATTGAATTTCCAGAAGAGGGTTTGCAGCTTAAAGCACGTATGTTGGATATTGAGCGCAGCCTTATTAAAGAGGCGCTATCTAGAGCAGAGGGAAATGTTTCTAAAACAGCTCGCCTGCTCAGTGTTCAGAGAACAACGCTAATAGAAAAGATTAATAAATTTGGTTTGTCGGCAAGTTGACAAGTTACGCTTCTCCCGTAGATACATTTCTGACGTCTATACTCCTTTGCTGTTTATTTTTCGACGGTTTGCCGGTGGCAAAAATTTGACACATTGTTGCCAATATTTAGATAAACTATTGAAAATAAAAGAATAATTTTTTTGGCATAGTCTTTGCTTATTTCATAGTAAACGCCCAAAGCGGCAATGACTAAGAGGTAACCAAAGTGTCGGTAGAAGTAAACAAATATTCAGTTCTGTGGGTTGATTCAAAGGAAGCGATGAGTCCACTGCAGAACTTAGCTTTCTCCCAGAAAGGTCTTCACATTAAGTGTATTAGTATTGCAGATTTATCTGCGGCTGCACTGAGTGGTGTGGATGTTGCAGTGGTCTCTGCCACGGACGATCTCGACCATCTCAGCCATCTAATGAGTTTTATGAATAATCTCGGAGTGCAACTGCCGATAATTGCCAGAGTTCCGGTCAATCAATTTGAACTGGGTATTGATGCGATGAGGCAGGGTGTCAGTACAGTAGTTCCTCAGCACGAGCTCGAGGCATCTGTCTGGGCTGCTGCAATCGATGGATTAAACATTCCACAACCTGAGCCGACGAAATCGCGAGGATTTGTTTTTGTTGACCCTCTGAGTCGCAAGCTGCTGGCGCTTACCGAAAGAGTTGCACAAGCAGAAGTTAGTGTTTTACTTGCTGGCCCGACAGGTGCTGGTAAAGAAGTTTTGGCCCGCATTTTACATGACTCTTCTCCGCGTCATGCGGGTCCTTTTATTGCCTTTAATTGCGCTGCAATGCCTGAGAACTTAGTTGAAGATATGCTCTTCGGGCACGAGCGTGGTTCTTTTACAGGTGCGGCGAAAACGCAGCTAGGATTGTTCGAACAAGCTCAAGGAGGGACTATTTTTCTCGATGAAATAGGTGAAATGTCATTTCATCTGCAGGCAAAACTACTGAGAGTTTTGCAGGAGCGGCGAATAACTCGACTCGGTGGTGTTCACGGACAAGAAATCCAATTAGACATAAAGGTAGTGGCTGCAACAAACCGAGATTTGAAAGAGGCAATTGCCAAGCGAGAATTTAGAGAAGACCTTTATTTTAGATTGAGTGCTTTCAAAATCACACTGCCCTCTTTGAACGAGCGGCCCATGGATATTATGCCTTTGGCAGAACAATTTGTAAGTGAACACTTATCTGATAACCAGGTGGTTCGTATCAGTGAGGAGGCGGCAAACTGTTTGGTTTCTCATCCTTGGCCGGGCAATGTAAGAGAGCTTCAAAACGTTATGGTTAGAGCAAATATTCTGTCTCAGAACGGCTTGATCGACGAGCAACACTTAGTTTTTGACGAGTTGATGGTGGATGAGCAAATCACTGATGATAACAATATCTATGCTACTAGCACCTCAAGAGCTGAAGATGGGCATGTTGGCATGAAGAAAATAGAGTCCTTGTCACAGTCGATCCGCAATAGCGAACATAAGCGCATTATGGATGTGCTTCGAGTATCTAAAAATCGGGAACAGGCGGCCAAAACATTGGGCATTAGTCCTCGTACATTGAGGCACAAGCTTCAACGTTTTCGAGAGGACGGAATTGAGGTCATGCGAGCGTATGCTCGCTAGGATTTGAGGATTCTAAGATGATTAATCCAACCAACGCTCAAAATATCGAAGCTATGTTGAGCCAGATCAGAAGTTATCAGGCCGAAGCTGCGCAGGGTATTAATACTCCCTCAGCAGAGGGTTCTTTGACAGGATCTGTTGAAAGCACGGGATTTGGTAACACCATTAAAAATGCACTTCAAGAAGTAAATGCTGCGCAACAGACTTCAAAAGCCATGCGAACGGCTTATGAGCAAGGCGAGAATGTCCCTTTAACAGACGTAGTTATAAACATGCAAAAATCTTCACTGGCTTTTGAAGCAACGCTCCAAGTGAGAAACAAGGTGCTCAAAGCCTACGAAGAAATCATGAATATGCCCGTGTAATATTTTTTGAATTAAGAGAACATCAGTATGGAAAATTTGATTGCAGCACCACAGGACACTGGTAACAACCAGTCCAATGCAAACTCCGAAAGTTCGATGCCGACACAGCAGGTACAGTCGGACGCGCAGAACCAAGCCTTGCCAGTCGGCGGAAATGTTGCCGGTGGCACCAGTTTTTCAAGCATATTCTCTCAGCCGGCGATAAAGAGAGCAATGCCCGCAATTATAGCTTTGTTAACCATTGTCGTTTTTCTGCTGATTTATTCGTGGAGTCAAGTACCCCCTTATCGAACGGTTTTTCCAGGGATGTCAGAGGTTGACCGTCAGTCTGCGTTCGAGGCTCTCTCAAATGCAGACTACGATGCCAAGATCGATGTTCAGTCGGGAGAACTTAAAGTACCAGCGTCCAGGTACCACGAAGCTAGATTATATCTATCGTCAATGGGATTACCAAAAAGTGCCGCGCTAGGCGGAATTGAATCACTCAGTCAAGATAATGCTATGACTACCAGCCAGTTTATGGAACAGGTGAAATATGTGTCTGTCATTGAAAGAGAGTTGGCTTTAAGCGTTTCAAAAATTGCGTCTATAAAATCGGCACGAGTTCATCTTGCCTCCCCCAAACAAAGTGTCTTTGTTAGGAATCGTGTTCCTGCAAAAGCGTCTGTAGTGGTTGCACCCTACCCTGGCAGGGCGATATCGGACTCACAAGTCCAAGCTATCGTGCATCTGGTTGCTTCAAGCGTACCCTATCTAGCAACAGAAGATGTTTCAGTGGTAAACGAGCGAGGACAGTTGCTGACTAAAGATAATCGCTTTACATCGATGCAAATGAACGCTGAACAAGTAGCCCATAAAGAACGTCTGGAGGAGAGCTATCGAAGCCGTATCGAAGCATTTTTGAGCCCCGTTGTGGGTGTCGGAAATGTACGTTCTGAGGTTGACGTTCAAATCGATTTCACTGAGATAGAATCTACCTTTGAGGAGTACGATGGTAACGATAAAGGTCCTCTGGTTCGATCAGAGGTGCGCGGTGTCGAGCAAAGTGGAAATTCTTCAGCGCCGACGGGGGTTCCAGGATTGACTGGGAATCAACAGTTTGATGACGTTGGGTCTGCATCCGGCAATCTTAGTAGTCAGTCAACTCGCAATTATGAAATGGATAGGGCAGTTCGACATGTAAGACGTCAAGGCGGCACCTTAGAGCGGATTTCAGTTGCCGTAGTCGTAAACCCGCCGGCGGCACAGACCGCAGAGAACGGTGAAAATTCAACAGCACAGGACACATTTTCAGAAGCTGAGATCCTCCGTTTTACCGACTTGGTAAAAGGTGTTGTTGGATTCAATGAAGAGCGTGGTGATGTAGTAACCATTGTCTCTGCGAAATTTGAGGAGCCTCAAGTGTTGGAAGAAATAAGCCAGCCATGGTACGACAATACAATAATAACTGGAGCGATTAAAAATCTCGGCTTGGCAATCATGTTTATTGTAGTGATTCTATTTGTTGTAAAGCCAGTTATTACAAGTTACACCGCTGGAAACGCTGCTACAGCGTCTGCGTCTGCGGGTGAGGTTAATATGGCAGCATTGCAGCTACAAAAAAATGACGCGGGTGATGGAGACAGTTCTATTCCACCAGTTCAACTCAGTGCTGGCAGTCAAGGAATCACAGAGGAAATGCTGGATACTGCGAACACCTACGACAACAAAGTTGCTTTAGTTCGAATGCTTGTGTCTGAGGATTCTGGTAGGGTAGCAAACGTACTCAAAAAAATGATCAGAGATTCGTAGGTCTGGTGAGGAGATAAGAAAATGGCTAAGAAGAAACAGGAAGAAGTCGCAGAAGTAGATCCAATGGATGAAATAATCCAAAGAGACTATGACCTGATGTCGGGGAGTCAGCGAGCAGCGGTATTAATGCTCCTCCTCGGAGAACAGCAAGCCGCCGAAATTGTGCAATTTTTGAATCCAAAAGAAGTGAGTGCAGTGGGAACAGCAATGGTTGATGTGTCTGACTTATCCCAAGATTTGGTGAACAAAGTACTCGATGATTTTATCCTCACCATCAAAAAGCAAACTAACCTTGGTCTGGGAACAGCGGACTATGTAAAAAATGTTTTAAAACGAGCACTTGGAGAAGACAAAGCAGCCACGGTTCTCGGGAAGATTATGCCGGCTAGCACCAGTAAGGGGTTGGAGATTCTTCAGTGGATGGATGCGAGATCAATTGCCGAAATCATTGAATCAGAACATCCGCAGATTTCCGCTATCATTTTGTCTGTATTGGAAGCTGACACAGCAGCGCAAGTCCTGAGTTTGTTACCTGAAAATCAAACAGCCAAAATAATCGAGCGAGTTGCGACCTTGGATTCTGTTCAACCGGCTGCCATGCGGGAACTGGAGGGCATCATGACCCGACAGTTTACCAAAACATCAGCTAAATCTTCTTCAATTGGAGGTATTGAAACTGCCGCGACTATCATGAACTACGTCGCCTCTGACTTGAGTAACGAGGTAATGGACACTATGAATGTTACAAACGAAGATCTCGCGACGAAGATTCAAGATAAGATGTTCACATTTGACAACTTGGCGACGGTGGACAACAAAGGTATTCAACGTCTGTTGGCTGCAGTAAATACCGAAGTGCTTATGGCTGCCATTAGGGGCGCTAATGAAGTCACTAAAAATAACTTTTTGGACAATATGTCTGAGCGTGCCCGATTGTTGTTCTTGGACGATATGGAGGACAAGGGTCCCATAAGAATTGCCGAAGTTGAAGCTGCACAGCGAGATATTATTCGTATCGCCAAGAAGATGTCAGATGATGGTGAGATTGTATTAGTCGGTAAAGGGGATGATTTTGTCTAGTAGTGAGTCATTGGAGTGGCGCAATAGTGACCACCTCGTACCCCAGAACCAGCAACCATTCGCTGTGATTCCATGGGGCGAATCAACCGGGGGTGACCAACCGGATGGCTTTAATCAGTGGGCACCGCCAGAGACTTTAACTGAACAAGCCGACGGATCAAAGACTGACAAAGGACAGAGCTTCGTTGGCGATGAGCAGGACGCTTCGGATGGCAGTATGGATTCTGATGCAAGCGAATCAGCTGAGAATACAGACCAACTGTCATCACAGGATCAACAGGCACAACTAGAGATGGTTTCCTCTGATGAAATGGAGCGAGAGAAAACCAAGGCTTTTGAGGATGGCCGCCGCATAGGGCATGCCGAGGCAGAGCAAGAGTTTTCTCAGGCAAAGGCTGTTTTTATGAAATTGTGTGATGAGATTCATGAAGCGCAGAAAGATGTTACATCTTTTTTCATGCCACTAAAGCAACTGTCATTGGCGATTGCTGAAGCAGCGGTCCGAGGGGAGTTGGAATCTTCACCAAAGATTATAGAGCGTTTAGTCACAGAGACGATGGGAGATATTGAGCACCAAGGAGAGATGCCAGTCCTTCTCAGTTTAAACCAAGAGGATCTCAGTCTAATCGAAGGACATTTGCAAGAGGAATACCCAAAACTTACAGTAAAACAGGATCCACGACTATCTCGAGGCAGTCTTAGATTGACCTTTGAAAATTCGGTTATTGAGGATCTGATGGAGAACAGACTGGCACAAATCAGCACTATTTTGGCTGATGAAGTCCCCACTAAAAACGATCAGGACTCGCGGGATGGCGATGTTGCAGAGCAGGATATTTCAGAGGAATTGGTGGGGCAGTATGAACAGCCGCTTGCAGCTGAAGAGGATGCAAACAGTATCCTTAAACCAGAGCCGGAAGAAGCGGATAATGATGATTTGATTATTGATGTGACAGATCAACATACTTCAGAGGATGACTAGTAATTTAGTTGTCAGAGTAGAGCGAACAATGATTAATTTTACACAACATGTTGAAAATCTTCTGCCTCACCTCTCGGTGGCGCCTGCAGTGACCAGCGGCAAAGTTGTGAGAGTTGTTGGGCTAACCTTGGAGGCCAAGGGGATCGCCGCTCCTCTCGGAGCACTCTGTCGGGTGGAACGAGGTGATTCAGGACAATTTGTGGATGCTGAAGTTGTCGGATTCCAAGCAGATTTATTGTATTTGATGCCTTTTACCGACCCCAGTGGAATTGGTCCAGGCGCAAAAATATGGGTAACATCCGGCAGCTCCAATATTGGGTTGGGGAAAGGGTTGCTGGGACGAGTGGTCGATGGCACGGGTCGGCCAATTGATGGTAAAGGCTCTATCCAGCCTGATACTTTTGCTCCTCTGGAGGGTACACCGCTAAACCCAATGGAGCGTGGACCCATCATCAAAATACTAGACACAGGAATCAAGGCTATTGATACCTGTCTGACGTTGGGACAGGGCCAGCGTATTGGTCTGATGGCCGGCTCAGGTGTTGGTAAAAGTGTATTGTTAGGTATGTTAACCCGAAATACTGAGGCCGATGTTGTTGTTATAGGTTTAATTGGTGAACGTGGTCGTGAAGTCCAAGAGTTTATTCATCAAACCTTGGGCCCCAATGGTCTGAGTAAGGCCATTGTGGTGGCATCTCCGGCTAATGAATCTCCGGTATCTAGGCTGAAAGCCGCCCATTTGACCCATCTAATAGCTGAATATTTTCGGGATCAGGGGAAAAATGTACTTTTGTTGTGTGATAGTTTGACTCGCGTTGCCCATGCTCAACGAGAGATAGGCCTGGCTATTGGCGAGCCGCCAACGGCAAAGGGCTACCCACCCTCCGTGTTTGCCTTATTACCAACGCTCATTGAAAGAGCGGGCGTGGGGCGGAATGGGAACGGTTCAATCACAGCCATATATACTGTATTGGCTGAGAACGATGACCGGTCTGATCCAATTATTGATATGGCTAGGGCCTCCCTAGACGGGCAGGTCATGTTGTCTCGTCAATTGGCGGATGCAGCGCATTATCCTGCGATTGATCTGACGGGGTCCATTTCAAGGTTGATGAGCAATTTAATGACTCCTGCTCAGCAGGAGATTGCCAATCGCTTGCGTCGGCTGTGGACCCTGTATCAGGACAACAAAGATTTAATACAAGTTGGAGCGTACGAAGCGGGCTCGAACAGTGAGCTCGACATGGCTATTCGTTTGCGCCCACAAATTGAGGCATTATTGCAACAGAGCAGTGATGTTGCTGTCACCATGCGACAAAGTCAGCAAATGTTAGCTGAGTTAATGGAGTAGTGAGAATGGATCAAAAGCAAAATAAAGTTTGGGATGTTTTGGTATCTAAAGCCAATGCAGCGCGTCAGGCTAAGCAAAATGCATTGGATAGTTTGAAGAGAGTCAAACAGCAAACGATTGATCGCCAGAACAAAATTGATAGATTATTGTGTGAGTATCAGACCAGAATGCAGACTATGCAACAGGCATCGCACAATAATGTGGAAGCCGACAATCATCGTAATTTTGTCTTTCAATTGATGGACATTCAAAATCGTACGACCGCGGAACTTGCCAAGTTGGACAACGATATGATTGAGGCCAGGGGCCAACTGCTGGCAAGCGAGCGAGAATGTCTAAAGGCAGATTACTTAGCTAAACGACATCGTGACGAAATTGCTAATGCCTCGGCGTTGATAGAGAGAAAAGATACCGATGCATTGGGTTTGATGCAGTTCAATATGAACTCGTTGAGGTGATTTTGTGAAGTTGGCACATATTGTGCTTGTTTTGATACATAACATATTGATTTCCGGAGTAAGACTATTATGGTTGGATTATTGGGATCTATCCTGAGTCAAGAGAGCCCAGCAAAGTCAGGGGACACAGCTGATAAGCAATCCTTGGATGAGGGTCAGGCTGGCGATGCAAACGGGTTTGCAGAGGCCTACAGTAAAAACATTGATTCTCTATCATCGGCAAAAACCGGCAAGCACATGCCGGATGCCACTGAATCTAGCCGCAATGCTGAGCACCATAATGGTTTGACCAGTAAGACGCTAAAAGGTGGTATGCAAATCATTATCGGTGGTAATGAGCCGACTCCAGAGGGTGTTGATCAGTATGCTGAATTACAGGGTATAGATGAACAGTTACTGTCGTTACTTATGACGCATCCCAATAATGATGCGCAGCCTACGCCAATCGGCGAAAATCCTATAGTTGTCAATCAACCCTCAGCGAACAACAGTGAATTAGAAATTGACAGATTAATCAGCAAACATTTATCGGATAGTAGTGCCTCGCTGAACCAGATCTCAGGATCGGTGGCACTGGACGCCTTAAAGGCAGATATTAGTGCCCTGATGGTCAGACACACTGAGCGGCTTACACAAAGCGAGGGTGTTAAAACACCATCTTCTCAATCGCCGTCTGTGTTAAATGCGCTAAAGGCCGATATTGATGCGCTTATAATTAAGCATGTTGAGCAGGGCATCGCAGACAAAGGCGTGAATGGAACACTGCAGCAACCAATGGCGAAAGCAGCTATGGTTGCTTTCAAAGATGATATTGAAGCGTTGGTACTAAAGCGCCACCCCTCCACCAAAGGCACGTTTGCGAATCCTGAAAAAATACCGCCGACACAACGGGGGTTGGTCACTGGCCACGTTGTCCATAGTCAGGCTAACCAGAAAGGTGGGTTCCAGCCACAAGCGCTTGGTGTTACTTTTAGAGGTGGTTCCGGAGTTAATTCTGCCGATCTACAGCTCAGGAGTGAAACTCGCACAATCAAAGGTGAACACCTGAACAAGGTTATTGAAGCACCGAATGCAAAACAGATTTTCAACTTGGCACAAAACTCAGCACACAGAATTAAACTGCCATCGATTGATTTATCCCGTTCTGCGGGAGAGGTAACTCCAATAAGCGTTGATTCATGGATACCACAGTCTCGTTTATCAAAAATAGTTGGGGCTGGAGAGAGTGGGGGTATGGTTCTTGCTCAAACCTTTGTCAATAATGTAACTGATGTCAATTCGCAAGCAAACACTAGAGCCGATGAAGCTAATCTAAGTAGTCGAGACCATTTGCAGCGGCAAGAGCAGTACTTGGACATTTCGAGACGTCTCAGTGAAGCTTTAGGACAGCGTTTGAGCTCACAGATACAGCGTGGAGCATGGCAGGTAGAGCTTGATCTTCATCCCAAGTCAATGGGACGGATCGAAGTCTATCTAGAAATGAAGAACGGTGAATTAGACGCTGTATTTAATGCCTCAAAATCCATTGCCAGAGAGCTGTTGCAGGATTCCATACCAAGGTTAAGAGCTGAATTAGATCAACACGGAATTCCCACGTCCTACCTTGGTTTAAGTGACGGTAGTAGCAGAGGAGCAGGTGATCAGGGAATGAACCAGAATGGAAACGGCCCAGACGGACAAAAATCCCTCGTGGCTGAGGAAAAATCGACACCGAATGAGGCGCCTAGATCTAAATTATCTGGTGATGGTTTAGACATAATTGTGTAACATTTACGGTTTATTAATTTTTGCAAAGAGGATTAAAGATGGCTGAGGAAACTGGTCAAGAATCAAAGAAAGGTTCCCCGCTTAAAATTGTGCTAATTGTGCTGCTTGTGATAGTGCTGTTGGGCGCAGTGGTGGGTGGTGTCATGTTTGCCATGGGTATGTTTGATTCGCAAATGGATGCGGAAAGGGCGATTTCCGAAATGGAAATGGAGGCGGCTGGAGGATCTCGATCGTCTGAAAAATCCCAAGAGGAAGAGGAATATGATCCGAGCCGAGAGCCGGTGTATCATGAAATTAAGCCTGAGTTGTTGTCCAATGTTTTTAATTCATCCAAAGTGATTCAGGTACGTGTTGCGATTATGTTTAAAGACAACAAAGACGGTGATGTAGCCGCTTTGTTTCAGCAGTTGAATTTCCCAATTCGCAATGCACTGCTAAAGGTTCTCGCCAGCCAGAGAGAAGAAATGATTGCTCGGATCAATTTTCGAGAGGATTTGGCATTCGAGCTAAAAAAAGAAATTAATGATATTTTAGAGAGTAAGACTGGCACGAGAGAAGTGTTAGAACTCTATTTCGCTGAACTTATAGTGCAGTAGAGAGAAATTAACGTTAAAGGTTACCAAAACCACAGTGTGCTCGGAGAGTAATAATGGCTGAAGCCGAAAACATTTTATCGCCTGAGGAGCTAGATGCTCTCTCCAGCGGAATAGAAGATGGCTCTATCGAATCAGGATCGGGATTGAATGTCTCAGCGCGAGCCGTGAAACACGATATTGTTAAAAAGGATTCATCAAAAGGTGTTAACGTTGATGTGATCAATGCTGTCAATACGCGGTTTTTGTCCAAATTTAAAAATGAGCTCTCCGCTGTATTTAGGACTGAGGTCAAAGGTGCTGCGCGTGAAGTGAAATTGATGCCCTATCACGAATATTGTGAAATGGCGACTGCACCCTCAGCATCCAATGTAATCAGGTTGAAACCGCTCCATGGAAACTCCTTAGTTGTTATAGATCCAGCAATTATCTTTAGATGTTTTGATAACTTTTTTGGTGGTGCCGGTGACCGAGAGGAGGAGCTTCCTCCCGCGAGGATATTCACCTCTACGGAAGTAAGTATCAACAATATTTTAATGAATATTACGTTTGATGCCTTGAAGCAAGCCTGGTTGATTTTGCAGTCAGTGGATCCGTCAAGTGTTTCTATGTCGAACAATGCCCGCTCGGTTTTGGTGTCCGATGACAACGATCTAGTCCTGCTTTCGAGAATTGTACTGACTTGGGGAGAAGATGAGTCAGGTACAATAGACATTGTATATCCTTACTACGCGTTGAAAACGATTCGGGAGTCACTGGTTCGGCCTTCATCGGATGAAGAAAAGGATGATATTGCTACTCAATGGACCGAAGACTTGCAAAGTGCTGTTTTGGATTCGGAACTAGCGGTGAAGGTAGTCCTTGCTCAAATTGACACCACGCTCAAAGCAGTGGAGTCGATGGGTGAGGAGCAAGTAATCTATTTTGCCAAGCCAAAATATGCACGGCTCGATGTGGAGGGAGTGCCTTTTTTTCAGGGGAACGTGGGAACTCAGTCATCAAACATGGCGTTTCAGATTGTACATGGCAAGTCAAAATAAATTTTTTTGTCAATAACTTATCAAAAAGCAGTATAGGTAAAATATTATGGAAGACACAGAAATTAGTGCTGATGCAGAGGCAGATGTTGAAGAGAGTACAGCTTCAACAGCAGCAATAGATGCGAACGTATTGCAAAATATTGCTGTTACTGTCTCCCTTGAGGTGGGTAGAACATCGCTCAAAATTCGTGAGATCATGAGTTTGAGTCAAGGCAGCGTTGTCGAATTAGATAAATTGGCCGGAGAACCTTTAGATTTGCTAGTAAATAACACCAAAGTCGCGCAGGGAGAGGTCGTTCTCGTTGGTGATCGTTATGGTGTTAAGCTGACTAATGTTGTTCCCGCATCGGAGCGAGTAAAGAATCTTTGATTTGACGTTATGGAACCCATGGGAATAGGCGATCTTTTAACTATGCTGGCATCATTTCTGGTGGTGATTGGGCTGCTAGTGGTGACACTTTTTGGTATAAGGAAGTATGGGGCTGGAATAACGCTCTCTGGTGATCGCCAAATTGAAGTTTTAGAAATAAGAAATCTTGGTGCACGTTCAAAGATATTGCTTCTGCAAATTCGAGACGAACGATTATTGGTAGGTGTCACCACCGCTAATATATCCAAGTTAGCGCACTGGCCGGTTGATCAAAATGAATTAGTAGGTCAAGATGTATCAACAGACGCTTCTAGTCATGATGGAGCTGACAAAGTGTAGTGGTGGGAAGTAGTCTGGAAGCTTGGTGTAACCACTTTATGGTTATTTAAATTCGAGGAGTTTACCTTTGAGATGAAGGATACCGACCGAGCAACAAGGCTTGTCGCATGATGAATTTTCACTCTGACTTAAAAAACTTCTTCCATGGGCGCAGGCGCTATCTCTACCTACTATCCGCTGTTGCGTGCTTTCTCTGGACACCGGCAATTGCTCAAAGCGGCCTGCCCATAGTCAATATGGTTGATGACGGCAGTGGTGGCACCAAATATAGCTTAACTTTGCAACTATTGGCATTGATGACGGTGCTGACGTTGCTGCCGTCCTTACTACTGATGATGACATCCTTTGTCAGAATTATCATCGTGATGTCTTTGTTGCGCCAAGCCCTGGGTACTGCACAGACTCCGCCAAACCAAGTTTTAGTGGGCATTTCTTTATTTCTCACCATATTCATCATGTCGCCAGTTTTGTCGGAAGTATACGACGAAGCACTGAACCCATATTTTGAGGAATCAATCGATTTTGATACTGCGCTGGTCAGGGCAGAAGCGCCCTTTAGGACCTTTATGCTCAATCAAACACGAGAGGCAGACGTGGCAATGTTTGCAGAGATTGCTGGTAACCAGGAGATGGAAACCTCGGCGGATGTTCCTTTTGCCACCTTGGTTCCGGCATTTATCACTTCGGAGTTGAAGAGTGCATTTTCCATTGGGTTTTTGATATATATTCCCTTCATTGTGATTGATTTAGTTGTCGCCAGCGTTTTGATGTCAATGGGTATGATGATGTTATCACCCATGATGATATCTATGCCCTTTAAATTAATGTTGTTTGTTTTGGTCGATGGATGGACTTTAATCATGGGATCTTTGGCCGGGAGCTTTGTGATTTCGTAGGAGCGGTGTATGGACGTAGCACAAGTTATTGATTTAGGCCGAGAGTCACTGTGGATTGCAGTGCTGGTTGCAGCGCCCTTACTGGGGACAGCACTGGCCGTCGGCTTGATCGTTGGTATATTTCAAGCAGCAACGTCTATTCAAGAGATGACCCTGAGTTTCATTCCAAAGTTAGCGATAATGGTGTTGGCTTTGGTGATATTTGGGAGTTGGCAAATAGCTGTGATGGTGGATTTTTTTAAACGAATTTTTGAGCGAATTCCCACGCTTTTCTTGTAATGAACCTACTAGTTGCCGAGATTGTCGACCTTTTCTATGCCTTTTTATGGCCGATGATTAGAATTTCAGCTTTTCTCCTATCAAGTCCATTTTTTTCCATACGCGCGGTGACGGTGAGGATTCGGGTGTTACTCGCTGCCTTACTAACTTTTATGATTTACCCATTAACGGATTGGCCCACCATAGATCCCATTTCAGCTGTCGGTTTGAGGGAGATTTTTGTGCAAGTCTTTATTGGTGTGAGCATGGGTTTGTTACTGCAAATTGTCAATGCAGCGCTAATTGTTGGTGGTCAAGCTATATCGTCATCGATGGGTCTTAGCATGGCTAATATGGTTGATCCAAATATGGGTAATGTTCCAGTGATTGCCCAATTTTTGGTGGTTTGCTCGACACTGATTTTTCTCGGTATGGGCGGACATGTCATTGTAATATCACTTCTTTTAGAAGGTTTTAAGTTGCTTCCCATCGGTTCAATGGTGGATTTAAATGCACTGGTTGGATTAACGGTCCAGTGGAGCGCAATGATATTTTTAGGTGCTCTATTACTTGGCATGCCAATAATCTCCTCCTTGTTACTCATAAATATCGGTCTTGGCGTTATCACGCGAGCAGCACCGGCTTTGAATATCTTTGCAGTTGGGTTTCCGGCGATGATTCTGGCGGGTATGGTTCTTTTGTTGATCTCTATGACGAGTATTGGCTCCCGGATTGGCTGGTTGTGGCGACAGTCTTTTGACGTGCTTGGAAAGGCTCTAGGAGTTATCTGATGGCAGATGAAAAGACCAGCGAAGAGAAGACTGAAGAGCCCACCGCAAAACGGCTCGAGAAAGCGCGGCAAGATGGACAGGTAGCTCGTTCCCAAGAGCTTTCGGTGGCCGCCATGATGATTGGTGTCGCTGTGTTCCTCGCAGTATTCGGTGGAGCCATTATTATGCGTTTAAGCGAGGTATTTGCCAGTGGCTTCGTTTTTGATCGCAAAGATATTTTCTCTTCTAATCTGTTGCCTGCAGCCTTTGGTGATCATGCAGCGCAGAGTATGGGAGTAGTTTCCCCGATTTTCCTACTCGCCTTGATCATCGCTTTTGGCGCCGCCGGACTCTTGGGCGGCTTTGTATTCTCAGTGAAATCTCTGGCGCCCAAAGCCAGTAAGATTAATCCGCTAAATGGCTTTAAAAGAATGTTTGGGATGAAGGCCCTAGTTGACCTCACTAAGGCGATTGCGAAGTTTAGTCTTGTGGGAGCGGCGTTGTATTTTGTAGTGAATACTAATTTTGAGCAGCTCATAGCCCTTGGTTTTATGGATGTCACCCCAGCGCTTGCCGGTGCTGGAGAAATTATAGCTAATGGTGCTGTATGGGTCACTCTGACATTGATCATTGCTGCGGCTATTGATGTTCCCTATCAACTCTACGAACACAATAAAAAGATGAAAATGACCAAGCAGGAGGTCAAGGACGAATTTAAAGACACTGAGGGAAGGCCTGAGGTCAAGGCACAGATCAGGCGTAAGCAACGTGAAATGGCAATGGGAATGATGATGGAGGCTGTGGCCGATGCAGATGTCGTTGTTGTTAATCCCGAGCATTTTGCTGTTGCCTTGAGTTATGATCCGGCAAGCAGCGGCGCGCCAATTTTGGTGGCCAAGGGTGTTGATTTTCTTGCTCAGGGCATCCGTGAGAAGGCTGCAGAGTCAGGTGTAACAATATTTTCAGCGCCGACACTTGCTCGCGCACTTTATTTCACCACCGATGTGGATGAGCCCATTCCCGAGGCACTGTACTACGCCGTTGCTCAAGTAATTGCCTATGTGTTCAGCCTCAACAGTTTAGATCGTAGAGTGGCTGTTACAGAACCACCCGAGCCTGAGGTACCAGAGGAAATGCGTTACAATGCTGAGGGAAGACTTAAGTCGTAAGTCGCCATGCCGTTGGAGGGCAAATTGAGATGGTGCAAGAAACTGATGATTATATTCTTGAGGCGCAACAATGCTTCGAAAATAACGAGATTTTTTATAGCCTTGCAGATAAAAAGAATATTCGGCTCGCAATAAAAGCGCTTGTTCAAAATGGGATGGGCTTAGCGGTCATTGGTGACAATGAATCCCTGCTGACCCATTACTCAAGGATGTTGATATTTCGATTGCGCAAACTCAGCAAGTACAAAATGGATATCTTCTCCCCAACCAACACGGATACTCTTTTGGACAGGTTCAACCAATTGCTGAGCAACATGACCATGGATGAAGCTCGCCAGCGTCCAAACCCCAAAGATGCAGCTACTCTGCTGGTTGTCAATGATGCCAACATCGTCAATGAAGAACAGTGGGTATTACTTATGCGCCTGCTCAATGATTTTCCCGGCGTCAATGTTCGACTTATTCTATTTTTAAACAAGGCAGAATGGCCAAAATACGATGAGGTGTTAAGTCCAATTAGTCGACAATTGTATCGTTGGTATTTGAAAATTCCCACTGTGCCCGAGGCAAAGGCACTGCTGATGGTAGCTCAGACCAACGGTTTTCAGGAGGAGACTAAGCAACTTCTCGATAATGTTGGCTTAGGTGGAGTGCTGGCTGAGAACTCTGTAGAAAATGGTGACCAATCGATCGACAATGACGCCGAACTACAGAACGCGCGTAAAAAGCTGCTTGAGCAAGCGAGAAAGTCTCGACAACAGCAAGAAGATAAGAGGAAAAAGCGCTCGTCTTCCCCGCTTTTTCGCAATGTGATTTTTTTATTAGTCATTTTGTCGATGGTGTCCTTAGCCTTTTTATCGCAACTGTATCCTCAGCGTATTACAGAGCTCAAAATGGCAATTTCAACGTTTGTGGTGAGTTCCGAACCGGCTTATGAAGTAGCGGAGGTGGAAGATGAAACCACGCCGTTGCCAGAAACCGGCGACAGTAGCGATGCAGTTGATGAAATAACATCAGACAAGAGTGAGCTTATTTCAGACATTGATGTTCAGAGTAATCTTGAGGTCGTGCCGAAAAGTGGAGAACCAGAGACACCAGAAATCGCTGATAGTGAGACAGACAGTTTAATTATTCCCTCGATTAGCGAGCCTTCGGTGGCCGAGGTTGAGTTGCTCCCTGAGCAGTCGTCGGAAAAGTTTATAATGATGACAGAGATTTCTGCTGGAGTATTTTTCGTCCAACATGCCGTTGTTACCGGTGAAGATCGAGTGAGCAACTATTTTTTGCGCTATCCCCAGTTGGCGGGTGCGGCTGTTCTTGGTATCACTGCGAATAATAATCCAGCGTACGCAATTATTTCAGGGCCGTTTGAAACCAGAGAAGAGGCAACCAATTTCACCGAAAAAGAGGGAGTTCCTGCAGATTTCTGGGTATGGGAGTCCGGACAACTACTTCGTTGGTGTGAGAGAAATACATCTTGTCAATTGCAAAATCCGCAATAGTTACTTAAAGATAGTTGTGCTCCTGCCGATTCTGAATACTGAACAATTGACATCAATCTAACCATCTATCAACTGGAAAAACTATGGCTGAAGAAAAAGACAACTCAAATGAAACGGAAGAGACGCAAGTTGAATCTACAGATGTTGAGAGCACTGAGGCTGAGGAGACAGCGCCCACCGCTGCAGATGATGGGAGCGTAGAACGTATAGAGTCGATGCTTCAGGCGCGCGCTTCTGCCAGCCGGCAAATGTATATTGGCGCTCTGGCCACATTGGTTGTGGGTGCGGTGGCTTTTATGTTGATGGCGGCTCAGTTGACCAGTCGAGTAGGTAAGGTTGATGATATGTTGGAAGCTTTGACTAAGCGGGCCGTAAATATGAACGCCGCACTCTCTGCCTTTGACGAACTCAATGAAACCATTCAAGAGATGGCAATTGTGCAAGCACAATTTTCAGACCAACAAAGTTTGTTATCGACGAGTGTAACATCTTTGAGAAGTGACGTCCCCGAGAGTGCCGCTAGAAAAGTGGCGATAGAAAATGTTGTGGTTTCTAACAAAATCGGTCTGTTGCAGACGTCGTTGAAAACTCACGGGGATCACGTCACCAAATTGTCCCAAGATGTAAGGTCGCTGGCCACTCGAATTAACCAGTTTGAAACTAAACTTAAAGATGTGTCCAAGCTTAATGCAGATGTTCAAGCACTGGTCGCTTTGGAACGAGAGAATTATCTGGCGGTACTGCAACGCCAAAACCTGATACAAGAAGCTCAGGCCGGAGACAAGGTGGTCAAGGTTCCAAGAGATCCTAACCTGATTTTTTATTCCTTGAAAACGCCCTAACTAGGAGTCGGAATTTAGGTGACCGCGCATATTCTTGACGGTTGCAGATAAAATTTGACTGACTCTTGATTCGCTAATTTCTAGCACTGCGCCTATTTCTCGAAGATTCATTTCCTCGACATAGTAAAGTGCAATAATTGTTTTTTCCCGATCCGGGAGCGAGTCTATAGTGTCCACAAGAGCTTCCATCATCTGTTCTTTTGCTAGCAGCGTTTCAGGGTCGTTTTCCTCGGCTGCCGGCAGATCAATGGTTTCTGGTAGCTGTGATTCTAAGGATATTGTCTGAAATCTGTTGGCATGATTTCGCTCTTTCTGGTACTCCTCAATATCTTTCTCCATGAAGGAAGCCAGTTCTGATTGTGTGGGTTGTCGGCCCAACTGGCTGGCAAGTTGGCTTTGGGCCTCATTATGCTCTCGGATATTAACCATTGCGGAACGCGGCAAATAGGACATCTTGCGGACTTGATCGAGAATCGCACCGCGAATCCGAGTTTTTGCGAATACAGAAAACTCGACTCCTTTGGTTTCGTCGAAGGATTTAGTGGCTTCAATGAGACCGATGGTACCGACCTGAATGAGCTCTTCGAGTTCCATAAAATTCGGAACTCTGGATTTCAAATGCAGTGCAACACGTTTAACCAAGCCGATATTTTTAAGTACATTTTCATCGGAATTGTTGATATTTTGCACATCGTCGTAGAGCCTGATGTCGGACATTCTCTTACCCTAGCTGTTAATGGTTTTTTGAAGAGCGAGACGTTCAAAGAAAAATTGTAATCCCCCTGAGAGCGCTGGATCTGTCTCCAGTTCAGTTACAGAACGTGCTAGAGCGGCGAAATCTCTTGTTGCAGCACTGGATGGCGCATAAGTAATTAGTGGTTTGGCCGCTTTGACCGCGCTGAGAACCATTTCATCCGCTCTAATGGTACCAATATTGTTAATACTCGACCCCAGGAAAGTTTTGATAACTGAATTGACACCCAAAAATAAACGTTCGCCCGCAGCATGAGATTCCATGCAATTAGGTATCATGAAAATATCTTCTAGGTTAAAGTCTTGAATCATCACTTTAATGGTGGCATAGGCATCTGCTATGGATGATGGATCGTCCCTAATCACAATGAATCTGTGTTGGCAGGCACGAAGGAAGGTCATGACAGAATCGGATAAGCCCGCTGCAAGATCTACAATTAGATAATCAATTTCTTCGTCAATTTCTGAAAAGGATTGGATTATTCCCGCTGTTTCAGTAGTGCTTAGGGACGCCATATGTTGGACACCACTTGAGCCTGGTATAAGTTTCACTCCCATCGGCCCCTCAACGATAATTTCTTTGACGGTTTTCTCACCGCTCAAGACATGGCTAAAATTGTATTGTGTTTTACATCCAAGCGCGAGCTGTGCATTGGCAAGCCCCAAGTCGGCATCGAACAAGACAACTTTTTTCCCGCTGGCGGCCAGTGCCACAGCAAGATTGACAGACACTGTGGTCTTTCCGACGCCGCCTTTACCACTGGCGATTCCGATAACCTGTGTCGTTGTTGAACCGCTCATGATTTCGCCTTTTCAGTCTGTTTTGATAGATTATTCATATCTTCCTTTAATTATTCTCGTTTATAGTTGTTCCCTAGTCAAATAGAACTCGCGGGCAGATTAAGCAAGCTTTGCTTTGTCAGCGTATAGCCATTTACAGTGGTGGCGTGCTGAGAAACTGAACTCGATGATGAGACTGTCGATAATGGGACATTTGACGCCATTAATGCACTGATTACCGGCCAGGGATATACATCCGATTCAAATTGACAAAGCATAACCGAATCCCAAGCTATTGCTTTGTTTGTCAGATACCTGTTGGCTGACGTTTCCGAGGCGTCGGCCGCCAGCAGCAGATGCTTTTTGGCGTTGGGAGTAAGCTCATTAATTTCCTGTAAATTGTGTTCCAGAGAAATGCCACCTGTATCGATCAAGACTAATTTGTAGTCGCTCAATTCCTCGAGCAACTGGCTTAGCATAGCGCACGTTCCGGCCCGATGGGTTTCAATACCAGAGTGGAGGCCGAGTACTTGTACCTGATGCCAATTATCGGACTCCTTGTCAGCATAATGGATTACAGCAACTCGATTATCTTGTTGACTGGACATTTGTTGTTTCGCAATTCGCATGCACATAATACTGTTCTCAACGCCCAATCGCCCCGCGATTACCTGTACCCCATTCATGCCCTGAAGTACGTTTTGATGTGGGATAGTATTACCAAATGCAGAGGATATCATTTCGATAGCCGTACTCACGTCCTCTTGTTTATCGATAATATCATTTACCAGAAAGCGAAGGGGACTACTCATTCCGGAGGCCTTAAGTGCATTGTTGAAGTCACGTAGTTCCGGTGTCATGTCACTCAAGTTGATATCGCTCTCAATTTGTTGCGACATGTTGAGCTCTCGGCGTATGGCATTGAACTCAAGTTTGACAAGGTCAACTAGCTCTCGCGTTTTCAAATAATCATTGCCTTCATGGCGCGGTTTTTCCGTGGCCAATGATACTGATTTACCAGTATCTTCAACGGGGGTGAGATATTCGTCGGAGCCAGTTAAGGATGATGACCTGTTAAAGATCTTTGCTTCCATAACTTGATGAAAATCATTGTGCTCTACTTTCATCGCTGGAGGTGTATCTTTGGCGGCGACCTGAAGATCGTTCAGCATATCCTTGGCGCCGGGAGCGACATCAATAGCGACAATAACCTCTGTCTTGCCTCGAGTATTTTTATTTGACACGACCAGAGCATCACTACCAAATAGATGGTGAATCTGTTCCATTGCTGAACGAGTATCTTTCGCCAGAATTCGTTGTAACTCCATATCTCTAAACCTTATATTAATTACTGTTTTCTACATCAATCGTTGCAATTACTTGAACCGATTGGTCATCTGGAATTTCACTGTAAGAAAGTACAGTCAAATCTGCTAATCGGTGCTTTATTAATTTTGCTAGCCAGGGTCTTATACCGGGTGAGACAACTAGAACTGCCGGATTCCCCTGATTTTCTACTTCTTGTGATTTGTCTGAAAGGGCTTGGAATAAGCCCTCAGCTAACTGTGGCTCAATCACAGCGCTCTGTGGATTTGCGCTCTGTTGCAATACGTTGTGGAGCATTTGTTCCAAGCCAGGATTTAAGGTCATCACTGGCAGACTGTCATTGACGTCAATTAAATTTTGCACAATCATCCGACCCAAGCGTGGCCTTACAGCGGCGGTTAACTCATCAGCATCTTGTGTACGCTCACTCTCGGTCGATAGCACCTCGATTATTGTGCGCATATCTCTTACTGAAACGTCTTCATCGAGAACATTTTTTAAAACTTTGGTAACAGTGGCAAGCGCTAACTTTCCGGGAACCAGATCCTCGACTAACTTTGGTGATCTTGCCGCCACTTTGTCGAGCAGCTGTTGGGTTTCATCATGACTTAACAGCTCGGAAGAGTTACTCCTGAGCAGCGTGTTGAGGTGCGTGGCAATGGCTGTGGCGGCGTCGACAACGGTGTAGCCGAGTGTTCTTGCATAATCTCGTTGTGACGGTTCTATCCAGACAGCATCTAGGCCAAAGGCTGGCTCCTTTGTCTGTTCACCTTGAAGTGTTCCAAAGACTTCGCCGGGATTTATTGCCATCTCTTTACCAATCTTAATTTTCCCTTTACCTCTAACCACACCATTCATAACAATGTGGTATACATCGGGGTCGAGATCTAAATCGTCGCGAATACGTATGGCTTGTATTAAGAATCCTAGTTCAGCTGAAAGTTTTTTTCTAATTCCTTTTACCCGAGGTAATAACTGGCCTCCGGTTTCTGGGTTGACCAGGGGGATTAGCCCATAGCCTATATCAAGGCCAACCAAATCCACTTGTTCAACATCATCCCAGTTTAGCTCTTCAAGCATTGGATCAGCAGGCTGTTCGACATCTGTGTTGGCGAGCGCCTCTGAATCTGCAGTGTTTGTTGGATTTTTATAAAGCCATATGCCAAGGCTTACAGCGACAGCCCCGAGAATCAGAAAAATGACTGTTGGCATTCCCGGAACCAGTCCAAGCAAGATAATAATGGCACCCGCTATGATCAGAGCCACCGGATTGCCGAGTTGTTGTTTGGCTTGACCGGTCATAGTTTCTGAGGTCGTGACGCGCGTCACAATAATCGCAGTGGCCAAGGACAGTAGCAGTGAGGGGATCTGAGCAACGAGTCCATCACCTATGGTAAGCAGAACATATATTCGACCGGCATCGGCGAAGTTGAGTTCATGTTGAGTCAGGCCGATGGTAATACCACCGACAATATTGATGATTAATATCAGCAAGCCAGCAATGGCATCGCCTCGTACAAATTTGGAAGCACCATCCATGGAACCAAAAAAGTCTGACTCTTGAGAGATTTCCTCTCTGCGTGAACGCGCAGTGTCTTGGTCGATGACACCTGCATTGAGATCAGCATCAATAGCCATTTGTTTACCGGGCATAGCATCTAGGGTGAATCTGGCGATAACCTCCGAGACTCTTCCAGCACCTTTGGTCACCACAATAAAATTGATGATCATCAAAATAGCGAAGATGATAAAACCGACGAGATAATTACCCCCAATAACAAATGCTCCGAAAGCCTCGATGACCTTACCAGCGGCATCTGGCCCCTCGTGACCTTTCACCAAAACCAATCGTGTTGATGCCACGTTGAGTCCCAGACGCAGCATAGTGGCGATTAATAATATGGATGGGAAAGAGGAGAAATCTAAGGGTTTTGCACTGTTAATGGCAATCATGATAATCACGACGCCCAACAAAATATTAAATGTGAATAGAAAGTCCAACAAAAATGAAGGCAAGGGCAAAATTAGCATTGAAATAATCAATAGAACGACCAGCGGGATGCCTAGCCCAGAGAGTTCGATTTTTGACATATCCTGTCGTAGTGTTGACATCAGCGCAGAAGCCATTAAAAAAACCTTATAAAATTCAGTTGGTTACAGTATTAGGTTGAATTTGTAAAACCTTAATACAGTGGTTTGTATTGAATAAAGCAAAGAGCGTGCCATGTTTTAGGGATTAAATTTTTTAGGATTGGCCAATGAAATCGTTGTCGATTTCCACTCAAGGCTGGTTGACTACTGTCGATTACATATCAACAGGTAACATCAGGTTAGTGAAAAGGACTGGCTTGAAGTGTTGCAGTAGCTTGTGCCAACTTATTAGACAGGGTAGAGATCAATGAAAAACACGCAATCAGTGCTTGGTTCTTCAATAAACAAAAAGCTTTTCGCCAGTGCAATCTCAGCAGTTATGCTGTTTGTTGCTGGCTGTGCGACCACTAATAGTGATTACAATGCGGCCGTTGTATCTACGCTGGTTGGTCAGAATGACAATATTGTGGCTACAGGCTATGCTGTGATTAGCATTCAAGAAGGCGATAACCCAGCTCACCAGCGTTTGCTGTCGATTCGCGCATCTAAACTGGATGCTTATAGAGCATTGCTCGAACAGGTTTATGGACAGTACTTGGACACCAGCACCACGGTTGCAGAAATGGTGGTTCAAAGTGATTCCTTCAGAGCTCGAGTACAAGGCGTGATATATGGCGCACGTCTGGTTAGTATAACCACCGTGGGTGATGATACCTACGAGACCACATTGTCACTTAGCAATTCTATAGTCAATGATTTGAGGGAACTCTATCTCGAATCTATGGCTCAGCAGAAGTTGGCTGGGATTTAATTTCCGGCTACAGTGTGAACAACGCGTTTAGCAGATCTAGGTAGAGATTCATGGTTAAACAATTGTTTTGGTGTCGAGCAGGCAATCTTCTCAGGTGGGGTTTTTGTTTCTGCCTGTTGGGCAGTATTCATTTAGCGTCCGCAGATGAATCTCCCGAAGCTCAACTGCAAGCGGTTAAGCAGGCTTTAGTCGACCTTGCGCTCGGCGCTGAAATCCAGGTAGATTCACTGGCATACATGGACAGTGAAGGAAAGCTGCACGAGTCCTCGGTATTGTCCTCTAACGTGGGCGTTAGAGGCGTGAGAGTTCTCTCCTACCTTGAGGAAGCGAAAAAAGTCTCTACAGCAACAATTAAAGCAACCATAGTTCCTGATGGCACTTGCAGAGAGGATAGAATTCAGCTGCGAAGACAGGTTGCAGTGAACATATTAAGAAACTCGGAGCATACAGAGCACGATAGTGATCGGGTAGGCGATCACTCTCTCCATGAACTGGCTCAACTGGCCGCCAATAATCTTGTTGATGCCCTGGATCTTGACAGAGGTTGGTCACCGAGCATGCACTCCGACTACGGCTCAAGTTACGAGCGGCATCTGTTGGGTAAGTCATCTGATAGTGTTCCCTATCGGATTGATATAAAGTTTGCGAAATCTTCGGTGCCAAACTCTAGGTTAGCTGCAGTGAAACGCGGCGTCACACAGTCTGCCGATGTTCTTTATGCCTCTGTTCTCTCGTTGACAGGTGGTGCGCGCACGCGGCCTTGGCCTGCAACGGAAATTGATTACGAACTCTCTTTAACTGATAGATCAACCAATCTGTCACTGTGGACCCTCAGTGGGCATTTAACTTATCCGCCGGTGGAGAGGGGTTACTTTAAAGAAGATATACCCCTAAGTTTGGTCTCAGACATCCAAGATCTGGCGCGCCGAGCGGTCATAGAGCTTAACGATAGTATCAGCTGTAGACCGCATCAGTTTGAGCTTCGCCAAGATCGCCTTGACAAAACCAAATTGGTTATTAACGCGGGCCTTGTTGCTGGGATGTCGGTGGGAGATCAGTTTTTAATCAGTACCAATCCAGATTTATTGAAGCAGGCATTGAGCGAAAATGGTTTAGCGAGTTTGTCTTTAGCGCGGGTTGAATCTGTTGCTCCGCATTCGTCTGTATTGGTTCAAACGGCGGGTCCGGAGTGGAAAACATTGGAAAATTTGTCGCGCCTGGTTGCCACATATTTTTGATGCCGAAAAAGGTGTAAAGTTAGGTACAGCTATTAAGTTTTATCTAGTCTTTGCAATATAAAAGGGAAATAAGATGACTTTGTTGAAAAAGACTAATGTAAGTCCGTTATTATCAGGATCAATTTTGATCACTTGCCTCATGTCGGCGTCGACTTGGGGGGATATAATGGAGGCTGAGGCAGCGCTTAACTATTTGATTCAAGGCCCAAAGCGAGAGGGCTGTCAATGTGACCCAGCGGCGCCTCCTCAGACAAATTGGTCTATCAAAGGTTTAGAGAGAACAGTGGTCAATCGCCTTGGTGATGATAAAGAAGTTTATTATGACGTCCAATTTGGAGATACCTTAGATTCGATCATTAAATCTCAACTTCCTGAATTTCCGGTGAAAAAGTCAATTGTTAGAGAAGCTATTGTCTCGGCCAACCGCCATGCGTTCAGAAGAAATAATCCTCATTGGATGTATGCAAACAAAAAACTCAAGCTTCCCGACAACAGCGATATACACCAAGCTATCTTTAAGACTCCAGCTCCTGAGGACGGCCTGGCAAGCAACCGGCGACACAAAGATTGGATCAGATACCCTTAACTATTTGCATATAATTGTCCCGGCAAATCGGGATTAAATAAAAGAGGTATACAAGTGTTAGGTCCTGAGCAACTAAATGTTGTACCTCGGCTATCCCCTGTTCTGATGGAGAGTGTTGCTGCTGTCCGTGTGTCGGAGCAGTTAGCGAGGAATTTAGGTCTCAGTGATAATCAAATTGTCAGGGGGGTAATAGCCGCCCGTAATGGCACGGTTTCTCTGTTGCTCAATAATCGCGAGTTAGAGTGGGCTGCCGGCAAGCGGTTTAAAGACGGTGACAAAATTGATTTTCGCGTCGAAAATACGGCGACGGGACGAATATTGAAGCCAGTTGCAGTTCACTATGGACAATCTCAAGTTGTAGACAATAAAACTAATTCAGCGTCGTCGCGTTTAATGAGTTTGCTTTACCGTCCTGGCCAGCCCTCGGTCCAGATGTCTCTCTATCGTCCCAGTGTTATGGGAGGCTTGCTTGCTCAACTCAATGATCCTGACATCAGTCGCCGTATTACTCAGCTATTGCCAAGTGTGGCAAATTTATCTGGATCAGCCATTCAACAAGCATTGGTTACATCGGGCTTATTCGGAGAATTTATATTATCTCGCAGACTGGCGAGCCGTTTAGATATGAAGCAATTGATGCGTAAATTATTGGTTGATTCAAGAGTTGGCGATTCTTTAAAAGTTACCATTAATCAAGTGATTGATGAGATAGAAAGCTCGCAGCTAGAGGGGTTGCGTGCGCAACAGAATCAGCAGTTGAGCTATGGTTTTACCATTCCCTTTGTGGATGCAAACCCAGTGGTTGTCCGTTTTGAACAGAACAGGGCAGAGGATGACCAAAAGAGTGCTGACTGGGTTATTGATTTACATACCGACGCTGAACAACTGGGAAAACTGTGGTCCAAAACCACAATAAAGGAGGACTTGCAAGTGGATATGATTGTCTGGGCTGCTCATTTTGATACGGCACAGAAGGCCGAGCGTGCACAACCTCTGTTGGAAAAATCACTTCAGCAATTCGGTTTGAATCTCAAAAAGCTGGTGGTATTAAATGCGGTCAGGCCAAGTTTAGACCAATCCCTGTCAGGCCCTGGCCATGTGTTGGATGTCAGCACATGAAATCCAAACGCAATAAAAAAGCGATCGCAATAGAATATGGCGAGAGATCTGCACCCGTAGTTACCGCAAAAGCAGAGGGTTGGTCCGCTGAAATGGTTATTGAAGAGGCGAAAAAGCAGGGTATTTATATTGCGCAAGACCCTGAGTTGATTGAGTTGCTGGGTAACCTTGAGCTTGACGCAGAGATTCCAGAGCACCTTTACGTGGCAGTGGCTGTTATTTTATCGTGGGCGTATTGGCTTCAAGGAATCACTCCAGAAGATGTTAAGTAGATCTACGCCTTCCTAAATCCTCTAGAACCGCGCGGCGACTTTATTTTACCGAGTCTATCGTAAACATCGACGGAGGGGCCAACGCCCGGTGATTGTATCGTTTGAAGAGCGCCTTTCACTGACTCAATCTTTCGATTGATCAGTATCTGGTTGCGCCTATGCATCTCTCGACACTCTCTGACAATGGCTATTATGTTGTCCCATGAGGCAATAGTTGTGGCAGATTCTGAGGAGGTCTTTGGATCTTGTTTGAGCTTGTCTGCCAGTGATTCGCTACCTAAAAAGGTTAAAATGTCTAACTTTTGTGACTGCAATGACTCGAATAAATCAAGTTCTTGTGATTTCAGCGCCTCAAACTCCTGATCAAGCAAACTTCTCAAAAGGTTGGCTTGTTTTAAAGCTTCAGAGATTAGGGCGTCAGATTCCATCGAGATACTCTACCAGATTATTCATTGACACAGGAAAAATTTCTTCCACGTCAAAAAACCACAAGGACTGCCAGTCCTTGTGGTTCACGTGCGCGATCAGCTGTGGATTATTTTCCGTAAATCATGCTCTCCAGAGCAACAAATTTTTCCGCAACTTTACGGGCGTCCACTGGGTAGCTACCGTCTGCAATGGCGGCTTTAACACGGTCTACCAACGCCTGATCAAATTCAGCGCTAGACAGCTCTTTCTCAGCCTGAGGGCTGAGAACAAACTTGTCTGTGCCTGCTTCTAGCTTGGTTTTATCTGAAACTTGTGTACCCTCAGCACGCTCCTTTGGGGCCTCAGCGGTTATAGGCGCAGGTGGCACAGGATTAGTAAGTTTTGATATAGAATCTGACATCATTTTTCCCTTTCGACTCTCGCCGATAAAACTTGTTCTTTAACTTTGTCGACAGTACTTTAAAAAACTTTAGCATTTTTTTTAACTATTTTAAATCCCAGAGGCTCGGCCCGGTCCAGTGACTTTACCTCTTACTTCCTCATTGGATTCCACATTGATTAAAGTAATTTGTTCATTGAGTCGACCATTACCTTTTGCCACCATTTGAGAGACTATTTCCAATGCCCCACTCTTTATAGTCAGGGTCACCACATCACCACGCTTAATAAGGTAACCTTTTTCGGTATCAGATAGGCGTATTGGCTGTCCCGCATTAATGGTCTTTCTCGCAGCAATCATTAGAGTGTCTGCCGAAGTGGTTATGGTGTCGTTGGGCAGTTTTCCATAAAAGTCACGCAGACTGGTGTTGCTCGATGTGAGCAAATCACCTTTGGGTATATTGACCGCTGCGATCAATGCCACTTGCACGATATTTAGATCTCGCTTGGATAGCAGAGATCCTTTTTTAAGGTCGCTAGCGGCGCTCGCGTTGGACAGTAACTTTGCCGGGAATTGATAATTCTGCCCAATCTTTTTTGCCGGTTTCATGACCACATTGACGTCTTCCTCTTTGATCCTTTCTCCTTTTAGTAGATCCTTATTTAGCTGAAACACCGCGACACCGGCTTCCAAATAATGCTTTAGAACCAAGTCTCCAGCATTTACCGCCACTTTCAACATCATATTTTTCAGTTCACTGCGATCTGACACTATTCCTGAGACACTGCTTGCGGAAGAAACTACTACAGTGTGTTCATCCGATAAGATTTCTCCGGCAGGCATATTGTCAACGAAGGCGAGTGCAGGTACGTATTGTGTGATTCTTACGCCGATGAAAGCGCGCCAGCGGGTGTCGGGACATTCTACTTTAATAGAGTCTTCACTACCCGGAAAAGCAAATTCAATGGTAAATACTGACGGACAGGTGGGAATCTTTAGGCGTCGGTCGGTTGCCATAATCGTTACTTGGCTTTCCTCCACCTGAGTGCGCTTTACTACCCATTCGGTGGCTTGATCTATTAGAGCTTGTTTATCAAATCCTAGTGCCGGTGCGCTCAGCACATTAACCGAGCCGAGCCAAAGAAATAATCCGAGTAGCCATTTTAGTAAGAACATCGTCCTAGTATGAATCACCATAGAGGGTGACGCAATACTGACAGGGTGGCAATTTTTTGGCGGCAAAACTTTGCCCAAGTGGCAGATCTTAACTGATAGAAAACTTAGGTTATTCGCTAAACTATTGTTTTAATTGAATAAAAAATTAATTTTCCAGAAAATTGTAATTTTGGCATCGCATTTGCAACCCTTGGGATGGAAACACTCTCTTGTTCGAAATATCGACACAACAGAGATGAACTTTAACGAGGTTGTTATGAAACTTTTTGATTCTACATTGGGTATTCACGGCAAGGCGCTTGGCCTTCGTGCTCAGCGTATGGAGTTGATATCGAAAAATATTGCCAATGCGGACACGCCGAATTTCAAGGCCAAAGATCTTGATTTCAGCGCTGCACTCAAAGGCGTTCAGCAGAACACTCATGTAAGGACAACCAACGCCCGTCACATTAGTGACATACCGGGAGCCAGGGCACACGAGATTTTTACCAAACCTCTAAACGGATCAGATAATGGCAACACGGTGGAAATTAGTATCGAGCAGGCCAAATATGGTAGAGCTGCAGCCGAGTACCAAGCTACGTTGCGTTTTCTCGAAGGCGACATCAGTTCAATCAGAAAAGTATTGAGAGGAGATTAAGACATGTCATTTAGTAATATCTTTGGCATCGCCGGGTCAGCACTGAATTCGCAGTTAGTGCGAATGAATGCAAGTGCATCAAACATGGCTAATGCTGGCACAACTGCCTCCTCTGAGGCAGAAGCCTTCAAAGCAAAACGAGCTGTTTTCCAGACCATTTTGTCTGATCAGCAGAAGACCGACCACGCGACGTCGGTGGGTGGAGTTAAGGTTTTAGAACTGGCTATTGACGACACTCCCAATGAGAGGCTGTACGACCCAGGCAACCCCAATGCCGATGAAGAAGGGTTTGTATACAGCTCCAACGTAAACGAAGTAACGGAAATGGTGGAAATGACCGCCTCCGCACGCAGCTATCAGAACAACGTTGAGGTGGTGAACACTGCACGCCAGCTGATGATGCGAACCATTGATATCACTAAGGCATAAAGAGTTTACTTATGATTAATTCCACCACACCAACGTCTTTTTTGACCAGTACACAGTACGAAGATCAGCAGATGGCGCAAGCGATAGATGATGATATTCTCGGACGCGACGCATTTTTGCAGCTTTTGACGACCCAGCTGACCAATCAGGATCCTCTAGACCCCATGGATAACGAGGCATTTGTCGCTCAACTGGCGCAGTTCTCGTCAGTGGAGGGCATTAAAGGTATGCAAACGTCCTTGGAGACCATGTCGTCGGCCATGCGGCAAGATCAAATGATCGCGGGTGCCAACCTTATGGGTAAAGGCGTTTTGGTTCCCGGTGGAACCTTCTCCGCAAACCAAGGACAGGGAGTGGAGGGCTCAGCCCGGCTCCAATTTGGTTCGGATGCCTTGATCATCAATGTTCATGATCAGGATACCGGTGAGCTGATTTACACCGAGGATCTCGGTCCCCACGGCCCCGGCGATCACAGCATCGCGTGGGATGGTCGTAACAATTCAGGGCAGATGGCACCCAGTGGTAACTACATTATGAGTGCCAACGTTGCCAGTGGTGGCGCTCTGGTGGCGACACCAGTGTCGACCATGGCTCAGGTGCAGAGTGTCAAGTGGGATCCAAATTTGCAAGAACTTACATTGGAAATAAACGACGGTGAGTACGTTTCATTATCTCAGGTAGAGCGAATTAGCTCTTTTTATGAACACACAGACTATTAACAATAGAAGGAATATTTAAATGTCATTTTATACATCTTTAACAGGTCTAAATGCAGCGTCTACCGAGCTGTCTGTTACATCCAACAATATTGCAAACGCCGGTACTACCAGCTTTAAGCGTTCAGATGCGGTATTTGGCGATATTTTTGCCACATCGACAACTCAGAAATCATCCAATGCTGTGGGTAGTGGTGTGTCTCTATTAGCGGTAAATCAACAGTTCACTCAGGGCAATATTGAGTCATCTGCGAATACACTGGATCTGGCAATTGCCGGTGATGGTTTCTTTCCCATTAAGACGCCTGATGGTCAGGAGCTATTCACCCGAAACGGTGCTTTTATGCTCGATGAGAACGGCTTGATGGTCAACGACGAGGGCAACGCCCTGCAGGTTCATCCGCTAAATGCCGATGGCACCAGTAACTTTAATGTGGCCACTCAGGGCTTGACTATCGCGCGGGACTTTCCTGCAGCGGCAAGTACTACGGGAACGATTACACTCAATTTCCCCTTGGATGGAGCAGCGCTTGGTAACCCCCCGCCAACGCTTGATCCCAACGACCCCGCCACCTATAACGAAGCTCAGACCTTCAGTCTTTATGATGACGAGGGTAATGGTTATGCCACTACGGTGTACTACCAAAAAACAACCGATACTGCTGGCAATGGCGCTGGTAATGATGTTTGGCAGGCCACTGCTTATGTCAATGGCGTTGTGGCAGGCACCGCAGTTACATTAACCATAGATAACCAGACTGGAGTTGGTACCGGCGCGGATATAACGCTGGACGCCGTTAATCTGCCCACCAGTAGTCAAGATGTAGTGTTGACCATTAACCCCACAGGTGTCGCCGGTGGTTTCAGAGCAGTGAGCTTGACCGAGAACGGTTTCCCTCCCGGCGGCTTGGTCAATATTGACATTGCCGAAAACGGTTCGGTGAGAACCACGTATTCAAATGGTGAGCAACAGGATGTCGGTCGTATCAATCTAGCCAACTTCAGTTCTACGCCAGGTCTTAAGCAGACTGGTGGCACCAAGTACGCAACCACGGCAAATTCTGGTGGCGCGACTTATGGCGCGGCCGGGTCAGCTGGTTTTGGCACCATTCGATCCGGTGCTCTTGAGCGATCTAATGTTGACTTGACCGCTGAACTGGTTGATTTGATCAGTGCTCAGCGTAACTTCCAGGCCAATGCTAAAGCTATCGAGACAAGCTCTACGTTGACCTCCACCATTATCAACATGCGTGGATAATCGCCGAGTCTAGTCTAGGAGCCGATCATGGATAAATTAGCCTTTACAGCACTGGCATCACTGAAAAATCAAAGCCACTTGCGTGCTCAGGTTACCAGTAGCTTGTCTAATGTAACTACGGTCGGCTTCAAGGAGAGTTACGCCTTGGCAGAACAGGCAAAAGAGATGCAAAGTGCAGGGTTCAAAAGTCGCTATGCGCCGTCAATGGCCACTCAGGAAGTAATTAACTTGAAGCCTGGCGCCATCAATATGACCGGCAATCCACTGGACATCGCAATGAATGATAAAACTGTATTGGGTGTGCAAGCGACCAATGGTGAGATTGGTTTTACTCGGCGGGGCGATTTGCGAGTGTCTGCCAGTGGAGTGCTGGAAAACGCCGCAGGGCAACTAATACTGGGTGAGTCAGGACCGATTACCATTCCACCGGGCCAATTAGTGTCTATCAGTGCTGATGGCACGGTCAGCGGGAAATCTCTCGCTACGCCCGGGCTACCTGCTGTGCAGTTGGGCCAGTTGATGCTGCGCGACTCCAGTGAGATGCCTTTGATTAGACGTACCGACGGGTTGTTTGAGCCTTTGGAAGAAGAATTCAGAGGGAATGATTTTCCCGACGGTCCAGAACCAGTATCAGTGGTTACCGGTGCCCTCGAGGGTAGCAACGTAAACCCTGTAGAAGCCATGGTGAAATTAATGGACTACAGTCGCAGTTTCGAGGCAAAGATAAAGACCATATCAGATGTAAAAGAGATTGATGAGTCGGGCGCTTCAATGATGCGCCTGTCCTAATATTGAATTGAATACCCCTAAGAAGAACAGAGGAACATAATTATGGACGCTTCACTTTGGATTGCTAAAACAGGACTAACCGCACAGAAAACACGCATGCAGGTTATTTCAAATAACTTGGCAAATGTGAACACCACCGGCTTTAAAAAGGATCGGGCGGTATTTGAGGATTTGCTCTATCAAAATATTGTCCCCGCGGGTGGTCAAACCGATTCCGATTCACAAGCACCCACAGGTCTTATGTTGGGTACTGGAACTCGAGTATTGGCGACGGAGAAGCTTCACGGCCAAGGCAACATTATTACTACTGAAAATGCCTTGGATGTGGCCATCACTGGAGATGGATTTCTTTCAGTTCTACAAAAGGACGGTACTTTTGCCTATACCAGAGACGGTTCACTGAAGCTATCTGCGGATGGCAATCTTGTTACCGCTGGTGGTGAGACCTTGAATCCACCTATCAATATCGATGTTAACGCCGAGAGTATCACCATCGGTCGCGATGGCATAGTGACAGTTTCTCTGGCCAATGGCGGTGGTACAGCGCAGGCAGGCCAGATCCAATTATCGCGATTCCCTAACAATGCTGGACTGAAAGCGCTGGGAAGAAACTTATTCGCAGAGACTGAGGCCAGTGGCACGGCGCAGGTGGGTAATCCAGGCGACACTGGCAATGGCATGTTGATGCAGGGATCATTAGAGGCATCCAACGTTAATGTCGTGGAAGAAATGGTCAACATGATTGAAACCCAGCGAGCTTATGAGGTCAATTCTAAGGCGATCTCGGCAGCTGATGGTATGTTGAGATTCCTCAATAACAACCTATAGGGCTGAGCAATGAAATTCACTAGTGCACTACTTATTCTTAGCATGGCCGGATTGCTCGGTGCCTGTGCTGGGCAACCGCAAATGACACCGACAGCCGAATTTTCGCCAATTCAACCTTTGGCTGAGAAAAAGCCAACAGCCGTTACTGGCTCAATTTTTGCCAATGGCAGTGATTTGTTTGGCGATCTGCGCAGCTATCAGGCAGCTGATTTTAATGTTGGTGATCTGGTGACTGTCTTACTCAGTGAGACCACTCAGGCTTCGCGAACCTCTAATCTGGCCACCAGTCGAGCGGGGACTAATGACGTCATCACTCAAGGCCGTGTCGATGCTGTGGTCAACAAATTTGAAAGTGAGACCAATAGAGGGCTGGGCGGATTTTTTGATTTGTTCCCCACCACTGGTTCCACTGTCACCAGCACCGGCTCCGGTACTGCTGGACAGGGAGCCTCCTTAACTGGATCTATCTCAGCAATGGTGGTTGAGATCTTGGCCAACGGTAACTTAGTGATTGTTGGTGAGAAGCAGCTTGCGTTAACCGAGGGCAGCGAATTTATTCAGGTTAAGGGCATTATCCGCCCCGCGGACATCCAGCCCGATAATACAATTCTTTCCCAGCGGATTGCCCATGCGCAGATTTCTTATAGAGGCACTGGTGACCTGGCCAATGCATCTAAGCCGGCATGGGGCAACAAGCTACTTTATAAATTTTGGCCATTCTAATTGGTCGCAGGAGTAAAGGACATGTTACGAATTAAACTAGGTATTCTTATTCTTGCACTGGGATTTAGTGCCAGCGTAGACGCTGATCGAATAAAAGACCTCACCAATGTAGCCGGCGTTAGAACCAACAAATTGATCGGTTTTGGTTTGGTGGTGGGTTTACAAGCCACTGGTGATGGCAAAGACATACCCCTGACGGCACAGCAGCTGAAGACCACGTTGTCCGGATTGGGAGTGAGTGTGGATGGACCTGTCAGTGACTTTGACTTAGGCGCTGAAATGGCCTCTCTAGCATCAGCCAACGCCAAGAAAGAAATGAAACTTGAAAACGTTGCTGCTGTTATGGTCACAGCTGAATTGCCCCCCTTCGCTAAACCAGGTCAAAAAATTGATGTGGGTGTTTCAGCCATAGGTACGGCCGAATCTCTGCGAGGTGGTAGCTTAATCCTCACCCAACTCCGGGGAGTTGATGGGCAGACTTACGCGCTGGCGCAGGGTGCTTTAACGATTACTGGTGTCAGTGCTGAATCCTCTGGAACCAGTGTTCAAGTAGGTATTCCCACGGCCGGCAGAATACCCAATGGTGCTACTGTAGAGCGGTCTGTGCCAACACCGTTTGACACAGCGGATCACATTGTGCTGAATTTGCGTGAGAGTGATTTTTCCACTGCCAATGCGGTGAAAAGTGCGATCGACGAGTCCTTCGGTGAGGGGACTGCCCACGCCATCGACGCTGTATCCATCGCGGTAAAAGCGCCTGCAGATTCATCGCAACGAGTGGCTTTCTTAAGTATGGTGGAGAACTTACAAGTGATTCCAGGCGAGGCACCGGCGAGGGTTGTTATCAACTCAAGAACCGGAACTGCAGTGATTAACCGAAATGTCAAAGTAACCGCTGTTGCGGTTACCCATGGCACTATTTCGGTAAGAATTTCAGCCACTAATGAGGCAAGTCAGCCATCACCTTTTGGTGGTGGAGACACTACTACTGTCACCAATGCGGACATCAGCGTGTCTGAAGAAAATAATCCGATGTTTCTGTTTAAGCCCGGTGTTGATCTGCGGGAGATTGTGGATGCCGTCAACGAAGTTGGCGCTACACCATCATCGTTGATTGCAATTTTAGAAGCGCTTAAAAGTTCTGGTAGCTTGCGCGCTGAGTTAGTGGTGATTTAAATGCAAGACATAGCCAATGCGTCAAAAAGCTATCTCGACTTTGCTGGACTGGGTGAACTTAAGGCTCGAGCCAAGGCAGATCAGACAAATGCTGCCAGGGAAGTTGGTCAGCAGTTTGAAGCGATGTTTGTGCAGATGATTTTTAAATCCATGCGTGAGGCCAGTGAGCCGATGAAAGACGATTTGTTTGGATCGAACAATGTTGATACTTATGAGCAAATGTATCATCGAGAACTTGCTCAGGTCATGTCTCAACGTGGTGCGCTCGGTTTAGGTGATTGGTTGGCTGATCAAGTGACGGGACAGGTGAATCCGACTAAGGCGATCAAAGCTTACGAAGAAACACCACAGGTATCCTTACCGTTAGTCAAAGATGAAAAATCGGCGCCATTGACACTTAAGTCAAACACGCACTTTTCGTTGGGAGATTAAACTATGGCCGATCTATTAACACTGGGTGCAAATGCTTCATTGCTTTATAAGTCTGCACTTTCGACAGTAAGTAACAACATCGCTAATCTTACAACGGAAGGTTACAGTCGCCAGACCATTGATGTTGAAGAAAATGCGCCAGACGCAATAGGGTCCACTTTTATTGGTACTGGTGCTCGATTAAATTCCGTTACTCGATCTTACGATGCGTTTGCGGAAAACAGTCTTCGACAAAGTAACAGTGAACTGATAGGCCAATTTGAATTAATTGATTATTCCAGTCAGATTGTAGACGTGTTTGGTTCGGACACCGCGGGATTGAATTCGGCCTTGGATCAATTCTTTATTTCAGCGGGTTCCCTCGCAAGTGATCCTGCGTCCGCGGTATTAAGAAATGACTTTCTCAACCAAGCGACAAGTGTGGCGATAAGATTCAATGACCTTGGCAATCATCTGGTTATGTTAGAGCAGGACAGCCAATTTGAAATTGATGGTCAACTGAGTCAGCTAAATACTTATTCGCAGCAGCTAGTTACGCTAAATGCAGAGCTAGCGCGATATACCTCAGTCAGCGACCAACCTCCACAACTGCTCGATAGGCGCGACAAAACCCTGATGGAAATGTCCTCTATTGCCAAGATTCACGTGATTGAGAGCGCCTCAGGGACAGTAGAGGTGCACCTGGACAGTGCTCAGGGCACCACGCTAGTGGATCAGAGAGGGGCAAATACTCTCTCCGCAGTGTACAACGATCCACAGTTAGGCGATGTCGATATTATTAGTAGTTACGGTGTTATTGGGCCGATTTCCGATGTGACCGGCGGACGGTTGGGTGGGCTCGTCAGCTCCCGAGACGAGCTCATCAAACCTTCTATTGCCGATTTGGATACACTGGCTAATGAATTTGCTGATGAGGTCAACGCGATTCAAACCACGGGCGTTGATATTAATGGCGTGCGTGGCACAGACATGTTCGATGCGACTGGTGGTGCAGTAGCCATCAATATGTTACTTACCGATGCAGACGATATTGCCACGGGTGGCTTACTGACCATCGACGCCGCTGTCGCAAACACCGGTGGTGCGAGCATGAGCCATGAAGTCATCCCTGTGGGGACAGCAACACCGGCTTTTACGGTTACCTTTACCGATGGTGTCGGTGGCTACAGTATCAATGATGGGCCACCACCCACCACCGGTACTCTAGACGCAAGCAACCAGTTTATTTATGGCGGCATTACTTATACGCTGTCGCAGACGCCAGACAACACCGACAGTTTTTCTGTTGGTCTTAATAACAGCAGTCCGGGTGACAACCGCAATATGCTGTTGATGGCTGAATTGCAATCCAGAGATGTTATGCCCAATGGTGGCACCCTCAGTGAAGGTTATAATCGTATCTTCACTGACTCTGCAACTCGCTCGACACTGGCAACGATTTCCTCTGACGCTTTGCAGGTGGTTTACGACCAAGCGGTTGCCACTAAGGATCGAGTGTCTGGCGTCAATTTAGATGAAGAGGCCGCTGATTTGATCAGGTATCAGCAGGCGTTCCAGGCGGCGGCTCAGGTGATGTCAGCGTCTTCTGTCTTGTTCGATGCGATCTTAGCTGTTCGCTAAAATCTGAGAATTAAGGAATTTGAATTAAAATCACAATTTTAACTAAAGTAATTTAAGCAAGTGCCGATGACACCACTAGACCATTAGTTCTAAACAGTTATTTGGACGCTTCAGAGTAAAAGGTCAGGGAACATGAAAATATCCAATCAGCAGTTGTTCGATAATTCGGTGACTCAGATCAACCAATTGCACTCCACTGTTGCCGATCTTCAAGCTAAGATCGGCCAGGGTACCCAGTTGCTGCGACCCAGTGATGATGCGACTCAGACCGCTTTGATCCAGCGTCTTGAGAGCGCGCGCAATCGTCAGGATGTGTACCTATCTACCCTGGATGTTGCCAGCACGCGTCTCGATTTGGAGGAAACGGCAATTACTACGGCGGCGGATATGCTGATGCGCATGAAAGAATTGGCATTGATGGCGTCCGATGGCTCGGTAACTGACACTGACGTGTCTGCTATCAGACTTGAAGCGCAGGAGCTCAGAGACAGTTTGCTGTCCATCGTTAATGAACAGGATCTCAATGGTAACTACGTTTTCTCTGGGTCCAATGTGACCTCACCAGCTTTCACTGAGACAGCCGGCGTAGTGACTTACACGGGCAATGACCAGACAATCACGGTGGCTATTTCTGAAAATCGTCGTATCGAACTTAACCGTCCCGGAAATGAAATATTTTCTTCCGTAGATCGAGGCGGTGTGGACACCGATTTCTTCACTGTTTTGGACGATTTCATAACGGCGCTCGACAACAATGATGGCGCCGGAATCGATACAGGGTTGACCGAGGTATCCGAGCTTTACGACAACATGTCAGTTTCTCTGGTGGATATTGGTTCCAGGCAAAAAACAGTATTGGACCACCGTGATACTATCACTGAGACGAAGTTGCGATATGATTTGATGTTGACCTCAGAAAAGGAGCTGGATTACACCGCCGCTATTACGGATCTGACGGCAGAGATGTTGGCGCTAGAATCGGCTCAGGCGAGTTTTGCACAAATTTCACAACTAAGTTTGTTTGACTATATTAGATAGGTTTTTTAAATGGTCACATCGATTGGCGATACCACAACAACTTCAACCACCAATACTAGTACAACCTCAACTGGTAGTATCGGTTCGTCAATTTTAGAGGACATCAATGGCGGCTCGGGAATCAATATTGACGAACTCGCAACGAACCTGACCAATGCTGAAATACAGCCGCAGATAGATCTTGTTCAAACCAACATAGATGAAACAAATGCGGCTATATCGGGGTATGGTTTGGTGTCTCTGCAGTTGGATACATTGGCTACGTCCTTTGAACAGGTCAATGACGCCAATGAGATCTACACCACTGAGGGCACCAGCTCCAACCCAAGCGCCGTATCCTTTCTCAATGTGACAAACGATGCGGTGGAAGGCGGCTATGATATCAATGTTTATCAGCTGGCTGAAAGTCAGCGAATTTCATCAAATAGCTACCAATCGACGTCGGGATACGTCAACGGCGGTGACGCATTTGACCTCACCCTCGCCATTGGTACCACGCGGACGGGGACCTATGACCACGCTATTACTCAGGATCAGCTAAACGCGCTAGGTGACAATGCTAATGCCTATCTAAAATATGAGGACGGCAGCGGCAATGTATTGCTCATTACTCAGGCCGAGATTGATGCAGCGATGGAGTCGCTAGAGGGTACGGGTCAATACACTTTTGCCAATGCCAGTATTGACGGCTTGATTTTGGCAATTAATAACGAAATTGCGTCAAATTCGGGCTTTGCGAGTTCATTTTCTGCAGCAGAGGTGCACAGAACAAAAGGCATTAGTTTTGTTCAAGCTAGCGCCTCAAGCTCGGCCACATTGTTACCAGCTGTGGCTAGCAGTGATGGCCAGGTATCAAACGAAACTGCATTGGGTACAGTGTCTCAGGGGCTGCTCACCTCCGCACCGGTTGATGGAGTGCAGGCCAAGTATACCTTTTTCCCAGGACTCACCGCAGGGACTAAGACACTTCAGGTATCTGATGGCGTCACCACTATCAATGTCCCAGAGACAGATTTTACTCAGCGAACAGATTACACTGCGGCAATCACTGACCAAGAGCTACAGACGCGTTTTACCAATGATGCCACCGACACCCTCACCTTCTCTGATGGCACTAACAGTGTTTCCGTCGGCCTTGATGATCTGACTATTTTTGGCATACCGGTACCTGCCGGAGCAGCGACGCTATCAGATTTGGCCCGCGCCATTAATACCAAAGCGGATGCAGCTGGGGGTGATTTTCAATTCCGAGCGGTGGCTGATGCCGATGGCATTCGTATGGTGCAAAAAAGTCACGGCACCGGTGCTTTAGCCTCTGCCCAGTGGTCCAGCGACAGTTATAACCTCAGCATCAGTAATGAAGTTCTTGGGCCCACAGCACTCAAGGCAGAAGCGATTAAAGCCTCGGCAAATTACAACAACTTGCTCTTTACTGTGGACGTGACCGACGACGGCGCAGGATTGATTTTTAATTATAAATCAGACGGTGCAGTAGCCTCTACGCCGACACTTATGGTTAGCGGTAGTGAGATTTTTCATGACCCTCAGTCTCAGTACTACACTGCTGGGGTTGATGCGGTCAATGCCCCCACTGAAACGGTTATTCGTATTGCCGATGGCAAGGACACCTTGGCGGGTATTGTTGAAGCAATAAACGCGGCGGACACCGGTGTCACTGCATCTCTGGTGGATGTCAGTGGCATCGGTAATGATTACAGAATAGTACTGTCTGGGGAAGATGGTCTCGATGGCAGCTTTGCTGTTTCCATGGACAGTGATGGTGCAGTGGCGGAGGCGAGTCTTGGATTCAACAGTGCCAGTAACCTGATTCAAGCCGCTCAAGATGCACAGATTGGTTATGAGGGGTTATTGATTAATCGTGGGAGCAATGTGATTTCCGACGTTATCGACGGCGCTACATTTCAGTTAAACGGAATTACCGGAGAAGTGGTTTCGACACCTTATTTGGTTCTGGCCAACGGTTCCGGTGGTGGAACAGGTTTTGCCTATGGCATCACCCAGTTGGATGCAAATACCATTCGTTTTACCCCCAAAGCGGAATATGCCGGACAAAATCTGGGTAGCGGGCCCTCCGGCGGACCAGGGGGTGGCTACACAGCGCAAACTATTACCAATCCTTATGGTTCTGTGCCTCCAACCATCACTGTTTATGATGTATCCCTAACTGACCAAAACGTAGATGATTTCCTCGATGCGTCCGCCGATCCAGATTACATGGGTTCCATTACGCTTTACGACGGATTGGGTGGTGCTATTAGCTTGCCAAGAAATGGTGTTGGTGGATTCTGGCCGGACTCCTCCACTGTCGAAGACGGTGAAACAGTGGCTCAATATGTCGCTGTGGCGCAGGCCGCTGCTGTGGCCGCAGGGGTTGGACAAACAACAGGTACAACGCAGACTAACTATACCGGCGGAACGATAAATCCGGTTAAGAGTGGCGAGTACCTATATGCCTATACTGAGGCACAGCTGCGCGCAGATGTGGCCGCCAGTATTAGAAATGATACCGGCGAAGGACACCTTATTTTTACCGACGACTACGGTAACGACCTCGTGGTTGAAACCTCCAGAATTCGTCAACTCAGCGGTGGCGCGACGTCTAGTATTCCCATCGCTAACAGCTCGTTTGATGTGATTAATGGTGATCCAAATCATATGACAGAGGACCACTCTCATAGTGGTGACCTCACCGGTTGGACGATGACGAACGATGTTGGATCCTGGTGGGTAGCTAACTCAACCACTAATTATTACATCGACGAGAGTACCCTCAGCGATGGACCTAACGTTGGTTGGATCTATGGTAGTGGAGGTGCTTTGGCGCAAACACTATCGACCACCTATCAAACAGGCAAGGACTATCAATTTCAAGTGGATATTGGCGACAGTAACTATTATAACGACCAGGGCGGTCTTAACTGGAAGGTAGAAATATTTGCTGGTAGCACGCTGGTGAGCTCTCAAACGGGGCGCTCAAACATTGATGCTATGGCGACTAAAACATTGTCTTTTAATGCAAACAATAGCTCGCTTAATGGTCAGGCATTAACGATTAAAATTTCCAAAACAGATACGACTGCTTCCAGTTTGTTGGTGGACAACATCAGAGGCACTGTCACCGACGATGGCGCTGGTCAGGAGACGTTGGCGGCTTTATTGCAAGCCATTCAAGAGGACGAGAACTACCCTGAGAATGGAGTTGCTGCTAATGACTGGCGCTTTACGGCCGACCTTAATGCCAGCGGACTGGTCTTCTCGCCGGCCACATCCAATACGTCGCCGCAACTCACCAGTGGTGGAGAAACCGCCGGTGTTGCCATGTTCCGAGCGACGCGAACCTCGGCCTCCTCAACAGATATTTACAACAACAATGTGAATATGGATGGTGGCTATCAGGGTGTCGACGGAGAGTTTGAAGCATTGATGAGTAATCCGGGGGTTCCTGCATCCGGCAACTACTCAAACACAGGGACTATCGTCAGCACTGTGGGTACCACTGGCGGTGGTACCTTCCGTATGGCCTACAGCAACTCGCAATTGCAAATGGATTTACTCGCTGGAAGAATCAACGATGAGGGCGACTCTGGAGAGAATAAATCGTACCTGAGCTTCACCGATGGTCAGGGAAACACCATTATGATAGAGCGAGCGGATATTGCCGGTAGCCCTGGCAATGAGACGGTGGCTGGTCTCGTTCAGGCACTGCAGCAAGCAACTGCTGTTGGCTCTAGCAGCCCGCCTACCACTGACTATGCCAGCTTTGGCTACAATATCTCTGCCGATGCCAGTGGGCTAGTGTTTACGCCAAAAACCGCGCCTAATATCGGCGATGTATTGTCTTTACAGATACAGCGTAGTAGAAATAATTTTGAAACTAATGTGGCCACAGATGGAGCCGAGTGGACCACTCAAGAACCTCTCCGCCACACCGTTATAGAGGATGTGGGAATCATACCGGGAACTGGTGTTGGCGGTGGTTACACCTATTTGACCAAATATAGAACAGAGACCATTTATGATTCTGCTCGGCTTACCGTCACGCAAGATAAAAGCCAGTTGAAGACCAATCTCGAGGGAATTGTTCAAGCGTACAATGACCTTGAGGACTTAATTGATGAGTTAAACACACCAGAGGCGGTTGAGGCGGGCTTGTCTCTGGCTGGAGAGGGCTCGCTGCTTCGCTCAGTGCAAAGCCGAATCTACAATGCTTTGATCAGTTCATCATCCACCCAGAGTGGCACTATTGATGCGCTTCGAGATTTGGGTATTAGCGTCAATAGAACCGGGCGACTGGAGTTTGACGAACAGGTCTACGACGAGGTCATCGCCACCCAGTGGGACGATGTGGTGACTATGTTGACAGCCGATACAACGGGACAGAGTCTTTACGGCGAGGCACCCAAGGGGCTTGCTCAGGACGTTGCCACCATAATTAACACCTTAAATGCCTCTCGGGAGAATGGCGATATTGAAGACGGCATAATCGCTAATCGAACCGAAGCTTTGAGTAAAACTGAGGAGCGATATCAAAAGGAGCTTGAGAAACTAGATGCGCGCATGGAAGTCTTGTACCAGCGCTACCTTATGCAATTCTCTGCCATGGAGAGTTTATTGGCGAGCTTGAATGGTACGCGAGACTACATGAAAGGACAGTTGGACGTGCTATCCAGTGCCTATGATAGAGATTAACTGATATCTAAAAGGTTAAAGACAGTTTTTTGGTTGATATTGGCTTGCGCCAATTGAGCCAAGCCAGACTCAGCTAAAAATTGTGCCTTAGCCAGGGCCAGTGTTTCATTCAAGAAGTTGGCGTCTTCAATTTGACTCCGAGCAGCCTCAGTAATAATTGAGCTTTTACTGACATTGTCGATGGCGTAACCCAAGCGGTTGATGCTGGCACCGAAAAGAGCGCGCTGCTCAGCCACACCGTATATTGCATTGTCGAGTCGATTTAATGTTGCCATCAAATCCTCTCCCATGCCGGGCGCAGAGCCGACGTTTTCCTGAATTTCAGAGATATCACCGCCTAAGTCAGTGTTGGGTATCGCATTGCCTGAACTACTTAAAAGATCATTTGCCAGATTTACCCCAGCGTTGGCATCCCGTGCGGTGAATATCAAGCCCGAGGAACCCAGAGCCACGTTAAAATCGAAATTGTCATACTCATCATCACTCTGAATTGCCGCCACTAGCCCACTGAGCGTTTCATTGCCAAAATTATCCTGATCTTCAGATAGAGTACCCAGTGCCCGTGGACCAGTTGTCACATTACTTACGGTTCCCGACATAGTTTCAGTGGTTATTGAACTCTCTGGACTACTTCTCAACCCGTCCATAAGGAACACACCATTTCCTGGATTTCGGTTGCTGAACAGCAGCGCATTGCCTCCCAGAGAGATATCAAAGGCAAAGCCAGCATATTCTGGGTCTGCTTGTAATGCAGCGACTAAGTCAGACAGACTTTCATTA
>CAXRFT010000005.1:0-7440 GCA_964230135.1 Porticoccaceae bacterium | reverse complement strand
GGCCATCAGACAACTTACCCTGGCTCTCCACCGCATCAATTAAAATATCCGGAGTCAGCTCACCAAAAGGATGATTAGATTGTTCTTCCATGTTTTTCAGTCCAATCGCGGTGTTGCACGCAAGGTCTTTTTCTTGCCTTGGAGGGCTTTTTTATCCATCCGACGCAACTGGGAACTGCGGGTTGGTTTAGTGGCGAGCCTTGGCTTGGATATTTGAGTTGCACGTTGTATTAGCTGTTTTAGCCTGTCTAGGGCTTCTACCCGGTTTTTCTCTTGAGTCCGATAACGTTGTGCCTTAATTATCACAATGCCATCTTTAGTTATTCTCTGATCACTGTAATCCAACAACTTTTGTTGGTATCCCTGTGGCAGTGACGACCGGCGTATATCAAAACGGAGATGAATCGCCGTGGCGACCTTGTTCACATTTTGACCTCCCGGACCCTGAGATTTAATCGCCGTAAAATCCAGCTCTGCCTCGGGAATTCTGATGCCTGAAGAAATAACTAACATGGCTCCGATGACTCAACTAACCGGAAACGAGGAACTATTTCACCCTCAACCTCCACAGACTGCCGGAACATATCCAAGGGTCTTACCCACATGCTGTAGTCGCCATAAAGTGTTCTGTAAACCACCAGAAGTTCCTCAGTTTCACTGTGCCGTGCCACCTCTAAAACCTGATAAAGGCCACCCTTGTAGTGTTGATAAACCCCTTTTTGAATAGTCATCGCAGGGAAACATCCGCATTGCATCGAATTAAATCTGACAACTCTACGCACAGGTTATCTCCGTCTGCCAAAGCCCCTACACCGGCAGGAGTACCCGTTAAAACAATGTCGCCCGGCATCAAGGTAAAATACTCGCTGATATAAGCCAATAGAGACTCCACCGACGTAATCATATCGGCTGTGTTGCCGTCCTGCTTCAAGGCAGCGTTTTGATACAACCTTATTTGCTGCTGTTGCAAATCAACGCAGTGAGAAGGAGATAAAAATTCCGATGTCGGACAAGCGCCGTCAAAGGCCTTAGCTTTTTCCCACGGAAGACCCTTGGATTTGAGGGTTTGTTGAAGATCCCTCAAAGTTAAGTCAAGACTCACGCCAACACCAGCAATACAGTCTAGTGGATTTTTATGGTTCCCTCGAGCAATAGGATCACCGATGAGAATACTCATCTCCGCTTCGAAATGGCATTCACCATTATCCGAGGGAATCTCAATAGAACCCTGCAGAGATACCAGAGACGTTGCTGGCTTAATAAACAGTACCGGCGAGTTGGGCACAGGGTTATTGAGTTCGCGTGCGTGGTCTGCGTAGTTCCGACCCACACAAACCACCTTCCCCAACGGCAGTTGAGAGCCATTTTTATCAACAACGTGACGATATTCGATCATTCGCAAAATCCATTAACAGTCAGCACCGACTAGAGTGCAAAGCTTACTTGCTCTGCATCAAAAAAACAGGGTTTTGCCATCATTCAAATAGATGGCTCCCTTGACGATTCTATAAATCAGCCAGATCGTCACTATGCCACCAAAAAACCAACCGAGTAAGAATATCCAAGATAGAAAGGCCAATATGGTCCACAGCAATCCATACCAAAATGTATTGCGCTGCCAAAAGAAATGGCTCAACAGCCAAGGCTCTTCAATATCATCCTTCTTTAAATAATTAATGATAATAGCGGCGATGCACGTCAGTCCGCCAGTGACAAAGCCCAATGCCAGCAGCAGGTACATCAGCATAGTGATGTCCCTGTCCTTCTTCTGTTTGGTTTGGATTTCAATATCGTCCATACACTATCTTCCTTATTTGCTCTTGTGGACTTTATGGCTCAAGGGGAATCAATTTCCCCGGGTTCATAACATGCTTGGGATCAAATACTGATTTCACACCGCGCATCAACGCAATGTCTTCCTGCGAACGCGAGTAGTGCAAATAGTCTCGCTTGAGAAGCCCAATACCATGCTCCGCGCTGATACTACCTTGGTACTTTTGCAACAGCTGTCCAATTTTATCTGTCACCAGCGCACATTGTTCAACAAATATCTCTGAGCTGAGGTCCGCAGGTTTAAGTATATTCAAATGCAGATTACCATCACCTATATGGCCATACCAAACAACCTCAAAATCTGGGTAGCCCTGTTTAATCAACAACTCCGCTTCAGATAAAAATGTTGCCATGTTTGACGGCAGTACTGAGATATCATTTTTGTAGGGTTGATAGTGCCACAAAGTCTCGGAAATATCTTCCCGCAGCCGCCACAGTGCTTTAGCTTGGGTCAGACTGTGGCTCATCACGCCATCCACTAGCAAGCCTGAATCTATACACTGAGTAAACAGTGCCGCAACCGCGTCCCTCGTCCCCTGATCCTCACTGTCAAACTCCATCAGTATATAAAATGGCACCCTCTGATCAAAGGGCGCTTTTAGACCTTGATGAGCGATAACTTTGTCCAATGCAAGCTGAGAGAAAAACTCAAATGCAGTTAAATTAACAGTACCCCGAAACAGTTTTAGGACCGCTAAAACTGCGTCAAATGATTCGCTGCCCAACAGTAAAACTGTAGACTCTTTCGGTTGGTCGGTTAGCTGCACCCTCGCTTCACATATGAGGCCCAGAGTTCCCTCGGAACCAATAAACAGGTGTCGGAAATCATAACCGGTGTTGTTTTTAACCAAGCCGTGATTCATTTGCAGTAGTTCTCCGCCACCGGTGACAACCGTTAGACCTGTAATCCAATCCCTCGTCATACCGTATCGAATAACTCTGACGCCGCCAGCATTAGTCGCGATGTTGCCACCCATCTGACTGGAGCCAGAGGATGCAAAGTCCAGGGGGTAGAACAATTGTTTTTGAGCTGCAAATGCTTGCAACTGAGCCGTGATAACACCGGCACCCACGATGACTGAGCGATCGGTCTCACTAAAATCTCGCAGCCAATTAATTCGATCCATGGCAACTACCAGCTCTCCGTCTTTGGCAACAGAACCACCTGAAAGACCGGTTCGACCACCCGAGGGCACAATAGCAAGATTGTTTAGATTGGCAAATTGGACGATGTTCTGGACTTCTTCGATGGACCCTGGCAACACCACAGCGCTGGGATTCGGCTCCCACAGCGTTGTTCTGTCAACACCAAATCTATGCATATCGTGGTCATCGGTGAGCACGTGGGCAGTACCAACAATGTCGGTTAAAGATCGTCGCGTAGAGGTCGCAAGCATGTGTGATACAAACCTATTGTGAATAAAAATTATCTATTAATTGGCTTATTTTTCACAGCATATCATATGCAGAAACTCAGCAAGAGCCAGATCTTGAGGATGAAAACACTAATCTGCCAATTGGTCAAAATAGGAAATAGACAATGTTAATTGAGGTTAAAAATCATTAAAAACGTAATTTAGAGCACTTTTATGCGTAATTCAGTGCTTTTTTAACTGATTTTTGAAACAAAATTGGCTAAATCGCAAAAAACCCAATACACTAGCTTGAGCAATTTTGTCGCAGTGAAGTTTTTGTGTTTGAAATTGCTAAGACTTCCACAGCTATGGTTGTGGAATACAGGCTAGCCCCGTGATGAGGCTGGATATTTTTAACGCCTTAAACGGTATACATTTTTAAAGTGAGGTTATTATGTCAGGGGAAAGAGTTTCTGGCACTGTTAAGTGGTTTAACGACAGTAAGGGTTTTGGATTCATCGAACAAGAGAGTGGAGGCGATGTATTTGTTCACCACAGCGCTATTCAAGCTGAAGGTTTCAAATCATTGAAAGAAGGCCAATCAGTAACTATGGAAGTTACCCAGGGTCAAAAAGGTGCTCAAGCTGAGAACGTGATCGCCGACTAATTTCTTTCGCTGTCGTCAAGATAGCGACGAGAAATCTCCTAAAACCCCAATATCATGTTGGGGTTTTTTATGTCTAATGGTTTTATTACGGGCAAAAAAAAATCCCGCCAACTGGACGGGATCTTTACGCAAATAAAGAAACCTAAAACTATTTAATTTTAGCTTCTTTGTAGATCACATGCTTACGGATGGTGGGATCGTACTTTTTAATCTCCATTTTCTCAGGCATGTTGCGCTTGTTTTTGTCTGTGGTGTAAAAGTGTCCGGTACCCGCACTGGACACCAGGCGAATTTTTTCTCGTGCTGACTTGGCCATCAGTAAGCTCCTTAAATTTTCTCGCCGCGAGCGCGAAGCTCGGACAAGACATTTTCTATACCATTTTTATCAATGATGCGCATACCCTTTGTCGAGACACGCAACTTAACGAAACGCTTCTCCGCCTCAATCCAAAAGCGATGGGTGTGCAGATTTGGCTCAAAACGACGACGCGTTCTATTTTTCGCGTGAGATACATTATTTCCAGCCATTGGGCGCTTGCCTGTGACCTGACATACTCTGGACATTGATCCTGCCTCTAATTCCAATTATTGCCTAAGGAAGACTCCTTTTGACAAAAGTATTCCAATGATTCGAACCCTTTTTTGGGTGTCCCAAACGGGAGGCGCGTTTTATACCAGAAACCCTCGGCTGAATCAAACGAAAACAGCATATTAGCCTGAATATTGCTCTGCCGGTGGCCGAGGAAACATTTTCACATCTCACCACGCTGAGCTAGCGAACTGACCTCCCCTCGGCCAATAATGAAATGATCCAGTAAGCGTATATCAAATAATCCCAGTGCGCTTTGCAATTGTTTGGTAATAGCGATATCAGCGCGGCTTGGTTCACTTGCTCCAGAGGGGTGATTGTGCGCTGCAATAACCGCCACCGCGTTGTTCTCCAGCGCCAGACGAGCAACTTCTCTGGGATGGATCGTAGCACTATCGATAGTGCCATAAAAAAGTTCATGGTATCCGAGCAAGCGGTGCTGAGAATCGAGCAGTAAGATACTAAATACCTCTCGCTGATAGCTGCCCATTTTTACGGCGAGAAAATCTTCGACCTGCTTCGGTCGATTAAACACTTTTTGGCTCTTTAATTGCTCCTCTAAATACCGTGTTGTCAGCTCCAGTGTGGCGTGAAGCTGGCAGTACTTGGCCAGTCCCAAACCCTTAATTGCACAAAATGTTTTCATGTCGGCATTCAATAGCGAGCTGAGCCCAGAAAATTTTTCCAATAGCTTAGCAGCGAGCTCAATGGCACTGGTACCAGCAACACCGGTGCGCAAGAATATGGCCAAAAGCTCCGCATCAGACAACGCTTTAACGCCTTTTGATAAAAGTTTTTCTCGCGGTCTCTGATCTTTATTTAACTGCGGTATAGCCATAGTAAGTCCTTATTTACCGACATTTTGTTTTTGCTTATAATGCTAGTTTAGTAGCGGAAGCAGGTGTCGGCTGAAATATTCATGAGTAGTCTGTCTGACAAGAGAGTGATCCTCGGTATCACAGGCGGCATTGCAGCCTACAAAAGCGCTGAAATTGCTCGACGACTTCAGGATCAAGGTGCCAGCGTACGAGTCGTCATGACACCTGGAGCCGAGGCCTTCTTGCGCCCCTTAACCATGCAGGCTCTTACTGGCCACCCTGTGCATACTGGCCTGCTCGATGAGAAAGCCGAAGCAGGTATGGGTCATATTGAACTGGCACGCTGGGCTGACTTGCTGCTTATCGCTCCGGCCAGCGCCGATTTCATTGCCAATATGGTGCACGGCCGTGCCGACAGTTTGCTCGGCGCAGTTTATCTTGCCACCAATGCCATCACCGCCATCGCACCGGCTATGAACCGCAACATGTGGGCTCACCCAGCAAGTCAAGCCAATATTCGCAGCTTGGAGAGTCATGGCGTGACGCTAATAGGGCCGGATGAAGGCCTACAAGCCTGCGGTGACACAGGCCCGGGGCGCATGGAACAACCGAACAACGTGGTCAGCCGAGCATCGCTTTTATTTGATAGCGGGACTCTGCAGGGCAAGCGTGTGGTTATCACTGCAGGGCCCACCCGCGAACCCCTAGATCCTGTACGTTACATCAGCAACCACAGCTCGGGAAAAATGGGCTATGCCTTAGCTACTGCCGCCGCAGAAGCCGGGGCTGAAGTAACATTAATCTCAGGCCCAGTTAACCTGCCCACGCCGGAGCGTTGTGAGCGAATAGATGTTTTATCTGCGGATGAAATGCTGGGCGCGGCTCTGCAAGCAGCTGCCGACGCGCATATATTTATTGCCACGGCCGCAGTGGCTGACTACAAGGCAGCCAATATTGAGCAGCAAAAAATCAAATCAAAACAGCACAGTCTGACCCTTCACCTGGAGAAGAACCCGGATATTTTAAGTACCGTTGCTACAACCCACTCTCATCTCTATGTGGTTGGCTTTGCCGCCGAAAGTCAGGATCTGCAAACCTACGCAAAAGATAAATTGATCAGAAAAAATCTAAACGCCATCGTCGCCAATGATATCTCTCGCAGCGACATCGGTTTTAACAATGATGAAAATGAGGTTCACTGGATCGATGGAGACAGTTCAATTTTGTTCGAGAAAAAAAGTAAATCCCAGCTGGCAGCAGAGTTGATTGAAAAAATCGCCAGTGCCCAACATGAACAGATCGCACCATGAGTTTACCGTCAGCCTCAATCGTGGATCCTATAGCTGCGTCGGAAACAATACCCGCCCACTCTGTTATCGATCATGTTTTTCGTGATTATGACATTCGTGGTTTAGCGCCCGAGCAAATATCACCAAGCTTTGCACTGCTTCTTGGACGAGCTGTAGGCAGCTTGGTTATGGAGCAACAACATCGGAGTATTTTTGTTGCCCGAGACGGCCGTCTGAGTTCAGAGTCACTAGCCAATTCTCTTCGTCAGGGCCTCTGCGCCTCGGGTTGCGATGTCATCGACCTCGGCGTTACCACAACACCGGTGCTAAATTTTGCCATTAACCATCAGGGGTCGGCCAGCTGTGGCGTGATTGTCACCGCGAGCCACAATCCTGGACACTACAACGGCTTTAAAATTATTTTTAAAGACAAGGTCATCTCCGGTATTGAACTTCAGTCTCTCAAGGGAATGATGAAAACCGAGAAATTTTCTCAGGCTTCTAAAGGCAATCTATCGCAGCTGGATATATCACCAAAGTACTTGCAACACATTGTCGATAACTGTCAGTTGAAATCGCCATTAAATCTTGTCATCGACGGTGGTAACGCTGTCTGTGGCCCTTTGGCTGAAACACTTTTGCCGCGTCTTAACTGCACGGTCAAAGCACTTTTTTGCGATATTAATGGGCACTTTCCGCATCATGAACCCAATCCTTCAGAAGAGAAAAATTTGCGGTCCCTGATTGCCACTGTCAAGGAGACCAAGGCGGATTTGGGGCTGGCCTTTGACGGCGATGGTGATCGCGTAGTCGCTGTGAGTCAGAGGGGTAGAATTGTCTGGCCAGATCAATTGATGATGATATTTGCGCAATCACTTCTGACTGATAA
>CAXRFT010000004.1:0-29279 GCA_964230135.1 Porticoccaceae bacterium | reverse complement strand
GTCTCGCAGTCTAGCAATACCATTTTGTCCGGAAAGCCAGAAGACAGTTTTTGCGCTTGGCAATCTAGCCAATTTAGCTGAGTTGAGGGGGTGAGGTTTTTAATGGTGAGTCTCATTTTTTATATTCGTGTTAGATACGTTAAAAATGGCGACTTTGTCTTTTAGAAACCAGCGCTAAAGTGCATTTTTCATTGAATTTATCGGATAAAAAGAGCGAAAGTCTTGCTCCTGCCCGTTCCAGTACGTTTTTCAGATAATTTCCCATCCCGTGCTTTGTTTATGGGTTATATCCTGATCATGTTGATGGCTTGCCATGTCATGACCCACGAGTCCATAACCCATGTTTAGCAGTACATATTTATGGGTTACCATTTTCACACTGGAGAAGATAGCTTAATCCAGTTTAAAACGAGAAAAATGAAACGTCACACCATAAAAAGAGGGACACTTAATGCGGCAATTGATGATTTTTTTGTTGATGCTCAGTGCTGGCGTTGCCAGAGCAGAGTTCTCCCATCGCTATATCGATCAGCATCAGCTGCACGTAGTCCCGGTCAATGGCATTGAGATTGCCTATCGAGATATTGGTCGTCAAGAGGATCCAGTTGTGTTGATGATCATGGGCTTGGGTGCGTCCCATCGAGTGCATGGCGATAAACTGGTAAAAGGCATTGAAACAGCGGGTTACCGAGTAATTATTTTTGATAATCGAGATGTGGGAGACTCAACTCGATTTGACCATTGGGGTCAACCCACGGTGTGGTGTCAGCTTTTCAAGGATAAAGTTGGTCTCTCGGTGGACGCTCCTTTCACGCTAGATGACATGGCAGCTGACGGCGCTGGTCTTCTCGATTATTTGGATATTGCAAAGGCCCATGTGGTGGGATTTTCCATGGGCGGCATGATAGCTCAGCAGATGGCAGTGAATCACCCGCAGCGGGTTGCCAGTTTAATATCCGTAATGTCTACCACTGGTGCCAAACATTTACCACCGCCGACCAAGGAGGCTACCCAAGCACTGACAAGTCTCGCGTCTGGGTCTGCAGCAGAGAGAAGAGATAAGATGATGCGCGAGAGAGGATTTTATCCAGAATCCATGCCGCGGCAGATGATGGCAATTTTTCGTGCCGGCGATCGATCCAGCGATGTTTCTACCATCAGCGCCAAGACATTGGTTATCCACGGTGAAGATGACGGGCTGATACCACCGGCTCATGGACAGCACACCGCGGACACTATAAAAGATGCCGACTTGGTGGTGTACCCAGGCATGGCACACAATGTGCCAGAGGATATTTTGCCGAAGATGCTTGAGCGGATGGTTTTGCATATTAGTAAGAGTGATTTAGAGTCGTTCGCACAATTCAATGGGGGATAAACTGTGTACTACGGTGAGAAACTCAACAGTATTAGCCATTTAGTGGGAGCAGTGTTCGCCTTGATGGCCTTGGGTGCATTGGTGACCGTTTCTGTGCAAACGGCAGATCCTTGGATTATCACGAGCTTCAGTATTTTTGGTGTTTCATTGGTACTGCTGTATACCATGTCTACCCTCTATCACAGCTTTCGAGCGGCTAAACTCAAACAGTTGTTTCAACTGTTTGATCATATCGCTATTTATTTGTTGATAGCGGGCACTTACACACCTTTCATGCTGGTTGATATGCGTGATAGCAGTGGCTGGTGGATGATGGCAATTATCTGGAGCTTGGCGCTGTTAGGTATTATCAGTGAAATTTTCTTCTCTGGACGCCGCGCCAAGGTCGTTCAGATGACAATTTATTTGGCCATGGGCTGGGCCTGCGTATTAGACTTTTCAGGTTTAAAAGCGAACGTCGATGCCATGGGGCTATCATGGTTGGTGGCTGGTGGTCTAATTTACACTTTGGGCGTTGTGTTCTATCTGGCGGATAAACTCACCACACTTCGGCATGCCCATGGGGTATGGCACTTTTCGGTGTTGGCGGGCTCCGTGGCTCACTTTATTGCCATTATTGGTTATGTTCGCTAACCGGTTCAGACAGCTCTTCCTCCGCATGTAAGATTGTTCCCACAGGTGCGGGAGCCGCTTGTAGGGTACTCTGTACTTTGTACTCTGCAGGCAGTGCAGGGATCGTGAGTACCCGCCAAATGCTGATAATTCCCATGCCCAGCAGGCTCGCTGCAATTAAGATAAAAAAGCTCTCTAGACCAAAAATTTCCAGCCAAAACACCGCAGTCAAAGGGCCGCTAATGGAGGTCAGGCCGCTGATTAGAATAATAGTGCCGCTGGCCGGTACAATCTCCGCCGGGCGCAAATGGTCATTGGTGAACGCCACCACAATGGAGTAGAGCGACAGTGAACATCCGCCAAACAAGAAAACCAGACCATACAGCCAGTTAGAGGCTTCATTCATAAAGCTCATCATCAGCGCAATGACAACGCCAAGTAAACTGGAAAATCCAATGACCCAACGGCGATCAATAGTGTCGGACAGCTTGCCTAATGGCCACTGCAAAATCATTCCTCCGGCCATCATGGCGCCCATGAAATTTGCTACCTGTGCAACACTAAAATCGAGTTTAGTCACGTACACCGCTCCCATACTGAACAGAATACTGGAAACCCACTGAGACACGATAATGGCAATTACGCCGACGCGTGTTCTATACCACAGGTGACCGATGGTAACTCGCTCTGTCTCTTCAATAGGTGGGGTGGTCACCACCGACAGTAGTATAGGCACGGCGGCGACGCTGACCATCACTGAAATGAGGATAAACAGAGTGAATCCCTCAGGATCTGCCACATTGAGCATAAATTGACCGGCACAAATTCCTGCTAACAATATGGTGGTGTAGACCGACAGAATCTGACCTCGATTGGCATTGGTGGAAGATTGATTGAGCCAGCTCTCAGACACCACATAAATCGTTGAAAATGCAAAGCCAGTGAGCAGCCGCATCAGTGCCCAGGCCCAGGGATTAATAAACAGTGCATGAATTAAAATGGTCACCGATGCCACAGCCGCCAGTGCTGCGAAGATACGAATGTGGCCAACCCGTTGAATCAATCTCGGTGTCAGCAGTGAACCTGCCAAAAACCCAGCGAAATAGCATGACATAAGCAAACCGATAAGTAAGTCATCAAAGCCCTCTAGTGCGGCTCTTACACCCAATAAACTCCCCTGCACGCCAACGGCAAGACCGATAAGTGAAAGACCTGCAAAAAGCGGCCAAATGGCGATGACAGTGCGGACCGGCATGATTTCAATGCTCCCAAAATTTGGCCGCCAATGTACTCTCAAAATTGCCGATTGCAAAGCGATTTTTGATCTATTTTTGCGCACTAAATCTCCTACGTTTGGTGTCTTATTTTCCGTTTCTGAGCGGTGAAAAAATCAGTGGCAAAGTTGGTCAAAGATGTTTCTAAAACTCTCTTGTTAGACGTTGATTCGGTTAACAGCTTGTTCAACGGTGAGCTAGTGGGTATCCTGCTGGCGGTGGCGTGGGATTGGTTTTTTTATGGCTGACAAGATGACGAATAGAATTGAGGAATCTGTGCGAAAGTGGCTGCAATCCTTTGTTGTCGACCTGAATTTGTGTCCTTTCGCCGCACCCATGGTGCAGTCCGATACACTGAGAATTAAGCTTTCTGAATCGAACCAGACAGACCATATTATCAATGATTTTTTGTTGGAGTTAGATCTTTTACAGAGTTGTTCAGCGCAAGATATAGCCACCACACTGTTAGTGGTTCCCAATGCGCTTGCTGATTTTGATGAATACCTCGATGTTGTTGGTATTGCCGAACAACTTGTTAGTCAGGCCGGTCTTGACGCTGTGGTTCAACTGGCCAGTTTCCATCCCAACTATTTATTTGCCGATGAACCCGTAGATGGTGCCAGCCATTTTAGTAACAGAGCGCCGTATCCTATTATTCATCTATTGCGAGAAGCCATGGTCACTGATGCATTGGCAAAATTTAAGCAGCCTGAGCGCATATCAGAAACAAATATTCACACGTTAGAGTCTATTGGTCGCACCGCGATAGAGGCGCGGTGGCAGCGGCTTTTTAGTGGAGATCTCGGATGAGAACCGTTGATGTGCTCGTTATTGGTGGTGGCGCCGCGGGCTTATTTTGTGCCTTTAATGCCGGTCGTCGGGGTCGTTCGGTTCTAGTGGTAGACAGCAGTAATAAAGTGGGTAAAAAAATTCTCATGTCCGGCGGAGGTGGTTGCAATTTTACCAATTTGGATATTACTCCAGACAATTACCTGTCCCAGAATCCACATTTTTGTATCTCTGCACTTAAGCGTTACGATCAGTGGCAATTTATTGATTTGGTGCAGCGCCACGGCATTCCCTTCCATGAGAAAAATCACGGTGAATTGTTTTGTGACAACTCATCCAAAGATATTTTGAACATGTTGCTCAGTGAGTGCGATGCGGCCGGTGTGGTGATTGAGACGAAAACAGTGATCAGTGATATTCAGGTACAGCGGGGCGGTGGTTTTGTTATCAATGTGGCCAAAGACAGGATTGCTTGCCAGTCATTGGTGGTGGCCTCTGGAGGTCTGTCTATTCCGACACTGGGTGCCTCTGGGTTTGGCTATGAAATAGCCGAGCAATTTGGGCTGAAGGTATTGCCGCGGTCGGCAGCCTTGGTGCCCTTCACTTTCAGTGATTGGGTAAAAGACATCAGTGTGGAGAATTCTGGGCTCTCCCTAGATGTTGAGATGTCAGTGAAAGATGCAAGCTTTAGAGAAAATATGTTGTTCACCCATCGCGGGATCAGTGGCCCGGCAGCATTGCAGTTGTCCAGTTACTGGAAACCGGGGCAACCTATCACTATTAATTTGTTGCCCGATGAGGACACTCGAGAGCTCTTGTTAAGGTTAAAACAGCGCCACCCTAAAAGCTTGTTGCGCAGTCTGTTGGCACCCTTTCTCTCCAAAGGTCTCAGTCAGTCATTGCAAAAGCGCTACTGGCCGCAGTACAGTGAAGTGTCAATTGCAGAGATTCCCAATGCAGTTCTTGTGGATTTGGCGGATACCCTATGTCAGTGGCAACTAAAACCCTCGGGTACAGAGGGCTATCGCACTGCGGAAGTCACGCTGTGTGGAGTGGATACCGATCAAATATCGTCTAAAACCATGGCCTGTAAAACGCAGCCCGGGTTGTTTTTTATTGGTGAAGTACTGGATGTTACCGGTCATCTGGGAGGTTATAACTTTCAGTGGGCCTGGGCATCGGGCTACGCTGCAGCTCAGGCGGTATAGCTCCCAATCGGATGGGCATCACTTGCGGTTGGCTTTAGCGCGTTTACGGCGGGCGGCAGCTTTTTCCAAGCGCAACTTCTCGCGGGCTTCCTTTTCAGCTTTCATAATGGCAACCTGTGCCATCTCCGCGTCGATCATTGTCGGTGTTTCAAAGCCCAGTGGGCCGAGCAAGCCGCTGCGCAATTCGTTGATAAAAATCGTTGAGACGCGCTCTAAATCTACTCTACCACCAGCTCGCAGGCAGCCTCGCTGAGCCCCGACCAATTCAAGAAATTCAATTTCTGTATCGGGCAAATGGTCAACATTAAATCGCTCTTGAAGTCGCTCCGGATACTGTTTTAACAGGAAGTCCGCAGCGAAAAAAGCCAGGTCCTCATAGTTGACAGCGGTGTCCTTTATCGCGCCTGTGGTGGCTAGTCGATAGCTACTCTCAGGATTTTCGATTTTTGGCCAGAGAATTCCAGGTGTGTCCAGCAGCATAATACCGTTGCGCAGGTTGATTCTTTGTTGACCTTTGGTGATCGCCGGTTCATCGCCCGTTCTGGTGATATGCTTGCCCGCCAGACAGTTGATCAGCGACGACTTGCCCACGTTGGGTATGCCAGTGACCATGGCCAATGTATTTCGACCTTCTTTTTGTGGGCTAAGTTTATTAATCAGATCAACAATTTGGTTGCTTGGGTCCTGATGTTTCAGATCCAGAGCCAGCGTTTTGGTATTGTTCTGGCTCTCAAAATAGCGTTGCCACTGCTGTGTAATTGAGGGGTCGGCAAGATCGGTTTTGTTGAGCAATTTAATGTAGGGCTTCTCGGCGCTGAGCCCCTGAATAAAAGGATTTGAGCTACTGTAGGGTATGCGAGCGTCAAGAACCTCTATGACCACATTAACCAGTGGCAATGTCTCAATCATCTCATTGCTGGCCTTGCGCATATGACCGGGGTACCACTGAATAGACATAGACAATCCAAGTAAATGTGTAACTTAGGTAGAGCGTTGTGCTTCTCAATTTTGTTAACTTAACATGAGGTGGCTTTTAAAGGAATAAGTACAGTGGGGTAAGACCTTGCACAGGCAACCAAACTTTGTTTATTGAGCAATGAATAGTCGCGTAGGGAAATAACGCGTCAGCCGAAGTAAACCGATGAGTCAAACAACCGTTGTAGTTACAACTAATCTGTATTTTTCATCAATAAAAAGATAATAGAGAAATCAAATGATTAAAAATTGTAACCAGCTGGAACTCTCGCGCAGAACCTTTTTAAAGCGAACCTCAGCCCTGACTTTAGCTTCATCACTGGCATCCAACTCACTGGGACTAACCGGTTTGCTCGGCGCCAGCCGAGCGTTGGCTGCATCCAATGATTATCGCGCCTTAGTGTTTGTCTTTCTCAACGGAGGGAATGATTCATTCAATATGATCGTGCCCATGGGAGACAGTCAACTGAGAACAAATTATTCCACCAACCGTGGCGTTATTGCCCTGGCTGAAGGCGAATTAAATCCACTGAATCTGCAATCCGCAGCTGAGGTATACGGCGATGCGGGCAGTAGCGACTTCGGTATGCATCCGGATTGTTCGAGTTTGGCACAGATGTTTAATGATCAGGAACTGGCGGTGTTGTGCAATATCGGTAATTTAGTTATGCCTGTTACCCGCGACGAATACATAAGCAATTCTCTGCAAGTCGCCGACTTACCCCCCAGATTGTTTTCTCATTCGGACCAGCAGCGTCAGTTTCAGAGTGAGCCCGTCAGTAACTTTAGCTATGGCTGGGGCGGACGAATGGCTGAGTTTTTAACCCAATACAATACCAATTCGTTGGTTTCACCGTTGATTACTGTGGCTGGACTGAACCCCTTTCAGGTCAGTTTAAATGGTGAAATCAACGCCTACTCCTTGAGCACTGACGGCGTAAATTCACTGGATAATTTTACTGGTGCGCGAAGTTTGCTGGTAAACAATTCCATGGATTCCATCGATGCTTCCGCTCACTTGATGGCACAGAAATATGCCTCTGTGTACGGATCGGCGGTGGACGCTGAAGCCATCGTGCAGTCGGCGTTTAGTATTGCCGATGCATCGGGGGTTGATTTTGATGATATCTTTGTCGCGGCTGGGGTCTCTGCTGAGAGCACCATTGGCAGTCGATTAAAGACGGTAGCCAGAATGATTGCCGGTCGATCCGCGGAGAGTAACAAGAGGCCGATTTATTTTGTTGAGATGAATGGCTTTGATACCCATGCCGATATGTTGCCAAATCACAATGCTCAGATGGTAGAGCTCAATGCCGCGCTGAAAGGCTTTCGCGATTGCCTGCATGCGCAGAGTGATTTCGACAAGGTGTTGACATACGTCGGTTCTGAATTTGGCCGTACCTTGACACCCAACGGCAATGACCCCGCTACCGCTGGCACAGACCACGCGTGGGCCGGTAATGCCTTGGCCTTTGGTGGCATGGTGGAGGGTGGACGCTTTTATGGCACCTTCCCTGATTTGATGTTAGATCAAGGACTTGACGTGGGTCGGGGTCGTTTTATTCCCACCCATTCATCCTCACAGTGCTCTGCCATTGTCGCCAGTTGGATGGGGATACCCAATGATGGCATCAACCAGATTTTTCCGACGTTGAACAATTTCCCTGATCCCTTTGATGTGGCAACCAACATCAATTTTATTAATCAGGCTTAGGACGATTGATTATGAATAATTTTGTCGAACGTTTTTTTCCGAACCTTGTCATTATTACGCTGTTATTGCTACTTAGCGCCTGTGGCGGTGGTGGCGGTGGTGCTGTTACCAACCCACCACCTGCGCCACCAAACGATCAACCCCCAACCATTACGTTGCTTGGCGAGGCTACTGTTGATATTGAACAAGGAAGCGCCTACACAGACGCAGGAGCGACAGCTACTGATAACGAAGACGGTGATATCACCTCGAGCATCGTGGTGGACAATCCGGTGGATGAAGATATTGTTGGAACCTACGTGGTCACTTACAACGTCACTGATTCAGCGGGTAATGCGGCCTCTGAGGTAAGTCGCACGGTAAATGTCACGGCAGATGTCACTCCGCCAGTTATCACATTACTAGGTGCCTCCGTTATTACCATTGCTCAAGGGACCAGTTACACCGATCAAGGCGCCACAGCGAGTGATAATATAGATGGTGATATCAGTGCCAACATCGTCACGGTGAATTTGGTAGATCCAGAGACCGCTGCTAACTACAGTGTCACTTATGATGTCAGTGATGCCGCTGGAAATGCTGCCGAGCAAGTGGTTCGCACTGTGATTGTTGAAGCACCGACTATACCGGAAATAAGTTTTAACACACTTCAGAGCTGGGCCTACGAATCCACAGGCAGTCAGGCTGAAATTCAGGTTCTGCGTGTTGGAGGAAGTGGCGCAATTTCGGTGCCTTTTGTCCGCCAGGGCAATGATGACCCGCGGTTTGGCTCTGCCAGTGAGATGGACTATCAATTGTTTTATGCCGACGGCTCCGCGGTGGGGAGTACCATCGATTTTGCCAATGGCGACGCCAGCCGCACCCTCTATGTCAAGCCGTTGGCAGATACTCAACGTGAAGTTCCAGAAACACTGAACTTGATTCTTCAGCCCGACGACAGTTACCAGATAGTAGGTGATCACACAGCGGAAGTTATTATTGCCGAGGCTACGCCAACCGCTGCCAACCAGCAGTTGTTTTTGGGCACTTTCTCTGCCCAAGATGGGGCTACCACCGATGCCAGTGGCTATCTCACCTTCATTTTAGATGGCCATAATGACAGCGGCACATTGACCTACACCTACGCCAACTTGGGTTCTCAGCGAACCGATCAGCACATCCACCTGTGGCCCTCGGGTACCATTATCCACGATATTAAAGACGAAGATCTTGAGAGTAGCGGATCGGTAAGTGGCTATGAATGGGACTTGGAGCCCGGTGGTATTTTCACCACCAAACAGCAGATGTTGGACGCATTGTTTAACGGTGAGTTCTATATCAATGTTCACTCGGCATCTTTTCCGGTGGGAGAGATTTATGCACACATGATATTTGATGCCACCGCAGAGCCGCCCGATGATGATGAATTGACCCCTGAGCTGGTGGACAACGACATTGCACGGTTTTTAACCCAAGCGACTTTTGGTGCCACGCCGGAGGACTACGAAGAACTGAGGTCGATGATTGATACCGATGGTTCCAATCGGCAGCAAGTCTATGAATTGTGGATCGATGAGCAGATGTCTCAGCCCGCCACCAGTATGTTGGCACTGGATGATCACACCTATGCGCTGTTCCCCAGTTACAATCGACGCAATGTGCAAAAAGAGAGCTTTTGGCCCATCGCTCTATTTGCCAAGGATCAATTGCGCCAGCGCATGGCCTTTGCGTTGAGTCAAATTCTCGTTATCAGCCGTACCGACAGTAACATTTCCAGAGCACCCAGAGGCATGGCTGCTTATTGGGATCTTCTGGCTACCAATGCTTTTGGCAGCTATCGGCAGTTGCTGGAGGATGTCACCTATAGTCCGATGATGGGACTTTATTTAAGTCACTATCGCAATGCCAAGGCCGATGAGCAGAATGAAACCTTTCCTGACGAAAATTTTGCCCGTGAGATTATGCAATTGTTCACCTTTGGTTTGGTGCACAGACGGCAAGACGGATCAATCATTTTGGCCGATAATAATCTGCCCATACCCACCTATGACAATACCGTCATCACCGCGATGGCTCGCGTATTTACGGGGTTGGGGTTGAGTTATACCAGTGATCTAGATGGCTCCAATGTGCGGGAGAATACCAACTTTAACCGCGGCAGGTGTGGTCCGCTTGAGTCGGAGCAATACTGCTTTACCCAGCCGATGAAGTTCTTCCCCGATTATCACGATTTTGGTGAAAAGCAGCTGTTTCAAGACGACGGTCTAACCCTTGTGATTCCTGCCTCTTCAGCCACTAATGAAGAGGCGGCTATGGCCGAGATAGACTCTGTATTGGATGGGCTGGTGGCTCACTCTACCACCGCACCCTTTATCTCACGTCAGTTAATTCAGCGTTTTGTCACATCCAATCCGAGCCCGGGTTATATTGAACGTGTCGCCAACGCTTTTGGTGACACAGGTGACATGACTGCAGTGATCAAGGCCATTTTGCTAGATCCCGAAGCGAGATCTCCATCTGTTGCCGGCTCGACAACCTTTGGTAAGTTAAAGGAACCTCTTTTACAACTTACTGCAGTGATGCGGCTATTCGATGCAAAATCTCATATCGCATTGGGCGCAGGGGATGAGGATCAGTCCATTGTCGGCACTGACTACCCCTATGCGGATCATTTTGAAGACCACGCCAGCATTGTCAAGATTGGACCGGTGGGCCAAATTCTCGGTCAGCAAGTGCTTACCGCACCCTCGGTATTCAATTTTTATCCACCAGATTTTTCTCCTACGGGGGCTCTGGCGAGTCAAGGTTTGGTGGCTCCAGAGCTAAAGTTGGTGAATGAAACTCAGGTGTACTCGGTTTTCAACGCTTATAATGCGCTACTTGGGCAGGGCGTTTACTACCAGCCACTGCCCTTTACGCCACAGCAAACTCTGGTGTTTTTGAGTGCTGATCCATTGGAGCAGATCTGGGAGACACAACCGGGTACTGATCTCGATAAGGCGACGGCGGTAGTGGATTTTGTCGATTACTATTTGAACGCCGGGAAGTTAGAGCAAACCGATAATCAGGGCACGCGGCAGGAGCTTATCAGTGCAGTGCAGTTAGCTCCTTGCCAGAGCGATGGCATTTGTGAGCGTTACAACTTGGCTATTTATGGTGCCGCAGTGGCTCCGGAGTTCCAGGTTCAGCAGTAACTATTCCCCTGGACGGTAGCGCCGGCTCAGGCTGGGGTGCCGTCTTTCTTTTTGAAACTGCGGGTCACGCAAAATTTCCTCGGCGTAATCTTCCGCTTGATCAGCATAGTGCGGTGAATTTTCGTCCAGCGTAGCGGCACCAAATTGATGAATCCCCTCCACCTTTAACTGGCCTTGTGCGTCCCAAGACACTTGATAGTAGAGCCCATCCCCGGCCACATTGGTGAGGTACCCATCTTCCTCCATACCCATACCGTAAATAGCTCTTAGCGTATCTGGGCCGCCACCCAATGGCAGGTTGAGCTGGCCACGAATATGACGATTGACATCGCCCCAGAGAGGATCCAAACGCCCCGTTTTACGCAGAATAAGATCGGTACAGCGCACCAGTTCGGCCACCGGATCTGGTGCCGGTTCACCTTTTTGCTCTGCCAGCCACTCGGCGCCCAGTACGCAGGTACTCAGGGCAGCACCTCGGTTATTGACATCGGTGGACAGATCCCAGTTGGCAATTAGCGCTTGCGCCGCCTCATAGTGTTGACGATGTTTAGCGGAAAATTCGCTCAGCTCCACTGTGGATGCACGCTGCAAGTAGGCGTAGGCTCGAGAGTTTTTGCTGTAGGTTTTATCGTGTTTGAGATCAAAAAATTGCTGTTCCGAGATACTCTCAAGTTCGGCCAATATCTCCAGGCCGCGATGGGCGCGATTGGTCATTCGCGTTGGAAAACCGTCCTCTGCTCTATAGCCTGTTGTGTCTGGATTATCAGCCGCTGCACTAACCCGAAAAGGGGTTTGGTTGGCGCTGTGCAAATACCCCGACGCTGGGTTGATCACCTGGGGCAGATCATCGAAGGCCATGTAGTCCTGCCAGATAAGACTGCTGTCGTTTCCGGGTAAATACTGCCTCCAGTCATATCCCGGTTTTCTCTGTGGCGTCAGCGAGTTGTGTACAAACATGGTGTTGCCTTCTCGATCAGCGTAGACAAAATTGAAGCTAGCGAAGGCATGGATGCGCATCGCATCGCGCCACTGCTGAAAATCTTGTGCTTTGTTCATGGCCAACCACTGTTCTAACTGCCGAACTTCACCCATACCAGCGTAGCGAACAGCATAGGTGCCCTGATCGTTTTGAATCACCGGCCCGTGCACGGAGGACAGCGCGGTTTCGTTCACAGTCCAGGGTAGAAAGCCAAACAGTTTCACCTTAATGGTGATGTCTCGAGCCTCTAGTGTCAGCCATTTATCGTCGAGTTTGTATTTCATGGGGTCCTCTGGATCCATGTCCAGAACATAGATATCGACTAAATCGGGCTTATTAACAGTGGCCCCCCAGGCCAGATTTTCAGTAAAACCAACGCCGATGGTGGCACTGCTGGGAAATAATCCACCCATGATATTGAGGCCCTCATTGCTCTGAATATGAGCCTCATACCAAGCCACAGGCCCGGTGGTGGGTTGGTGCGAATTGATCGCCAGCCGAGTGGCGCCATCTACGGTGAATGGTGGTGCCACGGCGATGGCGTTAGAACCCACTGGCAGACCATTCCATAGAACCCCAGCAGCATGCAGATTGACATTTTTATCGCTGGCACCAGCGGTACCGCTGGCAGGTGGCTGACTCTGCTGTTCAAACAATTCTTTAATCGGCTCATCAAAGCCGTAGAACAGCAAGTGTCGGAGCATATAGCCGGCGACCACGTCTTTGCCGGTGATGGGAAACAGATTTGCATTAGTTTGCTGCGGGTGCAGGGCGGCGTAATAGTTTATTCCGTCAACGAAGGCTTCTATCCAGGCAATAGTTTCTGGGCTTAGATCAGTGTGATATTTTTCATCGACTGTTTCCCAGATTCCCAGCCATTTGATCAGGAAATCCACTGCGGCTGCATCTTGGCCATTGATGGCGGCATTGGTTCCGCGGTAAAAGGGAATACTGTCATGAATAATTTGCCAGTTGTCCTCAGCTTGCGCATAGGCGAAACCAAAGGCGGCATCCACGTCGCGCTCGCCCAAAATGTGAGGGATGCCAAGGTGGTCGCGTTCTATTACCACATCATACTTTTCGTTTATCTCACGGTAATCACCGGCAATAAACTTCTCGGCACAGCCAGTGAGACAAATAGAAAAAATAATCGCAATAAGGCGAACAGTTGCCAGATTCAGTCTAGTCATAGGAAGCCCAGTTGTCATTGTCGTTATGCTAATCATACGCACAAAGGCGTCGGAGAGACTGACAATTAGTTGTATAACCTCTGGCGCTGATAATGCCAGTACTGCCCATTTACGCGCAAGTTCATCCAGGACAGTGAATTTCCGTTACCGATTAATACCGCTGTAGGCAGTTTTATGCGTCTTGATGCAGCTAGGTCGCACGCTGGTTGTGGCGGGTTTTGGGCTCATTATGATTGTTTCCAGAAGCAGGTTTTTATATCAGATAAAAGAGGAAATAGTCCAATGAGACAAGAGATTAAACGATATTTTATGTTGCTATGTATCTTCCTAGGGGCGGATTCATGGGCCGGAAACTTGACCATTAGTATCGAAGATCTGTCAACAGATGAGGGACACATCGCTTTTCAGGTTTTCTCCAGTGCTGAACAATACACCGGCGAGGCTGCGTCTATCATCAATGTTCGCGCCACGGTAGATGCTTTGTCAGGCAGCTTCACTTTTAGCGAGTTGCCCGAGGGATACTATGGCATTCGAGTTATGCACGATGTAAATAGCAATAATCAACTGGACACCAACTTTGTCGGTATGCCCAATGAACCCTACGGCTTTTCTAACAATGCCAAGGGTAATTTTGGCCCGCCGACGTGGGACGATATCAAGTTCCAGCTCGAGGGGGATCATCGCCAAACAATTAATCTAGACTTATAGGAGCAGCGCTATGTCCATTGATCGTCGTCAATTATTAACTGCCGGAGCGGGTCTGATGGCATTTCCACTGTCGGGATTGAGCAGGGCGCTGACCACAGACAGTACAGATTCTTACTACCATCAGTTTCATCGGGCACTGCAAAAACGACCCTGGTTGAGTGCTTACCAGTCGGTGAAGCAACACAGTTATAGCAGTCAGGCAAAGATCTCAGGTGGGTGGCCCGCTGACTTGAGAGGTACTCTGTATCGCAACGGCCCCGCGCAACATGAAATAGGATCCTTTCGCTATCAACACTGGTTTGATGGCGATGGCATGCTGCAAGCCTTTCGCATCAGCGACGGGGGTGTAACCCATCAGGCGAAAATGATTGCTACGGAGAAATATATCGCAGAATCTGCAGCGCAGAGGGCACTTTACCCGACATTTGGCACAGTGCCACCAAATCCAGCAGCTGTGACCAGCCCCGATGCGGTAAATGTGGGAAATATCAGTGTGTTGCCCCATCACGGTAAATTACTGGCGCTCTGGGAGGCTGGATCAGCGTGGGAAATGAATGCCGATAATTTAGACACAAAGGGCATCTATGCTTTTTCCGACAACATGCGCGGAGTGCCTTTTTCAGCTCATCCAAGGGTTGAGGCCGATGGCACACTGTGGAATTTTGGCTATCTCTCCAGCGCCAGTTTGCTGGTGCTGTGGCACATAGATGCCACTGGGAAATTAGTCAAAGCGGGCAAAGTTAAGGTTGACCCCATGACTATGCCCCATGACTTTGTGGTAACAGAGAAACATATCATCTTACTGTTGCCCCCCTTCCATTATGAAACCCGAGCGCAGGGTGCTTTTATTGATCGACATCAGTGGAATGCCGACCAAGCAACGCGAGTGGTTGTCATTAGTAAGCAAGATTTCAGTGTGCAAAAGTGGTTAGATTTACCGGCGCAGTGGGTTTTTCATTTTAGCAATGCCTGGGAGGATCGCAGTGGCACAATACGTTTTCAGGGCGTGCGCTACACATCCCCTGATATTATGAGTAAGGATTTCAGGGATATTATGCGCGGTGATTGGGTCAATGCGGCGGATAATGCCGGTCAGTTGTATGAATACACCATTAACACAAAAAGCTGGACAGTCTCAGAAACTGCTTTGTGGTCAGCAAATGTGGCTGCCGAGTTTCCAGCTATCGATCCCCGCGTCAGCTGCCAACAGCACAGGCGCATTGTGATGCTCACCGGTGATACAGTGAAGCGTCCACCCCACTCTTACAGTGGCTTAAATGAGGTCTCCGTAGCTAATCTTGAATCCGGTGAGAGACAGTTTTACCGATATGCTGACAGTCAGATCCCGGAAGAGCATTTATTTGTTGCCAAACCGGGAAGTAGGGCGGAAACTGATGGTTGGTTGTTGGGCACCGTTCACGATTGGGTAAAGCAAGCAACGATTCTCAACGTATTCGATATTAATTCTGTGGATGCTGGACCTATTGCGCAGGCTACCTTACCCTATGCCTTACCACTGGGTTTGCATGGAAAGTTTGTTGAGGGCTAATGGTGACTATGCTTTGGAAGCGCAATCTGCAGATATTCTCACTCAATACCTTGTTTTGTCTTCTCATCGGGGTGCTGGTGATAAGACAAGGTTTGGCGCCCAACTATACCCAAGCAGTTGTTGTGTCTCTGTCTATTGGCTGGTCTATCCAGTTAACCTTCGTTGTTTTTGATCGAATTTTTCCACAACAAACCACCGGCTATTTATTGGGACTGGTGCAAAGCATCATCGGTCTCCTGCTGGGCATGTGCTTGGGCGGTGCCCTAATCAGTGGTGATATGTTGGTGTTGTTTTTCGACCCCTTTGCCAGTGAGGTGCTGCTCTTCAGTTTATTTTTTGCTGTTGTCGGCGGCTCTTTCTTTGTCACCCAAGTACGCTTGAATGAGCAAAGTCAACAACTTCTCGAGTTCGAGGCCAATCAGTTAAGGCAGGAAGCAAAGTTGCTCGAGACAAAAATACAGTTATTGCAGTCGCAAATTGAGCCCCATTTTCTCTTTAATACCCTGTCCAATATTACCAGTTTGATTGCTGTTGACCCTCTGCTGGCAGAGAAGAGTTTGATTAATTTTACTGAACTGCTGCGGGTCAAATTTGACCACTCAAAAGGCAAGTCCAGCTCCCTGGCCGACGAGCTTTGGTTGATTAAAATTTATCTAGAATTACATGGCATGCGATTGGGTGAGCGCCTCAGTTATCAAATCGTGACAGATCAATTTGAAATCCACCATGACCTGGAGCAAGTCAATGTGCCATCGCTGCTCATTCAACCCCTGGTTGAAAACGCCATTAAGCATGGTATTGAACCCTCAATATCCGGTGGGTCCATTTGTATTTCCTTCGATGCAGAGGATGACAACATTGTGGTAACGGTGGTTGATACTGGAGTTGGTATTGATCCAAATCGACAACCCGAAACCTCTTCAGGCGCCGGTGTCGGTATAGCAAACATACGACAGCGATTGGCGTCCATCTATGGAGGCAGAGGTAGTTTGGACATAAGAGAAAATAGCGACTCTGGTGTCACAGCTACTCTCACCATTCCCAGGGAGGAGCAACCGTGACAAGGGCGCTCATTGTCGATGATGAACCTCATCTGGTTGACTATTTAATCGCTAAATTAGACAAACTGTGGCCAGAACTGGAGGTGGTTGGCACGGCATACAACGGTTTAGAGGCTGTGACTCTGGCACATGATGCGAAGCCCGATGTTGTCTTTTTAGATATTAAAATGCCTGGACTAAACGGCCTGGCGGTGGCGGAAAAACTTCCTGTGGATTGCAAGGTGGTTTTTGTCACTGCCTTCGATCAATACGCCGTGGATGCATTCAAACAGTCGGCAGTGGATTACATGCTCAAGCCCATAGCTGAGGATCGATTGCGAGAAACCATAGACCGTTTAAAACAACGCCAACCTGTGGCTCAGGGTGATCTCGCTGCGCTGATTGACACTCTATCGCCGGTCAAGGACAGATTTTTACACTGGTTGCGAGTTGGCACCGATGATGTGACGGAACTTGTTGCGGTGCAAGATGTAATTTATTTTCAAGCAGATCTCAAGTATGTCGATGTTGTCACGTCACACAAAACCTATATTATCAGACAGTCTCTCACCGATCTGGAGTCAAAGCTTGATCCCAACGTGTTTTGGCGAATAAGCCGAGGCTGCATTGTCCGTGTGGACCAGATTGCCCAGGCCAAGCGGGACTATCGCGGCCGCTATGATATTCGTTTGCGCGATCACCATAAAACCCTCAGAGCCACCCAGCCCTATGGCCATCTGTTTAAGAAAAACTAAACTGCTCACGGTTGTTGGTATAACCTTGGTCGACTCAATCTAACCGCTCAGCAAAAGATTTTCTCGAGTGATTGATCTGAGTCATCACATTGAGTTGGTATGTGGGGTTAGTTGACGAGATTGGTATGGCCATACTGCGCTGAGTTGCCTCACTCATTACTATCCCATGTTCAGGCGCTGAATGATTTAATCTAAGTCAACCGTGAATACTTTAATTAAGAAAACCATAATCTCTAAGCCACAGATTGCTACATCAGTAACCACAGAGATCATGCTGACCCCATTGGCAGACAGACTCTCTAGCTGGACTTCAAATTCACACTGTGCAAAGCTTTAGTGATAAAACTCACGAGCAGTGTCAAAGGGCTCTTTAACGGATATCAGAGATATGAAAATAATTAAATACTCACTGTATACCCTGTTGGCGACGCTGGTGATGGTCGTACTTTTTGTAGTCAATACCTTATACAAACCCTTTGATAATGCCCGCATACAGTTGGCGCTCAATGAAAAGCCTAAAACACTGGAAGCCGATGGCATTAAATACGTTGATCTCAATAAGAATGGTCGGTTTGATGTCTATGAAAATTCGCGGGCATCAACTGCTGACCGGGTGGAAGATTTACTCAGCCAAATGACGCTGGAAGAAAAAGTCGGGCAGATGATGCATCCGGCCATCACCATAGAGCCCAATGCCGATTTACTGGTGTTTCATGCAGCCATGGGTCGTTCGGGGTTGGAAGAAGTTGATATTGTCGATAAGCATATCTCCCATTTTAACTTTTATGGCGCGCCAACGCCGAGCCAAATCGCGAAAAAACTCAATCGGTTGCAAAAAGTCGCTGCCAGAACTCGGCTCGGTATTCCTCTTACCTTTAGTTCGGATCCACTTCACGAGGCGGCCAGTGGTGGCATTGCTGCTTTTTCTGTGGAGGGGTTTTCGGGTTGGCCGTCGCAACTCGGTTTTGCCGCCGCCCGAGATATTGAATTAGTGCGTCGATTTGGAGAGATTGCCTCTGCTGAATACCGGGCAGTGGGGTTGCACACTGCGCTTCATCCCATGGCAGATTTGGCCACAGAGCCACGCTGGGCGAGAAATTTTGGCACCTTCGGATCCAATGCGCAGTTGTCCTCTGAGATGACTAATGCCTATATGTTAGGTTTTCAGGGTGCTGAGCTGACAGACAACAGTGTTATGACCATGGTGAAACATTTTCCTGGGGGTGGGCCCCAGGAGTTTGGCTTGGATGCCCATCTGCCCAGCGGTGCGCGGCAAGTCTATCCCGGTGATAACTTCGGTTATCACGTGGAGCCCTTTAAAAAGGCTATCGCCAATGGTCTCCGAGTGATCATGCCCTATTACGGTGTACCTGTGGGTCAGACCGATGAAGACGTCGCCATGGGCTACAACAAGATGATTCTCACCGATCTTCTGCGTGACCAACTGGGTTTTACCGGAGTGGTCTGTACGGACTGGGGTATTGTCGCCAGCCGCGCCTGGGGTGTGGAAGATTTATCAGTGCCCGAGCGCTACAAAAAGACCATCGAAGCCGGTGTTGATCAGTACGGTGGTGAAAGTGATCCTGAGCATCTGATTGCCCTGGTGCGAGATGGAGAGATTGATCGCGCACGGATTGATGAATCTGTCCGCCGTATTCTGAAAAATAAGTTTGACTTGGGTTTGTTTGAACAGTCTTTGGTTGACGAACAGAAGGTGCTATCGCGAGTGAAAACCCAAGAGTATGTGGCTGCAGGGCTAGAGGCACAGAGAAAGTCATTGGTTCTGCTGAGTAATAAGGGAGAGGTTAATCCTGTGTTGCCGCTGAAAGCAGGGACAAAGATATTTGTTGATGGACTCGATAAGCAACAGGCACCGCCTCAGGCTAAAGTAGTAGAGAGCGCAGAGCAGGCAGAGGTGGTTATTATGTATCTGCCGACCATATTTAATGGCAACCAGGCGCCGGGATCGGACGAGCTAATTGACCAAATGCTCAGTGGTATTTTACCGGACAGTAATCTTGCATTTGACGCGGCAGTTTTAGACAAGGCATCGGCCTACAGTAAAGTGGCAAAGCTTGTGGTGGTGGCGGACCTCAATCGACCAGCCATCCTGACTGAGTTGAATCAGATCAGCCATAGTTTGGTGGGCACTTTTGGTGTCTACGACGCAGTTTTATTTGACATGCTATTTGGACAGTTCAGTCCTCAGGGCAAGTTGCCGTTTGAGATACCTTCGTCCATGGAGGCAGTGATAGAGCAAAAAGAGGATCTGCCGGATGACTCTATTGCGCCAGTGTTCAGCTATGGTCATGGTTTAAGCTTTTAAATAAAAAAGGCCCCTGAATCTGGAAAACTAGAGTATTGAATAATTTCGGACATGGCAGGATCACAACGGAGGAATCCCCGTTGTCTGCAAGCCTTAGGTTTAATTGCCAATAGGGTCTAAACAGATATGAAGCGGGTCTACGACATGACGAAATTAGCTTTAGTAATCTTATTCATCGTTGTTTTCACGGTGAGTATTTTCTTTCTAAAGGAAGTAAGCGTTGATAATGCAGCCATAGAAGAGGGCTTGCCAGCAATCAACTTAAGTGCATCGGGCGATTTTTTCCCAGGAATTCCTGCTGAAAAACATCCAGTAATCTCGGTAATGTTGTCACCAGGGCTAGTGCTAGGGGATGAGCGAGAAAGCGAAATAGATTATTTCTCTTATGAGAAGTTAATGTCGCATTTTGAAAGTCGATCAATCGAGATACTTGATGCATACAAAGCCAATGAGTTAAACGCAAAGACAGACGCTGAGGCTCAGTATGCATTGACCTTACCCTTGAGACGATGCGACCTACCGAGCATACAGAACCAAGAAGACTTAGACTTGTTTATTGCCGAACGCGATCAAAAATTTGACTTTGAGGCGTCAACACAAATTTTGCTTAGGCGCGTTGCCGAGTGTGCTGCGTTAACTAAATATCTTGAAGGCACTGATCTCTCTGAGAGTTTTTTAGTATATTTTAAAGCCGCACGAGAGAGCAACCATCCAATGGCCTTGGTAGAGTCAAGGCCTATGCAGCAGGCTAACGCTGGTGAAATCAGTCTCGATGAGGCCCGTGCAATCTATGCTAATGCCTATCATTATTCGTCCGATAATCCTGAGTACAGACTTCAGATTCTAGGCACTTTATTACGTGTTTTGCGTCCTCAGACGAACAAAAGAAGAGATACATATAAAGTTATTGGGATATTAGCGGCTGCACAAGCACTCATTGTTGAATCAGGCATGGAACATAGTGACGCTAGGTTAGTGGCGTATGAACAACTTAGTGATCTTATGTTACCGCTAGAGGTCTCATTGCTATTGGAGCAAGCAGATAACCTGGAGACAGCAATGGAGCAAGGCAATTGGTCTTTTCTGAGTGAACCGGACGGAACCTAAATAAACGGGCTATTTAAACTTTTAAAACATAGGGGCATCTGGAATCATGGGCTTTGTTAATAATTATTTATTACGTCTAGATTCTGCAAAAAAACCTAACGTCAAGTTTTCCGATTAAGTGTCCGCTATCTTTTTAGAGGCACAGAGATAATCATTGGTTCTTCTCGGTAGTAAGGGGGATCGTAGATTTCTGCTACTACTCTCAGCAGATAGTCACCAAGATCAGATTTATGAGGCTATTCTGCGCAGTGTAGAAAGGGGCAGATAAATCTAAACAAAAAAAGGCCCCTGAAGTCAGGGGCCTTAAAAAGATGGATCAATTTTTTACAGGCGATTATCGAGCTTGACCACCCATTCCTGCGTGAAGGCTGCAGTAATAGTAAAGCGTGGTTGGGGTAGTATCGGTCACCTCAATGATGGTGGTGCCAGATGCAGAGGAGTTGACTCCCTCGCTATACTCTGATCCGCCATTGTGGGATCCGTCTTCTGTTTCAGAGAACAGCAGTGGATGGCCAGCGGGGTGAGTGATGGTATAGGTGGTGCCCGCTTCAAGATTCAGTGACTTTTTCTGCACACCGTCGATAACATAAACATTGCCCGGGCCATTGTTGTTTGCTGCAACGGACACTGCGATAGTTTCTGTGGATGTCATTTTTGCGGCAGAGGTAATCACTGTGTCGATAACATGGAGCACGCCGTTACTGGCATAGATATCCACAGTGGTCACATTCGAGCCCTGAACCTGAAGGGCGACCTGCTCTTGATTTACTGTCCACCAGCCGCTGACTGCTTCGCCGTTAGTGTCTCCGGCAGCGCTGTCGCCAGAATAGAAGTACAGTGGCCGGCCTTTGTAAGCGGCTTGAGAGCTTCCATCATCACGAGTGATTAAGCCCAGACCAGATATGTTATCGACTTCACCATCGGTTACTGCTACCGGTGGCCAATTCTCAGCACAGCTGTCATTACAGGTGCTTCCTGCAGACCCTAAATCGCTGTCGAAGACATAGAGAGTCAACCCTGGATTTGAAGAGTTTGTTCCACCCACCAGTCTCTGATTTGCGCTGTCATAGGCTACTTCATCAGCGTCTCCGTTACTGGTCTGAGTGAAATCTACCAAACTGACATTAAGAGCGTCATTGCCAATGGACGTCACTGCGCCGCCATTAGCGGCAAAGGCCGATACGGAATCAATCTCGGCGTTAGACACCACGTGCTTTAACAGTACATCAGTCAACGCAGCTGTGTCGGCCAGCAGTCCATCCAGTGCAGTGTCTTCTACTTTGTCGAAGGCAGCATTGGTAGGCGCAAAGACAGTAAAAGTGGCATCCTCATCGCTTAATGTGGTGACCAAGTCCGCCGCTGTTAACGCAGCGACGAGAGTGGAAAAGTTGTCATTACCAACGGCGATGTCCACAATAGTTTGTGTAGAGTCGGTTTTAGTTGGCGGCACAGAAATGACCTGATCGATCACATGGATTACGCCATTGTCTGCCATCACATCGGTGAGAGAAACCGCCGCTTTGTTGACGTAAAGCGTGCTGTTGGGAAGAGACAGGGCGACCTGTTTACCATTGGTCATTGCCACTTTGTTGTCGGCCGATTGCGCCACTGTAATGGCGGTGTCTGCGAGAATTTCCGCATCGCTAATCACATGGTAGAGCAGTATGTCAGATAGTGTCTCCGTGTCGGCAAGCAGCGCATCTATGGTATCTTGACCGAGTAGGGCAAAGGCATCGTCAGTTGGTGCAAACACGGTAAACGTGCTGTCTGCATCATCAAGAACCGTGTCGAGACCGGTGGCTTGAAGGGCGGCCACCAGAGTTGTGAAGCTGCCATTGGCTACAGCCACATCAACAATAGATGCTGCTGGTGTTGGCAGCGCTACGTCGGCTATTACCACCGTGTCAATGACATGAATAATACCGTTGGTGGTGTAAATGTCGGTGACTTCAACGGTGGCACCACCAAATGTTAGGGTGTCGGATTCGGTATTGATGGCAACTGGTATGTCGACCTCCGCAACTGTAGGCGCGGTACTGCCGTTCAGCGTGTAAGCAGTTACCGAATCTACCTCGCCAGACACCACATGTTGCAGCAATATCTCGCTCAGTATGTCGGTGTTCTCCAAAAGTAAATCAATGGTTTCTGGATCGATCATCGCGAAAGCATCATCGGTGGGTGCAAACACAGTAAATGACTGAGTGTCATCTGCCAAAACAGCGTCTAAGCCAGTGGCTTGCAGAGTGGCGACCAATGTTTCAAAGTTCCCTGCGGCGATGGCGGTGTCAACGATATTGGTGGTGGGTTCTCCGCGATCTGTTGGTGGTATCAATACCGCGTCGATCACATGGATGACACCATTGTCTGCTTCCACATCTACGAGAGTGACAGTTACTGTGTTGACTAAAAGGCTTTCGCCGTCGAGGGACAAGCCCACTGAGTCGCCATTTACCATTGCAACGGTTGAGCCGGCGCTGGAAATTGCAGCGGAGGAATCCACTTCACCATCGATAACATGGTACGTCAAAATATCAGTGAGCGTTTCGGTGTCGGCCAAAAGTGCATCGATTGTTTCTTGACCCAATAGGTCAAAGGCATCATCGGTGGGGGCAAACACAGTAAACTCACTGTCCAAGTCGCTCAGCGTAACATCTAGCCCAGTGGTTTCAAGCGCAGTGACCAGGGTAGTGAAGCTACCATTGGCAACGGCAACGTCAACAATACTCTGTGGTTCCGGTGTTGGTTCTGGTGTCGTGTCGTGATCGCTTGATCCACTGCCACAGCCCTGCAAAACCAGTAAACTTGCAAACACTATGCTCGTAAACTTAGTAAATTTCATCTTCCGCTCCTTTTAAAATTAGCAAATGCCAAAGTCTGAGAATCTATACTCACTCGGTATGGCCTGAGTAAGAACCTACGGCGAGAACGCTGATTTGGTTGATAGATTCTCCAAGATAGCGTCACTATGGTGTCTGGATCACTCTAATATTGACTATTCACCAATGGTTATAGTGGGTGATCTTATATTGCAGGAAGTTTTTAAATAATTAAAAAAAAGGCAATAAAATTAGCAAGTTAAAAAGCATTCTCATCGAGCATTGGTTTTAAGTTAGCTGATTTATTAATATAAAACTGACCTTTGTGCACGGTGGCAAGCACCTTAATATCTTTTATTTTAATCGGCTCAATTTTGAGTGGATTTTTGGTCAAAATAACAAAATTAGCAATTTTCCCTGATTCAATAGAGCCAATTTTATGTCCCAGATTTAAGGTTTTTGCTGCAGAAATCGTGATCGATTTCATTGCCGTGTAAACATCCACACGTTGATCCTGTGATACAGAATTACCACCAGAGGTAACTCGATTAATTGCTGTCCAAGCGAGGGTGAGGGGCTCAAGAGGTGCCATGGCAAAATCTGAGTGATAGGAGGTATTAATATTCCGCCGTGCCAGTGAATTTATAGCTACTAAATTTCGCGCGCGTTTTTCACCCAAACCTTCAGCCGCATATTTGTCTGAGAGTGCCCACAAATAATAGGGATTAACCGAAGCCTCAATATTGAGCTGCGCGACTTGCTCAGCCATGGCGTCGGTAAAATAACCCATGTGATGTAAGGTGAAACCGTGATTATCCCTCGGCGTTTGCCTGTTATCTGTATTGACAAAGTCCAGCACCTGTTGAATGCCTTTGTCACCATTAGCATGCATATGGATCTTAAAGCCTTCATTCCAATAGTGGCTTATTTGTTGGCGCAGGATGTCGGGCGGCGTCATCCATTCACCTTCATGTCCGTCGGAATAGGGCTGTTTCATTTTCATCGCTTGAGAGTAAATGGCACCGTCGGAAAACAGCTTTACTTGGTCAGTTAAGAAATGAATATTGTCAGTATTTCGCTGTTGTAGGGTTCTTGTGAATTGACTGGCTTTTGTATTGCCACCTAGAGTTTTCGCCAGATAACCGCCGTTGGGAATGAGATAGATATCGTAGGGTGGTTGCTTACTCATTTCGGCGCGAAGCAGTTGGTATTCACCGTCGAGATTAATGTTGGGGAAACCGGGTTCGGCTATGGTAGTGATACCGTTTTTTCGTATTAGCTGAGTCATCAGTGCCAAGCCGCTGAGGTATCGTTCGGGCTTTGTCAACAAAGGAGCCATTTTTGGTGCCAGCGCCATCCATCCGCCTTCGTAAAAGTGGCCTTTTGCCCAATCCACCTGCGGATGAGAGGAAAATTCTTCCTCAGTCACATCGAGAAGTTTTAGCGCGGCATCATTGAGATACACTTCGTGAAATGAACGATGAATGACGGCGATAGGCTGTGCTTGGGAAATATCGTTGAGTAGGCTTCTAGAAAGTTCACCATGCCAGAGTTGGTGATAGCCCCAAGTAAAGAAAAGGTCGTTTTTATCGGGGAACTCGTGGACCGATTGGCGCAATTGTTCAACGTACTCAACCTGACTTTGCACGCCTTTGCTGACGCCCTGAGGCAGGTTCCAATCATAGGGTGCGATAATTTTATTGGGTAATATAGTAGCGGCGAGAGAGGGGTGAACATGGGGTTCAATGAACCCGGGCATCATGGTTCGGCCATTGAGCTTATGGGGCACTGCGCCGGGAAAGCGGGCTTTGGCTGTCTGTAAATCACCGACAAATACTATTTTTTCGCTCTCGGTGACCACGGCATCTGCATAGTGGGGTTGAGCGTCACCATCCATAGTGATGATGTCGCCACCAGAATACAAAGTGTAAGCAATATCTTCGGCTGGCTTGGGAAATGAATCATTTTTTTCAGCGCAGCTGGTGAACAACAAGAAGAAAAGAGGCCAGAGAAACTTCATTTGATTACACCCCACATTGCACCCAGTTTTCTTATTTATGGCCTCTATTCAAACGGATTTTTCTTCAAATGGGAAGGGGTGAATTGGGTCAGTTAAAAGCCAAGATCCTCTTGAGTGACACGGATTTTCACCTCATCCCCAGCGATAGAGGTTTCCACTAGAATGGGTCGACAGCAAACGAAACAATCTTCGGTGTAGGTCTGTGATTCGGAAGGGTCGATCAGTAGGGTTATCACCTCCCAACAAAAAGGGCAGGTAATAGACTCCTCGAGTAGACTGTATGACATGATTTATTCTCGGCGCCAATCTGCGATGGCATCAGAAAAATCTTCAGCGATGGCTCTGGCGGTCATTTTTGCCGACATCATTACGCTTGGCGTGCCGGCACCCGGCTGCGAACTGGCGCCCACTAGATAGAGACCTGATATGTCCTCTGAACGATTGTGAGGACGGAAAAAGGCCGACTGAGTAAGTCTTGGCTCGACACCAAAGCTGTTGCCTAGATGACTGTTCAGTGTGGTTTCAAAGTAGTCTGGTGTGACAAATTCTCGATGTACCAGATTTTCCATAAGATCAGGGATGTAGCCCTCAGTGTCCAAGAAGCGCAAAACTTTTTCTGTGAGTTTGGGCCCTTCAACAGTCCAGTCAATCTTACTTCCATTGTGCGGCACCGGTATCAAGGTATAGGCAGCATGATGACCCTCCGGTGCCAGAGAAGGATCTGTTATGGTGGGAATATGCAAATACTGGCTGAAGTCACTGGCTAAAATTTTGCGCTTGAAAATATCAGTCAATAGCTCTTCATAGCGAGGACCCAAGATAATATTATGATGCCTTAAATCAAGATTACCCGGATCTTTGAAACCGAAATAGACCACTAAAAGAGACATCGAGTAGTTCATGTTTTTTACGCGCCAGTCAGGGTTCCAGCGTCTGTGCTTTGCGTCTATGAGCTTTAGATAGGTATGCGCATAGTCTGCGTTGCTGACAATAATCGACGCATCAAGCGTTTCACCACTGGCCAGCGTAAGACTATTGACCTCTGGTTTGTTGAACAAACTTGAGCGCTCACTAACATCAATGCTCGCCACTTCGCTTTGGAAGCGGATGCAGCCACCCATTTGCTCAAATTTTTTCACCATACCTTTGACCAAAGCCCCGGTGCCACCCATCACATAATGGACCCCCCAGGTTTTTTCCACAAAATGAATCATGGCGTAGATAGCCGGCACCGACAGAGGATTACCGCCGATGAGCAGAGTTTCAAAACTGAACACTTGACGCAGTTTGTGATTGCTAAAATAGCGACTGGTAAAAGAAAATAAACTTCTTACTGCATCCAGTTTTAGAAGATCCGGTAGTACCTTAAACATACCGCTGATATCGCTAAAAAATGTGTATCCCAACTCGAGGAAGCCTCGTTTAAAAATAGCTTCTGCATCGCGGTGGAAACGGTCATAACCCTCAAGATCTTCCGGTGCAATGCGGCGAATCTGTTCTCTTGTGTGGACTGGGTCACCGTCGTAGTCAAAATAGCTTTTGTCGTCAAAATATATTCGATAAAAAGGTTTGATGGGTACAATATTGGCGTAGGCGGCTGTTGCGGTTCCCTCGATAGCCTCGCCATTGACGACATTTTTGGGAAAGTCGGGTTGTTGCAGATTATCAACGTCTCTTTCAAGCTCAAACAACTCTTCGATAAAGTGAGGGACGGTGATAACTGTTGGCCCCATGTCAAAGGTAAAGCCATTGACCTCTTTGACATAAGCACGGCCACCGGGAGCATCGAGCTTTTCAACGATGGTGGTATCAAAGCCCAGGCTCTGCAGTCGGATACCCAGAGACAAGCCTCCGAAGCCAGCGCCAATGATGATGGCCGAATGACGTTTGTCACTCATCGGCAGCCTCGGGGAGATAGAAAGATTGCATAGACACCCTATTGAAGATCGGCCAGTGGATGTTCCTTTTTCGTCCAAGGGCTGACAAAGAAGGGGTCCACCATATTATTAGTTACCTCATCAATACGTGGAGGATTCCACTGCGGACTATGATCTTTGTCGATGACGAGTGCCCGAATTCCCTCCACCGTATCAGTTTGAGCACCGGTTCGCGCTAGATGATGAGTATAGAAACAGTGTCTGACCAAGGTGCGCTCGAGTCTCAATTCGTCTGCCAGACTCATGTTTCTTCCCAACTGAATCTGTCGAAGAGACACATGTAACATGAGTGGCGAACGCTTATTCAGCAGAGCTAAAGTCTGTGCCGCCCAGGGTGTACCTATTTGCTCCAAGCTGGCCATAATGGCTGCGGGAGAATCCTGATTAAACGCCCTATCTATATCGGTGTTTAACCAGTGGTGGTCCTCTGGTAACCGTACCTCATCGATGACGCTGTGCAACCTGCTGATACGTTGTTCCACTGTCATCATTTCATTGTTTGTCAGGCTGTCCCAGAAATCTTCTAAATAATCACTGCTTACTGCGCGGTCGGCTAAATTGGCGGCTAATGCTTCATTGCCACTGAGGACTTTTCCCGTCAGCCCTAAGTATTCACCACTGTAGCCAGGACATTTGGGCAAAAAATAGCCGCCACCCACATCGGGGAACAGACCAATATTGGTCTCTGGCATGGCGATTTTAGTGCGCTCGGTTACCAGCCGCAGTGACGCACCTTGAGAAATACCCATACCTCCACCCATTACAATCCCATCCATAAAGGCAATGTAGGGTTTTGGATAATTAAAGATCAGGTGGTTGAGCCGATATTCTTCGGTGAAAAAAGCCTCTAGGTCAGCGTCCTCTGCAATACCCGCACGGTGAAAGAAACGAATATCACCACCGGCACAGAACGCTCCAAAGGGGCCCTGTTTATTGCTTCCTCGGATGGCTACGGCCTCAACAGTGTCATTGTCTTTCCATTGCAGCAGAGCACTGGAAATATCTCTGACCATATCTAATGTCAGGGCATTGAGTGCCGCTGGGCGGTTTAGGGTGATTTGCCCAACGCCCGCGACAACGGAGGTAGTAACATTGCTCAACATGAGTCTCCATAAGATTATTATTTCGGCTAGACAGTAGCGAAAACATTGTCTAATGTCGACAAAAAATACTCGGTTTCAATGGTATTATTTGTAAGGACAGAGTGAGTCGTGGTTTAATTTTTAGAGTAATCATTGTTGATCGTAGTTTTAAAGCGCTGCAAAATTTTTGGTGTTTAGCTCAATGGCGATAAGTTATGTATCTTGGTGACCTTGCAAGACAACATCCGAATAAACCTGCCTACATTATGGCAACCAGTGGTGAAATCGTTACCTATCAACAATTGGATGAGCGCTCTTGTCAAGGATCGCAATTATTTCGATCCTTGGGCTTGCAGACGGGAGATCACATCGCGATATTGATGGAGAACAACGCGAGGTTCCTTGAAATTTGTCAGGCTGCACTCCGTTCCGGGCTTTTTTATACCGCCATCAGTTCACGGTTGACCGCGGCTGAGGTGGCTTATATTGTTAATGATTGTGGCGCACGATTGTTTATAGGTTCCAAAACAAAGGCAGACATAGCCATGGATGTCTTAGATCATATGCCGGCGGTGGAACACAAACTTATGGTAGATGGCACTGTGCCGAACTATCAGTCCTATGAGATATTGCGTGATCGCATGGTT
>CAXRFT010000003.1:0-32740 GCA_964230135.1 Porticoccaceae bacterium | reverse complement strand
GGTTAGAGAATCTGCAATCATCATCAAGTCTTCGGTTCTCGTTGGAGTGAGTGTTGTTGTAAACGGACAGAGACATACCATTAAATCGTCTGATCTAATGCCTAAAGACTATACGGCTGAAAATTATCAGAAACTCTATTTAGCTATGGATAAAGGAATCTATGCGCTCAGTCTGTTTAATGGTCACGATTGGTTGTTACAAACGCGCGTTTTTCTAGGTAAGGGTCAAACCAAAGAGATTTTTGTGCATCGATGATTGATTGAGCTCCATGAATAATCTTTAACTTCCCGAGGGGATATTCTTAAACGCCACACCCTTATCTGCTCGGGCGTCTTGTGGCAGTCCAAGCACCCGTTCGGCGATGATGTTACGCAATATTTCATCGGTGCCACCGGCAATACGCAATCCGGCGGCGCCCAACCAAGCATTGTGGAATCCATGAACCTCGCTATTGTCCGTGACTAACATTCCGGCCATATCCAGAGAATCAATACCAAAATGCCCCAGGGCTTGAAGTTTGTTGGCACTGACGATTTTCGTGATTGAGGCTTCCGGCCCTGGCGTTTCGCCCTTGGACAGTGCAGACATGGTGCGTAACTTTGTGTTTCGGAGGCCACTGGCCTGGCAATACCACTGCGCTATTTGCTTGCGCACTGCTCTATCGTGTAATAGTGATTCTCCGTGGTTATCTTGATCGCGAGCCCAGCTAAGTGCCTCTTCAACATCGACGCCGTTGGCGTCGCCCACGGCGAGTCGTTCATTCATCAGTGTAGTAATGGCGACGCGCCAACCGTCGCCAACGGCCCCCAACCGCTGAGTATCGGGTACGCGAACGTCATTGAAATAGACTTCATTAAATGAGGCCCCACCAGTGATCTGTTTGATAGGCCGGACATCGATGCCGGGTGATTTCATATCGATAAAGAAAAATGTCATTCCCGCATGTTTGTCGATATTGGCATCATGTCTAACCACAATTATGCCGTAGTCACAGAAGTGAGCCCCTGAAGTCCACACCTTTTGACCATTGATAATCCAATGGTCGCCATCTCTCTCAGCTCTGCTGCGCAAACCGGCAACATCAGAGCCTGCAGAGGGCTCAGAAAAAAGCTGACACCAGATTTCCTCGCCCGCAGCCATCGGTGGAAGATAACGCGCTTTTTGCTCTTCAGTTGCATACTGCATCATCACTGGCCCGGCCATACCTAAGCCAATTTCATATATTCCTCGTGGGACAGCAAATTGTGATTCTTCCTGCTGCCAGATAATTCGCTCAATGGCGGAGGCGCCAAGGCCACCGTAGGCCTCTGGCCAGTGCAACATGGCCCAGCCGGCATCAAATTTTTTCTTTTGCCAGGCGCGGGCTTGATCCAGGTACTTGTCGCCATAGCGATTTTGCTGACCTGATGTGTCCAAATTGCTGGTGCGCTCGGCATTGTTCTCTAACCAGCGCCGGCATTTCGCTCTAAATTCTGCTTCCTGTGGTGTGTCATTAAAATCCATGGTGAGGCCTCAGCTAATTTGATCACAGTGTGATTTTTCTAATTCTTTAACCAATTTTTCTTGCCAATTGGCCAGAGACCCGATGGTGACACCCAGTAACTTGGCTCGACGATAAAATAGATGGCAGTCATATTCCCAGGTATAGCCATTGCCACCATGAGTTTGAATGTTTTCTTGAGCACAAAAATTAAACGCCTCTGTGGCGGTGACTCGAGCAGTTGCTGCGGCTAATGGTAGCTCACTTGAGTCTGTAGAAAGAGCCCAGGCCGCATAGTAACTGTTAGATTTTGCCAATGTCAGCTTGATATACATGTCGGCAAGCTTATGTTTTATCCCCTGATAGGAGCCAATTGCCCGACCAAAAGCATAGCGTTGCTGGGCATAGGCATTGGCCATATCTAAAGCTGCCTGGGCACCGCCAATCTGCTCAAAACTGATTAATACAGCAGCCTGATTCAGTAGTTGCTGTAATAAATTCCACCCTTCGCCAATCTCGCCGAGACGTTGGCTGTGAGCATTTGTAAAGTCGATAGAAAAATAACCACGGCTATCGTCAATGGTGTCAACCGCCGTGATTTCGCAGTTTTGTGATAAATCTACCAAGCGCAATTCGATGCCCTTGAGTCCTTTGCAAACCACCAAAGTGTGAGTGGCAATATCAGCATCGGGGACGGCGATTTTCCTTCCTGTTATCTTATCTTTGGAGACGGTGACGGAGATGTTATCGGCACTGGGCGCATGAAGTTGCTCTGTGACAGCCAGGGTGCCGACACACTCACCAGTCACTAGTTTGGGCAGTAGATCCTGTTTTACTTGTTCATCAGCATGTTTGATCAATGCTTCTGTGAAAAAATATACCGAGGATGCAAATGGAACGGGAGCCAGACAGCGACCGAGTTCCTCCGCAACCACGCATAATTCGAGATGAGAAAGTCCCAAACCATCATACTGCTCGGGAATATTGATACCTGTCCAACCCATATGGATAATTTTTTCCCAGAGTTGTTTGTCGCAACCGTCTTTCTGTTCCAACACATGTCGGGCACGACGCAGAGACTCCTCCTTTTCGAGGAATTTTCGAGCTTCGTTTTGTAAGAATTTTTGATCTTCTGAAAAATCGAGGTTCATATTTACAGGTTTCTCACCAGCCAAGTTTGTTATTATTCTATTCCTAGCATATCGTCCAAGTGGTGAAGAAAGCAAGACTCTAGTGTGCGGTTAACTCGACTTGGCGCCGCGCACTGCAGCACTCAGTGGGAGACCCCAGACCTAGATGTTAAACAGTGGCTAATAAACAAGGATGCGCTGAGCAGGGCCACAGCGCAAACTTGGTGAGCGGCGGCAATCGCAGTAGGTATGTACAAAACTAAGGTGCTGATACCCAGCACAACTTGCAAGAATAGTAGGCCCAGAAAGCAGTAAACCGCCAGTCGCAGGGGTCCTTGCAGATTCGATTTCAGCGCTTTATAGGCAAAAATTGATACCAGAGCGACAATGAGATAGGCAAACATACGGTGGTTAAACTGAATAGTTAGCATGTCTTCAAAGGCAGATAGCCAAAACGGTTGCAGGTTGTAGAGACCAGGTGGTATGAAGCTGTCACCCATAAGCGGCCAAGTGGGGTACGGAATGCCGGCTCGGGTCCCCGCCACCAAACCGCCGGACAATATCATCAGAAAAATCAGGGCAGTGAGGCTGTATGACCAACGCTTTAGGTGACGTGGTTGCTCGATTTTTGGTGCCAGAAGATCGAGAATTGTCCACAAAATAAAACCATAAATAAATACTGCCATACCCAGATGTGCGGTCAGTCGATATTGACTCACATGGGGATTATCCACCAAACCACTTTTCACCATGTACCAGCCAAGAAGACCCTGGCTGCCACCTAACACAAGTAACAGTAGCAATCTTGGTGTTAAGCCAGAGGTAATTCGCTTAGTGAAGTAGAAAAAGGCGAAAGGAATAATGAAAAGAAGACCAATAAAACGACCCAGCATTCGATGCAAGTACTCATACATGAAGATGGGTTTGAATTCCTCCAAGGTCATATTGAAGTTGGTTTTTTGGTATTCAGGAAACTGTTGGTACTTTTCAAACATGGCTTGCCAATCTGCCTGAGTAATTGGTGGAATCACTCCTCGGATTGGTTTCCAGTCCACCATCGACAGTCCAGAGTCGGTGAGACGAGTGACACCGCCGAGTAGTATCATACCGTAGATCACCACTGCACAGGCGATCAACCAATAGGCGATCTGACGATCGTATTGATGTTGAAAATTTGCCGGACTAATTAACATATCAACCTTGAAGAGTTATTTTTTCTGTGTGACCTTGAAACCATGTTCTACTACGAAAACGGCGCATATTTAGACTGGATTTGATGGAAAAATCAACTAGAGAGAGAGCGTACAGCCAGATTACCTCAGCACCTATGGTGACCAATATCCATGGAGCGATAATTCTGGTGGTCACAATACTGAATATTGTTACCATCATGGGGTAGCGGGTGTCACCTGCACCGCGCAGCGCTCCTGTCATGCTAAATTCGATTGCCATCAAAGGCAGGCAGGCCGCTAGAATATAGGTGAAATCTACCATATGACCAATCACCTCAGGGTCATCGATCATAAATCGCGCAATATCTTTTGCCAGCAGAGCCATGATCACAGAACCTGTTAGCATAATGTAGAGGCAGGTTCGCATACTGCGCCAACCGACATTGTAGGCTCCCTTCAAATCCCCCGCTCCGAGATGCTGGCTGACCAAGGTGGCGCTGGATATTGAGAAACTAAAGGCCACCACGATGACCAAGCCTAAGATTGCCAGCCCAATGCCGTAGGCAGCAAAGGGAGCGCTGCCGTAGCTGGCCAAAAAGACCATAAAAACCAGAAGACCGCCCTGAAAAAATGCTTGTTCAAAAGCGGCTGGCATACCGATACTCACCAGTGATTGACTATTTTTAAGTGCTCCGGGCCGCGGGTCGGCAGGGCGGAAAGCGAAACTACCCTTGGACCAACAAATCAAAAATAGGATGACGGTAATGCCCATGCCAATTCCGCTTCCAATGGCAATACCAACAATACCTTGGGCTTCAAATCCCCACCAACCATAGGTCATCGCGCCGCTGAGCAGTAGACTCAGAACGCTACCGATAATAGAGGACAGCAGCGGGGTCCTACTATTGCCTGTGGCGCGCATGGCCATATTAAACACCAAGGTGACCAAGATGACCGGGGCAAATACAGCGGTCCATAAAAGAAAGTTTACCGCTAAAACATGCCCTTGCTCGGAGAGGTTGAACATGCCAACAAGCGTTTCTCTAAAGGGTATAGCCAACCAGGATAGGAAGGTGCCACTGAAGAAAAACAACACCACCGACAGAGAGGCAAATCGCCCTGCGCCAATTTTATCAGCGGCGCCCCAATGTTTGCCAACCATGGCGGTTGTGCCGCTGCAAAACCCCATCATTACCGCATGGAGAACGAAGTAGAGACGCTGACCAGTGGTAGTTGCAGCGGCTTCATCTGTACCAAAGGTACCGGCCATTTTCAAGAAGATAACACCCAAGAGCATATAGATTATATTGCTGATGATGGTGGGCCAGGTGAGACGCCAGATGTTGTTGGTTGTACTGGAATGCATCGCGATATGATAACACCTCAGGTTTATGGAAACCTTGATTTTCTGTTATCGCTGTCATCTTAACTGTCAGCGCCATCCAGCATCATCACCATTGCGATATTCACGCTAATTGGTCATTATCGAGATGGCTAGAATACGATGACATTATGCTCAAACTAGGGACGTACTGGTGATGATTACACATCAAAACATTTATGCTGCAGCGGATCTTATGGAGGGTCACTTAGTAAAAACGCCTCTGGTGTATTCACCTCTATTATCTCAGCAATTGGGATGCAACTTACATTTGAAATTAGAATGCCTCCAGTTTACCTCGTCTTTCAAAGCTCGGGGGGGCTTGATTGCCATGCATGGTTTAACTGCGCAACAGAGGGCAAAAGGTGTCATAGCCATGTCCGCGGGTAATCATGCACAGGCGGTGGCATATCATGCCGGCAATATGGGGATTCCAGCTGTTATTGTTATGCCGTCGCAAACGCCTTTTGCCAAAGTGGCGCGCACACAAAATTACGGTGCAGAGGTAATCCTAAAGGGGCGCAACCTAAACGAGTGCGAGGCCTTTGTTCGAGAGTTAATAGATCAGAGAGACCTGACACTGATTCATCCCTATGATGATGAGCGGGTTATGGCTGGACAGGGCACCATTGGTCTAGAAATGTTGACTGAAAAACCAGATTTGGATTTGTTGTTGGTGCCTATTGGTGGTGGTGGATTAATTAGCGGGATTGCCACCATCGCCAAGCATTTAAACCCTGATGTGCGAGTTGTTGGGGTGCAGACGGAGGCCTATCCCAGCATGAAAGCCGCTTTGGATGGCAATGATGTCAATTGGGGTGCAGAGACCTTGGCCGAGGGTATAGCGGTAAAAACCCCCGGACGTCTTACCTTGCCGGTGGTGGATGCATTAGTTGATGATATTGTTCTGGTCACTGAACAGCAGCTCGAATGGGCTGTTAGTGCACTGGTTGAGCAGCAGCGGGTGGTTGCTGAAGGAGCCGGCGCCGCTGGGGTGGCGGCGGTTTATGCCTATCCAGAGCTGTTCGCGGGACTCAATGTTGGCGTGGTTATTTGCGGTGGGAATATTGATCCACGACTTTTGTCATCAATCCTAAATCGGAACATGGTTCTCGATGGTCGTATTGCTCGGCTTCGAATTGATATTTCAGATGAACCTAGAATGCTGGCGGCCATAACCGACTCTATTGGGAACTGCGGAGGCAACATTGTTGAGATTTACCATCAACGAATGTTTTTCGATGTGCCGGCAAAGCTGGCCAAAATTGATGCAATTGTAGAAACCAGAGGTCCGGCACATGCTCATCAGATTGTCGATGATTTACGCGCTAAAGGATTTGTCGTAAGACTGATGGAAGAGGGTGCTGGTGATTAAAACATTTAGCAAACTTGCCTTTCGTCTGTGTTACGCTCTGGCTGTTTAGTTAAGAGTCATTGTCGCGTTATTATGAATGTTACGGATCAGGCATTAAAAAGCTTACCGATGGGATGGCGATCGTTATTGCAACAAGAGTTTGTAAAACCTTACTGGTTAAAACTCGACGGCTACCTGCAGCAGCGATCACACTTGGGAAATGTCATTTATCCGCCACCGGCCCGGGTGTTTTCGGCGTTTGAACAGTGTGATTTGAATAAAATTCGAGTGGTGATACTGGGTCAGGACCCTTACCATGGTCCTGGCCAAGCCAATGGCCTGTGTTTTTCGGTGCCTCAGGGTCACAGGATACCGCCTTCGTTGCGAAATATATTTAAGGAGCTCAGCAGGGATGTTGGCGCGCCAATTGCGGGGCATGGATGTTTAACTTCTTGGGCCGAACAGGGTGTACTGTTACTGAATACGGTGATGACAGTTGAACAGGGGCAGCCAAACTCTCACGCCGACAAGGGCTGGGAAACGTTCACCGATCGGGTGATCCATCTGATAAACAAGAACTGTGATTCCATAGTATTTATGCTCTGGGGTTCCAATGCGCAAAAAAAGCAATCTTTGTTGGATGAATCACAACACCTGGTACTGCGGTCCACTCATCCATCACCGCTGTCGGCCTATCGTGGATTTTTTGGATGTGGGCACTTCTCGCGCGCTAATCAATTTCTTGTATCCAAAGGACAGACCCCCATTGATTGGCAGTTGCCTCCCGCAACCGAGGATGTACCTCAAATAAGTCTAGGTTTTTAACGCGGTATTTTATGAATAAATCAACGACTTGGCGTACGCCGCAACATTTATTAATACTAATGACAGTGGCCATGACCTTGGCTTTTGCCACTTGGATGGCTTTGCTGAATAATTTTGTTGTTGAGCGGGCGGCTTTTACGGGCAAAGAAATTGGCCTGTTACAGAGTATTCGTGAAATACCGGGTTTCTTAGCGTTTACCGCAGTGTTTTTTCTGTTGCTTGTGAAGGAGCAAACCTTTGCTTATCTGTCGCTAGCTGTTTTGGGTATTGGTGTTGCTGTCAGTGGGTACTTTCCCTCCGTTGTCGGCCTGTATCTGACAACATTTATCATGTCGGTGGGTTTTCATTATTACGAGACCGTCAAACAAAGCCTTTCATTGCAGTGGCTGTCTATCGACGAGGCACCAGCCGTACTGGGTAGATTGATAGCTGTAGGGTCAGTGGCGTCTCTTTTTATCTACGGGTCGCTCTGGTTAGGACAGCGTTATTTTCAATTTAGTTACGAGTGGGTTTATTTTGTAGCCGGTGTTAGTTGTTTGCTGTTGGCAGTTATCATGTGGTTGGCATTTCCTCGATTTCCCAGTGTTGTGCCGCAGAGGAAGCATCTTTTGCTACGCAAACGCTATTGGCTATATTATGCGTTGACCTTTATGGGGGGTGCTAGGCGACAGATATTTACCGTATTTGCCGGCTTTTTAATGGTGGAGAAATTTGGCTACAGCGTGTCAGATATAGCCGCCTTATTTTTGATTAATCATGCTTTTAACTGGGCATTTGCAGGACGGATCGGCGCGCTGGTGGGCAGAATTGGTGAGCGCAAGGCGTTGACCTTTGAATATTGTGGTTTGATTTGCGTATTTACCGCCTATGCCTTTGTTGATAATGCCACCTGGGCCGGTGTTCTCTATGTTGCAGATCACTTATTTTTCTCGCTGGCTATCGCCATAAAAACGTATTTTCAAAAAATAGCAGATCCAGCTGACATGGCATCCACCGCCGGTGTGGCATTTACCATTAATCACATCGCGGCGGTTTTTATTCCCGCCCTATTTGGTCTGGTCTGGTTGGTGTCTCCTGCGATGGTGTTTTTAATGGGTGCCATGCTAGCTTTTATCAGTCTTATTCTAGCGCGCAATATCCCCTCTAACCCATGTCAGGGCCGAGAGGTAATCTGGCATTTGCTCAAGGTTCCTGTGGAATCAGCGCGTTGACGTAACCAGTTGGTTGTTATCGTTTTAGTGGAGGCTTGTTTGCCTTGTGTCTCAACCAGTTGAGTTTTGAGAAAATTGAGGGGGACAGAGCTATCCTCCGCTCGAGGGCATATTTACCCGGGTAATTCATCATCATAAGACCGGCAACCATTGTCAGAATACCCTGTCCAGGTAGGAACAACATGAGAAAACCGGCAAAAAGTAACAAGCCGCCAAGGGTATTTTTGATCACTGCCACCAGTAACCAAAGTCCCGGAAAACGCTTAGTTTTGCGCTGCGGATGACGTTTCTGTTGAGCAAAGTAGTCATCGGGTATCTGCGCAACTAACCAGGGTAGTGATGCCAAGCTGAGCACAAAGACCAAGGCAGAGAAAAGACCCACTTTTATCAAAAGATCCTGATTGGCGGTGATCAACTCGATTATCATGGCGGGTTAGGTATGCTATAGGGAAGGGGTAAAAACTCTACTTCACAAAGTGGATTTTGCCCAAATTTAACCTCGCCAATAGAGGTGGATTTAGCCGGTAACACGGCCAGTACTTCAACGCTCTGTTCTCCAACTCGACAGCATCCCAGCACATTTCCCAGAGTTTTGTTATTGCCATCGTGCAGCTCATCTCCAACCTTTGGCATTGTTGGCGTTGTTAGCATGAGCTTGATCATACGTCGTTTGACTGTCCCTCGATAGTGCGCTCTGGCAACGATTTCCTGCCCAGTGTAGCAACCCTTTTTAAAGCTGATGTAGGATTGCGCATCGAGATTTAGCATCTGGACAATGAATTTGTCAGATGTCTGTGCCTGAATATCAGCCATGCCGGCCTGTACTCGGAGCATATCACTGTAATCCTGACCAGCAGGTTGAACGGTTTCGGATATTGTTGCCAGATTAGCAATTGGTGTCTCGCTTGAAAGTGTCACAGAAAACACTGAGTCATTGATCTTGTTGACAGCAACGGGATTAATGCTTTCCACCAGACTTTCAGCCTCAGGTCCCGATAGGATGATTTGCTGAAAATCGTCTGAAACGTCAGTTATCTCAGTTTTAAAAAATATGGCGTATTTTTTCAAGTTGGCCACTGCCAAATCGATGACCGTGGGGTGGGTCTCCAATAAAAGATCGCCATTCTCGTTTTTACTTAGATTAAATAAGAAGATGATGCGGCCTTTAGGTGTTAAGTGCGCACCTTTTAGACTGCCATCGTCTAATTGAGATAGATCACAGGTAATCTGGCCTTGCAAAAATTTTTCGCTGTCGGGCCCCGACAGCTTGATAAACCCGCGTCGGTCTGGGCTTATGACTGTTTTTGATAAAAGCTGCTTAAAATCCGACGGTGTTTCTCCAAAGGAAGCTATTATTGAGGGGTTATCGCCATCCATCTTGATGTTGTGGTTGGGGAAAAGGTGGTGCCAATCCATCGTTTAAATGATCCTGTAGGTTTATTTTCCATTGTCTTTTATACTGTATTTTTAGCTTGATGAACACTGACTTATGAATAAAAACCGCTTACTGTGGGCCTGTCGTCGCGGCATGCTTGAACTTGACCTAATCTTGGCGTCCTTCGTCGAGAACGTCTATGATACTCTTGAGGATAACGACAAGTTGCGCTTTCAGGTGTTGCTAGAATGCGAAGATCAGAGCCTTTTTATGTGGTTTATGAAACGCGATGATCCTACGGACCCAGATATGCGAAGGATTGTGCAGATAATTCGTGACAGCCGTCGATCAGTATAACTTCACTCTTCACCCGTCGACGGTGGGTCACCGACTCACCATAGCATTGATTTTAACTGTCCTGACGTTAACCTGGTGCCTACCCATTCAGCTTTGGACACAATTATTTTGCTCTGTGTACGCCCTCTACATACTAGTGTCAGAACAACACCGGTGGCTCTGCGCTGAACCTAGGCTGCTGATATATTATCCAGGCAGTGATATGTGGCGCTTAGTTGATCGGCACAGTTCGCGTAATCTGGAGGCAGCCTCAAAACAATTTGTGCTTCGGCGACTGGTTATTTTGCGGTTTAAAACCTCTTTCGGATTGGTATTCCGAATCCATGTCCCCAGTGACAGCGTTACTCCAGGTGAGCATCATCAACTTCGTAGGCTTGTTTTATCAATCTTCAGCCGTGGGTCTTAGGTACTACGATTTATTATCACATCTTGCCCGGCGAAATTTATCGGCACCATGACCGTATCTCTTGCGATAGGTGATAACTCAGGGTGATCGAGAGTGTAGTGCAAACCTCGACTCTCCTTGCGCTGCATGGCGCAGCGGATAATCAGTTCCGAAACTGTTGCCAGATTACGGAGTTCAAGAAGGTCGCGAGTGACCTTGCAATTACTGTAGTACTCTTGGATTTCGCTCTGCAGCAACTTTATGCGATGCTGTGCGCGCTCCAGCCGTTTCCTTGTCCTGACGATGCCCACATAGTCCCACATAAACCGTCGCAGCTCATCCCAGTTGTGAGAGATTACCACGTCCTCGTCCGAGTGACTGACGCGAGATTCATCCCATTCGGGGATGAAATCTGGACTGGCAATACTATCGATGATCCGGTTGATGCTTTGTGCTGCCGCTTGGGCATAGACGAGGCACTCCAACAATGAATTGCTCGCCATTCGATTGGCCCCGTGGAGACCAGTGAAAGCACTCTCTCCGATGGCATAGAGGTTGAGTAGATCTGTCTCTCCATCTTTTCCCACCACAATGCCTCCACAGGTGTAGTGAGCTGCCGGAACCACGGGTATGGGTTCGCGAGTAATATCTATCCCATAGGAAAGACATTGCTGATAAACCGTGGGAAAGTGTGATCTAATGAAATCCTCCGGTTGATGGCTGATGTCCAGATAGACACAATCGCTACCCAATCTTTTCATTTCGTGGTCGATTGCTCTTGCCACCACATCCCGCGGTGCAAGTTCTGCGTCCGGATGAAAGTTTTTCATAAACGCAGTGCCGTCGGGTAGGCGCAGAATTGCACCTTCACCTCGAAGTGCCTCGGTAATTAAAAATGACTTCGCCTCTGGATGGTAGAGGCAGGTGGGATGGAATTGATTAAACTCAAGATTGGCTACCCTACAGCCCTTGCGCCAAGCCATGGCGATGCCATCCCCACTCGCTCCATCAGGATTGCTAGTATAGAGATAGGCCTTGCTGGCGCCGCCGGACGCAAGAATGACGCTTTTCGCTTGAAACAACGAAATAACGGATGTCTGTATATCGAGTAGATAAGCACCTGTACAGCGAATCTTTCTAGAGTCGTTGTCAGCTTGAGTAACCAGATCCACGGCGCAATGATTTTCGAAAATATCAATATTTTGCGCTGCACTGACTTTGTCCACCAGCGTGCTGGTAACCTCTTTTCCGGTGGCATCCTCGGTGTGGAGTATGCGTCTGTGGCTGTGCCCCCCTTCTTGTGTGAGGTGATAGGTTTGATTGTCGCTCTCTTGAGTGAAGGAAACACCTTGATCAATTAGCCACCGCACAGCATCTGGGCCTTTTTCCACCACCCTGCGGACAGATTCTTCATGGCAGAGTCCCGCGCCCGCGATGATGGTGTCGGCGACGTGGGCCTCGGCACTGTCATCTTTATCAAATACTGCCGCTATCCCACCTTGAGCTAACCAGGAGGCCCCACCTTGGAGAGATGTTTTACTTATAAGTGCAATTCGAAGTCGCTTATCTAACTGAAGTGCACTGGTTAAGCCTGCGGCACCACTGCCGATGATAAGTACGTCATACTGTTGGGTCTGTTTCATGCTCAAGCCACACTGAAAAGAGAGTCCATGATAAACTAAGATTTTAGCGCAAGCGAACTTATGGCGCTGCATGTGGTCTCTATCTTGAGAGGATGAATAGGATCTCTCTCCAAGTTGGATTAAATTTATAAGGCATTGTGACGACGGGTTGCTTGATGGTTGAAAAAAACGCTCAGGCTTCTGACCAGCAATTGGTGGTTAGAGTACAAAAGGGCGACAAAGCTGCATTCGATTTGTTGGTGTTAAAATACCAGGGCAAGGTGTTTGCTATTGTCAGCCGATTTATTCGCGACCAAGATGAAGTCGCTGATGTTGTTCAGGAGGCCTTTATTAAAGCCTACAGGGCGCTGGCTAATTTCCGCGGTGACAGTCAGTTCTATACTTGGCTCTATCGAATTGCGGTTAATACAGCAAAAAATTATTTGGTTGCAAAAAGTCGACGGCCGCCGACGGCCGATGTTGATGTGGCAGATGCTGAGTACTATCCCGGTAGCGAAAATTTGAGGGATCTGGGAACGCCTGAGAGCCATCTTTTTCGTGACGAGCTACAGGCCACGATTTCTCAGGTCATTGCAGAGCTGCCGGAGGACTTGAGAACAGCGGTTTCTCTCCGAGAGTATGAGGGGCTCAGTTATGAGGAGATAGCCGATATTATGGACTGCCCAGTGGGCACCATAAGGTCGCGGATTTTTAGAGCTAGAGAAGCTATAGATAGCAAAGTTGTAAATTTAATTGGCAATGACAGATAAAAATAGGAACCTTTTTCCGATTGGCATGTCGAAATGCTGTAAACTTTAGGGTTACTGATGTTGAGGGCAGTACAATGAACCAATATGACCAGCAGTTAGTGGAATCTCTATCTGCCTTAATGGACGGTGAGGCGACCGATCTAGAAACTCGTCGACTTCTCAGCGTGTTGTCATCGTCTGAGAATCCTCAGGCACAGTTACTGCGGGAAAAGTGGCAGCGATATCAAGCCGCGTCATCATCGATCAGTGGTGGTGACGTTTCCACTGTGGATGTTTCTTCATCGATTTCTCTGGCTATTGAACAGGAAGACAGGTTTTTAGAAACGCCCTTAAAGAAGATTTTGGGTGTCTCTGGTCGTTTTGCTGTGGCTGCTTCAGCGGCACTGGTTGCGATCTTAGGGGTGCAACAGTTTAATCAACCTCTGAATCTAACCGATGAGACTTCATCTTTTGCGTTGCTTGACGAGGCACCGCTTGACAATTACGCCGGTCCGGTAAACCTCTATCCTGCGAATTCATTCTTACCCGAAAATACGCAGGTTCAAGCGGTGAGCTCGGAGCGTTATTCGGAAAAAGAAGTTCGTCGATATCTCAGCTACATTCTAAATGAACATTCTTTAATTGCTCCATATGTAAACAGCCAAGAAATATTGTCTTCTGCACCTATGGAGCAGCGAGGCCCAGCTAAACCCGCTGAGTAGAGCCTAATGGTGATCACAATGCCTCGACTAGCTTGTTACCAGTTGGTTTCTGCCTTTTGCGCCTTGATTTTGAGCAGTCCAATCCTAGCTCAAAACGTTCGGTCAGCTTATGAGTTGATGCAAGACATGATGGACTCCTCAGCGAACACCAATTATTCTGGGTTTGCCACTCACGAAAAATCTGGAAGGATAACAACGTTGCACTTCACGCATCTATCGAGAAACGGGCACAGCGTCGAACGAGTTGCGCGTTTGGATGGGCCAGCGGATTCGACCTATTACCCGCCTTGGCAAGATCAGGCCTGCGGCAACGCTGCTGATTCTGTGCAAATGGGCGCATTGCACTTCGCGCCGAAAATTAACCTGGCTAAGCTAGCCGAATCCTATAATTTTGAGATTCGCGGTCAATATCGCATCGCTAACCGTTTAAGCACGGTTATTTTGGTCAATCCCAAGGACCGATTTCGATTACCACATCTGATTAGTATTGATAATCAATCGGATCTTATGTTGAAGTCTGTGATTCTGGATAATGACGGAAAACCATTGGAACGTCTTCAGTTCATTAATGTACAAATTGGCGGGGACCTGGACACGGTTGATATTTCAGCTGAGGCAATCGCTCCCTGCCGAGAGGCGCTGACGGATAGTGCTTCGCCACTGTACCTACCATCTTGGGTGCCGCCGGGTTATGTACTGGCTTTTACTAAGAGAGATCGGCAACCAAATCAGGCCATGCTGACTTTTTCAGATGGTTTGGCTAGTTTCTCGCTGTTTGTCGCATCACCGCAAATCAGTACCATTTTGCCACCTTTTTCGTCCAGCAATGGTGCCACCTCGGCCGTCAGTACCAAAATCGATCTGGGTAATCGTGATATCACTGTTTCAGTGGTGGGAGAGATACCACAGGAAACGGCTGAGAGAATTGCTCGCTCGGTGATACCTGCATCTGAAATTAGATAAAACTCGTAAACCAACTATGGAATCAATGAGTCTTGAAACCGCAACAGTTGTCAGTGTTAATTCAGATTCACTCATTGTGGAGACTGTTCAAAAAAGTACCTGTGATAGTTGTCGGGCAGCATCTGGCTGCGGGCAAGCAGTGCTGTCGACAATAGTGAATCGAAGCACTCAGATCAGGGTGCTTTTAGGTCATTTTAATCCCAAGCGAGTAAAGGCAGGTCAGAGGGTCACAATTGGTATACCGGCAAACTTATTAGTGGCTGGTGCCCTGTCGGTGTACCTGGTTCCGCTGGTTTGCGCCCTGATAGGAGCTACGATGGGCAGCTATGGGGATACCCTCGCAGGGACGGATGTCGTTAGCGTATTAGGAGGGTTCGTCGGTTTGATCAGCGGTGGCTGGTTGGTTAGAGTGATGCAAAATCGTGTTGGTACTGACAAGGTCAAGACGCCAGTGCTTGTAAACATACTGGACCCTTGATCTCGTCGGCCGTTCATTTTAAAAACTTGAGGTATGTAATAACTGTGTTTAAACAATTTATTCTAGCGTTATTTTTAGTTGTGTTCTTGGTCGGTAGCAGTGACGCTGATTTACCTGACTTCACCGAATTGGTGGAGGAGGTGGCGCCAGCGGTAGTAAAGATTAATACTGTTGGCTCGGTGGAGACAGGCAATGGGCAGCCCCAACTCCGAGAGCAGATGCCAGATATCTTTCGGGAATTGCTGCAACAGAGGCGACGACCACCGACACCTACGCGAACCATGGGCTCGGGGTTTGTGATCTCATCGGATGGCTATATTTTGACTAACCATCATGTCATCGATGGTGCAGATAAGATTCAAGTGCAGTTCTCTGATCGACGAGAATACTTAGCCTCCCTCGTGGGGTCAGATCGGGCCTCCGACTTGGCATTGCTAAAAATTGAGGCCTCGGATCTGCCTAGTTTGTCCTTCGCTGAGCCGGACAGCACCAAAGTTGGTGCGTGGGTGTTGGCCATAGGCTCACCATTCGGCTTAGATTATTCCGTCGCAGCTGGTATTGTCAGTGCCATAGGCCGATCTCTTCCCACAGAACAGGGTGAAAACTACGTTCCTTATATACAGACGGACGTGGCGATCAACCGCGGCAATTCTGGTGGTCCTCTATTTAATCTCGACGGTGAGGTGGTGGGTATTAATTCTCAGATTTTCTCTCCTACGGGTGGGTCTGTGGGGTTATCTTTTTCGATTCCGGTCAGTGTTGCCACCAATGTAGTTTCACAACTGCGCAATAACGGCCAGGTGCAGCGCGGATTTTTAGGTGTGGGGATTGGCGATGTCGACAAGGATCTGGCCCAGGCGTTGGGTTTGCCGGGGCCCATGGGTGCTGCCATTAGGAGCGTGTCGCCAAATAGCGCTGCGGACAAGGGCGGAATCTTGGCTGGGGATGTGGTCGTCAGTATCGATGGTCAGTCTATTGTTTATTATGGTGACTTACCGCATAAGGTTGGTCTCATAGAACCGGGCTCCAAGGTTGAGGTCGAGGTGTATCGCGATGGACAACTGAAAACGCTGGAGATTGTAGTTGGGGTTCTACAGGGCGAAAATATCGCTGAGATTGAGCAACAGAAATCAACCGACAGGTTGGGTCTGACCGTTGAACAATCTGGTGGTGACCAGCTCGGTGCCAACAGTGGTGTTGTGGTTTCGGAGGTGTCAACAAACTCACCTGCTGAGAGGGCAGGTTTGCGCAGTGGCGATGTTATCGTGCAGTTGGGCTACAGTAGAATCACTGATCTTCAGGCCTACAACTCGGTGGTTGATGGATTGCCGGTAAATACTCCAGTTGCCATCAGATTCTTTAGAGATGGCCAAGCTATTTTTAGAACCATCAAACTGAACAAATAAAGGTGTTGCTCTGCGCTTGATTTTACTGAGTTTTATCAAGCGCAGATAGCATCGTCAGCGTAAATAGGCTAGACTGCGACCGCCTAATATAACTGTGGTAAATACCCCTTGTCAGATCTCAGTCACATAAGAAATTTTTCAATTATCGCCCATATTGACCACGGTAAATCCACTGTGGCAGATCGATTTATTCAACTCTGTGGCGGCTTGACTGAGCGAGAAATGGCGGCTCAGGTACTCGATAGCATGGACATTGAGCGCGAGCGGGGAATCACCATCAAAGCGCAGAGTGTCACCTTGCCGTTCACTGCCAGCGATGGTGAGACCTACCAACTGAATTTTATTGATACCCCGGGGCACGTGGATTTCTCCTATGAGGTGTCCCGTTCTCTCGCGGCTTGTGAGGGCGCTCTGTTAATTGTTGATGCGGCACAAGGCGTGGAGGCACAGTCAGTTGCCAATTGCTACACAGCTATAGCGCAGGGTTTGGAGGTCATTCCTGTACTTAATAAAATGGATCTTCCTCAGGCGGAACCGGAAAAAGTCATCAATGAAATTGAAAATATTATCGGCATTGAAGCGGAGGAGGCAGTGCGTTGCAGTGCTAAGACCGGTGACGGAGTTGGTGAAATTTTAGAAGAGCTGGTGCGTCAAGTGCCGGCGCCAGTGGGTGATGTAGATGCGCCATTGCAGGCGTTGATCATTGATTCTTGGTTTGATAATTATCTCGGTGTAGTGTCACTCGTGCGAGTGATGCAGGGCACATTACAGGTGAAAGACAAAATTATAGCCAAATCCATCGGAAGAGCCCATGTTGTTGATAGTGTTGGTGTTTTTACCCCAAAGCGCAAAGAGACTGGCGTTTTGAGAGCGGGTGAAGTGGGCTTTATGGTGGCCGGTATTAAAGATATTCTCGGTGCCCCCGTGGGTGACACGCTGACCACGGTAGCGACTTCTGATACCCCATCGCTGCCAGGTTTTCAGCGGGTAAAACCACAGGTTTATGCCGGTATGTTTCCTGTGGATTCGGACGATTTCGAGGAATTTCGGGAGGCACTGAGTAAGCTGGCGGTGAATGATGCGTCCTTGTTTTACGAACCGGAAAGTTCTGATGCACTGGGTTTCGGTTTTCGTTGTGGTTTCCTCGGTATGTTGCACATGGAAATTATTCAGGAGCGGTTGGAGCGAGAGTACAATCTGGATCTAATCACCACAGCGCCCACCGTTGTCTACGAAATTGTAACCTCGAAGGGTGAGACATTGTACATCTCCAATCCCTCGGATCTACCTGATCCCGGTCAAATTGAGGAGATGCGCGAGCCCATATGTGAAGCAAATATCCTTGTACCAAAGGACTACGTTGGAAATGTGATAACCCTCTGTGTTGAAAAGCGTGGGATTCAGAAGGACATGCAATTCGTTGGTGGTCAGGTGTCGATAAGTTACGAATTGCCCATGAGTGAAGTTGTGATGGACTTTTTTGATCGCCTGAAATCGGTCAGCCGAGGGTTTGCCTCCCTCGAGTATAACTTTATTCGATTTGAGCAAGCGTCACTGGTTAAGTTAGATATCTTGATCAATGGTGACAAGGTGGATGCCTTGGCCGCGATCACTCACCGCGATCACTCTGTGCAAAAAGGACGCAACTTAGCTGAAAAAATGAAAGATTTGATTCCTCGACAAATGTTTGATGTGGCCATTCAAGCTGCTGTTGGCGGAAGCGTGATTGCGCGAACTACGGTCAAAGCATTGCGTAAAAATGTCACCGCGAAGTGTTATGGAGGTGATGTCACGCGTAAGAAAAAATTGCTGGAGAAGCAAAAAGCCGGTAAAAAACGCATGAAACAAGTGGGTAGTGTAGAGATACCACAGGATGCTTTTCTCGCGGTGCTCAAAACATAAGGCCAGTGCTATAACTACCTTGGGGGTATCTAATTACAATGGATTTTAATTTTGAATTGATTTTGACTGTGGCCTTTTTGGTCACTGGCGTGTTTTGGTTAGCCAATCGATTCATCATCAAACAAGAAGAGGGTGTGGTTGAATTTTTCGGTTCTCTCGCACCAGTGTTGCTGCTGGTTCTGATTCTTCGTTCATTTTTTGTTGAGCCATTTCAAATTCCGTCCCGTTCCATGGTGCCGACACTCAAGGTCGGAGATTTCATTCTCGTCAGTAAATGGAATTATGGTGTTCGTTTACCGGTGGTGAGAACAAAATTGTTTGATGTGGGAACTCCGAAGCGGGGCGATGTGATAGTGTTTTTCCCTCCCCATGAAGATCGATATTTTATCAAGCGATTGGTGGGTCTCCCCGGTGACAAAGTGCAAGTGCTCAATGGTGTGGTGTTTATAAATGGTAAAATGATCCCTCAGTCTGCCACCGAAATGCAGAGCGAGGCGCCACGTTCAGTGATTATGAATGAGACCATTGATGGGGTTCAGCACTACATTCAACGACGTATTCCGCCGACACGAATTAGTCAAAATTACTCTTCTGTAGTGCCAAAGGGCCATTACTTTATGATGGGTGATAGTCGTGATAACTCCAGTGATAGCCGCGTCTGGGGCCCGGTTCCGGAAGAGAGAATAGTTGGTAAAGCCTTTGCGCGATGGATGTTTTGGGACTCCTATGGTAGCTTGCCCTCTTTTTCTCGGGCTGGAGCCATTAACTAGTTGATAAATTATGACAGATAGAGTGAGACTGCAGCGGCGAATAAACTATCAGTTTAGCGATGCCAATCTTTTGACACTTGCTCTGTCTCATCGCAGTTATTCTAGCTCTAATAATGAGAGGTTAGAGTTTCTCGGAGACGCGATTTTGGGCTCCGTGATTGCCGATTATTTATACAGCCACTTCCCCACTACTCGTGAGGGTGATCTCAGTCGTATGCGCTCGTCTTTGGTCCGCGCTGAATCTCTCGCTAAAGTGGCCGTGCAACTGGATTTAGGGCCTCACCTGCTGTTGGGTTCGGGTGAGTTGAAAAGTGGTGGAAGTCGTCGGCAATCGATTCTCGGTGATACGGTGGAAGCGCTTATCGGTGCGGTCTACCAAGACAGTGATTTCGCCACTGTCAAAGGCTGCGTGTTGCGCTGGTTTGCGCCATTGCTAGAGGATGCCCTTGAGGCCACGCCTACGAAAGATGCTAAGACTGCCCTGCAGGAGTGGTTGCAACAGCGCGGTAAACCACTACCAGTATATGAACTAATTCATACCGGAGGGGAGGCCCACAGGCGAATATTTACTGTCAGCTGTCGTCTGGATGACCACCCGCAAGCAGTGACCGGTTCGGCCAGTAGTCGCAGGCAAGCCGAACAGCAGGTGGCAGAACAATTACTCAACGATCTGGAGCAGAAGCAGTGACGAAGCAGTCAACCTATTGCGGTTATGTTGCAATTATCGGGCGTCCGAATGTGGGTAAATCCACCTTGCTCAATCATATCTTGGGCCAGAAGCTTTGTATTACTTCACGGAAACCGCAGACAACTAGACATACGCTGTTAGGTATCAAAACTGAAGATAGGGTGCAGATGATTTTCGTTGACACTCCGGGTATTCATACTAATCAAGAGCGTGCTATCAATCGCATTATGAATCGTTCTGCGGCGAGTGTCATCGCCGATGTGGACGTGGTAGTGTTTGTTCTGGATCGGTTTGAGTGGAGCGAAGCGGACGAGTACGTCGCCAAATATTTGCAAAATACGAAAGTGCCAGTGATTGTCGCGGTAAACAAAGTGGATATGGTGGACGACAAACAACAATTGCTCCCCCATTTGGATTTCGTCGCTACTAAAGTAAAAGCCGCCGAGTTGATTCCTTTATCAGCATTGAGAAAAACCAACTTGCTGGAACTGGAGCAAAAAGTTAGATCTTACATGCCAGAAAACCAGCACCTCTTTCCTGAGGATCAGATCACCGATCGCAGCGAACGATTTTTGGCCGCCGAGATCATTCGTGAAAAAATTACCCGACAGTTGGGTGCCGAGGTGCCTTATCAGGTGACCGTGGAAATAGAACAATTCAAAGTCGAGGGTTCTGTAACTTTTATCGATGCATTAGTTCTCGTTGAACGAGATGGCCAGAAAAAGATTATTATTGGAAACAATGGTGAACGCATTAAGAAGATTGGCCAACAGGCAAGGGTGGATATTGAAAGTCTTCTCGATAGCAAAGTCATGCTGCGAACCTGGGTGAAAGTGCGAAGTGGTTGGTCAGACGATGAGCGAGCGCTACAGAGCCTTGGTTACATCAGTGAGTAAAGACGTGTGAAGATCGACAATCAGATCGGTTTTGTGCTTCATACCAGGCCCTTTCGAGAGACTAGCTTATTGGTGGATATATTCACCATAAATTATGGCCTTGTGCGCTGTGTTGCCAAAGGTTACAGGAAACCGAATAAGAGAGGTATCAGTCGCGCCTTGTTGCCATTTACCAAGCATAGTTTTAGCTGGCAGGGACGCACAGACTTGAAAACCCTGACACAATCTGATGCCATTGAATCGCCGCCATTTTTGCGCGGCAAGTCAATGTTTACCGGGCTGTACGTGAACGAGTTACTCTATCGTTTACTTCACGAGTATGATCCCCATGAGGGTTTATTTGACACTTATCAAATAGTGTTGGCTAAGCTCATAAAAGAACAGCTTATCGAGGCTGATTTACGCCTCCTGGAGATCAAATTGTTGGATGAATTGGGTTATGGTTTGGTGTTAGATTGTGAGTCTGTCACCGGTGAACCTCTGGTGGAGGAGACATATTATCGATATATTCCCGATCAGGGTCTGGTGCTTGTCGACAGCAGCAATGCACCGGGTAGTGGCGGATATTTAGGTGCAGATCTTATTGCACTTAACCACAGCGATTTGCAGCAAACCTCTACGCAGCGGACGGCCAAGCATCTCTTGCGCGGTGTGATAGACTTCTATCTGGAAGGTCGCGAATTACACAGTCGAGAACTCTATCGTCAGTTTTTAAATAGCGAAAACGCGCCGATTAATGACAAATAAATGAGATCTTTTAATGGTTAAAGGCGTTGGTATAGACATTGTTGAGGTGGCGCGGATTGGTGCTGTTCTGTCGCGACAAGGAGACGCTTTTGTTACTAGAATTCTCACCTCAAGCGAACAGCAGCACTATGCTGTGCGTCAACAGAAATCAAGTTTTATGGCTAAGCGCTTTGCAGCCAAAGAAGCGGTGGCCAAAGCTTTGGGAACCGGTATTGGCAACGGGGTCAGTTTTCAGGATATCGTTATCAGTAACGATAATTTGGGTGCTCCGAAGGTTGCGCTGGCTGGTGCTGCAGAGGCTCGGATGAGGGAGTTGGGCGCTGAAAAGGTGTTGATAAGCATTGCTGATGAGAAGGACTACGCAGTGGCTTATGCCTTATTAACCATCTAGCTTAGTTTCCTTAGGGCGCACATAAATTTGGGCTTGTCGATGGAAAATCAAACAATTGATAAAACAGTTGGCGGTACTGCACTGGTTCAGCTGCAGCGAGTTGCTGGCACTACGTCAAACCGTATCCTGGCCAAAATGGAGGGCGATAATCCTGCGGGTAGTGTTAAAGATCGACCCGTGCTCAGTATGATAGGTGGTGCTGAAGCTCGAGGTGAGATCAAACCTGGAGATCGCCTCATTGAGGCCACCAGTGGTAATACTGGTATTGCAATGGCGATGGTTGCGGCCATGCTGGGTTACCGTATGACACTCATAATGCCCAGTAGTGCCACAGAAGAACGAAAACAGGCTATGGCCGCTTACGGTGCGGAGCTCATTCAGGTGAGCGCAGAGGAGGGCATGGAGGGTGCTCGTGACCAGGCTTTAGAGATGCAGGCTAAGGGTCTCGGTTACGTGCTTGATCAATTTAATAACAGCGACAACCCACTGGCTCATTTTCAACACACTGGCCCTGAGATTTGGCGAGATACCAATGGAAAAATAACCCACTTTGTCAGTGCCATGGGAACCACGGGCACCATAATGGGTGTCTCTGCTTACTTGAAGACCAAGAACCCGGATATTCAAATTATTGGTATGCAGCCTGAGGAGGGTGCCTCCATTCCCGGTATTCGGCGCTGGCCCAAGGCTTATATGCCAGGTATTTTCGACGCCGCCAGTGTCGATTTGACGCTGGATGTATCTCAGCACGATGCAGAACACACCATGCGCCGTCTAGCTCGAGAAGAGGGTATATTCTGTGGACCCTCTGCAGGGGGTGCGGTGTGTGGAGCACTGCGTCTGAGTGAAACTCTGGAGAATGCAGTCATAGTGACCATTATATGTGATCGAGGAGACCGCTATCTGTCCTCTGGAATTTATGCCTGATGACGGTGCAATAGGGAGAGCGAAATGACTAAATTACACCAGTCCGATGCTGACTATACCATTGACGATTTGCGCGTTTTAATGGCTCGGTTGCGGGACCCACAGACGGGTTGTCCCTGGGATTTAAAACAAGACTTTCGCTCAATTACCAGCTACACACTGGAAGAAGTCTATGAGGTAGTAGATGCCATCGAACGCAATGACTTGGACCATCTCAAAGACGAGTTGGGCGACCTACTCTTTCAAATTATTTTTTACACCCAGCTGGGAGAGGAACAACATCGGTTTAGCTTTGATCAAGTAGTCAATGGAATTGTGCAGAAGTTATTGCGCCGCCATCCCCATGTATTTCCCGATGGCACTCTTGGTTCAAAGAGAGCCGAGGACGTGCAACCTGAAGAGGGGCAGATTAAACAGTCGTGGGAAAAGATTAAACAGCAAGAGCGATCTGATAAAGGTGAGTGTGGCCTGTTGGACGATATCCCTCAGGCACTTCCGGGGCTGAGTCGCGCCGCAAAGTTACAGAAGCGCGCAGCCAGTGTCGGTTTTGATTGGCAAGCCACAGCCCCTGTGCTTGAAAAGCTTGAGGAGGAATTGGCCGAGCTCAGAGTTGAAGTGGGTAGAGCTAATTCCTCTGGTGTCGCCGATGAACTTGGCGATCTGATGTTTAGTTGTGTCAATTTGGCGCGGCATATGAAGCTGGATCCGGAAAAAGTTATGCGTCAGGCCAACGAAAAGTTTGGTCGTCGATTTAAAGCAATGGAGAGTCTTACGGATTTCAAGTCGCTGGATAATTACTCTGTTGACGAGATGGAATTACTCTGGCAGCGCGCAAAGGAATTGGAATAATTGTCGGAACTGACGCTTGTGCGGATAGGGTTTGCTTTTGCCGCTAGACAGGGTTGTTCATGTAGGCTAATAAGTGTATCGTACGCGGCCGGTTTGCACGGGCGGTAAGTCACGACAGATGTTGGCAAGATAGCGTCAGCGCATTGAGTATTAAACTAGAGGTTAGCTTGTAATGAGAGTCATATTGTTAGGTCCCCCGGGCGCGGGCAAAGGTACTCAGGCACAGTTCATCACCGAACGTTATTCCGTACCACAGATTTCCACTGGAGATATGTTGCGCGCTGCAGTTAAAGCGGGCTCACCCCTTGGCCTTGAAGTCAAAGAGGTGATGGCCAGTGGTGGGCTTGTGTCCGACGATCTCATCATTGCTTTGGTGAAGGAACGTATCGCTCAGGACGACTGCAAAAATGGTTTTTTATTCGACGGATTCCCGCGAACTATTCCCCAGGCTCAGGCGATCATCGATGCCGGCATTGTTATCGACGCGGTGGTGGAAATCAGTGTCGACGATGAGGAAATTGTTGCCCGCTTGAGTGGTCGTCGAGTCCACGAAAATTCTGGTCGGATTTATCATGTACAACACAACCCGCCGAAGGTGGCAGGCGTCGATGACGAAACCGGTGAGGCACTTGTTCAGAGGCCGGACGATTCAGAGGATACTGTGCGTAATCGTCTAGAGGTCTACCACACCCAAACTCAGCCCTTGGTGGCGTTCTACAGTTCTCTAGCAGATCAAAACGATGCAGCACCAAGGTTTTCTACTGTCGATGGGCTTGGCATGCTATCGGATGTGCAAGCGCGGTTAGTATCAGCACTTGGGTAATCAGCATCGTTCTTGATGTTGATTTCATCATGATGTGCTGTGGAATGCGTTAAGATTTTTAGCCAACGACGAGGGTTGTTGATTCGAAATGACGATGATTTTGGCAATAGAAACATCCACTGACGCTTGTTCTGTCGCGCTCAGCACCGATTCTGAGGTGCTTCATCGGTGTGCCAATGAGCCTCGATCGCACACTCAATTGGTTATCCCCATGGTACAGGAGGTGCTCGCTGAGGCCGGCGTTAAACCTGTTCAACTGGATACCATCGGAGTTTCCATCGGCCCAGGCTCTTTCACTGGATTGCGTATCGGTTTTGCGGTAACTCAGGGATTAGCTTATGGAGCCGACATCCCCGTTGTCGGCGTATCTTCCCTGTACATCATGGCCCAGACTTATCTGCGTAAATACTCAAATAGTGAAGTGTCCCGCCAGTCTCTACATATTTTGTCGCTACTCGATGCCCGTATGAACCAGTACAACTGTGGAAGCTACACCTGGGATAGCTCTGTCGGTGTTAATTCGCAACAGCCGGATTGTCTGCTGGATGAAACCGAATTAAACAGTTTGTTAGATAAATGCAATCCCCATGTGATTGTCGGTGATGTGGACAAATTGTTTGCCAAGCCCTCCGCCCACCATGAACGTTTCTATTCAATTCGTCCAGATGCGAGAGATCTTCTTGATATCGCTCGAGTAGATTTTGCTGCTGGTGGAGCCGTGCCAATCGATCAGTTGGAATTAGTTTATCTTCGCGGCGAAGAGGCATGGCAACAGAGAAAACGTTTGAGAGAAACAAGTAATGTCGATTGAGGTGGCTTTTGTGGGACTTGGTGTCATGGGTTATCCCATGGCTGGCTGGCTGAGTAAAAAGGGCTATGGGGTTACTGTTTATAACCGAACCGCTGCGGTGGCTGACAACTGGATTGCAGCCTACAGTGGGACCTGTGCCTCAACACCCAATGCCGCTGTAAGTCATGCTGATGTAGTATTCGTTTGCGTTGGCAACGACGACGATGTTGCTCAAGTGGTTTATGCCGATGAGGGAATCCTCGCCGGTATTAAATCCGATGCTGTTATAGTGGATCACACCACAACATCTGCAGAACTGGCCGAGCGAGTTGCACAGTCGGCTGAAAAAATTGGCTGTCACTTTATCGATGCGCCCATATCCGGGGGGCAACAGGGCGCGGAAAATGGTCAACTGACGGTGATGTGTGGAGGCCAAAAAGAGGTTTTTGAGCGCGTTCGTCCAATTATGGATTGCTATGCTAAAGCGGTGACACTGCTCGGTGACGTGGGTAGTGGGCAGCGTTGCAAAATGGTCAATCAAATTTGTATTGCCGGATTGGTGCAGGGACTTTCGGAAGGGCTCAACTTCGCTCAACGTGCCGGTTTGGATGCTCATCAAGTGATCGAGGTTATTTCACAGGGCGCCGCTCAGTCTTGGCAGATGGAAAACCGCTACAAAACCATGTTGGCGGGAGACTATGAGCACGGATTCGCTGTGCAGTGGATGCGCAAAGACTTGGCTATTGCCCTCAAGGAAGCTGAGCGCAATGGTAGCCTATTACCGATAACCCAACTGGTGGATCAATTTTACTCTGAGGTCCAAGGGATGGGTGGCAATCGCTGGGACACATCGAGCCTATTGGCGCGGTTACAATCTCAGTAGAGAGATAATCTCAAAAGGCGATTCTCCTAAACCGATCAATCCCCTATAATACCGCGAACTACTGATAAAAAGGACACCAGACACAGCAATGTTAGCTGATAAGACCACGTTCAATAAAGAATTAGCAGATTTTTTAGACGCTTCACCGACACCTTTTCATGCGGTATCGTCCATGGTTACTATGCTCGAATCCGCCGGGTTTACTTCTCTGCAAGAAAGTGATCACTGGGATCTTTCTGTTGGAGGGAAGCACTATGTGGTGCGCAATGGCTCCTCGATCATTGCTTTTATTGTGGGTTCTGAAGCAATGGTGGAATCTGGCATCAATATGGTTGGTGCACACACTGACAGTCCCTGTCTCATGGTCAAGCCACAACCGGAAATTAATACTCAGGGATATTTTCAGCTGGGTATCGAGGTGTACGGTGGAGCACTGTTAAATCCCTGGTTTGATCGTGATCTGTCAATTGCTGGGCGCCTGGTGTATACCAATGCCGATGGTGAGTTGCGACAGATATTAATTGATTTTGAGCGACCCATAGCCACCATCCCCAGTCTCGCGATTCATTTAGACCGCGAGGCCAATAGTGGTCGTTCGGTGAATCCTCAGACTGATATAACACCGATTTTATTGCAGGCCGATTCTAATGCCATCGATAAAAACCGAGACAAACTGGATTTCCGTGAATTTCTTGCGCGGCGGTTTCTCGGTGTTGACGAATCGGTGGTGGACTATGATTTGTGTTTTTACGACACCCAGAGTGCAGCCATTATTGGGGTTGAGGATCAGTTTATCGCCTCGGCGCGGTTGGACAATTTGTTGAGTTGCTTTGTCGGTTGCAAGGCGATTACAAGTTCAGACAGCGAGCGCACTTGTCTGCTGGTGTGCAATGATCACGAGGAGGTGGGCAGCGCATCAGCCTGTGGTGCCGATGGACCGTTCTTGGAAACAGTTTGTGCCAGACTCTGTGAGTCTCAGACGCAACCTGCTGATATCAGTCGGGTTGTCAGCCAGTCATTAATGATATCCTGCGACAACGCGCATGGAGTACATCCTAATTTCTCTCAAAAGCACGATAGTTTGCATCTGCCGCAACTCAATGGCGGGCCTGTGATTAAAACTAACGTAAAACAGCGTTACGCCACCAGCAGTGTGACATCGAGTTTGTTTAAGCAGGTGTGTCAGCAGGTGGGTGTCCCGACCCAGTCGTTTGTGTCGCGCAATGATATGGGCTGTGGCAGCACCATAGGGCCTATCACCGCAGCTCGACTGGGCGTTCCAACCTTGGATGTCGGTATTCCCCAACTGGGAATGCACTCTTGTCGCGAGCTCGCCGGTACTGAGGATCCGGTGCGTTTGAGCGCTGTGTTACAAAAGTTTTTTAATAGTCCAGTTAATGATATCACTGTGGTTGACAAGGAGTCATAAGCTTCTTTTAGCGACAACATGTATAAGGTGAAACTGAATGACTAAAAAGCGTGTTTTGACGGGCATTACCACGTCCGGCACACCCCACCTCGGCAATTATGTCGGCGCTATTCGGCCAGCGGTCGCTGCGAGTCGTAGTGGTGAGTTCGACTCCTTTTTCTTTTTGGCGGACTATCATGCGCTGATCAAGTGTCAAGATCCGGCACAGGTGAAGCAGTCGACTCTGGAAATTGCAGCAGCTTGGTTAGCGCTAGGACTGGATCCGGACTTGGTAACTTTTTATCGCCAGTCAGATATCCCCGAGATACCAGAGTTAACCTGGTTGCTCACCTGTATGACTGCCAAGGGGTTGGTTAATCGCGCACACGCCTACAAGAGTGCCGTTCAGGCTAATGAAGAGAACAACGAAGACCCAGATTTTGGTATCACTATGGGCTTGTACAGTTACCCCATATTGATGGCTGCAGATATCCTCATGTTCAATGCCCACAGCATTCCCGTGGGGCGCGACCAGATTCAGCACATTGAGATGGCCAGGGACATCGCGCAGCGCTTTAATCATCACTACGGCGAGCATTTCGTGCTGCCCAGTGCTCAGGTGGACGACGGATCTGCAGTGTTGCAGGGGCTGGATGGCCGCAAAATGAGCAAGAGTTATGGCAACATTATTCCGCTGTTCTCCACAGAGAAACAGCTCAAAAAACATATCAACAAAATAAAGACCAATTTGTTGGAGCCCGGCGAGCCAAAAGATCCAGACACCTCAGCGGTGTTTCAGATATGGCAGGCTTTTTCAACTGAGGAGCAGATTGCAGACATGCGTCGAGCATTTCAAGAGGGGATCGGCTGGGGTGAGGCAAAGAAACAGCTCTTTGAATTGGTCAATGGCCAATTGGCTGAGCCACGAGAGCGTTATTTTCAACTGATGGCACAGCCGGGTGAGGTTGAGTCGGTGCTTCAGCGCGGTGCAGAGAAGGCTCGTGTGCACAGCACTCAATTGATTGGCAAATTGCGCCGAGCGGTGGGTCTGAGTACCCTGGGTTGAAACAGATTGAAGTGACTCAGGTAGTGAGAATTTAAACTTTCCACTGTATAATGCCGCGGCGATCTGTTGCGGTGACAAAAAGCCAGATCACAAACAGTTAAACTGAATTAATATCGAATTTTTCGGAGTGCTTTATGAGCCGTTCGTACCTTATTGCTTTAACAGTGATTTTAATCCCCAGCCTCAACGGCTGTGGCGTCGATCAATCCGATCGTGGCTTGACCGCGACACAGGAAAAACAGGTGGCCGAGCGCATTGCACCGGTTGGCTCAGTGTTGATGGCCAGTGAGGTGGGCTCTGTTGTGGCTGAGGTCAGTGCCGTGACAGTGGAGAAAGTCACTCTTTCAGAGGGTTCTGAACACACGGTCAAGATGCTCAACATGGGCGATGGTGGTAGCATGATCTTCGAACCGGCAGTGATCAAAGTCTCAAAAGGCGATACCATTCACTTTAAAGCAGTTGACCTGTCTCACAACTCCGCCACTATCGACGGCATGATTCCGGTTGGCGCTAGCAGTTGGGCTGGTGGCATCAATCAGGATATCAGCGTCACCTTGGATACCGAAGGGGTCTATGTGTATCAGTGTGACCCCCATGCAATGATGGCAATGGTAGGTGTCATTCAAGTGGGCGAGGCGGTGAACATGGCAGAAGTTCAGGAAGCGGCGCAGAACTTGAAATCGAATTTCATGATGAATGGTGATCGACTCAGCGGTTACCTGGCTCAGCTTTAAGCTTGGTTTTGTGTGCTGAGCAGCGCACAAAACACGACATAAAAGCCCGTGCTATCGCTAGCACGGGCTTTTTAACTGTGTAGACTAGGGAATCAACAACGTCCTTAAGCACTGAACAATCCCGTGGTTTGGGAACAGTCAGCCAAACCACTTTTTATAGTTGTGGGCCTGCAGCCAGTATTTTCTCTGATGGAGCAAAGTTCTCAATGTTTGCAATAAACAGCTCTGCTAGCGCCTTGGCTTTGGCGTCGTATTCCTCTGGGTCAGACCAGGTTCCCTTTGGATCCAAGTAAGTGCTGTCAACACCGTCGATCTGAGTTGGTATGTCCAGGTTAAGCATACTCAGGTGTTTGGTAGCGCAGTTTCTCAGACGACCCTCGGTAATGGCGCAGATAATAGCGCGGGTTACCGGTATAGGAAAGCGGTTGCCACTGCCCTTAGCGCCGCCAGAACCGCCGGTCCACCCGGTGTTAACCAGGTAGACTTGAGAGTCAAAATCTTCTACTCGCTTCATAAGTAGCTCGGCGTAGACACTGGCTTTGCGCGGCATAAAGGGCGCACCAAAGCAGGTGGAAAAGGTCGGGTTAATGCCGGATTCGGCACCGAGCTCAGTGGACCCCACTCGCGCCGTATAGCCGCTCAAAAAGTGGTAGGCGGCGGCTTCTTTTGACAAAATTGATACGGGCGGTAGTACACCAGTGACATCGCAGGTCAAGAAGATAATATTTTTTGGTTCACCGGCTTGGTTTTCCACCTGTCTCTTTTCGACATGCTCAAGAGGGTAGCTACAGCGACCATTTTCTGTCATGGAAGTGTCCGCATAGTCCGCCACTCGGCCGCCATTGCCCATGGCAACATTTTCAACTATGGCACCAAATTTGATAGCATCCCAGATCACAGGCTCATTTTTCTGACTTAAATTAATGGTTTTGGCATAGCAACCACCTTCAAGGTTAAACACCACGCCCTTGCCCCAACCGTGCTCGTCATCGCCAATTAAATAGCGATTGGGATCAGCAGACAGTGTGGTTTTTCCGGTGCCAGAAAGACCAAAAAATAGAGCGGTATCGCCATCATCACCGACATTAGCAGCGCAGTGCATGGGCATGACATCTTTTTCCGGTAGCAGAAAATTTTGTACAGAGAACATGGCTTTTTTCATCTCCCCGGCGTAGCGCATGCCGGCTAATAGCACTTTGCGCTGAGCGAAGTTGATAATCACCACACCGTCGCTGTTGGTGCCATCGCGATCAGGGTCGCAGACAAAGTGAGCGGCGTGCAGAATTTCCCACTGTTCCTTGTTGCCAGCGTTATATTTTTCCGGACGGATAAACATATTGCGCCCAAACAGACCATGCCAGGCTGTTTCCGTGGTCACCTCGACCGGTATATAGTGAACAGAGTCTTGGCCAACGTGGAGATGAGAGACAAAACGCTCTTTGGTAGCCATGTAATCAGAGACTTTGATCCACAGGGCATCAAAAATATCGGCGCTGATGGGCCGGTTTACTGAGCCCCATTCGATGTCATCTGATGAGCTTGGCTCGTCGACAATAAATCGGTCGGCCGGCGATCTGCCGCTTCGCTCCCCGGTGGTTGCCACCAGAGCGCCGGTGTTACTGAGGTGGCCTTCGCCACGGGTGATAGATAATTCAATAAGCTCCGCAGAGCCCAAATCAATATGAATTGGTGCTTCGGTCATTCGGTTCCTCTCTTCCCAAAGTGGACACTTGTGTGCAAAGGGCGCGTCATGCAACCTTTGCGACATTATGCCAGATTGTAGTCAAGGTAACTATGAACAATCCACTAATTGAAAGGATGTTTTCGAGTTATTCTACCGAATTGGCAGAGTAATAATCAGTGCACCACATCGCCTTCCGCGTGGAACATCGCTTTGATCGCCACTTCATTAAATTCATATTGCTTTGCACAAAATTGGCAGGTAACACTGACCAGGCCTTGCTCGGCGATGGTTTCAAGCAATTCATCGCGGCCCAAGTAGATCAGCGCTTGCGCCGTTCTTGTCTGAGAGCAACTACAAGCAAAGCGCACAGCTCTGGCTTCAAACAGCCTAACGTTATCCTGATGAAATAACCGATATAATTGATCGTTATGAGAAAGACCCAACTGTTCGCTGGATTTTAATGTCTCTAGCAAGGTGGTCAGGTGTTGCCAATCGGCAAGTGCTTTTTCGGTTCCCTCGCTCACCGGCATTTGCTGGATCAGTACTCCAGACACTGCGTCAGCTGAAGCCGCCAACTTAATCATGGTGGGCAACTGCGCCGACTGAGAAAAGTAGTGTTCCAAACAACCGCTAAGATTGTCCGCATCCATAGCCACAACACCCTGATAGCGCTCGCCCTTGTCAGGTTCGATGGTCACTGCCAGCGTGCCTTTGCCCAGCACCTCCGCCAAACTGTGACGTTCAGTATCTTTAAAATCAGTGATGTTGCCACGGACAATGCCTCGAATCTGTTGCTCGGCCGTGCACTCCGCCATAATCGCAGAGATAGGACCGTCCCCGGTGGCCTGAACCGTAACCATGCCTGCATACTTCAACGAGGCGGCAATCAGACTCGCAGCCGCAAGAAATTCGCCAAATAGGCAGGCGATGGGTAGCGGGTATTGCTGTAGGGCCATTATCTCTTGATAGCTGTCTGTCAGCGTATTGATCTCGCCTCGGACATCGGTGCCATCAAAGAGAAAACTCTGTAGGGTATCCTTATTATTCATGGGGCGCATTGTACTGAAAGATTGAGTTAGCAGTGAATTTAATTTTCTAAAAACTTGTGAATTTGTCGGCGCTGCTTTTTGTTTGGTCGAACAGATATAGGCATAGAGTCGCGAAGTGCTTTTCGGTTGGCAGCCAGCTGTTCACGTCGCGACATGCTCTCACCGGTTTCTTGATAGAGTTTCTGCGCCTCAGGCGCACCGCGGCGCTGTTCCGAGAGCATCACCACCACAACCTCTATCACCTCATCACCGCGGCGAATACTCAAAGTCTCGCTGCCACCAATGGTTCGACTGGGCTTACATTTTTGTCCATCGATCAGCACCTTGCCGTTTTCAATGGCAGATTTAGCCAGCGAGCGGGTTTTAAAGAAACGCGCGGCCCACAACCACTTATCCAGCCTGACCGATGTATCCTGATTGTCTCTATTCATAAACCCTCTGAGGATAGTTGGTGAGCAACAATAGCAAAGTGCATGTTGCATGTCCTTGGTGGTTGTCTTTGTGTGGTGGTCAGTTTACAAC
>CAXRFT010000002.1:0-6576 GCA_964230135.1 Porticoccaceae bacterium | reverse complement strand
CTCTGGATCATCGAAGACAAAAAATTGAAACGGTTGACGATTGCATGCACTAGGCGCAGTCACTGCAACCGCAATGGCATTATCGATGATCTCACGAGGAACCGGTTTTGACTTGAACCACCGCACAGAGTGACGTTTCTCACACAGAGCTTGAAAGGCTTTAAAATCAATGTCGGTGGGATCCAATGCTTGATGCTGAAATGGCACTCTTTTACCCTCGGTCATGACATCATCGTTGTCTATTAGCATTGAGAAAACATGTTTGGCTTTGATAATGGGCGGAGTTAGCTCAACCACGTTGAAGTATTGCTCTAATACGTCTCTGGCCCAGTGATGCTCAGCCTCCGCCAAAACCTCATTTGATAGACAGCTTTGCAAGTTTTCAACCGTTGCGAGTATATAACTCTCGGCAAAGACCGGCTTTCGTGGGACCATACACAACCCCTTCTCGATCCTATGAATATTGCGTCTCAACATGTAGATATTTGTGCTCGCGCCGTCGCTCGCAATTAGAAAATGGTATCGCCCGTTCAAGACAGAATGCATTTCCCGCCTGAATTCTGCGCTCAGAAAGAAATAGTAGGCACCGGAAAGAAATCGCGATCGTCTGGCTAAACTAACCAGTTTAAGATCTATTTTGGACAGAATAAGCTTAAGCCGGTCAATCATCCTTCGAGATAAAAATTTTTTAAAAATTGCTCTCATATCAGTTTCCGCTAGAGGCTATGCGAAGTCGAATATAGCCGTCTACCATATTTCAAGGCTCGCAATGGCAACAAGAATGACATGCTGGTGATTCTCGCCATTGACCAGAGCTTAGGATGAATCAATAGCACCAGATATCCTGCCACCGAGTAACTAATCACTGTGGCATAGGCAGCTCCCAGTGGCCCATAAATTGGAATTAAAAAATAATTTAACCCAACATTGGCAATAGCACCTAGCCCCTGAGTGAGAAGAGACAGTGTAAAAAAACTTTCGGCCAGCAACCACTTACTGAATAACTCTCGCATGAAAACAAACACTGCTCCCCAGATATGCACCAGCACGATCTCAGCTGAATCCGAGTATGCTGACCCAAACAACCAAACCACGAGTTCATCACCGATGATGCTTACGACGATAGCAATAGTCACCGCCAACGTGAACAGAATATCATTCAACCTCTGTATTTCCACCCGGTATAACTTGGTGTCGGTTTGCTTGACTGAGACTAGTTTTGGAAAGAACGAGGTGACGATAGCCGCTGGAATGAAGTACCAAACCTCAGATACACGAGCCGCCGCTGCATAAACGCCAACCGCGTATTTATCCAGCATCAAACCCAGCATTACTTGATCCACTTTTAAGTAAACGATTGCTGCGATGCCTGACATCAGAAGCCAGCGCGAGTCTTTCCAGAGTCGTTTGATCTCTGAACGATTCGCCCGAAGTGCCAGCAAGCTGCCGGATAAACGCTGATAGATTACTAGATAAAGCAGGCCTGTGATAACAAGTTCAGTAGCAATTAGGTATACGAATGTGGCAAAGTCCGCAGCATAACAAATGGCAAATAATCGTAGTAAACTGAAACAAACAAGCATCGTCAGTCGCAATATCACCGAGTAACGATTAGCCAATTTTGCCTGCAACCAAAAATCCACTACCTGTGCTGAACTGGCGATGCTCGCCATCATCAGCACTGCGAAAAATACCTTGTTAGCTCCGGTCAGATAATAACTGCTAGCTGTTACAACGGTAGCTATCACTAGCACAGCCGCACAGAAACGTAAAAAGAGACTCGAACCAAGAATTTGATCGACGTCATCGGGACGCAACAACACTTCGCGACTGACGATGCTATTTAGCCCCGCAGTCATCAACGGCGTAAACAGCGCAATCAGAGCCAACAAATAGTTTAGATTACCAAACTGTGATGGTTGTAAGTATCTTGCCAGAGCCACCGTGACAGCAAGCGAAATAAGCAGATATACCACCTTCTCGACGAGCAACCAGGCGGTACTCTGTAGTGGTAAATTAACTTTCAACTTTGAATGACTCCCTAGGATTAACAGTCGCACATAAAAACATAATTTGGGATTTTCTCGGATAATAAGTACAGAGACTTGTTTACGTCAGCCATATTAAATTGTTAATCGTCACAGTGCGTCAAATCGAACTGAGAACCGCCAAGGCATCGCCGACGGCCAAGCGCCAATTTGACGACCTGATATCCGAAACACCCTGTATTTTTGTGCAATTCAAGACCGAGTATGGCGGCCTCTTCGCAGGTGTGGGGTAGTCCTCAGTGGCGATAGATAGGATTTTCTCAGGTACTGGATACCCAAACTGCTTAGCCTGAGAAAAAATTTCTTCGGCAAATTGATACCAACTGCAAGGCGTGTCCCCGCAGTAGTGATACACCCCCGACTCAATAGTATGCCCTTCGATTTTAGGCAGTAGCTCAACAATCAAACGCCCAATATCTTGAGCATAGGTTGGGCAGCCTATTTGGTCACCGACAATGCTCAAACTCTCCCGCTCCGAACCCAGACGTAGCATAGTCTTAAAAAAGTTTTTCCCGTATTCGCTGAATACCCAAGCAGTTCTGATAATAACAAAGCGGCCACCTGAGCGCTGAATGGCGATTTCGCCTGCCAACTTTGACACACCATAAACCGTTTGAGGATTCGTTTGGTCGTCCTCTGTGTAGGGTTCTGCTGCATTGCCATCAAAAACATAGTCGGTTGACACATGGATGAGAAAACTACCCGATATTTCGCAGGATTTTGCCAGATTGCCCACCGCAAGATGATTGATTTGATCGGCCAAGCTCTGCTCAGTCTCGGCTGTATCAACCGCGGTATAGGCGCTCGCATTGATAACCACATCGGGTTGTAGTTCAAACAACCTGTTCGAGGTCTCAGAAAAATTAGTAATGTCAGTATCAGCGCGACCATGATAAGTGACTTCATGATCTGTTGCAGATAACTGGTCTTGTAGGCATCGACCGAGTTGCCCTTGACTACCTAGGACTAAAATTTTCATTGATTAATATCAGCTAGCTTCTTTGCCGCAGCATCTTTGTCAGAAACCACTGGGTTTTCTATTGGCCAATCAATATTGAGATCGGGATCCTTCCAAGAAATGCTCCCCTCATCGCTGGGATCATAATAATCTGTACATTTATATTCAAAATCTGCGATCTCAGACAACACCACGAAACCATGGGCGAATCCTGGTGGCACCCAAAACTGCCGCTTGTTTTGCGCAGATAATATAACCCCATGCCAGCGCCCGAAAGTCTCTGAACCCTCTCGAATGTCGACTGCCACATCGTAAACCTCTCCGCTTACCACTCGGACTAACTTTCCTTGAGGTTTGGTTTTTTGAAAATGCAATCCACGCAGCACGCCCTTGGATGAGCGCGAATGATTGTCTTGGACAAAAGGTAAATCAATACCGGCAATGTCGGCATAGCGGCGCGCTTGAAAGGTCTCCAAAAAGAACCCACGCTCATCACCAAATACTTTAGGCTCGATAATGACGCAATCTCTAAGACTGGTTTGGATGATATTCATAGTTCACCAACAGCGATTTTACGCAAATATTGACCGTAATCGGTTTTATGCAGTTTTTCGGCCTCAGACAGAAGAACGGCCTCAGAAATCCAGCCTTTACGAAACGCAATTTCTTCCAAACAGGCCACTTTAAAGCCTTGGTGATGTTCAATTGTCTGCACAAATTGTCCCGCCTCAATTAAAGAGTCATGAGTACCTGTGTCCAACCAAGCAAAACCGCGCCCCAAAAGCTCCACCTTGAGATTACCTCGCGAGAGATAGACATTATTCACATCAGTAATTTCCAACTCTCCCCTCGGGGAAGGTTTTATATTTTTGGCGATATCAATGACATCATTGTCGTAAAAATACAATCCTGTCACTGCAAAATTCGATTTTGGTGAGACTGGTTTCTCTTCGATCGACTGCACATTTCCCGCTTCGTCAAAATCGACCACGCCAAAGCGCTCAGGGTCCCTCACTTGATAACCAAATACGGTGGCACCAGATGGTCGAGAGGAGGCTACGTGAAGATGGTCTGAGAAACGCTGACCGTAAAATATATTATCTCCGAGCACCAAGGTGACGTCATCGTTACCTATGAATTGCTCGCCTATCAAAAAAGCTTGAGCCAACCCGTCGGGCGATGGCTGAATGGCATACTCAATGTTAACACCGAAACTGGCGCCATTGCCGAGCAAGCGTTTGTAGCCATCAATGTCATCGGGCGTTGAAATAATCAGTATGTCCTGAATATCAGCGAGCATCAGTACCGACAAGGGATAATAAATCATTGGCTTATCGTAAATTGGCAACAACTGCTTTGAAATCCCTCTCGTTATGGGATGTAACCGAGTTCCTGAGCCCCCTGCTAGTACTATTCCCTTCCTAGATCTATTCATTTTCTGCTCCCAACCTCTCCAATTGATAGGCTCCAGACATTACCCTGCGCCACCAATCCTGGTTATCCAGATACCATTGCACGGTTTTGCGCAATCCCGTTTCAAAGGTCTGCTCCGGAATCCAGCCGAGCTCACGTTTTATTTTGTTGCCATCAATTGCATAGCGGGCGTCATGACCCGGCCGATCCTTAACAAACGAGATTAAGTCGCGATAGTACACCACACCGTCTGGCTTATTTGGTGCTAGTTCTTCTAAAAGCTCACAGATAGCCTCAACCACCGACAGATTAGTCTTTTCATTGTGCCCACCAATATGATAGGTCTCCCCGATGGTTCCCTCTGTGACGACTTTTACTAGGGCCTTGGCATGATCTTCAACATATAACCAATCGCGAATTTGCTGGCCATCGCCGTAAATGGGTAACGACTTACCTTGAAGTGCATTTAGGATTATGTGAGGAATTAATTTCTCAGGAAAGTGGTACGGCCCATAGTTATTGGAGCAATTGGTCACCACGATGGGCAGTCCGTAGGTTCTGCCCCACGCTCTGACAAGGTGATCAGAGCTCGCTTTAGTTGCCGAGTAGGGCGAGCTCGGTGCATAGGGGGTGGTTTCAACAAACAAATCATCCTCACCCTGCAAGTCGCCGTAAACTTCGTCTGTGGAAATATGGTGGAAACGAAACTGCTGCTGGGCAGACGAATCAAGACCAAGATAATATTGCCGAGCGGCTTCCAAGAGATTAAAGGTGCCGATAATATTTGTTGCGATAAAATCAGCCGGACCATCAATCGATCGATCGACATGGCTCTCAGCGGCCAAATGCATAACAGCGGATGGCTTGTGTTGGCCAAACAAGCGCTGAACTTCAGTTGCATCACAAATGTCAACTTGCTCAAATATATAATTCTCACTGCCATCAATACCCGGCAAAGAATCTAAATTCCCTGCATAAGTGAGTTTATCGACATTGACCACCTTGTGATTTGTATGGCTTATCAAATTTCGAATTAAGGCACTGCCAATAAAGCCTGCACCACCGGTGATTAAAATTTTCACTACACTATCCCTACCTAAAATCAAATAATTTATGATATTGCTCTCGAACTACGCTCCATGTGTAGCGACGTCTTGCAATATCACCTAGTTCACTTCCATCGTTACCAAAATTGCTATCATCCAATATCTGAGATAAGGATGAAGCAGAGGAAAAATAGAGCCCCTTATCTTCCATTGTTGCTCGATTATAGACACAATCAAATGCAACTATCGGCTTATCAAAATGCATCATTTCCACCAGTGAGGGATTGGTACCGCCGGCTGAATGCCCATGAACGTAGACATTACAATGTGCTCTGTAAAGTGCCAATGTGTGGAGATCATATATTGGATCGAGTAAATCGATGTTAGAGTCGCTTGAATATAGCTCCACAAGACTCCTTCCATAATCCGATGCCTGCCAATTACCCACAAAGATTAGATTCATCTTGGCAGTGGAAAAAGCGTCGAGTATCACATGAACATTGTTTTCCGGCTCAATCCGACAAAGAGCAAACGCATAGGGCTCTTCTCCAATGCTTGTTTCTGCAGTCGGCACTGCCGTGTTATCGACACAAGCATGGTCACCGCCATAGGCTATGGTCTCACAAGCACTGTTATAGTAAGTCTCCACATGCTCAGCAATAGCCCGATTATCGGCCACGACCACCGATGAAAAATTTACTGCTAATCGCTCCGAGAACTTTAGAAAAAGCTTGGCAAAACCTCTCCATTTTTGTCGTTTCCATTCCAATCCGTCGATGTTGATCACAACTTTGATCTTTGGACAGAACAATCTCAGTATCGGCAGTACAATTGCACCGGACGTTCCAAGTATCAAAAGGTACTTGTGGCCTGAAAAGACAGCATGCAGAACTGACCAGACATCATAGAGTATGCTTTGGGCACCGTTTGCGCTGAGAGGTAAGTAAACCAAATCGGCATTCTTATACTCTTTAGGTCTCTCAGAGTAATGTAAACCCGAGCAGTAGACGGTATACCGCGCAGTGCTGTCTTCAATAAGATTTTCAACCAACGTCTCAAATCCACCGTACGAGGCTGGTACACCAACCGTACCTATAATGGCAATTTTCAT
>CAXRFT010000001.1:0-8280 GCA_964230135.1 Porticoccaceae bacterium | reverse complement strand
TTAGTGCGCCATGCGCAGGCGTCCTTTGGTGCAGACGACTACGATCAGCTGTCGGAGTTGGGCCATAAGCAAGCGCGACTTCTGGGCCAGCACTTTAGCCGACGAGGTGTTACATTTGACACTTTTGTTGTCGGCGATATGAAGCGACATCATCAGACGCTCGATGGAATTGCTACCGGAATGGGCGTTCAAATGGCTGACCGTTTGGTGCTTTCGGGACTCAATGAATATAACTTTGTTGACATGACCGAGGCCTACGGAAGATGCAACGGTGATGATCCACTTTACCAGCAGGTAATGGCTCAGCCCGACGATAAACGCAATTTCTATCGCTTGTTGCGACAGATGTTATCAGCCTGGACGGCCGATCAGATTCCGGGAGTGCCAGAGACCTGGATGGACTTCAAGACGCGCGTGGCAGCGGCGAAAGAACAGTTACACGCGCTGTCTAAAAAGAGTCATTCAGTGCTTGCCATTGGATCGGGAGGGTCCATCAGCACCTTTGTTGGTTTGGTGTTGGGGATTCCAGATGAGACAGTGTTTGATTTAAATCTGCAATACAAGAATACTGCCCTCAGTCACTTCTTTTTTAATCAACACAGAATGCATTTGACTGGGTTTAATAACATTTCACATTTTGATAGTAATGAGATGGAGCATTACATCACTTACGGTTAATCATCAAATACAACAATAAGGAAAAACACTATGAATTCAGAGTTTGATATGAGTGGGAAAGTTGCCATGGTCACCGGTGCATCCAGCGGTTTTGGCTCACATTTCGCCAAATTACTGTCCGCCAGAGGCGCCAAAGTAGTGGTGGCTGCACGTCGTGTGGATCGTCTTGATTCGCTGGTAGAGAAAATAAAGTCGTCTGGTGGTAAGGCCGTTGCTGTGCCGATGGATGTGACAGATCCCAACTCAATCGAAAGTGCTTTTGACCAGGGCGAAGCCGCTTTTGGGACCATTACCGTAGTGGCCAATAACGCCGGTGTTGCCGATATTCGCAGTGCGTTAAAAATTGATGAATCCAGCTGGGATCGAATGATGGATACTAACCTTAAAGGGGTTTGGATTGTGGCTCAGCAGGCGGCAAAACGCATGATTGCAGCAGGCGTAGGTGGTGCCATTGTCAACACGGCATCAATACTGGGTTTACGAGTCGCCTTTGGTCAGTCTAGCTACTGCACATCAAAAGCGGCGGTAGTGCAGTTGACGAAATCCTTAGCCATTGAATGGGCCAGTAAGGGTATCCGCGTCAATGCGCTATGCCCTGGATATTTTTTGACAGAAATGACCGAAGCGGCTTTTGCCTCACCAGACAGTAAAGCCTACCTGAATTCGTCACCGGCTCGCCGAGCGGGTGAGATGGACGAAATTAGCGGTCCATTTCTTTTACTTGCCAGTGATGCAGGGTCGTATCTGCATGGCGTCGCTTTGCCAGTAGATGGTGGTCAATCCATTGGTAACATGTAGCCGCTGTTCAACCCATTTGGTCTAGGCTTTGTCTATGAGTATAAAGGATAATCGTCGAGAATATGATTACGCCACGCTGTCCAGAGATAGTCTAGACCGCTGTCCTTTTGCGCAATTTTCTCAGTGGATGGACCAGGCAATGACAGCTGGGATAATCGACCCTACGGCGATGTGCCTGGCCACTGTGGATAGTAATGGCAGACCGTGGCAACGCATGGTGCTGTTGAAGGGCTTCGATGATAGAGGTTTTGTGTTCTACACCAACCTAGGAAGTCGTAAAGCCTCTGCTATCGGTGGGCACCCCGAGGTGAGTTTGCATTTTCCCTGGCTACAAATGGACCGGCAAGTGATCGTTGGCGGTGGCGCTCAGCCGCTGCCATCATCTGAGGTGGCCGATTATTTCTCCAGCCGGCCGCAAGGCAGCCAATTGGCCGCTTGGGCTTCCAAGCAAGGCGCAGTGATCGATTCCAGAGCAGTGTTGGAAACACAGTTTGAGGCGGTATCTGAGCGGTTCAGCGATGGCCATATACCAGTGCCCGACGACTGGGGTGGCTATCGCGTGGTACCCACAGAATTTGAATTTTGGCAAGGTGGTGAAAGGCGTTTACATGACCGGTTCAGCTATGTGCTAACTGACAACGCTTGGCAAATTCAAAGGTTGTCTCCCTAATACTGGATTTTGCTAATCAGCAAGTGACGGTCTCCAGAGGGAGTTGCTACTGTAATCTCTTCTCCCACCGCTTTTCCCAGTAGTGCTCGAGCCATGGGTGAATCAATGCTGGTCCAATTTTTAGCGGGATCTATCTCATCGGAGCCCACCAGTCGATAGGTGTCGATAGATTCGGTATCCTGGTCCTCAACGGTTACCCAAGCCGAGAAGAATACTTTGCTGGTATCTCTGGGTTTGTCCTCTATGATTTGGGCATTTTCGATACGTTTGGTGAGGTAGCGAACTCTGCTGTCGATTTCGCGCAGTCGGCGCTTGCCGTAGATATAGTCACCGTTTTCTGAGCGGTCACCATTCTTGGCTGCTTCATGCACAACACGCGTGACCTCCGGGCGCTCTACTTTCCACAGCTGTTGAATTTCCGCGCGCATCTTTGCTGCGCCCTCGGCGGTGATATAGGGCGAACTTTTGGGAGTAGGCGGACGATATCGAGACATTAGTTTAAGCCTCTACCGTGAGGTTGAAGACCTCTCTATAGAATTCCAACTCAGATTCCAGAGCCCGGACAATATTGTCTGCCTTTCGGAAACCATGGCCCTCATCAGGGAAGGTCACATGGGCAACCTTGATGCCCTTTGAGGTTAGAATATCCACCATCTTTTCTGCTTGATTTGGTGGCACCACCTTATCTTCCAGTCCCTGGAGAAAGATAACAGGGCAATTTAATTGGCTGGCATGGTGAATGGGTGAGCGGGCCACATAGGTTGCCTCGTCTTGGGGATAAGGTCCCACCAAGCCATCCAAGTATCGAGCTTCAAATTTATGTGTATCCCGGGCTAGCATTTCCAAATCGCCTATACCGTATAGGCTGGCGCCGGCTTTAAATGTGTCGGTAAAGGTGAGAGCAGAGAGAACAGTGTATCCGCCGGCGCTGCCGCCACGAATAATACAACGTTGGCGATCAATCTTACCCTCTTTTGCTAGGTGGTCTATGGCATAGGTGGTGTCTTGCACATCTTTGATACCCCAGGACTTTGCGAGGCTGTGTCGGTACTCCCGACCAAATCCGGTACTACCCCGGTAATTGATGTCCACCACGGCGAAGCCGCGGCTGGTCCAAAATTGAATCTTTAGATTGAGACCACAATCGGTGGCTCCGGTGGGACCGCCATGGCACATGGCAATCACTGGTGGTAATTCATTGTCTTCGCCCTTAAAACTACTATTGACAGGCGGATAATAAAAGGCATGAACCTGTTCGTCATTGCCGCTGAGGTAGTAAAAGGACTCTGCCATAGAGAGCTCTTCTGCACTGACGGAGAGTGTTGTGGGCGCATAGTTAATCTGAGGAGTTGAGTCATGCTCCATACTGATGACTTGGCTGGCGCGCGCGGGAGCATCGGCAACCATCGCCATGCAACCGTTGTGCGCACACACACTGTGGAAACCACTGTAGTCACAATTTACCCTAGTCATGCATTTTTCTGACAGGTCATAAAACCCTGAGTACCAGAGACCATTTTGGCTCCAGACACAACCAATAATCGATTCAGAGATAAAACAGTAAGTGCTCATACCCAGTTGCCAAAGTGGCGTTGCGAATTCGGAATCGATGGGATAAATGTTCTCATCACCGGCGTCATCGGCACGATAGATGTTCCACCAATTGTTGCGATCAGAGACGAAATATAATTGGTTGTCCGGTGACCACTGTGGTTGAAAAATGGCTTCATTGCCGTCTTGGCCCGCAATTAGCTTTTGCTCGGTCAAAACAGGTTGTTGATTATCAGCGGTCCACAGTTGGGTCGCATCCCAAGGCATCTGCGGATGATTCCACTGTATCCAGCAGAGGGTCTTTTGATCGGCACTCAACCGTGGGTAGGCATAGAAATCTGCGCCATCCACAAGACGTTTCGGATCTTGATCAGAACCTTCTATCATCAGGCTAGCGAGGTAATTCTCGGGCTCACCCTGCTGTCGGTGTTCTTCGCAAACCATAATCAAACGACGGTGCGCCCCATCAAAAACAATGTCAGCATAACGCCAGGGCCCCGGTTGTGATATTGCCCGGGGCTCTGCCTCCCGATCTAATGCCACTTTGTAGATACATTGATCAGAGGCGTTGACAAAATAGAGGTGATTCTCAGCTACTGTGTAAGCACTGCCGCCATATTCGTGTACCTTGCTGTTGTGGCTGTAGGGGGTGGGGAACATTTCGCGGATATTCCCGTGCTTGTCTTGACAAAGAATCACGCTCCTTCCCGCTTCCCATGGGCGACTTTCAACCCAAAAGAGACTTCCGTTGTGAGATTGAACACTGCTCAGCCCGGGTGCTGCTGTTGTGATTAGCTCTGGCGTGATAGTGGACAACCAAGTGCCGTAGGGTTTGACTGTTGAACAGCGAGTCATGTTAACCTCCCGATAACTTGACGCTGAAACCACGCTGTTCCAGTTCTTTTTTTAACAGGTCGCGGTGATCGCCTTGAATTTCAATAATTCCCTGTCTCACCGTCCCTCCCGTTGAGCATCTCTGTTTTAGTTGTTTTGCGAGTACCTTTAGATCGGCTGTATTGAGCGTGAACCCGGTCACCGTTGTCACGCCACTACCTTTTCTGCCCTTTGTTTCGCGACGGATGCGAATAATTCCATCACCGCTTGGCATTGTCTCTGCAGCAGTTTGCTTAATTCGGCCTCTATCGGTTGAGTACACAAGTCTCGATGTATCATCTTGCATAAGGGTTGGAAATCTCCATTTATATTAAAAGTAACTAAGCTGATGGTTAGGCTGTGGTCCCAGAACGCAATGACTGATCAGCAGGATCGACTTATTACGTTGTCAATCATTCAAAAGAAGCAGTTTACCGATATGCTGATTCGTTTCCATTAATGTATGACTGTCTTGCGCATCAGTCAAATTAAAGGTTTTATGGATAACGGGTTTAAATTTACCCTCGGCGATTAATGGCCAGACGGTTGTTTTGACACCCTCAGCAATTCTGGCCTTGTCAGCCAGAGGTTGGGCGCGCAGAGTGGAGCCTGTGAGAACCAATTGCTTTAGCATCAGGGGTAAAAAATTTACCTCGGCTATAGGTCCTCTTAAAAATGCAATACTAACAATTCTTGCACTCTGGGCGCAGGCAGCAATATTTTTTTCAATGTAATCACCTCCCACCATATCCAAGACGACGTTGACCCCACCATTTGTGAGTCTCTGTGATTCATTGACAAAATCCTGCTTGTGATAGTTGATCGCTTTTACAGCACCCAGTTGTTCACAAATTGCACATTTTTCATCGCTGCCAGCTGTGGCGATCACCTTGACTCCCAATGCAGAAGCCATTTGAATGGCAGTGGTTCCAATACCACTGCTTCCACCATGCACCAGCAAGTACTCGTCCGCCTGCAAGGAAGCCCGTTCAAACAGATTGTGCCAAACAGTAAAACAGGTCTCCGGTAGTGCGGCGGCCTCTATGAGCGATAGGTTATCGGGAATCGGCAGGCAGAGATCCTCCTCCGCTAGGGCATACTCAGCATAACCACCACCGGATAAAAGCGCACATACTTGATCACCGACCTTACAGTTGCTGACATCGGTACCGATAGCCACGATAGTACCTGACACTTCTAGACCGGGAATATCTGATGCCCCGGGAGGAGGGGGATAAAGCCCCATGCGCTGAAACACGTCGGGTCTGTTAATGCCAGCGGCAGCAACTTTGATGAGCACTTGATTCTTGCTGGGAGATGTTAAGTCACGGTGGCAAGAGCTCAATGTTGGACGGCCATTACGATCGGTAATTTCTATATTCAAATGTGAGGAGGGCAGGTGTTTATCCATGGTTAAATTATCCACTTGAGTTGTTTTTTTATTCTGTGGGTGAAAAGCGGTTTCGAATCTTTTACACTCTGAGCGAAGGGTAATCAGTTGACCTAACCATTATGTTACATGAAACTCTGAGGGATAAAAGCTATCGCGTCATTTTCGGCACTGACACCGTTGCCGGTCAGCGCTTCGACCTTGCGTTAGTTTTGCTCATAACGCTGAGTAGTATTTCCGTTATACTCAGTTCCATCGCCTCTCTCGACCAGCAATACTCACTGTGGTTTTCCCGCCTAGATTGGATATTCACGGTAATTTTTACTGTTGAATATTGTTTTCGCGTCTATTCATCACCCTGGCCGAGGCGCTATATTTTTAGTTTTTATGGTGTGGTGGATTTACTGTCTTTCTTGCCCTCTTATCTTGCCTTACTTTTCGCTGGTGATAGCTATTGGTTGATTGTGCGAATGCTGAGGTTACTTCGCGTATTTCGTCTGCCGAGACTGTTTATGTATCTCTCTGAAGTCAACATTTTGGTGCGCTCCTTCTATGCGTCGCGACGAAAATATCTGGTGATGTTTCTCGTCATGTTGATGTTAAATATTTTAATTGGCAGTTTAATGTTTGTTGCCGAGCAATCGAGCACCGGAATTCAAAGTATTCCTGATGGAATTCGGTTGACGTTGGCCTTAATGACATTTTCAGAGTCACATGAGTTTGTTTCAAGCAGCTTCTTTAGTCAGATTTTGGTTTTTTGTTCCCGTTTTTTGGGGTACTGCTATATTGCTATTTTTACCGGAATTTTTACCGTTCAAATCGCGCGGGAAATGCAACTGCAATCGCAATCGATAAAATGTGATCACTGCGGTCGCATGGATCATCATCGAGATGCAAACTATTGTTTTCATTGTGGCACTCTAATTGACTCTTAGTGCCGTATCAATTTGCCGTGACTGCTTAAATTTCTGATCCTCTCTCAAGGTTTTTGCTGAGATGGTTGTCCGTTCTTTTTTTAACAATAAAGCCCATTTGACTGATTTTTGTCGCGTAAATCTTTGCCAATAGTGGCCAAATTTTGAAGAAAGAGTAATTTTTTTGTAAAAACTGTCCCAGTGTGCAGGTTACAGGATCAAAAAAATAGACGATTATTCAACCCATGTTCAGACAAATGAGCTTTAGATATTAGGAATTAGACAGATTATTTAGTCGCATTGTGAAATTGGTTCGGCGATTAAGCAGTCAGCAATGATGAAATGAGGAATACTTGTGATTACAAATTACATACAGTCAACTGAAGCCATCGCGGCGACCATCATGAAAGAAAAGGCAACCTCGCGACCAACCAAGACTGGGAGTTGTGCAATGGCTAGTTTTGGTTATTGGTGGCGTGACCATCCTGAAGTTCACCAGTTGCTGTCCTGTGAATACAATGAGCAGCATCTTCTTCTCACTTTTGATGGTGATGTTTCCCTGACTATTAAAACTCCGCGAGATGCTGAGCAGTTTGATGGATCCCTTATAATTTGGGATGTAGAGAGTCTGACGTGGAGATGGAAGGGATTCGGAAGTCAATATTCCGAAAATAACAATTTCTACCGCAAATATAGATCGATAAAGGGTAATATGCTTGTCGACAGTCGCGAGGGCGAAAATCCAACATGGCACTACTCTCCTCGTGCGTTTCACCCCGCATTGATTATTGCTTGGGATCTACCTGTTGGCCCTCCTGGACCGTTTTTATACCGTTACAGGGATCGAGGAAAAGATCGTTTCGAAATGCAACATTTTCAGCGGATACTTCAGCAGCAAGGGGCCGACTTGGCTTATGAAATGCTGAGGCAAGCCTGTTAAAACCGCCGCGCATTTACATTAGGTCTCGGCAACTGCTGAATTAACGACTTTTACATGTGCCGGTTCCAAACTGATAAAAGCAGTTCTAGACAACTCGATTAGAAGGTTGGCGGTAGCTCAACGCCTCTTTAAAGTGTTCGATGGTTGGGTCTTCCATTGATTCCAAGTCAGCTATGGTTCTGGCGACTTTTAAGGTGCGATAATATCCCCGTGTTGACAGTGCAAATTTTTCCATGGCTAGATCAAGCAGTTCTCGGTGTACCGAGGAAAGTGGGCACAGTCGCGTTACCTGATTGCTACTCAATTGTGTGTTTAGCATACCCTGTCGTTCAATCTGCCGTTTTCTCGCCGCACAGACTCGTTGTTGTATGTGCTCGTCAGTCTCTTCTTGGCAGTTTAGGTTTTGTTTGAACAGCTGTTCTTTTTCCACTGACGTGACTTGAACTTTGAGATCAATCCTGTCGAG